>JANQJC010000002.1 GCA_028281825.1 Flavobacteriales bacterium
CAAAGAGTTTCTAAAGCATCCGTTACCATTGAAGGAATAGTGAAAAGCAGCATTGACGATGGACTGCTGATACTGCTTGGTATTGAAGAAGCGGACACACAGGATGATATTGAATGGTTGGCAGGGAAAATAGGTCGCTTGCGTGTTTTTGGTGATAAGAATGGGGTAATGAACCTATCCCTTCAAGAAACTAAAGGTGATGCTATTGTTGTAAGCCAATTCACACTACATGCAAGTACCAAAAAAGGTAATCGCCCATCATACCTTAAAGCCGCCAGACCAGAAAAGGCTATCCCTTTGTATGAGAAGTTTGTAAAGCAACTAGAAAGCGAATTGGGCAAATCTGTGTTAACTGGCGAGTTTGGTGCTGATATGAAGGTGGCACTCATCAACGATGGTCCGGTCACCATACTAATTGATACAAAAAACAAGGAATAATTAATCAGGCCTGATGCCTCTAAGCAAATGTACTGTACCTCTTAACTTGAGAGGTTTTCTGCGTTTCTCTACTAAAACATAGGCGTACACGTAATAAGAATAGACTCCATTTGGAGCTATTTTGCCACGAAAAGTACCATCCCATCCGTCATGTACGCTATTCATGGTATGTACCTTCTCGCCCCACCTATTGTAAATGTCCATCCTGAATTCTACGATACCAACACTTACGGGTACAAATATGTCATTAAGATTGTCCCCATTGGGTGTGAAGGTGTTTGGGATATGCAACTTATAATTAACAGTCACGCATAGGGCTTTTGTGGTCGTATCTACACAGCCTCCCTCATTTTCTACTATTAATTGCACATTAAACACACCAGTATCCGCGTATATATGCTCAGGATACACCTGAGGTTCATAACTTGCTGTGCCGCCATCACCGAAATCCCAATACCCCGAAACACCCCCCGTGCTTAAATCTGTAAACTGAACATTGGGTTTATCTAGTTCCACCTCACACTCTCCATCAGGAATAGGTGAAAAATTAGCCATTACAAATGGGTAAGAAGGTATTCGCACTGAGCTGTCTTGCACACAACCGCTGGCATTGTCTCTTACAGTCAATTCATAATCATGCCCCGCGGGAGCACTGATACTTGTAGCGTGACTAATCGGTATTGTATGCCAGGTGTGCATGTAATTTCCCGGCTCTGTAATAGATGCTTCGGCTGAATTAGGCTCATCATAACATACGGAATCGCCTACGCTGAAATTAATGGTAAATTTTGGAAATACGTGTATATCAATTGTATCTATCTTATCTTCTGAACAGCCATCACTTACCGTTACTATGTATTGGGTTGGGCTATCTGGTTGTACCACCTTATCACTGCCATAGCCTAAACCATTGTTCCAGTCATAATTAAATATCCCTCCATCGCCACCAGAGGCCTTAACGCTGATATTAGCCACCTCATAAAAGCAAATACTATCATCATCACTCACTTCAATAGTAGTTGAAATAGGTGGAAGAATTGTAAGATTGATATCATCCGATACAGCACAATTACCAAAACCATAGGTATAAGTGACAACGTGCTGTCCCTCACCCGCTAGTGTTGGATTAAAAGTAGTATCTATAACCCCATTACCAGAAAATATACCCCCAACCGGAGCCCCAGTCATGGGTATCATGGTATCATAATAACAATATTCAGGATTTAAGCCATTGAGATATGCAGGGGTGAGTTGATACACTTCCACTTCCATCGAATCTATGCACCCTGCTGGAGATTCATACCTAATTGTATGAAAACCCAAACCAGAATCCTGCGGATCAAAAGTGCCAGCATTAGCATCTATAATCCCATCCCCATCCCAAATACCTCCTGGTGGGTTTGCAACCAAATTTATGGGATTTCCGATACCACAAGTTGATGTATCTAATAATGTTGGCAAGGGATGTACTACCATTACCAATTCATCACTACAATTGTTGTTTGTAAAGGTGAGCACATGCGTTCCAGGCCCCGCTACAGCTGGGTCAAACTTTCCAGTTCCGTTATTGTTTGATTCAGTTATTCCATTGCCAGTCCATACCCCACCCCAACCAGGACTAATTCCAACTGTGTTGTTCCTAAGGTTTACTTCATCATCTCCTTCACAAAACTCAATAGTATCAACACCGATTACTGTGTAGCGTACATACACTATTTTCCTAGCTGAACATCCATCCACAGTGTAATAGAGGGTATCATTGAATTGCCCCCCCATTACTCCGGGATTATACATGCCACTGACTGGATCCATAATACCTATGCCCGTCCATGTTCCTCCAGCTGGACTGGCATTTGCTACTATGAACGGTGTTTCATCAGGGCAAGCCGTAATGTTGCCTCCTACATTAATATTTTTCACAAATATCTCAACCTGCTGACTACAACCATTCATGGTATATGTAAGGTTATGAGAACCAGGGCCAGCATCATAACTATTAAAAATACCCGCAAGAGGGTCTGTAATTCCAGAACTACCTGACCACACTCCACCAAAAGGGGAAAAAGTCAATTGGTAATTACCATGCGAACGGCAAATGGTGTCAGTCCCCTGAATTGACATATTGTCCACATATATAGTCTTAGTGTCATCGCATCCATTGGGGTGAGTATAGGTTACATCATAAGCCCCTTGGGCAATCGGGTCAAACACACCATTACTTGTTATATTAGGGCCACTCCATACGCCACCAATTGGGTTAAATCCCGTTACGTTAAATGGGGCGGCTCCAGGGCATGAAGCCTCAGGTGGACCAGCATCAATAGGTGTTACAGAAACAGTAACAGAATCAAAACACTCATTGGGCAAGTAGTAATAAATGACGTGATTTCCACCACCAGAGTCCGGATGAAACAATCCAGTACTCTCATCAGACACACCAGGGCCATACCATTCACCACCACCTGGGCTCGCACTTAAATTAAATGGGTTTTCACTCTGGCATAACGTTGTATCATTTTGTGCCGTCGGTGATGGTTTCATATCAATAGTAGCACTAGCTGAAGAAGATGCAGAAGGGCCTGCATCACTCACTGTTACTGTTATTGTTGTTGCTACTGCTAAACAGACCGTATGAGGACCGGGAGAATTGGGCAAACCGTTGCTCCACACATAGGAGTATGTATTTGGGTCGCCGCCAGTAACTATGGCTTCTATCTCAGTACAAGTGCTGGGACATATTGGATTGTCCTCTACCTCCAATTCCACTTGAAGTGGACAATCGTTTACAGATGCTATTGCAGATGAGTTTAGCACATAGAAATTATCGCAAGGGTCTACATAGAAATAAGTAAAATCAAAATCATAAGAGCCGCTTTCATCCATTCCTGGGCTTATGTCTACCTGAAATTGGGTTTCCTCCCCACCATTACAATTAAGTGGAGTAATACCGGTTATGGATTGATTAACAGGGCCATCCACATCAAAAGCGGAAGGATAAACAGAGTCACATGGTATGGGATTATCAAACACCAGTACAACAGAAGAAGTGCTGCAAGTTGGAGCTGAAGGAGAAATGTTAAACTCAGGAGGCTCAGGTGGTTCTATAATCGTGTACCATTGAGCCACCCAACCAGTGCAAGCTACGTTTGCATCTGTTACGAAATGGACCGTTAAACAACCACTGGTTGCAATTATTGTGGGAATAGAAATTGTGCCAGAAAGGGGGCCTTCAATTACTGGAGAACTGGTGTTTGGCCCATCATGAAAAGTAATGAAATCATACCCAGCCTCAGAACAGAAATCTGAGAAAGTCATAATCACTGAATCAGAAGTGGGGACACAAATTGTAAAAGTGTAATCCTCATTATGATCATAATTACCTGTTGGTTGTCCGCCGTCGCTGTCGAAGAAAATCCCCTCACACTCATTCACTGTTTGGTCGCTCATATAATAGGTGCCTTGGGAAAAAGCAACCACTCCCCACAAGAGCATTGAGCACAGGAATAAATATTTATATAATGAGTTCATTTTAGCGCACCACAACTACATCATGGCTAAAAAGCTCGTTGCTGATATTGCCTTCCCTATCGTGTATTTGCACGGTAAAGTTCAACGTCTCCTTATCAGCGTTACCAATGATGAACAGGTTATTTAACTTTATTTTCAGTGTCCCTTCAATAGGTACACTTGCATCCAGGGGTGCTATTGGAGCCAGATGATACCAATCTGCATTTTGAAGGCGGCTATCTTTTACGCTAACCGTATTTACGTTTGGGTCAGGTTCTCCCAGGTCGCCGTTACGGTCAACATAACTGAAGCTAATGACAACGGTATCTATGAATTCAACTACAGTATCAGGCTCAACTTTTAAGTCACTAATAACAGGTGTATTAACATCCTCCTCATCTTTTTTGCATGAAGAGAGCAGAATAGCTCCACTAAAAGCTATCAAAACACCGTATGTTAAAAACCTATTCACGAATAAAAGAGAAATATGAAATAATGTGAGACAATGAGCCGTCCTGTGGTATTTCAGTCACATCATGCTGTGGGTCTTTCACATAAACCCTGAAAAATATCAACTTGTCCGCTGGATAAATAGTTGGGTCAAAAGTTATCTTGTGGGTATACTGTACTGACTGACTGAAATATCCTTCCTCCGTAATTGGAGACACCACCAGCAAGTCATATTCTGGCACGGTGTCATTATCATAAACTGACTCTGAGAACTTTATTTTATTGTGCGTCAGCGCGCTGGATGACGTAGAGTCATCTGTAAAACTAAACCACAAATCAACCGAATTGACACCAACTGGGATACTTATATCATCTGAATTGCGAGGTAAGGGGTTTCCTCCTCCATTGGCAAAGGCTACTACTCCAGCAAACTGAGGTATTTTATTACCCGCAGTAGCCAGATTGCCAAACATATCCTTGGCTCCATCTTGTATCCAGGTTCTTATATCCTCTATGTACTCATCTTTTTTATCGAGCCAGTCAGATTCCTGGTCAACAGATAGGGGCATTATACCTGAGAGACCATCGATATCTGTTGTAAGCCTGTTCATGAGAACTGAAAGATTGGGGTTACCTGGTAACACGCGATAAGTGTAAGTACCGTTGGGGTCATTTTTAATGATTGGATGATATACTAATGTATTATACGAGCTCTCAATTGTAGTAAAGTTAGGCTCAAAAGTTCCATCATGGCAACCTGAGTTTGCACACGTTGGCTTAAACACTTTGTAGTGTATGTAAGCGAACGAACCTTTCTCTAAGTTACCCAGTGAGTCTGTTGTATCTGGTGGTTGCAGACTTGAGTCGTCAAAAGGATTTTCATACTTATCGTCTTTCTTACAAGCAGAAAGGCCAATACCCAAACAAAAAACACTCAATATTAACCAGCTTAATCTCATACCTATATCCTGTCAAATAGTGATTGGGCATTACCCGCCAGTAATCCGCTGCTCATTATTTCTTGTTTAAAGCCTAATATTTCAGCAATCGTTGGAGCACCATCAGCAGAAATACCGACTTGGTTGGTTTCGCTACCTACTCTCAACCCAGAAGGAATTGAGGGACCTACCATTTGGGTAAATATTCTCCGTGTGTTAGCATCAGAATGGTCAAATGCCTTCCAATCATTTTGGTCTTCTATTGGGTTGGGCATTAAATTCCTACCACACTCTGGAGTGATTATCATAGCGGTATTTCCAGCCATTTCAGGCACTTGTGTTTGTATGAAGTTCCATATATGTCCTACCGCGTGGTCGGCGCGGTGCAATGCCCCGAGATATCCTGTAAAGTTGCTATGGCATCCATCTACCGCACTCAAGTTGATAACGGTTAGATTGGGTTTAAACCACTTCATCACTTCACAGGCATACCCAACAGTTACTAAATCTCCATTATCCGTAACAGGGGGATGAGAAATAGTACCATTTTGGGTTTTGATATACATTTCCTCCATAAAGGCTTTGATGTCCTGCTTCTCCTCCTCGGTATTATGTATCCCTGGAACTTCACCTCCCACGTTCCTGAAATTATTATCCAGGAAGTATTTCATCTGATAGATAGGGCTTAGCTCTTCTTCAGGATGATAGATTTTAGCATTGCTCAAATGGTCAATCCCCTGCTGCCCAAAAGTAATTGTCGGCGCAAAGAAGTTGGCTCCATAATCAGCACCATAGCTTGGATGGTTGCTATAATTAAGCAAGGGAGTTGAATTACCAATGCCATTGCCTACAAACCATACTTTTGAAGCTGGCAATCCGAGGTGTCTTCGTGCATATTCAAATATGGTTGGGTTTATAGGTTTTTGCTTTAATCCCTGTGTAAACAGGGTATTGCCTTGCAAAAGGGCATTCAATCCACCGTAGTGGCCTGCGCTGCTGCTTATTACCTCTGGGAACAGGGTACCCTGTTGCTCTAATGTTTGTCCAAGTATTTGCGGAATTGGGGTATCACCTTCCAATAGGCCGTCTGTGCCATACACTATCTTTTGTGATGGCGGGGCACCATTCAACATATTGTACATGATATTGCCTGGAATATTCAAACCCTGGCTTTGGTCAAGGTAACCCTGAAGTATCGACTCCTGTTGCCTTACACCTCCAGCAAATAACACATAGACCACATGCGGGGCCAATTGACTCCCTGAACTGGCAAATAGCCTACCAGAAGGTAGTATGTAAGGCACTGCAAACGCACCTGCAGTGACAGCAGCAGCTTTCTTTATAAAGTTTCTTCTCTTCATTCCTTACCTCCTTTAGTAGAACAAGTATTCGTTAGACAACGCGAACGAGAAATACACCAACTCCGGTGTTACATTTGGATTGGACTCAATATAATTCCTAAACCAAGTGCGTTCAGCCTCTGTCATTTTCCTCACATAAAAGCGCTCGTAAGTAGCTTCTAAGAATGCATCTATATCTGCCCTCATTTCTTCATTGGTAGGAAGTATTACATCAGACTTGTTCATAAAATTGCTGATAATCACTTCTCTCACCAGGTCTTTATCTCCTACTGATTCGATGCATTGGGTAATTCTGAATAGCTCATTGGATGAAAGGGCCGTTTGAAACAAATTGGCATAAAGGATAGATACATATTGCCCATCTGTTTTCAATTTCACCTTACCTGCATTAGTAGGATAAAGGTTCTGTGGAGTAATTTGATATTCATAGGTTTCCTTCTTCTTACAGGAAGCTATAAAAATCAATACACCCAGAAATAGTAAAAAGCGTCTCATATCAACTCCTTTAATCAAAGTGTGCATATTCGTCTGTTACAATTATCGCCTTCAACACTTCATGGAAATTCCCAGTGTTGTAAAAAACCATCATCAACTTATCCTTCTCTATAGTAGACGGCTCACGAGCCAGTAAGGTTGAGTAAGCCCAAATTATCATCCCCTCGTGAAACTCACGTGACTCTGTCATTATCCTTACATAATCTTCTTTATTCTGCCCGGCCTGGCCAAACAACAAACCTGAAACGTTATCCTCAATCATGTCATAACCCACAGTAAACTCAGCCTGTGTTGGGTATCTCCATAACAGGTTATCAAAACTGGCATTCACAAAATTGAATGTATTCATATTGATTTCGTCGTATACAGCGTTGTCAAGCATCCTGGCATTGAATTGCCTCACATCTATCACCCCATTCATATAGTCCTTTTCAGCCCTTAGCAGGTCTTTTAGCTTGTCTACTATTTGCTGTTTCACTTCCATTCCAAACACATTACCATTTATGGAATCTAGTGTAATGGCAAACTGTAATGGCCCCATTATCTGCTGTACCTCAGATTTTGAAGCCCCTTCTAGTAGTCTCACCTTAGTAATTTCATAGAAACGATGGTAGTAAGCATTCATGTATGAAGTGTCTCCTGCAATCCATGTTGTATCAGTCATCAGCTTTTCAACTAAAGCTGCCCTTGAATCTAATGACAGGTCTGCTGCTTTCAGTGTATTTCTTTCAGAAAGCATTTCAACATCCAAAGGTTCACGACCAATCAGGTCAATGAAAGTTCGATTGATATAGTTGTCAATCAATACGTCATTCACTTCATCATAATAAGGAGGTTCATTGTCAGGCACTACAATCGTCTCTTTTTTACAGGCCCCAAAAAAGACAATACCAACTATACATAGTAATGGGAGAAATTTACCTTTGGAAAGTAACATGAGTAAATTTAACTAAATTTTTCAGGTATTAGTAGACTTGAAAGGTAACTAATCATTATGTTAAAATCACGTTTTTTAGCTTAAACAAACTGCAATGACGATAAAGGAAGCACAACAAACCATTGATGAATGGATAAACTCAACCGGAGTAAGGTATTTTAATGAACTCACCAATATGGCTATGCTCACTGAGGAAGTGGGTGAAGTTGCCCGCATTATCAGCAGGAAATACGGTGAACAATCATTTAAAGAAAGTGATAAGAAAGTTGACCTTGCAGATGAAATGGCTGATGTTCTATTCGTACTGATGTGCCTGGCTAATCAGACTGGTGTTGATCTTACAGAAGCCTTGAAAAAGAACCTGGATAAAAAGACTAAGCGGGATAGCCAAAGACACAAAGGGAATGAGAAGCTGGTTGAAAGAAGCCCGGAGCCAGAAGTCAGAAATCAGAAGAAAAAGTCATAACGTAATATCAGAAAATGGAAAGGACATCAAAGTTTCAAGACTTAATAACCTGGCAAAAAGCGCATGCCTTAGCATTAGAAATTTACTCAACAACTAAGTTGTTTCCCAAAGAAGAAACTTATGGCCTGACTTCCCAAATTAGAAGGGCTTCTGTATCAGTTGCCGCCAATATAGTTGAAGGCTATAGAAAAAGAGGAAAAGCAGATAAAGTTCGGTTCTTTAACATCTCTGAAGGCTCACTAGATGAGATAAAATACTTTCTAATCTTGTCCAAAGATTTAAAATACATGTCAAAGGAGAATTTCGAAGCTTTGATGAGTTTATCTGAAGAAGTATCTCGACTACTTTCTTCTTACATAAAAGCAATCTCTAAAAATAATCCTACAAATTCTAACTGCTGACTTCTGGATTGTGGCTTCTTTGCATAATTACGGCCACTCCTTGCGTAGCTTTTGCAAAAAATTAAATAGCTGCAACCAGTATTCAGAATCTTCGGCAGTTGCTTTAGTAAGGGCTTTTGCACCGTGGTCACCACCAGAAGCTGGGGCAAAGAAAGTGAGTTTACTTTTATCAACGCCTGAAAGCACTTTCTCTACATACTTTCTTTCGGTAGTGGCACAAGCTACAAACATCTTTTTTGAAAGGCCATCCAGATATTTTTCCATATTGAGCTGTGCACCAAAGTATTCACCCGGTGTGAATGCTGCCACGGCAGCTATTCTATCATCGTCTTTTGCAACTTTTAAGGCCAGGGAAGCTGAAAATGAACTACCCATAATCACAATTTTCTTTTTGCTCTTCCTATCCAAGAATTCAACTGCTGCCAGCACATCCTGTTCTGAAGAGAGATAATCGATGGGTAATCCACGGCTGCGTGCCTGTGAGTTAGTTTCGTTGTAAACGTAGTTGGCTTCCTCACCTGAGCGCATATCAATAGCCAGGCAATTGTAATTGAGTTTCAATAGGCGCTTGGCAATCTCCTTAAACTCGCCACGGCTAGATTTATCTTGATGGCAAAGCAAAATGAAAGGATTATCAATATCCGTCTCATAAATATCAGCGGTAATCTTAATACCATCTTGCGATGGGAACTTTATTGTTTTTTGGGCAAATACAGCGGTGGTAATCATCAACAGCACTAGGGCGCTTCCTATCTTCTTCATGACGCTAAAATTAATCAAAAGGATTTAATATGAAACATCCTGCACAAGTTGTGCCAGAAATTACAGAGGAATGACAATATTAACGAGAAAAGGTTTATTTAGAGCAGCCTCTTTTTTTCAATTCAGCTTCTAAGAGTTTGTCAAACTCTTTTCTATCCTCCATCTGTTTCAATGGACCCTGAATTAGTGAATCTAGCCTTTTCTGGATAGTATCGGCTAGCTGCAAACCGTGATTTACCAAGCCATCCTTACCAGCATCCAGTTTCATTAATTTGTCTTTCATTCGGGCTTTTGTCTCTTCACTTGAAGTATCAGACAGCATAGTATCATCCGTAAAACGCATTTCGTCAGCCAATTGATAACGCTGTTTTCTTAGCTCTATAGCCCTACACTCCAAGTTGGCAAAATCGTTTACAATGGCACCCATGTCAGGCTTTGGGCTTTGGCAGGCAAAAAGGACAAGCGCCAGTACAAATGTACCAGCGCTCACTTTTGAAAATATCTTCATTCTATTAATCTAGTTTTCTCTCTTACTTAACGTTTGATGGCCAGTTGAGCAGATTGTTTACATTATCACCAATCTTGCGACCAGTAACCAAACCTTCATAGTTATCCATTGGATAGTGAATACCACCATAAAAACGTGAGTTAGCACATTCTTCAGCCATTTCAGCAAAGTTGGTAAAGTACCTTACCGGATAACCATATTGCAATTGACTGCGGTCTGCAAGGTTGTAGTTACCGTCTCCATCGGTAAACATATATGTGAATATTTTTTCACCAACTGCAATTTCACAAGAATGGCCAGAAGAGTATGCTGGGAATGGCGGTGTGCCAATCACTGTTGCAAATGATGGGTCAATATGTTGCTTGATATAACTTACTGGTCTGATTAAATCGTAATCGTACTTGCTTTTCCAGCAGGAAATAAAAGCATCATTTTCAGCTACTCCCAGCTTGGCATATGCTACCGCTGTTTTCTCCAAGGTAGCTCCTGTTTCTTCCAAAAGCTGGGTTAAGATATTGAAAGTATGACCAGCAGGTGTACAAGTTTGGAATGGGTCATCCGCCCAATATCTTGCTATTTCTTCTTCTTCTTCGGTATTGTTGTTCACCTGGGTATAAACTGCCATAGCTTCTTCATAAAAGTCTGACGCTGGGTCAGCTGAATACGCTTTGTGCATTGGTGCTAGTGTCTCACTCACATTAACAGCCATCATCGGCCTGCAAGCACCCCATTTTGGGCTTATAGGCGTAGTTAATGAACTTGTCGGCACCCAGCAATAATCTCCTTGGTTCAATTCATACGGCAACTGGAATGGGTCAAGGTAAGAGTCGTGCCCGCCATCATTTTTAGAAATCTCGAAAATGGCTGCACTAATAGCCTTCCCATACTCGATTGAACGGTCAGCTACATATTGTGGCACCAAATAAGCCATCTCGGCCCTGTTTACTTCTTCCATATACCTGATGGCTTCCAAATTCTCTGGAGTAGCCCTCAATTCATACATATGAGTCATTAAATCTGCCATGGCTGCGTTGGCTGCCAAAGCCCAGTTGTATTCTTTCTCAGCTTCTGGTTGTGGCAGTGCAGATGAAGACCAACCATTTAACTGACCGGCCATACTTTGTCCGTCAGTAATACCATGTACAACCGACTCATAGCAAGCTAAGCCTACATAGGCAAATGCCCTTGCAGCCTGTGGTGGAAAGTAGCCTGGTGTTTCTTTGGTTACTTTACACTGAAGCGTATAATAGTCTCTTACGAACTTGCCAGAATATTCCCTGGCCTGGGAGTTACTCAGGTCTTCTTCTTTACAGCCTGTTGGCAGAATCACGCCAATGGCAAGTATAACGCAGGTAATGGAAAAAAGTAACTGTTTTTTCATGATTTTGTTAATGTCAGTTATACGACAAATATAATGCGATTCAGGTTAAAGTGTCAAACATATTGGACGAATGGTAACACAATGTTCGCACGTTAACGAAACGAATAGAAAAAGGTTGCTAAGTTTTTGGCTTAAGGCCATACAAACCTGGAAGCCTTTGGACTATCGGGGTCAAACCATTCAGCTGCGGATTCTTTGTAAATTGGTGTCCCATCCTTGCTTATACGATTCAATACCAAATCTCCTACAGGAGCTCCATGTAAATATCTTAATCGCCCTAAGGAATCAAATTTGACTTTGTCCTTATCTAATAACTCCTTGAATTTTGGCCATTGGTCAATATTATGAGAAGTAACTCTTATTCTCTTAGCAGGCTCATCACTCCTCGTATCCATTCCAAATATTTTCCTTAAAAAACTCAATGTGAAATACTAATCAAATCAACTACCTTATTTTCCTTGCAAGATATAATATTTCTTTACTGGTGCACACAATAAAAAAGCCCCGAGTTAACACTCAGGGCTTTTCCAAATTTATATGGCTAATTAAAATTAGCTGTGTGTTTCAGCAAGAATAATAACGCGGTTGTTGTTCATCTCCACTACACCGCTTGATATCTCAAAGTATTGTTCTTTTCTATCCAGGTCAACCACCTTAATTTTTCCTTTGCCTAAAGTTGAAACGATAGGGGCATGATTATTCAGCATGGTGAATGCACCTGCTTCACCAGGCACACCAACCAAACTGGTTTCGCCTTCAAACAACTTTTTATCTGGTGTTACTATCTCTAAATACATGTTCTGACTTTTTAGTTACCAGCTTCAGCCAACATTTTCTTACCAGCTTCAATTGCTTCTTCAATAGTACCTTTCAAGTTGAATGCTGCTTCTGGGTACTCATCTACTTCACCATCCATAATCATGTTGAAGCCTTTGATTGTATCCTCGATGCTTACGAATACACCAGGGATACCTGTAAACTGCTCAGCTACGTGGAATGGTTGAGACAAGAACCTTTGAACACGGCGTGCACGGTGTACAACCAATTTATCTTCTTCACTAAGTTCATCCATACCAAGGATAGCGATGATATCCTGAAGTTCTTTATAACGCTGAAGGATATTGATAACCCGTTGCGCAGTTTTGTAATGCTCAGTACCAACGATGTCCTCAGTCAAGATACGTGATGTAGAGTCCAGTGGGTCAACAGCTGGGTAGATACCAAGCTCAGCAATTTTCCTTGATAGTACTGTAGTTGCATCCAAGTGAGCAAATGTAGTTGCAGGAGCAGGGTCAGTCAAGTCATCCGCAGGCACGTATACTGCCTGTACGGATGTAATAGAACCTCTCTTAGTTGATGTAATCCTTTCTTGCATCAAACCCATCTCAGTAGCCAATGTAGGTTGATAACCTACTGCTGATGGCATCCTACCAAGAAGTGCAGATACCTCAGAACCTGCCTGGGTGAAACGGAAGATGTTGTCAATAAAGAAAAGGATGTCACGACCACCAGTTTCTTCATCACCATCGCGGAAGTACTCAGCAGTTGTTAGACCTGAAAGTGCCACCCTTGCGCGTGCACCTGGAGGCTCGTTCATCTGACCGAAAACGAAAGTTGCTTTTGAGTCTTCCAAAGCTTTCATATCCACTTTAGAAAGGTCCCACCCGCCTTCTTCCATGCTGTGCTTGAAGTCTTCACCATAGTTGATGATACCCGCCTCAATCATCTCACGAAGCAAGTCATTACCTTCACGGGTTCTTTCGCCCACACCGGCAAATACAGAAAGACCACCATGGCCTTTCGCAATATTATTAATCAATTCCTGAATAAGTACTGTTTTACCAACACCAGCACCACCAAACAAACCAATCTTACCACCTTTTGAGTAAGGCTCGATAAGGTCGATTACTTTGATACCTGTAAAAAGTACTTCAGTTGAAGTTGAAAGGTCTTCGAATTTAGGTGGGTCTTTGTGAATTGGGTAACCATCTTCTTTTGGCAAGTCTTTCATACCGTCTATTGGGTCACCAACCACGTTGAATAGCCTGCCATGAATAGCTTTACCAATTGGCATTTTGATTGGGCTACCGGTAGCCGTAACTTCCATACCACGGCTCAAACCATCAGTTGCATCCATCGCTATGGCGCGAACGGTATCTTCACCAATGTGTTGCTGGCACTCGAGAACTAATTTTTCACCATTAGCCCTGTTAATTTCAAGTGAGTCAAGAATATTTGGCAATGTACCATCTGCAGTTTCAAAAGAAACGTCCACAACTGGACCAATGATTTGCGCTATTTTCCCTTTCAGTACTGACATTTTAAGAATTTATTTGTTCTTGTTTCTAATTCGCGGTGCAAAAGTAGAATTTTCTATGTAAAATGGCATGCCTGTGGATAAGTTTTTTCTAATGGTACTAAGTACATGGTATTAAGTATTAGGACTGGGCGGTTGGTTTTCGATAAATGACAACATTTGGAAGAAGATATTTGTTGATAAAACTAAGTCTATAACAGCCAAAGAAATCGTTACACAAAAGTCTTAATACCTAATACCTTGTACCTAATACTAGTTTACCCTACATTTGCCAAAAACCACGTAGGTTGAAAGTTTACCGTAACATTAACGAGTTTGAAGGGGCGAAAAACCCTGTTGTAACAACTGGAACCTTTGATGGAGTGCACATTGGGCACCAAACCATATTGAAGCGACTACAGGAGATAGCCACCAAGCACAGAGGCGAAACGGTTTTACTCACCTTCCACCCCCACCCCAGGATGGTGCTTTTTCCTGATGACCACGGGTTGGAATTACTTACTACCCAAGAAGAAAAAATCAGGTTGCTGGAAAAGTCAGGCATTGACCATTTGATTATCCATCCTTTTACAAGGGAGTTCTCAAGGACAACTTCGATAGACTTTATCAAGGAGATTTTGGTCACTCAAATTGGTACTAAAAAGCTGGTGATTGGATATGACCATCATTTTGGTCGCAACCGTGAGGGTAGCTTTGAGGCTTTAAAGGAGTCAGGCCCTGTGTATGGTTTTGACGTGGAAGAGATACCCGCCCAGGATGTAGATAATATTGCGGTTAGCTCCACCAAAATCCGCAAGGCTTTGGAGGAAGGTGACTTAGCCACCGCCAATGAATACCTAGGCTATGAGTACATGCTATCCGGCACTGTAATAAAAGGTAATCAAATTGGACGTTCAATAGATTTCCCCACTGCGAACATTGAGGTGGGTGATAGTGTTAAACTAACGCCAGCCAACGGGGTGTATGCAGTGCGAATAGAACTAGAAGGGGCAGTGCATAAAGGAATGCTCAACATTGGAGTACGCCCTACAGTAGACGGAACCAACCGACAAATAGAAGCCAACGTATTTGATTTTGACAGGGATATATATGGCAAGGAAATTGTGCTTCATTTTGTGGAAAAGATAAGAGACGAAAAAAAATTTGATGACTTGGAAGCATTGAAGAAACAGTTGGAGATTGACAGAAACAAAACCAAACAGATTTTGGGGTATTAGGATGAAAGTAGTTAGGATAATAGGTGTGATTGTTTTAATGGCTAGCTTAACGCTAAGCGCATCGGCGCAGCTTTTAGATTCTACTAAGTTGAGTAAGGCAAGAATGTATAAGAGCCTAACGGCAGCACTCAATAATCCTGATAGCGTTTACCGCCTTAGCTTAAAAAGAGAAAAGCTTAAGGAAATACCACCTGAGGTGTTTACTTTACCCAATTTACAGGAGCTTGACCTGAGTGCGAATAAGCTGAAGAGCATCCCACCTGAAATTGCAAAACTTAAAAAGTTGCAAAAGCTAGACCTATCAAAAAACAAAATAGACACCGTTCCACCTGAGTTTGGTGAATTGGAGAACTTGTGGTCTCTAGTTATTAGTCAGAATTATATAGCCAGCCTTCCACCAGAGTTTGCCAAGCTGCAAAAGCTGAGATACCTGGATATGTGGAGCAACGAGATTGATGAATTTCCCCCTGAAATGGCGAAAATGAAAAACCTGGAATGGATAGACTTACGCACCATCAACATTTGGGATGAGCAACAGGATGCCATACAGGAATTGCTGCCCAATGCCTTGATTTATTTCTCCCCCAGTTGTAATTGTGGGGCTAAGTAGAGACGCAAGATTTTGCGTCTCTACTAAAATTTCAGCCTCACGCCAGCCAAGAAGTTCCTACCCGCTTGGGGGAAATAACCATCCAAGGTATAAAAATTACCTCCTGTGTAGTAACGATAAACCCATGCATTTGCTTCGTATTTTTTGTCAGCTAAATTTCTTACCCACAAAGTAAAGTCCACTTCTTTGAAGAATAGGAACTTCTCAAGGGTATAGGTAATCCTTAAATCGCTTACTAAATATTCACCTAACTTACGGCTCTTGTTTTGGGTATTATCAATGTATTGCTTACCCACATATTTGGGAATTAGAGAGATGGCTAACTCTTGGGACTTGCCATTATCTTTCTTGTGGTTAATAGGTATGAATTTAAACTCCCCCCCTACGATTACATTGGGTGAAAAAGCCAAATCTGTATTGGTATGTTCTATCACTTCTTGCTCCCCAGTGTCCCAGTTATCAACGTATTCAGTAAAGGATTTGATTTTGTTTCGACTAAAAGTAGCATTCATACTCACTACCAGGAAGTCATCGGGCCTCACAGAACCTTGCAATTCAACTCCTGTCCTGTAGCTCCTGTCAATATTAGTTCGGGTATTGGCACCCACATCATTAATCTCGCCTGTCAATACCAACTGGTCTTTATAGTCCATGTAATAGAAGTTAGCGCTCAGGCGGTAAATCCTTTTATTGAGTTGGTAACCCAATTCATAATCATAAAGAGTTTCAGGTGAAGGTCTATCACTTGGTGGTGCTTCCGTGAAATCGTTCCTGTTAGGCTCTTTATTAGCCACCGCCCATGAAGCATATAAGCTATTCCAAGAGTTGATGTCATAGAATAAACCAGCTTTAGGATTAAAGAAGTTAAGATTGACACTTTGCTCTAGGCTAGCCCCCGCATCATCCACCCCAAGGAAGTTGTAGTCAATCATCCTATTCTGAAGGTCAACGAATATATTGAGCTTCCTGGCGATCTGGTAGTTGAGTTTCAAATAAACATTGAAGTCTGTTTTTTCAGCATCGTTGTCATAGTATACATGCCCGGGCACTCCTTCAATGGCATACTCAGTTTCAATCACCTCACCGAAATGCCTGCCTACATAGTTATGCCAGCCACCACCCAATATGGCTTTTAGCTTGCCACCCTTATCATAATTCAGGGAAAAAATACCACCATAGAAATCATTATCCAACCAACGGCGGCGCACCAGGTTAACCTCAGTGATAGTGTCTCCATCCAGGATTACTGGCTTCAAGCCATAATCCGCAAGTGTCTCCTTAGAGCCAAAGTTCAAGTCAGGGTTAAACTCATCCCCTTTGTATTGCTCAAAATAACCTTCACCATGAGTATAATGTAAACCCAAATTGAGAGATAATGCCCCTGATAGCACTTGATTGAAATGCAGTTGATTGTGGTTCTGCATATAATTATCCACCTCATTCTCATAAGTGTAGGCATTATACGTGCGGTTAGTCAATAAGGTGTCAAAGGGCACGCCATTCCAAGCCTGATAAGTGATTTCCTTACCCCTAAAATTAATGAACCTTAAGGAAGTCTTTTTACTGATGTATGCACCTGAAACATAATATGACTTCAGCTCAGAAGAAGCCCTGTCCATATAACCATCAGAAGTGATTTGCGATACACGTCCATCAATTGTGAAATGTTTACCCAAAAGCCCCGAACCCGCTTCTATATTGTGCATACGGGTATTGAAAGAACCGTATGAATGACTTGTCTCAAAATAGGGTTTCTCTTTCAGTTCAGTGGTTTGCATATTAATAGTTGCCCCAAAAGCACCAGCACCATTGGTTGATGTACCTACTCCACGCTGTATCTGTATGTTATCAGCAGAAGAAGCAAAATCAGGTATATTGACCGTGAATGAGCCTTGCGACTCAGCATCGTTTAATGGGATACCATTGATAGTGATGTTAATCCTTGTAGGGTCAGTACCACGAATACGGATACCTGTATACCCTACCCCAGCACCTGCGTCAGAAGTTACCACTACAGAGGGGGTTTGGTCTAGCAAGTAAGGCAAATCAACCCCAAGGTTATTGGCTTCAATGGCTTCCTTTGAAACGTTGGTATGGGCAATTGGTGTTTTATTACCAGCCCTTGTGGCAGTTACTGTAATCTCATCAGCCATATAATCTTTAGCTCGCATATCAACCGTGACAATGGTAACTGTATCAGTAATACGTACCGTCTTTTCATAATCAGCATAGCCGATGTAACTCACTATAAGGGTATAGCTACCTTCCTCCAATCCTGTCAGGTTAAAGTAACCGTTCACATCGCTGGCTGTAGCATAGTAGGTTCCTTCTAAACCCACATTAGCACCTACCAGTGGTTCCCCCTCAGCAGATTGAACATTACCCGATAGAGTAAACTGTGCCCATGTTGCAATGGGCAGCACAAAAAGTGCTAAGAAACTAATTGATTTTTTCATTCTTCTGGTTTTATAGGTTTATAAAACCAGGGGCCGCACAGTGCGGTTAATACTTATCTCTCCCTTCGCCGGTATTACCCGTAGCAGGTTATGAGGGTATAATCTCAGCCTCCGTTTTCATGAAGACACCCCTGATTGATTCCGAGGCAAATGTATAAAGTTTTTTGGCATAAAGCACCTAACATTAAACACCAAAAATCAACCTCCTAAAACAAACTATGTTATTCGCAACCTAAGATTTTCCGTGAGTCCCTCGATACTTTCGACAAAACATTGTTTACTTTGTAAATAAATAATAACGTACACAATCTATCAACAAAACACACCCTCTCAGCCACTGGCTAGGGTTTCAGAAGGCACTACTCCAAATATTTTTTCAAAATAGTCCCTTTTCATCTCTTACAAACTCCCTCCATTTCCCAATGGCGATAGTGTAGGCTAATTCTTCATCTTCACCAGCCAAAAATTGTAAAATATAAGCCGACCATACTAAGCTTGATGTCCTGCCATCCTTCTTGGCCAGCCATTCTGAGAATTGTATGTTGTAAAGTACAGAATTAATGCCTGTCAAAGCATAAAAATATCCATCGATAAAACTACATAGGGATTGGTAATTCACCTCAGTGAGCAGCATACCAGGCCTCTTCTCCAACAGTTCCAACATCTTTTCTATTTCTACTGGATTGAAGCTCATTCAAAGATCGATTATTCGTTTATGCACATTCTCAACATCTGTAGCTGGTGTTTCCTCCCATTGCAAACCTTCTCCATATTCTTTTACTACATTTTCAATAGCCTCTTCATAGTTGAAATAGTAATGTCGATCCAAAACCTTATCACTCTTCATGTGATATACTGAACTTCCAAAATCTTTATCATACTCAACCACAACTGCCTTATTTGCTGGTTCAACTGGCATTTCTTTCCCGTCAACTACTTTTGTTATCTTCACATCAGTGGTAGTAATTTCATTACCATTCACCTCACATTGGAATATCTTAAATGGTTTAAACTTTTGGAACTCGTCAAACCTCTCGAAAAATGTATCCAAAGCTTTTTCTTCATCATTCTCACAATTCATTAAAATGATACAATCCCAGTTATAATATGAGCCATTGTGGTTATAATATTTGCATATCCAATAAAAAAAGAGCCAGAACGGTGGGTTGGTATTGGGTGAAGTAACATTATGAATTGATTCGCTAGCGAAATAACCATCCATATAGGTTTTTAGCCTGGTGATAGATTTTTCACCAATATACATAGCAGTTCTCTTGCGGAACGACTCGCTGTTTATTAGTTCAAAAATGGATTTATATTCCTGTAAATACATTTAGGAAATATCAATTGCAACAACCAAATATAAAGGTTTCAATCCCTTTTCACCTCCGAAACCACCACCTCTTTGGTTTTCCTCTTGATAGTCCAAAGCTTACCATCATCATCAAAGCAGATACCCTGCCCTTCGCACTCAACTGGGATAGTTTTAATGTACTCCAATACAGTTCCGCTTTCAGGCAACTTTAGCTGGTAAACTTCGGCGTTGTCATGCCCAGTGCAGTAGAAATAACCATCAGCCCCCCAATCACCGCCTGAAATACTTTTGGGTTGGGCCACATCAATTACTTCTTTGGGAAAGGTATAACTGGCTATTCTATTCCAGTCATTGTCAAACTTGTCTAAGCGGGTGTCATAGCTAGTCCTGCCAGGTTCGGCTTTGGCACCTGTGTAGTGCGCAAACAGCACCCACCAGTTTTCATCATCTCCTACTATGATATTAGCAGCCCCGTCATAAGCACCAAAGTCGTGTTGCCCGATATGTTCCAATGTCTCTGTATCCCAAATCTCGATGGTGCTGTGTCTTGGCACAGCAGGATAATCAGAATGGGCACAATACAACTTACCATCAATCACTTTTCCACTATTGAGGTGTTTCACAAGGCCATCTTCATCCCCTTTCCACAACTTCACCAACTCACCCGTTTTCCTATCATACTTCCCTATCTCGTAGCTATCAATGGCATAGAAATAGTTGGTGTCCACAGCTATTGCCTGGCGGGCATGGGTGGTGAGATAGGTCCTTTTGCTTTCAAAGCTTTGGGCACTGACTACAAAAGAATAAACAAGAAGAAACCAGGCCATAAATACCTTTTTCATGGTACAATAGGTGTTTTGTATTGAGTAACTTTGTCTCAAGTTAATAAAGATTAATGAAACTCCAGAAGGAAAAAATAATAGCATATCTCAAGAAGCTGGGTTGGGTGGGCTTTTTCTTCTTTCTCATTAAGGGATTAGTATGGTTAGCTGTTGCGTACCTTATTAAGAAAGGTGTGGAGTAGATTCCTGTTTGCCCTTCCCCTGTTTTAATTGTTCACACTTGCCTCTTCCTCCAGTTTCCCTTGAGGGAAACAGGAACCCCAAAAATACAGCATTACAAAATTTGAGAGGGTGTTACTATGAGAGTAGCGGGCCACTACGCCACCTTTACCGCCCTCAAGAATTGTTCCCTTAATATGTGCTCTACAATTTCTGCTGAGTTATCAGGATAATCAACTGGGATAGGTTTTCCATTCTCTAGCCAATCATTTACAATTGGATGGTGCTTCTCTTTCAGTGATTTGATGACGTGTACGCCCATTTGCCTCAGTGCTTCAGCGTTACACTGCTGCTCATATTGCTTTTTCATGGGTATCACCAATAGCTTTTTGCCAAGATAAAGTGCTTCTGATACTGAAGAGAAGCCAGCAGCACACACTACCCCACTTGAGGAAGCCATGCTTCTCAAGAAGTCTTCCGTTTCAACCGGTTTCAGGTGGATATTACCAATCTTATGTTCAGCGGCGCAGTGCTTGCTGAATACTTCCCATTTCACATCAGGGAATTTACTCAGGGCTTTGATTATCTTTTTATTGCTGTATGCTGTCAGGTAAACTGTAATATGCCCCTGGTCACTCACCATCAGGTTTCTTACCATCTTTCTTATTACGGGAGTTTGTATCCTGTCATTATACCTTTGGAAATGAATGCCATAGGAAGTGCTAACAGGACAATAATAATTGAGAACCAACCTTCCCAAAACGTCTTCATTCTCTGCCCTTGGAACATTCTCTCCCCTGCAGGCAAACTGGTTACCAAACCCAATGCAAGGCTTGTCAGCAAAATAGCATGCCCATGCCGAAACAGGTTCAAAGTCAGTGATAATTAAGTCGTACTCATGCACCGGTAGGCTCTTTACTTCCTTATAAAACCTTCTGAAATAATTCTTGGAGTAGGTGTCCAGGTAATTGATACCGCCCTTTTGACCAAAAATGAAGCTGGCACCTTTGTATCGATACTTCACTTCAAAAGGCAATTCCAGTTCGGCTTGTATTCCACTGATAAGGATATCAGTTTCAGCTCTTTTTTGTAGTTCAGGGATGATTTCAATGGCACGGGTGATATGCCCATTACCTGTACCCTGTACGGCATACAATACTTTCATTAAGAGGTGGTTTCGTTCAACTTATTCCCTGAAAAGGGTTTTCTATTATTACTCTAAAAGAGGGTTGAGCCCTTTCAAAGTGGTTAAAATAAACTCCAGAAACTGGCTAGCATTTTCTTACTTTTCTTCTCATGTGTTGCCTGTTGTTTTTTTCCGTTGATGTAATCTTCAGTCATAAATTCACCTAACATGCTTGCAAACAGCTCATTGCGCGAAAGCTCAATTCTTTGGTCGTGTATCACTTCCATGTGTGGAGCCAATTCATCTTCACCATAGTTGTATAATCTCCAAGCCCCTTCATTATACTCCAAACAAGTCAGGTTTTCTATCCAGTCACCAGAGTTTAAATAAGTGATAGTCTTACCATTATGGCTTACATCTCTTACTTGTGGCTTATGGATATGACCACATACCACATAATCATATCCATTTGAAATACCTATTTCACACGCCGTCGTCTCAAAGTCGTCAGCATGCTTCACGGCACCTTTCACACTGTCTTTTATCTTCTTGGAGAGAGATACTTTCTCCCTTCCCATTTTTTGAAGCATCCTGTTTACAAAGCGATTGATGAGTATCAAAAAATCGTATCCATACCCACCTAACTGGGCCACCCATTTTGAGTAGCGCATGGTGATATCAAATACATCACCATGGAAAATCCATGCTTTCTTGCCATCAAGGTCAAGCACTACTTTATTCTCAATGGAAAAGTTACCCATCTGGAAACCTTCAAACTTTCTCAACATTTCATCGTGGTTACCAGTAATGTAGTACACCCTGGTTCCCTTAGCAATTAAACCCGTGATGTGTTTAATCACTTGCATATGGCTCTTCGGGAAATATTTTTTACTGAACTGCCATATATCAATAATGTCACCATTAAGCACCAGCGTCTCTGGCTTTACACTTTTGAGGTATTGTAGCAACTCTTTTGCATGGCATCCATAAGTACCTAAATGGATGTCTGAAAGAACAATCAGTTCAACCTTTCTTTTTTTCTTCTTTTTTGTTTCCTGTTTCATTAGTGTGCGTGCGTATTATTTTAAAAGAGTCTTTGATGAAGTTCAGTATTAGGAAAAAATAAAGGCGCCAAACAGAGGCGCCAACTAACTTAATGGATGCACTCATGTTTCCTCGGTTTTATTCCTGAAAATTTGGGGGATAGTTGCCCTTGCTGCTCTAGCGGCTTCATTGGAGAAAAGTATTGAAGCATTGCAATCAAGGATATATAGTATTTATCCACTTACAAAAGAACAATAGACATAAGAACTGAACTTAACCAGCTTATTAAGGAAAAATGACGTTTTTTTGAGTTGGTTTAATGGAATGTTAAGGAGCCTGTCTTCTTTCAGTAACTGTCTCAGGCCTTTAGCCTGATTTTTTGTATTATATCCATTAGCTTGGGACGTTGCCCCAGGCTTTATAGTCACAGGCTTTCAGCCTGAAGACACATTTACCACATCTCTGTTCATGTGTTATCGCAGC
Source organism: Flavobacteriales bacterium (assembly GCA_028281825.1). GTDB lineage: Bacteria > Bacteroidota > Bacteroidia > JANQJC01 > JANQJC01 > JANQJC01. Next base: position 23,214 of record JANQJC010000002.1, read on the forward strand.
TATAAAATCGTATACCCACAGCCTGAAAATGGCATCATGTAACACAAAAAGGAGCCTGTAAGGCTCACACCATTAGAGCTAGGGGCATAGCCCCTAGTGCCAAGACAAAATACATATACAGTCTGTAAGACTGAGACAAACAGTTGCCATAAACAAAGAAAATCCACAAATTGCAAAATCAAAATTGGCACTTATGGGGCAATCACTATCACAAATGTATATCCATCTTGTTTTTGGCACTAAGGGCGGTTATCCGTTTATAACTTCTGAAATTGAAGATAAGCTGTACGCATATCTAGTCGGTGCTTTCAAGAACTTAAACAGCCCAATTCTCAAAATCAATTCAATGCCCGACCATATTCACATTTTGTTCAGATTATCCAAAAACCATACCCTAGCCAAAGTGGTCGAAGAAACAAAAAAGCAATCATCTAAATGGATGAAGGAGCAAGGAGTGAACAAGTTTACATGGCAAATCGGATATGGAGCATTTTCCGTGAGCAGCTCCAAAGTGGATATAGTTTCAAAATATATAGCCAATCAAAAAGAACACCATAAAGTAAAATTATTCAAACAGGAAGTAGAAGAATTCATGAAGGGATACGGAGTATCAGAATATGATGCAAAATACTTTTGGGAATGATATTTAAGTCTCAGGCCTTCAGCCTGATTTTTGTATTATGCCCATTAGCTTGGGGCGTTGCCCCAAGCTTTGTAGTCACAGGCTTTCAGCCTGAAAAGCATATTATGCCACCTGAAAGCTATACTGGGCATGCAACAAATGAGCCTGTAAGGCTCACACCATTAGAGCTAGGGGCACAGCCCCTAGTGCCAAGACAAAATACATGTACAGTCTGTAAGACTGAGACAAACTATTTCGAAGCTCTAATTAGAGATTCCCAAAGCAAGGACGCTGTCCTATCCCAGGTGAAGGTCTTGCCTCTCTCCCTACCCTTTTCAATTAATTGGGTTCTTAGGTCTTCATCATTGGCTACCTGCCCCATCGCGTTGGCAATGCTATCAACAGATGATGGGTCAACCAACAGCGCAGCGTCCCCTGCCACCTCAGGCATACTGGTCACATTGGAAGTGATGACAGGCACATTACTATTCATAGCCTCCACAATAGGGATACCAAAGCCCTCAAAGAAAGAAACATAAGTCAAAGCCAAAGCCGATGCTATCACATTTTTTAGTTGAGCGGCTTCTAATCTGCCAGTGAAAACCACCTCTTGCTTGTATTGCATTTGCTCATAGGCTTGGCGAATGGTTTCCGTCCACCACATTTTACCACCCACAACCAGCAGCTTGGTATCCATATCATTTTTGGCCCTAAACTGATCGAAAGATTTAAATAAGTTTATCAGGTTCTTGCGAGGATGCAACGCACCTATAAATAAAAAATAAGGGGAGTTTTGGGAGTACTGCTTTCTGGTTTGTGCAATCTCCTCATTAGTGATGGGTCCATACAATTTGTTGCAACCATTATATACCACATCTATCTTGTCTGCATTCACACCATACCTATTCACGATATCTTGCTTGGAATATTCAGAAACAGTAGCAACCCTCTGCGCTTTCTGGGCATATTGAGGGAAATACTTTCTATAATACCTACTATAACTGGGTGGCAAGTCATCTGGGAATTGCTCAAAATTCAGGTCATGAACGACATTTACTGATGGCACATCTGTCTTCAAAGAAAGATAACCATCTGGTGAAAGAAACAAATCGGCTTTGTGCTTTTTCAATGCCCACGGTACTGCCCACTCAAACCACATCCACCACAATATTGGCCTACGCGACTGAGGGGGAATAACTACTGGAGTAATATTATCAGAAAATATAAACTGCTTGGAGTAGCTCCTATCAAACAAGAATATGAATTCATGCCCCGGATGTTGTTGGGTAATCCGCTGAAGCGTTTCATAGGTAAACCAGCCAATGCCTTCCAGCTTGCCTTCCAGTAAAAGTCTTGTATTGACTGCTATCCTCACACTTTGAATTTGTCGCAAAGTAAAGAAAAGCTTCCGTAAAGCCTTTTGCTATTTTACCTGCTTCCAATTCATTCAAGTTCGGTAATTTCCCTTAAGGGAAATGGAGAAGGGTGTAACACAGCAATTGCCGCTAAACCGACACAATTACTGACCTCTATTCATCTATCTTAGCCCAGTGAAAAAGCTACTGGAAGAAATACGAGCTTGTGATACCTGTAAAGCACATTTACCATTGGGACCCAACCCCATTGTATCAGCTTCCAAGAACTCCAGGATGGTTATTATAGGTCAGGCACCAGGAACCAAAGTACACAACACTAGCATCCCTTGGAATGACCCTAGTGGTAATTTATTGCGTGATTGGTTGGGTATTGATAAGGATATCTTCTACAATGAAGAAAAAATAGCCCTAATACCCATGGGTTTCTGCTACCCGGGAAAAGGCAAGTCTGGTGACATGCCTCCCCGCCCTGAATGCGCACCACTATGGCACGAGAAATTGCTAAAATCCATGCCTCACTTGGAGCTTACTATACTGATAGGACAATATTCCCAAGCTCATTATCTAGGTAACAAAAGAGAAAAAAACTTAACGGAAACAGTGAGGAATTATAGAGAATATTTACCCAGCTATCTTCCGTTACCCCACCCTTCACCCCGCAACAGAATATGGCTCAAAAGAAATGAATGGTTTGAACATGAAGTACTACCCACTTTAAGAGCTACCGTTAAAAAATTGATAGCTTAGCCTTGATAGTACCCCAAAAGGTGGCTGGTATTTAATTACTTTTGCCACGTTTTTATGCAAAGGAAGTTTATAACCAATCTTATTCTACTGCTATTCCTCAACTTGCTGATAAAGCCGTTTTGGATATTGGGTATTGACCGTGTGGTTCAAAACCAGGTAGGGGCCGAAGATTATGGGCTTTACTTTGCACTTTTCAACCTATCCCTCATTCTTAACATCTTCCTGGATATTGGTATTACCAATTTCAATAACAGGAATATTTCACAAAACCAACAACTGCTGAGTAAGCATCTCAGCGGTATCATTTTGCTGAAGTTTACGCTTGCCGTGCTCTATTCACTCATTCTCTTGGTGGTTGCATTGGTAGTTGGCTATCAAGGACGAGAAATCCACATGCTCATCCTATTGGGCTTCAATCAGTTTCTCCTATCCTTTATACTTTACCTGCGCTCTAATATAGCCGGGTTGCAAATGTTTAGGGTAGATAGCATCATCTCAGTACTGGATAGGCTGTTGATGATATTTATTTGCGGCATCCTGATTTGGGGCGGATTAACAGACCAGCCCTTCCAAATAGAGTGGTTTGTATATGCACAAACTGCTGGGTATATGCTCACAGCCTTAATTGCTTTCTTCATTGTATTGAGCAAGGCTCAATTCCTAAAACTGAATTGGAACCCCAAGTTCTTTAGGGTTATTCTAAAACAGAGCCTGCCTTTTGCTATATTGGTGCTTTTAATGTCGTTTTATAATCGCTTCGACTCAGTGATGTTGGAGCGTATGCTAGGTGAAAAAGGAGCCAAACAATCAGGCATCTATGCCCAACCCTTCCGTTTACTGGATGCCGCCAACCAAATAGCTTACCTGTTCTCGGTGCTATTGTTACCTATGTTCTCCAGAATGCTGAAGCTAAAGGAACCCGTGTGGCAACTGGCTAGCCTTGCCTTTAAACTCTTGATAGGACCAGCTTTAATTGCAGTAGCCGCCTGCGTTTTCTACAACTATGAGATTATGAGCCTGCTGTATAAGGAGCATGCTAATGAGTCATCTATCATTTTTGGCGTTTTGATGGGATGTTTCATCCCGATATGTAGCACCTACGTTTTTGGAACACTGCTCACTGCTAATGGCAACCTGCGCCAACTCAACTGGATTGCGGCTATTAGTATGAGTGTCAATATCATCCTTAACCTAATATTAATACCACATTACCAGGCTTTGGGTGCGGCTATCGTAAGCCTTACTACCCAATTTATAAATCTAGCTATGCAGGCGTTTATCGTCTATCAGGTCTTCAAAATTAAGCCCTCTTCTAACTTGATTCTTACCTTAACCGCTTATGCCTTGGGTGTGGCAGTTATCGGTTATGGCTCTACACTGCTACCATTCCACTGGCTAATTAACTTCGCAATTATGATTGTGAGTGGCATTGCTTTGGCATTTGCAACCAAGCTAATAAGTGTTAAAGCTATTTATCGCATCATCAGGTACGAATAGCGTATTTGTTAGCATCAACTTGAGGCTTACAAGTATTTTCCCAGCCCAACGAAAAAAATTTCTACTTTTGGTGCCTCCAAAAAACTGATAGTTTTCACATGACTGACAAAAAAGGGACCGGGTTCGATTTCGACTCGACAAATCTTGTAGTTTTCCTCTACCAATGGAGAAAACCCCTGATTATTATCTCGGTTTTAGCTGCTCTTTCGTCAGCTATCTTTTCAGGCCCCGCATTTGTAAGGCCTAAGTTTAAATCAACAGTTATACTTTTCCCAACGTCAACCGCTTCAGCCTCAAAGTCGCTTTTAGCGAAAAATGCAGTTACTAAAGACGACCTTTTGGCATTTGGTGAAGAAGAACAAGCTGAACAGTTGATACAGATACTTAACTCTGATGAAATTAGGAGAAAAATAGTGGACAAGTATGACCTGATGAACCACTATGAGATAGATACTGGACATCAGTATAAGTACACCAAACTATTCAAGGAATTTGAGAGTAATATCACATTCAAGCGTACCGAGTTCATGTCAGTGCAAATTGATGTGATGGATACCGACCCTGTTATTGCATCAGCTATGGCCAATGACATTGGCGAATTGGTGGATACCATCAAAAACAGGATGATTAAAGAAAGGGCTGTTAAAGCAATGAAAATTGCAGAAGCTGAGTACCTTGAAATGAAAGGTTTTGTAAAAGAACTGGAAGACTCACTCAATAACTTAAGGGGGATGGGCATTAATGACTATGAGTCCCAATCTGAGGTGTTTAATGATGCTTATGCACAAGCTATCAGTAAAGGCAACCGCACCGCAGCTAAAGAGCTTGAGGAGAAATTGAAAGTATTAGCTCAATATGGTGGGGCCTATGTTTCTATTCGTGACCAATTGGAGCATGAAAAAGAGCAATTGAGTCACTTGAGGGCTAAATACCAGGAGGCAAAAGTGGATGCAGAACAAACACTTCCTTATAAGTTTATCGTGGATAATGCATTTCCGGCTGAAAAGAAATCATATCCTATACGATGGTTGATTGTGCTGGTCTCGACAATTTCTGCATTTTTAATGGGTGTAATCGGGATAATAATGATTGAAAACCTTAAAAAAATTAAAAAGTAGGTATCAATGGCCGAGTACTTCAACAATAATAGTCTTGTGAAAACTGCCTTTAAGTGGCGTAAGCACTTAACAATTATCACCGTGAGTGCTACTGTGTTGGCTGTGATATTCTCAAGCCCATGGTTTATTACGCCTAAATATAGGTCATACGCTGTTTTGTATCCTGCCAATATAATACCAATGGGCACAGAAACACCAACAGAACAAATGCTGCAGGTGCTTCAATCAGACGATATTCAGCAAATGATTGTTGATGCATTCAACCTTTATGAGCATTACAAAATTGATACTACTAAAAACAAGCACTACAAAACTGCCATGAACATGGAGTTTAAAGATAATGTGCGTATCAAGAAAACGGAGTATGAGTCAGTGGTGATTGAGGTTTTGGATACTGACCCAAAGGTGGCCAAACAAATGGCTGAAAGCATCATTACTTTTTTCAATAAAAAGGAACGTATCCTTCAAAGGGAAAAGTCAATGGAAGTTGTGAAGATATTGAAAAACGAGTTGGACAAGAAAAAGACCGAAATGGATACCATGGAGGCAAAAGCCCGTGGCATCAGGATGAAGTACGGTATTCTTGATTATGAATTGCAGACTGAATATGCCACCGAAAGATACCTGATAAACATCTCAGGAAATTCTTCAGAGCAAGCGAGAGCCAAAGAAATTGAGCCTTTGCTAGACAACCTAAAAGATAAAGGTGGAGAGTTTCTCGCTTTGAATGAACACTTATGGAGAATACGAGGCAAGTACAACGATTTGAAGGAAGAATACGAGACGGCTGTTCGTGATGTGGAGAAAGAGTTGACCTATGCCAACGTGGTGACTCAACCCGATATTTCTGATAAAAAGGCTTACCCTATCAGATGGCTGATAGTAGTGATATCTGCTGCTAGTGCATTTCTTTTTGGATGTTTTGTAGTTGGTGCAATTGAAAACTACAGGGGGTTAAGCGAGTTGAACGAAAAGTAGAACCGTTTTGACAAATCAACTCAAATTAAGGTGGATATACATAATCACTGGGATATTTATCCTGCTGAATATGGTGCTTGTCGCCACTGAGTTTTTCTACTTTCCATTGTTACCCATTGCCATTGCCATTGGCCTGTTAGCTCTTTTTTCACTTGATAAGCTGGTGCTGCTAATTGTATTTTGTACCCCCCTTTCCGTCAACCTCACAGATATTGGCCTTGGTGTAGGTATCAGCTTGCCTACAGACCCCTTGCTTTTCGGGGCAATGCTCGTTTTCTTAATAAAGCTCTTGCTTGAAGGTAAGTTCGACAGGCGGGTCACCCGCCATCCCGTTTCGGTCGCCATCATCATTAATATTGCTTGGATTGGCCTCACTACAATCACCAGCGAAATGCCCATTGTGTCGCTTAAGTTCTTCATCTCAAGGCTTTGGTATGTCATTACCTTTTATTTCTTGGCAACACAGTTGTTTAGGAACAAGAAAAACCTGGGGTGGTATTTATGGCTGTATGTAGCCGCTTTTACGGGCGTCATTATCTACACCATAGTTCACCACTCCATGTATGGTTTTTTGGAACAGCCAGCTCACTGGGTAATGTCTCCATTTTATAACGACCATACTTCTTATGGCGCTATACTGGCAATGTTCTTTCCATTGCTGGTGGGCTTTGCTATCAAGAGCGACTATTCCCGGAGTGCCAAAATTATCATTTGGACCCTGGTGGGCTTATACGCTTTTGCATTGGTATTGTCCTACACGCGTGCAGCATGGGTGAGCCTTATTGGGGCCTTGGGAGTTCTTGTAATTATGCTTTTGCGAATCAAGTTCACCACGGTAGCACTATTGGGTATAGGGGTAATAGGAGTGTTTCTGATGTTTCAAACGCAGATATACATGCAGCTGGAAAAAAACCGCCAAGACTCTTCGGCTGATTTGGGTGAGCACGTTCAATCTATCACCAACATATCTTCAGATGCCTCTAACCTGGAGCGATTGAATAGGTGGAGCTCAGCATGGCGGATGTTCAAAGAGAGGCCATTCATGGGCTGGGGGCCGGGAACCTATATGTTTCAATATGCACCTTTTCAGCTGGCAAGTGAGCGTACAATTATCAGTACCAACATGGCTGACCGTGGTAATGCCCATAGTGAATACATAGGCCCCCTGGCTGAAGCCGGTATATTTGGATCTCTTTCCTTCTTACTCATAGTAATAACCACCTGCTATACGGCAGTCATGAGCTATTTTAAGGCAAAAGACCCGCAGTTAAGGTTAACGATTATGGTGCTTTTCCTGGGGTTGATTACCTACTTTATTCACGGTATGTTGAATAATTTCTTGGATACAGATAAAGCTTCAGCACCTTTTTGGGGATTTATCGCAGCTATCGTAACGATAGATGTTTACCACAGCAATAAGAAAAAGAAAGAAGAACTAGAGGAAGCGACAGCTAAATAAAGCAATATCGTCGATATAAGGCATTTGGCCTTTGTGCTTTTTAAGTGTTTGAACCAAACTCTCGTTCAAAGTTTCCATATTAGAAAGCTGATGCTCAAGTAGTATAAGCTCTAGCTTACTCAAACCAAATTCCTTTCCCTGGTCGTTTTCCAACTCAGTTACACCATCTGTATAACAGAAAAGAATAGCATTTTTAGGCACGTTTAAGATACCTTCTCTCACTTTGGGTAACTCCTCTAGCATGCCCAATCCCGGGCAACCGGTTGTAAGGTAACTAGTGGTATTTTGAGACAACATGATAGGTGGGTTTTGCCCTGCATTCACATAATGCATCACCCTGGTAACAAAGTTGTATTTTGCAACAAAAAGTGTGATAAACTTCTCACCTTTTGCATTGGCATTTACCTTGGCATTTAATTCCTGTACCAATTCGGTCAATGACGTAGCATGCTGAAATAATGCTCTAAGATTTGCTTGAAAGTTGGACATCAATAGCGCTGCTGAAACTCCTTTACCAGAGACGTCAGCCATGCAAAGGCCCACCTCGTTATTGTTCAGCTTCACATAGTCATAGTAATCACCCCCAATCTGCTGGTGGGGTTGGTAAAATGCACTAATCTCAATTTTGTCATCCTTGGGCAGGGAACTCGGGAAAAGCATGGACTGCATCTCTGATGCCAGTTCTAGCTCCCGCTTCACTGCTGCCTGCTTCAGCGTATTCTTTGCTAGCTTTTTATTTTCAATTGCAACAGTAATAATGTTTGCAAGCGTTTGAATAAATGGGATATGCTTAGTTTGTGTATTCTCAATTAGGTCTTCTTTTATATCGCCTATAAGCAAAAAGGCCAAGGGACTTGACTTATGCAACACAGGTATCAACACATCAAACTCACTAAAAAGCTTGTCTCCACCATCTTCAATTTCAACTATTTCGGTATATTCAAGTAGCTCACTTTCTATGTCAAACCCGTCAAAACTATCAGCCACACCATAGCGCAGCGAACATTGCCATTCCTCATCATCATTGGTGAAGAATGCCAACTTGCCAATGCTTAACTGGCTGCGTAAAACAAATTCGAAGATTTTGAGTAGTTGCTTTTTGGAGAAATTGTTGTTGATGGCATTGGTAATCTCCAATAGGGAATTAAGCTTAAGATTTTTCAACTTAAGCGCCGAATTGGCAATCTTGAGCGTATCGAGAATTATCTTCTCGTTCTTGTTTGTGCTCAAATGCTGTTGTGACATTGCCTCCATGAATCCCCTCTCCTACTTGGATAAAAGTAATTGAAAGTTATCTAGTTATGCTAAAAATTAGACTAAACAATTATAGTCTACGATGAAAAGTGAAAAGAGTTTAGGTAAACCGAAGAATTTATACCACCAATCTTAAAGCCTAATTCTGAAATATCCCAATAGTCAACCAGATATTAAGGTAAAAAAATAAAAAATTAATCCTCTGAAAATCAATTTCTTATGAATGTTTTTGGATTTTTGTTTAAACTTTTTGCACTAATAATTAAACAAAAAATGTTCTATAATGTTATCCTGCCATACGAACCCAAAAAACTAATTAACTATGAGGACCAAATTTTTATCTTTAATTGCACTGACCTTACTGTCAGTTGCGGCATTCGCGCAGACTGCCAGAGTGCAAGTAATTCACAATTCAGCAGACGCTAATGCCGCTGTAGTGGATATCTACGTCAACGGAACATTAGCTATTCCTGATTTCGAATTCAGGACAGCCACACCTTTTTTGAGCTTACCGGCTAATGTTAATCTTGCAGTGGCAGTTGCGCCAGGTAATAGCACTTCAGTGGGGCAAGCCATTGCTACATTTAATTATACCCTTACGGCGAACGAGACTTATGTTTTAATTGCCAATGGCATAGTAAGCCAAACTGGCTACTCTCCTGCTACACCTTTCAACATTGAGGTGTATGCGATGGGGAGAGAAGAAGCGGCTTCTGCCGGTAATACTGACGTGTTGGTATTCCATGGTGCAACCGATGCCCCTACC
>JANQJC010000029.1 GCA_028281825.1 Flavobacteriales bacterium
TGAGTCTGTAAAAGTTTATACCAAAAACAAAGCTGTAAGAAATCAAAACGACATTGAATAGTGGGTAAAGATAATGCCAGGCGAATAGTAGTGTCATGGGTATCAATTGGAACATGAAACATCCAACGCAATTGTCGAATTTGAGCTTTTTCATATTTGCAGATGTGGACATCAGTATATGGTGCAACAACAGCGGCATACTCAAACCTAGATCGCAAACAAGTTTTAAAGATAATGTGTCGGAAATACCAATCCAAGGTATGGTTATTACATTTTGCAATAGTAATACGAGCAGCAGTGTGAAAAAGGTTACAGAGTTTATTACAATAAGTATCGACATCAAACCCGGAAAACGCAAAGGGAACCCCGAGATACTTATACATGGTACAAGAAAGGAGGGATAGACCAGAACCAACATCAAGGATGGTAGAATGGGATGAATCATGCTGAATAGATAGTGTATTAGATTTTTTACAGTTGAAAGAGATAAAATGGTCCAAGGCATAAGTTTGACAGATACGTAACATAGAAATGAGCATACCGGTAGAGGTTGCTAGTAGCACTATATCATCAGCAAACAGAAGTATAGGGATCAAACGGGATTGTTTCAACAAAGGAACTCCATAACAGTTCTTTAAGGTCAACCGCTTGGCCAGAGCATTGATATAGAGGTTGAATAAGATAGGACTAGATAAAGCTCCCTGATGCAAGCCACGGTGTGTAAATAACCATTTAGAAAAAATATTACCATTGCGAATCACACTGGCCGAACAGCTATAGATACTACGAATTACTTGTACAAAATGGTCAGGCAGATTGTATTCATCTTTTAATTTCTGTAGCAGTAGGCGGCGATCAACAGAATCATAGGCTTTTTTGATATCAAGAAAAGCTAACTCAAGCCCATCAAAGCGATCACAAGCTTGTTGTAAAACAAAAATCTGCTCATGGCAACCAATGTCCTTGCAGAATCCAGCTTGATTTGGTAGGAGCAAATCAAAGGTGGCAACCCAGGCCTCAAGTCGTAGACGTATAATATTGTCCAGGATTTTAAAGACAGTGTTTTGGACAGCAATGGGACGATACTTAGAGGGATCGTGTTGGAATTTAGGGCGTTGAGACTCAGTAAATTTGGGTATACATGTTTTGGTATCCAGCCGCAAAGAAGGGTCAATATGGTGAAACCGCCACATTAGACCAAAGAAATCATGCAAGAGGTGCAACATAGGAGCACCACAAAAACGGTAGTATTCAATAGGAATTCTAGTGATACCACTATTACAGTGGTGGTTACAGGTTTTGAGACTAGTCTGGATCTCATCCAACGTGGGTATGCTAGAGATCTTCTCATGCTGCTCAGAGGAGTGGTCAATAAAGTCATCATCCATAGGTGTGGCATGGTTTCGGATATGAATGGTAGGCATAGTAGATTGATCGGAGGTCTTAAACAAGTCATTGGCATAATAGTCATAAATGCCTTCAACAAATGGTTTATCATTAACTAAATTAGTTTGTTGGGTGGCAGTAGGTCTACATTTGATATTAACAGCCTTATATACTTCATTAATATGGTGCGTATTTAATTTAGTAAATCGGTGGTACATGTCCAAGGTAGTGGTCTGTCGCAATATGGCTGTCATTTTGCGTTGGATAGTATGTAGCTGAGCATTTATGGATGCAACCTTAGTTTTATTATTAGAGAAGAGAACCTGTTGAGCTAAGAGCTCATGGTAGCGGGACCGAAGAGGTGCCATGGAGGGATTATGAATCCATCGGACATTAAAAGGAAGGCGAGTCATACGCACACAACGGACGCCACAACTGGCGAGAATAGCAAGATGTTGCGTCGCAATGAATAAAGAAGAAACCGACGCCATTATGCGGGACTGCATGTTAGGTGAAGCATCAGGTCTATTCATTAAGGTATATGCAGTTGCAGAAACTACTCGTTGAAATGGCAGGAGTTTGGTAGTAGCAAACATCTGAAGATTTGGAGCATAATCAGGCGCAATATTGAAAGTATAATGGTGTGGCTGGGCAGAAGAAGTAGCCAGAACATTAAAACCTGTTTCACAGATCCAGGGCATATGGTAACCAGCACCTTTATTGGCATTGGCAATATGCTTAGAAGTAATGTACTGCCGCAAGGACAAAAACTGCAGGGAATCACTATGCCGACACATAAACAAGTCAATGATACTAGAACCATGATTACCATAAAAAGTGGGAATGCCCTTAGCATACAATTTATTCAAACAG
>JANQJC010000134.1 GCA_028281825.1 Flavobacteriales bacterium
TGCGGAGGCAATTCCTTTAACTGAGCAAAGAATGGGGGTTACCTTTAGTGAGCAAGCGAAAAAAGACTATGTGGAAATTGGCGGTACGCCTCACCTGGATGGCGGTTATACTGTATTTGGTGAAGTGCTAGAGGGTATGGATGTAGTGGAGAAAATTGCCGTTGTGAAGAAGATGCAGGCCGACCAACCAGTGGAAGATGTGAAGTTCACCGTGAAGGTTTTAGAAGATAAAAAGTAGGGAATTGGCACATAATTCCTAATTTCAAGGCCGCAAAATAGCGGCCTTTTTTCATTTGTGGAGCAGGCTGGCTTTTGAGCAGACCAAAGAAATAGATAGAAATGCTGGATAATATAAAGAAGCTTTTGGATGAAGTACAGGCGCAATCCCCTGACAGCAAAGAGAAGTTGGAGGAGTTTCGCCTAAAGTACATCGCCAAAAAAGGTGCCGTTACAGAGCTTTTCAAAGAGTTCAAAAATGTAGCACCTGAAATGCGCAAGGAGTTTGGGCAGAAACTCAATGAGCTGAAGAAAGCTGCTGAAGAGAAATTTTATTCGGTAAAAGAAGAACTGGAGAACCAAGGTGGTAGCAGCGATATAGCTATCGACCTGACGGCACCAGGCGAGCCTTTTCCAGTGGGGTCAAGGCATCCTGTTTCTATTGTGAGGAATGAGATAGTGGAGATATTCGCGAAGATTGGGTTCACTATATCAGAAGGGCCTGAGATAGAGGACGATTGGCATAATTTCACAGCATTGAATTTTCCTGAAGAGCACCCTGCCCGTGATATGCAGGATACTTTCTTCATCGCCAAGAATCCAGATATAGCTATAAGAACGCATACATCATCAGTGCAGGTGCGAGTGATGGAAGCAGGCAAGCCGCCTTTCAGGACTATATCCCCGGGTAGGGTATTCAGGAATGAAGCTATTTCTGCCCGTTCCCATTGTATCTTCCACCAGGTTGAGGGTTTGTATATCGATGAGAATGTTTCATTTGCTGATTTGAAACAAACGCTATTATACTTTGCCCGCGAGTTTTTTACCGAGGATACAGAGATACGTTTGCGCCCTTCCTATTTCCCATTCACAGAGCCCTCGGCAGAGATGGATGTATCTTGCCAAATATGCAAGGGTGAGGGCTGCCGCGTGTGCAAATACACTGGATGGGTAGAGATATTGGGTTGTGGTATGGTAGACCCCAATGTGTTGGAAAATTGCGGTATCGATAGCAAGAAATGCTCAGGCTATGCCTTTGGAATGGGGGTTGAAAGACCCACTATGCTGAAGTATGGCATCAATGATATTAGGTTGTTTTTTGAAAATGATGTGCGATTCTTGAAACAGTTTAGCTCAGCTTTATAACCAACTATGAAAGATAAACTCAAAGCATTAGAAGAAAAAATAGACCTCGCGAAACAAGGTGGGGGTGAGGCTAAAATAAAAAGTCAACATAAGAAGGGTAAACTAACGGCAAGAGAAAGGATTCACTTTCTATTGGATGAAGGGTCTTTTGAAGAGTTGGGGATGTTCGTTACTCATCGCTCTAACCAATTTGGCTTGGATAAGCAGAAGTTTTTAGGGGATGGTGTAATCACTGGCTATGGAAAGGTAAATGGCAGATTGGTGTATGTTTTTGCACAAGACTTTACTGTATTTGGTGGTTCATTGGCTGAAGCCCATGCCCAAAAAATTTGTCGCTTGATGGATTTAGCAATGGAGAATGGTGCACCAGTAATTGGCTTGAATGACTCGGGCGGTGCACGTATACAAGAGGGTGTTGTTTCCTTAGGCGGATATGCGGATATTTTCTACAGGAATACGCTGGCTTCTGGCGTTGTTCCTCAGATATCAGCTATTATGGGGCCATGTGCAGGTGGTGCGGTATACTCACCCGCCTTAACGGATTTCATCATCATGGAAGAGAAAATCTCATACATGTTTGTGACAGGCCCTAATGTAGTAAAGACGGTTACTCATGAGAATGTCTCTTCCGCGGAACTAGGAGGCGCTCAAACACATGCAGTAAAGTCAGGGGTTACCCATTTCGTTGCTTCTAATGAGTTGGCATGTTTTGATAAGATAAAAACCCTGTTGAGTTACGTGCCTCAAAACTGCGAGGAAGAACCACCACAGGTACCTTATGAAAAGGGCAATGAGACACGAGAAAAGCTAAATGATGTAATTCCCGCAAATCCCAATCAACCATATGACATCAGGGATGTGATTAGTGAAGTAGCTGATGCAGAAAGCTTCTTTGAGGTGCATAAAGACTATGCTGAGAATATAGTAGTCGGTTTCGCCAGATTAGGTGGCAAGAGCATTGGTATTGTGGCTAACCAACCCGCTTACTTGGCGGGAGTATTGGATATCAATGCATCCAAAAAAGCAGGTAGGTTTGTAAGATTCTGTGACTCATTCAATATTCCACTATTAGTGTTTGAAGATGTACCGGGTTTCTTGCCGGGCACGGACCAAGAGTGGAACGGTATCATTTCTAACGGGGCAAAATTATTATACGCCTTCTGCGAAGCCACGGTGCCAAGAATTACGGTAATTACCCGCAAGGCATATGGCGGCGCCTACGATGTAATGAATTCTAAACATATAGGTGCTGATATGAACTATGCGTGGCCTACCGCGGAAATTGCGGTGATGGGTGCCAAGGGTGCAGCTGAGATTATATTCAAGAAAGAAATAAAGGAAGCCGAAGACAAAGAAGCAAAGTGGAAGGAGAAGGAGCAAGAGTATAATGATATGTTCGCAAACCCTTACAGGGCTGCGGCACGTGGCTATGTAGATGAAGTAATTCGCCCTGACCAAACAAGGGAGAAATTGATAGCAGCATTTGAAATGCTGAAAAACAAGGCCCGCAAACTGCCCCGCAAAAAGCACGGTAACATCCCGCTGTGATAGCCGATTACTTGATAATCGGGCAGGGGATAGCAGGGACAGTGCTAACCCACTTCCTGATGAAGGAGGGCAAAACCATTGTTGTAGTTGACAACCCCGAGAAATCCTCTAGCTCCAATGTAGCAGGGGGTATTTACAATCCTGTTGTTTTCAAGCGCATGGCCAAAAGCTGGAAGGCAGATGCACTAGTGCCTTTCGCAATTGATACCTATAAAAGTTTTGAGCAAAGCTATGGTATGAATCCTTTGTGGGACGTACCTATCATGAAAATTTTCGCTAATGAGGGAGAAAAAAAATTATGGCTTCAAACTTGGAACCATGGTGAGATGGACGATTACATTACGAATAAGATTTTGGAAGACCCTTATCCAGACCACATCCATAATCCATTGGGAGCCTCAGTAGTATTGCAATCTGGGGCGGTGGACGTTAGCAAAGTGAGAGAGACTATCAGAACCAGGTTAGCAGGAAACTACATCAAGGATGATTTTAAAACTGAAGACTTGAAGCTAACCAAAGAAGGAATTGAGTGGAAGGGCGTTTCAGCGAGTAAAGTGATTTTTTGCGAAGGTCATTTGGGAAGCAACAACCCTTATTTCCCCAAACTACCACTGCGCCAAACCAAAGGCGAAGTGCTAATTATAGAGATACCCGACTTTGAGCCCAAGCATATCATTAACAGGGGCTGTTTTATACTTCCCTTGGGCAATAGACTTTTCAAGGTGGGTGCTACCTTTGAGTGGAAGGACATTAACGAAACTCCAACTGCAAAAGGGCGAGAAGAACTTCAGGAGAAACTAAACGCCTTTCTGAAAGTGCCTTATAAAGTGATAAACCAGCAAGCTGGAGTCCGCCCAACAGTAGTAGACCGCAGGCCACTGGTAGGGCTGCATGCAGAGTATCCACAGGTGGGGATTTTCAACGGTTTAGGCACCAAGGGAATCATGTTGGCCCCTTATTTTGCCAATGAGTTTGTACAACATTTGGAGAAAGGCACACCCCTCACCAAAGAAGTATCCATAACAAGATTTGAACGAGGCTAGTAGCTTGCAGTAGGTGGTAGAGTAAACCCCCCAGCGCAATCACAGTTACGGCAACAGGCAGGTAATCGCTCAAATTTTCTCGTAAAGATTTTAGGGCTTTACCCATTTGGGCTTCCACGGTTTTTACTGAAATGCCCAACTCATCAGCTATTTCGCGGTATTTCATACCATCAAAGCGGCTCATACGGAAAATACGCTGCCTTTCAGTAGGTAGGCTCTGAATAGCCCGTTCTATCTGCTGTTGCAGCTCAAACTGCTCATAATGCTCTGAGAAATGCTGCTCCTCATGGTTGATGCGTTCCTGGTTGTGGTTCTTATAGTTTTCGCGGATGTTAATATGCTTGATTTGGTTGAGGCAGCGATTGTGTACAGCCCTGTATAGATAAGACTTCAGCGAGGTGTCAATGTTCACGGTATCCCTACTCTCCCATAGCTTACAGAACATATCCTGTACTATCTCTTCTGCACCCTCCTGTTCTTGCAGCATACGGATAGCATACCTACAAAGGGATTGATAATACTGCCTGAAAATACGCTCAAAAGCGCGCTCATCGCCGTGGCGCAAGGCTTCTAGAGCTTCGGTTTCAGGGAGTGCTACAGTCATTGATAGTAAAGGTTTTTAAAAACCCAAGGCTTCAAAATTAGCAAAAAATATACGGTGTTATTCGACGACCAAGATTTTCCGTGAGTCCCTCGGGGGTATCGATAAACGCGTTTTTTGCGCTTTTTGGACCGTTTTTACTGTGTTAATCAGGGGTGTAATCTGTTAAAAAAGGAGGAACATTATTACAGCAAAATTTATATAACCACCTCTATATCAATTATTTGCTAAGACCCAAGACCTATGAACTAATACCTTCTATTGCTTCCCAAATCTTCTCAGCTACTTGTTCGGGTTCCTGGTCACCTTTCACGGTAACGATGTTCTCTTCATCCTTCAGTTTCTTGAAGGCCAGTAAATAAGTGTCCCTCACCTTACGGAGATTCTCATGGGTTTCGAAAAGTTCGGTATTACTGCGGTTTTTGGTGATGCGCTCCATGCTCACCTCAGGCGAGATATCAATATACACATTCAAGTCAGGGCGAAGCAGGTCAGCGCTTTGGCTATTGGCAGCAATTACCCAATCCAGCGACATGTGCGCTCCCTGGTAAGCGTAAGAAGAAAAAAGATACCTGTCCGTTATCACTGTATAACCCTCATCTAACTTCTTCAGCAAGCCATTGGTTTTGTCGAGGATATGCTCCAGCCTATCAGCCACAAAAAGCCCCGCGATTACACGGTGGTCAATATCCAGTTTTTCGGTGAAAATATTACGTATCATTTTGCCCATTGGGCCGTCGGTAGGCTCGCAGGTGAGGTACACCTTATGCCCCGCTTTCTCCAGTTTCTCCTTCAAAAGCTGCATTTGCGTGCTCTTGCCGCTGCCGTCAATCCCCTCAAGGGCTATAAATAGGTTCTTTGCCATAGGTTGGGTTGGTTAAGGCAAAGATAGGGTTTGGTAGAGTAGTTGCAAGCCTCCAAAGGAGGCAAATATTAATAGTTGGGATTATTTGCGATGCTGCAAGCCCCAGCGGGGCGACATATTAATAGTTGGTGATTATTTGCGATGCTGCAAGCCCCAGCGGGGCGACATATTAA
>JANQJC010000015.1 GCA_028281825.1 Flavobacteriales bacterium
AACTTCATGCGTAATAAGCTATCATAAGCGAAAAATTTGGGTTGGGAGTAATTGTGCTTCCACAAGTGTCCACGCTTTAATTGTGCCCCAAAGCTTTCCTTAAACAATTGGATATTAAACTGCTTAGAACCCTTTACCGGGTCAATCCTCGCACCTACAAAATCGTAATATTGAATCCCTAAATCTTTCAATTCTTGTATCTCTACCCAAGTCGTATAATTACCGGCTCCCTTGGCTGGTTTATCAATTCGGCCTGCCCCTAACCCATAGGATGAGTATCTGCTCACTAATCTGAATTTACCAATCTGAGGCTCATCATCCAGATAAGTCACATAAAGTAAAACGTTGTTCTTAAAATGTTCCAAATACTCCCTATAATAGTCATAGCTGTACAAAAACTGCCTCCCCTTCTTGGCTACATTTTCAAGCAACTGATATACCTGGGGTAATTGATTATGCCCTCTTTTCACTTCTAAGCCGCTTTTCTCACCCTTACGTATGTTACTTCTACAATCCTTCCTAAAATTAGCGAATATTTCTTCCAGTGTTGGCGTTTGCAAGTCAATCAGGTATGTCCCAAATGGAGCTGAAATGGTATTGTCAGGCACTTGGTCAAAAATGGCCCAGTTGGGTGGTGCTTGTATCCAGTCACACAACTTCTCTTTGCCTATAAAGTCAACTACCTTATTCAGAAAACTCTTTTCAACTTGGGCATTCGGGTTACCCTTCATCCAAATCACATGCGTTTGAAACTGCCCTATTTTAAATACAACCTTTTTACCAACGGTTAATGGTAACAGCAGTCTATTACCTCCTTCTTCTCCAACAATCCAATAAAAGTCTCTACTCTCTGTCTTTTTCAGCCAATCAGCATATATCTGATGTGAGAAAATTGGAGCATCCTCTAATAGAAATTCATTACCTGGTACGTCATCAAACTTGCTGTATTTATCAATTTTCATATTCAAAGGCCTAATCTCCTCACATTTTAGGTAATCCAGCGAAAGATAAATATCTTGGCACGAATTTGAAATTTTGCACCCTTTAGATGCAAAAAATACTCTGTATAGCTTATTTTTTTCCGCCTTGCAACCTTACGGCGTCACAAAGGTCTTATTCCTGGGCTAATTATCTGAAAGAATACGGTTATTATCCTGTTATCATTACCCGTCGATGGGACCATAAAATCAATCGACTTTCTGATGTTTCAAAAGCCACTCCCAATAAGGTTTTGCATGAGAAAGAAAAGGGTCATGAGGTCTATTACCTGCCTTACCAGCCTAATTTAAAAGACAAGATTTACGCACAGTATGATGATAAGAAACATGTGGGTCTGCGTAAAATATTGACCTTTATAGAGTTGCTTTTACAGAACTTTACCAACACAGTAATCCAGTACAAAAACATCTATCAATTCAGTAGAAAGTATTTGAAGGAAAATCCTGATGTAAAATTGATGGTGGTTACTGGAAATCCTTTCAACCTTTTCAAGTTTGGATACTTATTACACAAGGAGTTTGGAGTAAAATGGATAGCCGACTACCGCGATGCATGGACTACCAGCGAAATAAACATGATTGGCAAAGGTTTTTTATTCAGGATGATAGAAAGGTTGGATAGGATTTTCGAAAAAAAGTGGGTGAAGACAGCCTCGCTTGTTACTGCCAGTTCGCAACCTATCGCAGATGGAGTGACTCGATTAGTAGGTGTTGAAGGCCATGCACTTTATAACGGTTTTGTGAAACAAGATTTTGAGGTAGTTACCAATGACCAACCATTTGAAAAGTTTACAATTACCTATGTAGGCACTCTTTATGATGGACAGCCAATTGAAGTTTTTTGTGAAGCACTTAAAAAACTAGTTGACGAAACTAAGTCCGATAAGATAAAACTCTTGCTGCCCGGGTTGGCTTTTTACAAAACCCAAAAAGAAAGGATTGATAAACTCATGTCAGGCTACGAGGCGTATTACGAATGCACCGAACGTATGGAAAGAGCCAAAATCCTGGAGATTGAAAAGCGTTCACACTTGTTGCTACATGTGGCATGGAAAGGATTTAAAGGTATTATCGCCAGCAAAATCTACGAGTACATTGCCAGTGGTAGTTATATATTGGTTACACCTTCCGATGAGGGTTCTATCGAACAAATAGTGAACAGTTCAGGGTGCGGAACTACCACCAATTCAGTTGATGAAACTTACCATTTCCTTAGGCAAGTATGGGAAGAGTACCAAAAAGGAACCAAGCGCCAAAACGATTTGAACAGCCAAAAGGTTAACCAATTCTCAAGGCAATTACAGGTAAGTCAGTTGGCGGGATTTCTAAATAAAATCAAAGGCAGTTGATGGCTTTCAAAAACCTGATACTTTTTGCAGGTGCCTATCCTTTTCGCGACCTGAATACATACTTAAACACAGAGATTCAATACCTGGCATCACATTTCGAGAAAATTTATGTGTTAACTAACTCAAAAGAAATACCCAAAATCAGCCTCCCTGAAAACGTTGAATTACATGGATTAACTGTGTCTCTTTCCCAATCAGAAAAATGGAGTGGGCTGACTGCTATCATCCAACCAGAGGTCTTGAGTGAGTTAAAGACTTTCTATATGAATTTGAACGCATATAAAAGCATCTTTAATCATTACAATGCAGCTGAGAAATTTGTAGATAGGCTCCAAAGCTTTTTGCAGGAAAAGAACATTAAAATCATTGACACGCTTTTCTATTGCTATTGGACAGACTATAGGTCCATCGCTTTATGCCTCCTGAAAAAGAAAAATGCTCAACTAAAATTCATTACCCGCATGCATGGCTGGGACTTGTATTGGGAGCGCCACTCAGAAGGATATCTACCTTTCAGAAAACTATTGTTTGATGAAACTGATAATATCTTTTTTATCTCCGAGCATGGCAAGGAATACTTCAAGAAGAAGCTAAAAATAAGGGTCAATGATAAACTGAAACTGAGTTATTTAGGGGTGAGAGACAATGGATTAAATCCTGAAGACAACACTCCTGGTAAGCTTTCAGTTATAAGCTGCTCTTTTTCAGTGCTGCTTAAGAGGATAAACCTCATTGCAGAAGCCCTGGCTGAAATCGATGACATTCAAGTAGAATGGAAGCATATTGGTGATGGACCAAGTCAATCATTCTTTCAGGAAGCGACCCATAGGGCATTGAAGGGCAAAGCCAATGTAAAATACCAATTCTTGGGAGAGTTAAGTCAACAAAGTGTTTTGCAGCACTATACAGAAAACTACTACGACATTTTTCTCAATGTGAGTGAATTTGAAGGCATCCCTATTGGTATGATGGAAGCTCTTTCCTTTGGCATCCCTGTAATAGGCACCAAAACAGGGGGTGTTTCTGAAATAATAGCCCATGAACATAACGGTTACTTACTTCATAGGAATCCCTTACCCAAAGAGATAGCCAACAAATTAGTAGCCTATTACCATCTGCCTGAAACCCAAAAAACAGAGTACAGAAACAATGCCCGGAGAGTGTGGAATGAGAAATTTAATGCCGATAAAAATTACAGTGCGTTTATAAAAGATATTTTTGCCCTACAAGACAACTAAAACGTGTGCGGATTAGCTGGATATTATTCTAAAGAAAAGGTCTTCACTAAGAGTGATTTGGAGAAAATGAGCGCTTCCCTTGTCCATCGAGGACCTGATGCTGATGGCTTTTTCGAGCACGAAGGTCTGGGCTTTATACACAGGCGCCTGAGTATTATCGACCTAAGTGAAGCAGCTAATCAGCCCATGTTTTCTGCCGATGGCAACCACGTAATTATCTTTAATGGAGAAATCTACAACTACCTTGAGATAAGGGCAAAGCTGGAAACCGAAAAGGGCGTTAAATTTAAAACCAATGGAGATACCGAAGTAATTCTTGAAGCTTTTGTACATTATGGCGAGACTTTCGTGAACATGCTCAATGGTATGTACGCCATGGCAATTTACAATCAGTTGAATGGAGAGTTATTCATCTACCGCGATAGGATGGGTATCAAGCCCCTTTATTACTATTGGCAGGATGGCAACCTGGCTTTTGCTTCAGAGTTGAAAGCCATAAAAACCGTTTCTGATAAGATTAGCCTCAATATTAATAAGGCCGCCATCAATGAGTTTCTTCATTTGGGTTATATCCCAGAACCTCATAGCATCTATAATGAGGTAAAGAAACTGCCTTCAGGCAGCTACCTAAAAGCTGATGGAAAAAGCATCAAGATTAAGAAGTACTGGAACGTAAATGAGCAAGTCAAATCAAATGTATTAACTGACGAAACACAGGCCAAAGAGCAACTGAAGGAATTGCTTTTCAGCTCCGTAAGGTACCGCATGATAAGTGATGTACCCTATGGCACTTTCCTGAGCGGTGGGATTGACTCGACGACTGTTACTGCCATCAGCCAGCAGATATCAGACCAACCTGTTAAGACTTTTACCATACGTCTTGATGATGCTAAATTCAACGAGGCCGACCATGCTAAAAAGATTGCTGAATATTTGGGCACTGACCATCATGAATACACTGTAACCGAAAAGGATGCTATCGAGTTGGTGGACGAGATTACTGATAGGTATGACGAGCCTTATGCCGATTCTTCTGCCATACCAACCATGCTGGTGAGTAAAATGGCAAGGCAAAACGTTACCATGACGCTCTCTGGTGATGGCGGCGATGAACTTTTCTTTGGCTACGGTGCTTATCAATGGGCGAAAAGGTTAGATAGCAGTTTGGTAAAAGCCCTGAGAAAACCTGCCGCTTTTGGTTTTTCACAAATGAATAACCGCTTTAAACGCATCGCTCGTGTGTTTGATTACGAAACTGAATCCACCAAAAAGAGCCATATTTTCTCACAAGAGCAATACTTCTTCACCCGTCAACAAATCAGGGATTTTTTAAAACCTGAGTGGAGAGAGGAAATAAAACTAAAGGAAACTTTTAGTGAGTTGCCCCGCGATTTAACTGCGATGGAGCAACAGGCTTTATTCGACCTAAACTATTACCTAAAGGATGACCTCTTAGTAAAGGTGGATAGGGCTTCCATGAAATACTCTTTGGAAACAAGGGTACCAGTACTAGATTACAGGATAGTTGAATTTGCACTCAATTTGTCTCCTGACTTGAAAATTAAGGACGGACAAACCAAGTATCTACTCAAACAAGTGCTTTACGATTTAGTCCCCAAAAAGTATTTCGATAGACCCAAATGGGGATTCAGTGTTCCATTAGCTAAATGGTTAAAATCAAACCTAAAATACCTAGTTGATGAGTACCTAAGCCAAGAAATGACTGAGAAATGTGGGGTTCTCAACTATGCCGAAATAGAAAAGCTAAAGAAATCCTTCTTTGCTGGCGAAGACAATCTTTACAACAGAATTTGGTTGATTATACTTTTACACAAATGGCTGAGTTCATCTTAACATTGAGCTATATTAGCTATAATCCCAAACTCCTGCTATTTTTACCCCACCAAGATGCAGAATAGCGAACAACATCACAGCAATTGCCTGGTTTGCGGGTCTCCCAAGTTGAAACCGCTCCAAGGCTTTAAGGCAGCACATTTGGTAAAGTGTGGTAAGTGTGGTTTTGTATTCTCTCATCAAATTCCAACAATTAAGGAGTTAGAAAAGTATTACGATGGCTATGGAAGAAATGATTACCTATCGCCAATTACTATCAAGCGCTATAATGAGTTACTGGATGTTTTCGAACCCGAGCGCAAGAACAACAAAATCATTGACGTGGGTTGTGGCATCGGCTATTTCTTGGAAGAAGCCATTAAAAGAAATTGGCAAGCATACGGCACGGAATTTACAGACGAAGCCATGCGTATCAATAATGAGAAAGGCATCAATATGCAAAAAGGGGTTCTTAACCCCAAGAACTATCAAGCTGGTGAATTTGATGTAATCACTTCTTTTGAAGTAATTGAACACATCAATAACCCACAAGAGGAGATTACCAACTTCAATAAGATATTAAGAAAAGGCGGACTTTTGTACATCACTACGCCTAACTTTAACTCACTGCTTAGGCATTACCTGAAAAGTGAGTATAATATCATCACCTATCCAGAGCATTTGAGTTATTATACACCTGCAACTTTGCACAGGTTGCTCAAGACTCATGGCTTTAAAAGGGTTTGGATAAAAACAACTGGTATCAGCTTTACCCGTTTCAAGCGTAGCACCAAAAGAAGTGATGAAAAGCTGATTTCCAAGACATCTACCGACGAAAAGCTAAGGCAAAGTTTTGAAACCAACCAAGGAATGAATTTCGCCAAAGATGCCGCCAATACCATGCTTACCCTTATGGGTGCGGGTGACACCATCAAAGCCTTATACAGAAAAGTATGAGTAAACCACGCATCATTCAGTTTCAACACCTAAAGGGCAACGACCTTAGGGATATTAATATAGCTGAAGGGTTAAACCTGCCTTTTAAAGTAAAACGCTTGTTTTGGGTGTATAATGCACCGAGTGATGAATTGCTTGGAAAACATGCTCACAAGAAATTAGAGCAGGTACTTATTGCCATGAATGGAGCGATAATTATTGAGACTGAGACATTAGATGGTGAGAAACAAAAGTTCACATTAGATAGCCCTAGTAAAGGGCTTTACCTACCCCCACTCTGTTGGCATCAGATAAGTTTTGGTGAAAATGCTATCATGCTTAGCATCACTTCCATGGTGTATGAGGAAAGTGATTATATTCGTGACTACAACCAGTTTACTATTGGCAGTTGACAGTTTACAACTTGCCAACTGTAAACTGCAAACTGCCAACTAATTTGAAATTCAACAACCGCAATATTTCGATTGGCGAGAATGTGACCATCGGAGAAAATGTCAGAATTGGTGACAATACCGTTATTTATGATAATGTGACTATTGGCGATAATACCATAATTGCCAACGATTGTATTATTGGAGAGCCTCTGGCAGACTATTACCACAATGAAAATTACCAAAACCCTGAAACTGCTATTGGCAAAAACTCATTGATTAGAAGTCATTCCATTCTTTATGCTTCAGTTATTACAGGTGAAGGATTTGCTACTGGTCATCGGGTTACTATCAGAGAGAAAACAACTTTTGGCAAGCATTGTCATGCAGGTACTTTAAGTGACATTCAAGGATATTCTGAGTTTGGAGATTACTGTCGCTTGCATAGCAGCGTTCATATATGCCAACACTCCAAAATTGGGAATTACGTTTTTATCTATCCTTTTACAGTATTCACAAATGACCCACACCCACCCTCCAATTGCAACAAGAAAGGTCCTGAGATAGGCGATTATACACAAATAGCCGTTCATGCTGTTCTTCATCCAGGTGTAAAGATTGGCAACAATTGCCTAATAGGTGCTGGAGCTAATGTTTTACATGATGTCCCGAACTTTAGTGTGTTTGCAGGCAACCCAGCTAAGTACATAGGCGATGTGGAAGAAATACTATCCAAAGAAACTGGTGAAAACCATTACCCGTGGATGAACAACTATGATAAGGGCTTACCATGGGAAGGGCTTGGCTATGAAAAATGGCAAGAAAAACAATGAGTAGACTCAGCATCATCATTCCTTGCTTTTGTAATGAGGGCAATATCCGTGACTTAGGACAAGAACTCTTAGATGAAGAAAAGAACTATCCTCGAGGAACAGAACTAGAATATATCCTGGTTGATGATGCTTCTGAAGATAATACGTTACAAGAACTTCTAGCCTTTAAAGCCTTGCATCCTTACAGGATTAAAGTCTTGAGATTGGCTGAAAACGTGGGCTCAAACGATGCAGTTATGGCGGGTTTAAGTATTACAACAGGTGATTGTATGGCAGTAATGGCTGCCGACGGCCAAGACCCACCAAATATGCTACCACCAATGTTTAGTCACTGGCAAAAAGGACACAAATACGTAATTGCCTACCGAAAAGTACTAAAAGTGAGTCCTTTCAATAAGATGCTAAGTAACATCTTTCATGTTACTATGATGACCATAACACTGACTAAAGCCC
Source organism: Flavobacteriales bacterium (assembly GCA_028281825.1). Lineage (GTDB taxonomy): Bacteria > Bacteroidota > Bacteroidia > JANQJC01 > JANQJC01 > JANQJC01. Next base: position 8,033 of record JANQJC010000015.1, read on the forward strand.
CATTAAATGGTTTTGACATGGTAATATTTGACAGGGAGTTAGCAACTAGGTTAGAAAATGAAAAAGTAAAAAATGCCAATCTTTTCTATTGCCTACTTCAAATGAAAAGAGATGCCATCAAAATACCATTCACCAAACGGGAACGCAAGCATGGGCATTCCATGTGGACGTGGTCAAAAAAGTTCAGGTTCTTAAACAGCTCAGTATCTTCTTTTATACCCTTTGCGGATTTAATAAAGAGCAAAGAACTTAGATACACTATCGCCGAATCTTTTTGATATTACTGGGCAAAGGTGACAAGGGCATCCCTTTGGCATCATTATCTTCTTCTCCTTCAACAGTTTCGTTTACTTCACCTGTAGTCACCCCCATTAGTTTACTTCTTACTATAAGAATGCAAGCAAGAAAAAAGGGCATCGCAGGTATTTTATATCGAACCAACGAACCAAAGTTAGAGGTCGTCAGCCCCACAGCAAAAGCGAAAAACACAGCAAAAGAAAAACTAAAAATAATCATAGGCTCACTAAATAAGCTAGAAATAAATTTTACTGGATTATAGCGAACAAAGAAGTACAGGAACATGAGCATTAATATCAAATTCTCAAGCCCGGAGATAAACATTACAGGGTTATTAGCTTCCCAAATAAAGGGCCTAAACAACCCAGCAATAATCGCCTGTGGTGACTTTGACAACATCCCAGGTAATGTAGGTTCAAAATCACCAATATCAAAAGAATTCCCCTCATAAGCCTCCCTCTTAAGGTCTTGTTGGGTAACAACCGCTTTATTCACAATACTATCAACCGATGAATAGGCACCTAAAAATTCCGAGGTAGAAGAAAACACAAAAGCTGCCAGCACAATAGACAACATAAAAATGATGGGTGCCGCCAAAAATCTGATAATAGGATTTGAGATACCCTGCAACCTGCTAAATACCAGCCAAATGATACAACCAGGTATCAGCGCGATGAATATGTATGGCTTAATAGAAATGATGATATAAGTCATCACAATAATCGTCAGCACATTTTGGAATACTTTCTGTCGCTTTATTGCCAAACTATAAAAGCTATAAGTAAACCAACATGCAGCGCCAAAAGTAAAAGTATCCTTCAATACACCCGACCCCCAAAAAAGAACCGAAGGGATAAATAAAACTGCTATTGCTAACTCCTTATGCAACTTTGGATACATTTCCGTGAAGGTTAAATATAATCTCCACACTCCCTTATAAGAAAGCCATGCCACCAACATTACCGTACCAATAATGGTCTGAAATGATACCAAAGAGAATACACTCGTGTAGCGCACTACAGCATATGATGTTGGGTCTTTCCAGTAGTAAGGAAAACCAATAGTGTTGAAGTGGACAAAATTGAGGTAAGTTAAATTCCCAAGCATGATATCAAAATACACCAATGGATAATGAAAAATCATCTTAGAGAGGGTTACGCTACTTTTCCAATATTCAATAGTGTCACCGCCCCCGTAGTAAAAGATATAGATAAAAGTAACTGCAATTCCACCTGCTATTTTTGCTAGCAATCCAGTAGTATAGTATTGGTAGGCAGGATTGGAATCAATGTTCTGTCTCTTTATCTTGTTTGCATTGGATAAAAGCAGTAAAAGAATAATAGGCGCAATAATTATATCAAATACACTGAGTACGTCCAATTTATCTCAATTTGAGTTAAATATTATCGCAAAGATAGAAGATAAGGTTTGTATCTTGCGCTTCAAGCAATTATGAAAACGCTTTACTTCTCGTATGACGGCATGACTGACAACTTGGGCCAATCTCAAGTCATCCCGTATTTGTCAGGATTATCAGCTAAAGGATATGAAATCACACTGTTTAGTTTTGAGAAAGAAGAACGCTATGAAAAGGGAAAGAAAAAAATAGCCTCATTGCTTCAATCAAACAATATTACGTGGAAGCCATTAAGCTATACTAAAACGCCTCCTATTATATCCACAATCAAGGATGTGTTGAAACTGCGCGGTGAGGCAAGAAAACTGGCAAAAACTGGTGAATATAAGATTGTACATTGCCGGGGCTACATCACTGCATTAGTTGGTTTACACCTTCAAAGAAAATTCGGGTTAAAATTCATCTTTGATATGCGGGCTTTTTATGCGGATGAGCGTGTAGATGGTAATTTATGGGATACTAATAAGTGGATTTATAAAAAGGTATATGACTACTTCAAGAGGAAAGAGGTAGAGTTCTTATCCAATGCCGATTACTCTATTACTCTAACTCATAAAGCTAAATCCATTATTCACGATTGGAAAAACGTGGAAAAGCAACCAGTTCCAATTCAAGTTATCCCATGTTGCGCAGACCTTGAGCATTTCAAGGCAGAAAAAGTGAATGACTCTCTTAGAGAAAAGTATAGGACAAAATTAGGAATAAAAAAGGATGAATTAGTCATCACCTATTTAGGTTCAATAGGTACGTGGTACATGATGGATGAAATGCTGGACTTTTTTAAGGATTTGCAAAAGAGTCGCCATAGTAGTCGCTTCTTATTCATCACTGGAGATGAGCCCGACCAAATACTAAAAGAAGCATCAGCTAAGGGAATAGATGAAAAAAGTATAAGTATTATCTATGGGCAAAGAGATGATGTCCCTACCTTATTGTCATTAGGGCAACTCTCGTTGTTCTTTATCAAACCCGTTTTCTCTAAGCAAGGATCTTCTCCAACCAAACATGGAGAGATACTCGGAATGGGCATTCCTGTAATATGCAACGCTGGTGTTGGCGATGTTGATGATATCATAGAAACCACACAATCTGGTATAGTGGTGAAGGAGTTTAACACTACTGGCTATCAAAACGCAATCCGCCAAATAGACGAATATTTGACTAAAGACAAAAGCGTATTCAGAAATGCGGCTGAAAAAGTCTATTCACTCAAAGAAGGTGTCGAAAATTACACTAAAGTGTACAAGGCCATTACTAATTAGGCTTAATCATTATGATAGGGGAAATTGCTGATAATGGTATAAGCCCTATATATCTGTTCCATAAAAATCAACCTGACCAATTGATGTGAAAAAGTCATTTTTGAAAGAGAGACTGACTTGTATTTAGTTTTTAAATCTTCAGGAAACCCAAAGGCTCCACCTACAGCAAAAATCAAACTCTTTGCTCCCGTTTGTTGCTGTCTTTCTACGAAACTCGCAAAATCTCTGGAAGCCATTTGCTTGCCATTTTCATCCAACAGCACCAAGGTATCATTATCACCTACCTGCTTCAGAATCAATTCGGCTTCTTGAGCTTGCAAAACAGCAACATCAAAGGTTTTGCCTTTTTTCACACCAGGTATCTCTATCAAATCAAATTTACAGAAGTAAGACAGTTTCTTTTTATACTCTTCTATTCCTTGCAGGATTGACTTCTCCTTAGTTTTTCCTATTACTATTAGTTTAACTTTCATATTCTTTTACGCTGCTAAATTAAAATCAATATTTTTGTGTCAGGCAATTGGCTCGGTTTTTGACAATTACATTTAAAATTATTTTAAATGAAAAGTGTTTTTTTCACAATATTATTTAGCTTGATAATGCAAGCAGGCTTCGCTCAAATTGGCGAAAAAGTGTCTGCTAGCCTAAAAACTGGTAACTCCAAAGAATTGGCAAAGTACCTTTCTAGTAATGTAGAGTTAACCATTATCAGCAAAGAAGGCGTATACAGCAAAGCTCAGGCAGAAGTAATTCTCAAGGACTTCTTTGTATCGCATATTACCAAAGATTTTAATGTGATGCATCAAGGTGGTGAAAAAAACCAATCACAATACACCATTGGCACCCTTAAGACCGATAAGCAGGCTTTCAGGGTATTTTACCTAGTAAAGATTGAACGAGGTAAGGAAGTAGTAAGCCAATTGCGAATAGAGAACCAAGAAGAATAACTCCACTTGGCCAACACTTCAGATTTGGATAAAATTATTGCCCTTGCGCTTGAGGAAGACCTTGGTGATGGGGACCATACTTCGAATGCTTGCATTCCTGCAGAAGCAAATGGCAAGGCATACGCTCTGGTCAAAGAGGATGGTATAATAGCAGGTGTTGAATTAGCCGAAAGAATATTTCATGCCGTTGATAACACTTTAAAAGTAGATGTGCTTATTCAAGATGGCTCTCAGGTAAAAAAGGGCGATATTATTTTAAAGGTTAATGGTTGCCAACGCTCAATTCTTAGGGCTGAAAGGGTTGTTTTAAATTTCATGCAAAGAATGAGCGGCATAGCAACCAAAACGCATCGACTGTGCAATATAATAAGTAAGTATAACACGAAGCTTCTTGACACCCGAAAAACAACACCTGGTCATCGCACAATAGAGAAATGGGCTGTAAAAATCGGAGGTGGCACCAATCATCGTATTGGTTTGTATGATATGGTTATGCTAAAGGATAACCCCATTGACTTTGCTGGTGGCATAAAAAATGCGATAAAAACTGTTCACGAATATCTCAAAGCCAAAGGCAAAAATCTTAAAATTGAAGTGGAAGTCCGAAATTTTGATGAATTACAAAAAGTATTGGATTATGGTGGCGTTGACAGAATAATGCTGGATAATTTTCAACCCGAGAACCTAAAAAAAGCCGTGGACATAGTTGATGGACGCTACGAGACTGAAGCTTCAGGCGGTATTACGGAAGAAGTATTGGAACTTTATGCAGCTACCGGTGTTGATTTTATTTCGATGGGGGCATTGACTAATAACATAAAAAGTCTCGATATTAGCCTGAAGGCTAAAACGTACCCTTAAAAAATGAGCAAGCTCAAAGAAAAGATACTACAGCTAAAGCCGGTAGTTTTCCTTATCAAGTATTCGAAAAAGATAAAACTGCCAGGTTTTGAGCGTTTGCCATTATATGATGTATTGGTCTTCTTTTTTCAAGGATTGCAAAAAGGTGCCTTGACAACCAGAGCGTCTTCACTTGCTTTTCATTTCTTCTTAGCTATTTTCCCCGCAATTATTTTTCTGTTCACACTCATCCCTTACATACCTATTGAAAACTTTCAGGAAGAGTTATTAGCCCTACTTGAAGCGTTTTTACCTGATGCTGCCTATGAAGCCTCACTTTCTACTCTTGAAGATATCATTAACAGGCAACGTGGCGGATTATTATCAGTTGGTTTTGTTGCTGCGCTTTATTTTTCGACCAATGGGGTAAATGCCATGTTTGAAGCATTTAACAATACTTACCACTCCATAGAGAGCCGACCAGCAATAATACAGCGATTAATGGCAGTTGCAATCACAATTTTGTTGTCGGTAATGGTATTGGTTTCTATCTCTATCATAATTTTTGGCCAGTTGTTTTTAGATATGTTGGTGGAGTATGAAATTTTGAAGGATGGATGGACCATTTTTATGCTTGCCTCACTTAAGTGGCTTATTACCCTGGCACTCATCTTTTTTATGATATCATTTCTCTACTATGCAGGGCCAGCGAAAAAAGTGAAATGGCGCTTTTTTTCAGCTGGTTCAACTCTTGCCACAATACTCAGTATCACAACCTCATTGGGTTTTTCTTACTTTGTAAACAACTTTGCCCAATACAATAAACTTTATGGTTCGATTGGTACACTTATAGTGATTTTATTATGGATACAATTCAATGCTTTCGCCTTGCTTATTGGCTTCGAGCTGAATGCCAGCATAGATATAGCGAAACGCCAGAATCAATTAGAGCTTGAAATAAGCGAGCCATGACCAAGTACTGCCTCTTATTTTGTAATTTTCCGCCACAAAATCAATTTCATGACCAAAAAGACACTCAGCCTCATTTTAATCACTCTCACTTATATCACATCGGCTTTTGCCCAATACGATGCCTTAAACCCGCCAAATACATTTCGTAGCAAGGATAATCCATATTACTGGAAAAACAAGCTGCCTCGTGATGGTTATTGGCAGCAAGATGTTCACTATAAAATACAAGCGAGTATTGATGAGAATACATTGGTAATTGATGGCCAGGAAAACCTTACCTACTGGAACAATTCACCCGATACACTTTATTACGTTTATTTCCATCTGTATCAGAATGCATTTCAACCAGGTTCTTATTTAGATGACCTTCAAAAAAATAATGGAGTAAAGCCCTACTACGGTTATTATGAAAAAAACAAGCTTGGCACTGTAATAGAAGCCATTGACCAAAAGGGAAAACCTGTCAATGGTATAATTGACAATACTGTTCTAAAAATACTACTGAACGAACCTTTACTACCAAATCAATCAACTGAATTCAATATAAAATTCAAAACTTTTTTTGACTCGGGCAGCACCCGACGCAGGATGAAGGTTTTTATGGCCTATGGCTACAAACATTTTGATGGTGTGCATTGGTATCCAAGAATTGCGGTATACGACCACAAATTTGGTTGGAATACCAACCAACACTTAAGCCGTGAATTCTATGGCGACTTCGGCACTTACGATGTAGAGTTAACCTTTGCGAATAATTACATAGTTGACGCCACAGGTAATATGGTAAACCGCGATGAAGTGCTACCGAAAGACCTGAGGAAGAAGTTGGATATTAAAAACTTTAAGGACAAGCCCTGGGGTGAGAAGCCATCTGTGATAGTGCCCTATGACAGTACACTCAAAAAGACTTGGGTATTCCATGCTGAAAATGTGCATGATTTTGCTTTTACAGCTGATCCAACCTACCGTATTGGCGAAGCTGAATGGAACGGCATAAAGTGCATAGCCTTAGCACAAGAACCACATGCTTCAAAATGGCAAAATGCTGCTGATTATACGGCAGAAATTATCAAGACTTATTCAGAAAATGTAGGGATGTATGCCTATCATAAAATGATAGTGGCAGATGCGAAAGACGGAATGGAGTACCCTATGCTTACCTTAGATGGAGGGTCAGACCCTGGCTATCGCGGTCTTTTGTGTCACGAGGTTGGACATAACTGGTTTTTCGGGATGGTAGGAACTAATGAAACTTATCGCGCTGCCATGGATGAAGGCTTTACCCAATGGCTAACTGCTTTGGCATTGGAAAAAATTGATGGAGATACCATGGTTGACAACCCTGCCAAATCGGCCTATGTGAGAAGATACAAAAGACCGAGACTTGCTTGGGATTCTCGCGTATATAACGGATATCTATATGGTGCAACTACTGGTGATGAGAGTACTTTAAATACACATTCTGATGGCTATAATGGAGCCTTGCGCCACGGTGGCGGATACAGAAATGTATATTACAAAACTGCTACTATGCTCAAAAACCTGGAGTATGTATTAGGTGAGGAGCTATTCTTCAAAGCTATGCAGAATTACTTTAACCAATGGAAAATTGCACATCCTTACTTTGAAGATTTTAGAGCTTCGGTAATTAATCATACCAAGGTTGACCTTAATTGGTTTTTTGACCAATGGTGGGAAACCAGTAAAACCATTGATTATGCTGTCAAGTCAGTTAAAAAAGGGGAAGGTGAAGATGAATATATCATCACTTTTAAGCGCAAAGGCCGGATGCAGATGCCTATTGACTTCAGAGTTACTTCAAAAGACGAATTGACTTATGATTTCCATGTTCCCAATACCTGGTTTGTAAAAAACACCGATGCCATTGTATTACCAAAATGGTTTGGTTGGGATAAAGTAGGTATTACTTACGAAGCGACTGTTAAGATACCTGGTGGAATCAAAAATGTAGAAATAGACCCATCGCATAGATTAGCTGATGCTTATATGCCAGATAATGCCAAGAAAATGCCAATCAGGTATTCTTTTGATTCAAAAATTTCTAACGCTCCCGATTGGAAACATTATGAACTCAACAGCCGACCTGACATATGGTACAATAGTTACGATGGACTGAAAATAGGCCTGCACCTAAATGGAAACTATCTCAATCATCATCACATATTCAGTGCTAATGTATGGCTTAATACAGGTTTCTTACAGGCCTCCTACGACTCTACTGTTCAAGAGAATGAGTTTGATAAAATATCATTCTTGCTTAGATATAGGCACAATCTCGACAAGCTGACAAAAGACGCTTATTATTCCCTTGAGGCAAAAAGTCTGGATGGCCTTTGGGGTTTCAAGGCTGGTGTTGAGAAAACAGATTTATCAGGAAATAACATTTTTAAGTTGGGCTTCAAGTCAATGTATAGACAGGACAGCACAGACTTGGTCTACCTCCTTAATCCCAATGAATGGGGTGTTGACCAGTGGAATAATATCATCAGTGCAGGTTATGAGCATAAATATGACTACCAAAAAGGAGATGGTAATATCCAATTAGACCTTCGTTCGTCTACCATTGGTAGCGACTATGACTTTGCACAACTCTCACTTACCGTTATTAATAACAATCGCCTTGATAAGTTCTTATTTAAAACAAGGGTCTTTGCCCAAATAGGAACTGGCAGTAACATCCCAAGAGAGTCAGCTTTGATGTTGGCTTCTGCAAACAATGAAGAATTGATGGATAATAAATTCACTCGCTCAGAAGGTATTCTACCAAGCGATTGGGCTGGGCACAATGAGGTAACCAATAACTTCCATCATGGTGGAGGGCTTAATTTAAGAGGTTACTCTGGTTATCTGGCTCCATACCTAAATAGCGATGGTGAAATTGTATTAACATACGCTGGGAACAGTGGCGCAGCTGTTAACGCTGAATTGGAATTTGATGAATACTTCCGAACAAGGTCTAAGTTCTTAGGAAAGTACTTTAAGTTGAATACTTATTTATTTGGTGATATCGGCATCATCAACTCTAGTTTACCAAGTGAAAAACTGACTTTTGCAGATTTTAGAGCTGATGCGGGTGCTGGTGTAGCACTTACCATCAAAAAATGGGGACCACTTGAAACCGCAAAGCCACTTACAATCAGGTTTGATATGCCATTTTTCTTAAACCAGACTCCGGCACTTGATCCTGACTACTTTAAATTCCGTTGGGTATTGGGTGTTAGTAGGGCTTTTTAGTGGTTAAAAAGAAAAATCGGTTATTTTTGGCAAAGGAATTGTATATACCTCATAAAAAACTAAAAAAAGGAAACATGAAAAAAGTAATTAGTTCATTATTTATGCTCGTTTTTGTAACAGCAATAGCTTCAGCCCAAAGTGGCACAGATATTCTAGGTAAATGGAAAACCATTGATGATGAAACTGGTGAAGCTAAGTCGATAGTTGAGATATACGAGAAGGGCGGAAAAGCCTATGGAAAGGTAATTGAGGTGCTTAACCCTGATAGAAAAAATGCCGTTTGTGAAAAGTGCTCAGATAGTGACCCAAGAAAAGACCAGAAAGTGGAAGGAATGGTAATACTTACTGGTTTGGAAAAAGAAAGCGATGGTTGGGACGATGGTCAAATTCTCGACCCAAATAATGGAAAGGTATATGATTGTAAAATATCCCGTAAAGGAGACAAATTAGAAGTTCGTGGTTATTTAGGGTGGTCTCTAATCGGCAGAACCCAAACTTGGCTTCCTATTAAATAGATAACTTCTGCAAAAAAAGTATGAAGAAAGGCTGCCAATAATGGTAGCCTTTTTTATTAACTGAAATTGATTCCCTCTAGACTATTAACAATTCCATCTGGCTCAAGGTCACCCTTGAGGTCATCAAACTGCCCCAATCTATCCACTAGTATTGTACGCATCAACGCATTTTTACCAGCTAATACATCGCATTCAGGCATATCACCCACTATCACGCAATCTTTTATTTTGAGATTATATTCCCAACACAAACTCACCAAAAAGCCAGGGCGTGGTTTCCGAAAACCGCAATCACCTGAAACATAAATGCCGCTAAAAAACTTGGCGACACCTAGTTTCTTCAGCATAGTATTTACCTGAAGAGCTGAAAAATTATTTGCCACAGCATATAAATCCCGCCCTGAGGTCTGTGCTCTTATCAAAAATTCCACTGAATCTTCATAAAGCTCACTTACTTCAATCTCTGCCTTTATGTATTCTTCCTCCAAGGCTGCATAAATCACATCCTGAAATGGAAGCTTTCTTCCGAATGCCTTTCTAATAAAATCTTCAAAAGGCCATTCTTTCATGGTATGGGTAATTGCTTCCTGCTTTTTTACCAAGGCATCTAGGGCGCGCGATATAAACTTTTCTCTGTTGCCTCCCGGTTGAATAAAGTCAAACATATACCCTATTCCCCGTTCTGAATGGGTTTCAAAAGGTTCTTTTACTTTAACAAGTGTTCCTTCAATATCAAGCAGGATGTTTGTCTCCTTGATAAAAGCGTTGTTTTTGTCCATGAATTAATTAATAGAATCGATAAAAATCGATTTCAGGGTGTTTGCTCTATTAACTAAAAAAAAGGAGGAATATTATAATTTGAGGTTGTAAGTTATGAACCAGTAACCTCTTTTATCTTGCCAATAAGTATTTGTTCCCGTCTTTCTAAAGGCCATTTGGTTCTTATTCTCTCAACTGCTGCCTTCGAAAGTTTTTCCTTATCACTTCTTAAGGCTTTGTCCATTAAGTCTGAAAGCGCATTTAAGTCTTTCTTAGAAAGTACGAACCCCGTATCTCCTATAATATCAGGTATTGCAGCAACATCAGAACCGATAGGTATACAGCCACATAGCATGGCCTCGCACAATGCATTGGGAAAACCTTCAGCCATAGAGAGTTGAAAATAAAACTCGTGAGATGAATATAGAATTCTGAGTCTTTCTTGACTTACCCTTTCAAATACTTGTACATTAGATGGTAATTGGGCATTATCCAACTTTGGCCCCCTACCCACTATAGTAAAGTTACAATCTGGCCTTTTATCTGCTATTTCAAGAATTATATCCACTCCCTTCCTATAGTAGGTTGAACCTACAGTATGACTGGCTACAGTAAGAAATGAAGCATTTGTTCTTTCCAAATCCTCGGGATAGAACATTTTCACATCATAACCATAATTCAACTCAACAACGGGAGCGGTTGCTTTAGGGCAAAAATGTCGGTATCCTTGGCGTGGGGCACCTTCTTTTGCATAAGTATACTCAGTATCAACTAACTTATTATGCACTGGCATGAGATAGTCTGCCATTTTAAGGCTCTCTCCCGTAAACCATCCTTGTAAGGTTTTATTAAAGTTGCCATAACTAATTGCAGGAATGCGATAGCATTCAGTTCCACACAGAATCATAAACACAGGCTTACCAAATATTTTACCCCAAATAGCAGGTAAGTATGAGTTGTATCCGGCAAAGTCACATACTATTACATCCGCGCTCCAACCATGCCTTAAAAGGTAAAACACTTGTCTAATAAAAGAAAGCGGCGTTAATATCTTATGACTGGCATCAAACCCAAACGGATAAACCTTGTAATGCTTTTCAAGTATCTCTTGGTCTAGCTTTATAAATGTAAACAGCCCTGTATAAATAAACAGTACTTTCATTTAAAATCTAGCTAATATGCCCTCAATAAATTTCTTAAAAGGTGGACGCGGGGTAGGTTTCTTCATTTCTACATACGGCTTCACAATCAACCATTGATACTCAGGCTCGTTATTGCGAATAGAATAAGACTGCAACTGGTAAAGAAAAAGGCCATTATCATAAATGCGTGGTAATAATTTGTCTGTATACAAAGGTTGGTCAATAACCTGTAAGTCACTTGGGTCATACTTATGCATCCACTCCAAGGCATAGGGGTATGGAAAGTTAATGGCGATTACCGAATTCTCATGGATGTGTTGAGCCAAAGTGGCAAAAAGTGACTTATGGTCATCCTCTGGTATATGTTCCAATACATCGGGCAATAACACAAAGTCAAACTTTTCAGAATAAGAAAAGTCTGACATATCGGTTACCATGTACTCTACCTGCTTATATTTACCTAAATGGATTTTAGCCAAAGCTATTGCCTCAGGGCTGATATCAGTCGCTACAACCTTTCCATTGCTCATGTATGGCGCTAAAAGGCTGGTAACCTGACCTGGGCCGCAACCTATTTCAAGTATTCTATGGTGGGGTTTTAAACCAGCTTGCTTTAGCTTTCTAAAAATGAGCCTGTGCCTGCGATTAATACCCAATTTTTGCCTGTCTTTTGAAAACTGGTCGTAATAGCTCGCAATGTCTTTTTCTTCCATTGATATTGTATTCACAGCAAAGTTAAAACTTTAGGTACATTTGCAAAGCAAAGTTTGGGCTTGCTAATATTGGTGATTACTTAAACTTGATAGTCTTAACTTTGCGTTCTTAAAAAACAGCTAATGCAAACCGAAAATTTTTCTCAAACATACATAGAGCAATTTCAACACACTATTGAAGGGATTGCAGCAACTAATAACGATGGCGAATTAGCTTACCACGAAGCTGTTTCACAGGCACTTAGGTTTATTCTTGATACTCAAGTTAAAAATGGTAAGGTTATTATGGTTGGTAATGGCGGGAGTGCTGGTATAGCTAGCCATATGACCGTTGATTACTGGAAAAATGGGAATATTCGCTCGGTAGCATTTAACGACACATCTCTACTTACTTGTGTGGCTAACGATTTTAGTTATGAAGAAGTATTTTCTACCCCAATTGAAATGTTTGCAGATGAAGGTGATATACTATTCGCAATCAGCAGTTCAGGAAGCTCTAAGAACATATTAAATGCTGTCAAAGCCGCTCATGAAAAAGGATGTAAAGTAGTTACGTTCTCAGGATTTGACCCTGATAACCCTTTAAGGTCAATGGGAGATATTAATTTTTATATCCCTGCATCTTCCTATGGTTATGTAGAAATTTTACACAACCTGATTATCCACCAGATTTTGGATACTAAACTCCAACTCATTGATGGAAAGGATGTATTTAATAAAAATCAGGATTTATAAGCAAACTTAGGCTACTATCTTCTTGCTTAAGTTCACATCAGACTTCCACTTTTCTCGTGCACTTGGTATAAGGCTCTTTTGAATTTTGGTGTATTCCTCCTGGTTAGCCTCAATCACTTGATAGATAATCTCAATATGTTGTTTGTCAAGATTTTGTTTCCAGTTACTCAATGGGTTACCAGTGTGATTATTCATCAACTTTCTACTTCTATTGAAGAGCTTCTCTTCTTTGTTTCTATGTTTTTTATCCAAATCAAGGAACTCAAACAACCTCTTGAGCACATTATATTGCTCTAATACAAGGTTTTCATAACTGATGATAATATATCTATCGTCTCTTAATTGTTGAAGTTCTGATAACGCCAGCTTGTTCAATCTCATCCAAGCCTCAGGGATTAATTCAAAATTCCCAGGGTAGCACCTGTTCTTGTACATTTCAGGAGTATCCTCTTTCTTTATGATTGACCAACAATCATGGTCATTGTTTGGTAGTAAACCAATTATTCCCTTTGGCCCCAAGTAACGCTCGAAGTGCATCTTCATACTGCTACTTTGCCCATAGATGGAGCGAACAATAAAAACAAACTTTGCATTAGGATACATTGCACCAATGTATCCTATTTTGTTCATCAAGTGGGGCGACTTATTAATTGGTACAATATTGTCCCAATCGTAAAAAATACCACCTGAACCTTGAACCCACCTGTTCCTAATCCTTTGTAAGTGCCTGATAGGAGTCTTAGCTTCTCTGATAGACTCAGAAAAGTAATTGGTCATATTATGTGCAAAAGCTAAATCTAAATCATCTGCTGTTTTATGTTCACATTTATCCGTACACTTGGCTCCACCTATTTCACTCCAGATGTCGTTTAACTCAAAACCAATCTTAAGTAATTGAGGGTGCTCATCAAGGGTATTGAGCAATAGTGACGTTCCACTACGCATACAGCCAACAACAAACACTGGTTGCCTAAAAGCATTTGGTTTTATCTCCGTTGGTAGATTTAGGGCCTTACTAATTATCCCCATATAGCAGTATAGTTAGGGCTGCAAAGATATAGAAATAAAGCATTGAGAAATCAACACTTTATGGTATCCATTTACCTACAACAGGTATCGTTTTGAGGTCGTTTTTGTATAAGAGATAAACACTTGTTACAATGGAAAAAATGACTATTCCGGCAGCAATAAACTGATTGAGTCCATAAAAGTGCTTGACAAACTCTAACGCTATCGCCAGCAACACAATTAACGTTGGATGCACAATTAGCTTATTCAAATTCCAACTAATACTTATTATTCTTTTCTGATAGAAATATGTTAATGCAGATGCAAGCGCCTGTGCAACGAGAATTCCAGCGATTGCCCCATAATAACCAATTTTTGGCACCAACAACCAATTGATAAGCACATTTGCCGCAAATGCAGCTGCATTCATGTAAAATAAAATAATATTGTTTTTCTCGTAAAAAACCGGGGCCGAAAATACCATAAACTGCCCCCTCAATATATACCTCATAAGAATTACCACCACTAATGTAGATGCTATTTTCAAATCAGTTTCAAATAAGTAACTGAGGTACATCATGATAGGAATAATAGCCAGTGCTACTATTATCTGAATTTGGGCCATCAACACATTTGATATAGTTTTTATATCGCTTTCATTCTCTTTAACCCCTTTTTGTATGTATCCAAATATTTCAGGTTTAGTCGCATTATTTAAAGCCATAATGATTAGTGCAATACCATAGCCATATTTCAAGGCAGTGTCATAAATACCTAAATCATGTGGGTTAGACTCTAGAAAGTACTTATCTATTATAAGTATCCCAGTCTCAAGGATGTTAAAAAGAAACAGTGAAAAGGCATATCCATTCACCCCTTTCATTACCTTCCAATTGTGCTGAAGCCCTGTCTGCCAATATGTGTATATCAGTACACTTCCCGAAACCAGCCATCCACCAACACAACTACCTACCAGATAACCTATAAAACTCATCTCGTAGAAAAATAAGGCGCCTACCTGAAAGCCTACTCTTACAAAACCCATCCCAAGACTCAACCAAATAAAACTTGCTAGTTTCTTTTCATTACGATACTGAGCTGCTGCCGTAAAATTCACCGCTCTACTTATCCCAGCAATTACTGCTAATACACCATAGCTAGAAAAATCCTGTAAAGCTGGTTGTGAAAAAAACTGCCCTATAAAGTTATCTGATAATAGTACAATGCCTATCATCAAAGCTCCTCTCATGAGAATGGAATTGTATATCGAGGCTACTACTTTATCAAAACCTTTGCGATTCTCAACATAATCAAAATAAAATCTCCCAATAGCGCCGTTCATACCAAGCATTGCAACAGTAAAGACCAGTGCTGTGATTGTTTCAGCAATGGCCATGTAAGCAAACTGGTCCACATCAAGTCTTTCAGGACCCTCTAAAAAAGGCCAAACTATCACTTGCAACACAGGTGGTATTGCCGCAAGTACAGTATAAATGATAGAAAGTTTGAAGTATTCCTTTACTTGGGGCCTCAATCTTTATCTTGTATTAAGTTGTCTAAAACTTTAGCTAAGCTAGCTGTTAAACTCTTTCGAGAATACTGTTCTATGCTGGAATTATCAACACTTAAATTACCCGACTTATACTGCTCATAATACTCTCCAATTAGCATTACCAGCTTATTTTTAGCGCCAAAATCGATTACTTGCCCAGCATTAGCCTCCTTCACTATCCGAGCTACATCGCTATTTTCAGAGCCAATACCAATAATTGGCCTTTGGGCGGCCATATATTCATATACTTTAAGGGGTATTCTGCCAGCATCTTTGGCACCTAGCAATAGCAAGAGTGTTTGAGATGCACAAGCTATTTTCACAGCTTTAGAATGAGACACAGAGCCTACAAAACTGGTATTACTCTCTAGCCTATATTTCTCAATATTGGCTTTAAAGGATGCATCAACATCACCGATAAGTTGAAGAGAAAAATCCTCAGCAAAGCCCTTCTTTGTTTGTGTCAATTCTAATATTGCCATGAATAGCACCTCGTGGCTTCTATCTTTACTGAGATTGCCAACGTGGCTTATGGTAAATTTATTGTCCAAAGCGGGGCTTTCTACCGGTAGGTCTGTTACATCATAACCGTTGGTTATCACTTCCACTTTTTCGGCTCCCAAGTCTTCAAAGTCTTTACCCCAGGCCCAACTCACGGTAGTAGTTACATCGGCACTTTTTAGCACCTCTTGCTCTAGCCCTTTGTGCTTGTTCTCTGCAAATGATGTTAACTTCAATTGGTCAAAATAATCCACCTGTGTCCATGGGTCACGAAAATCAGCCAGCCATGGAATATTGAATTGCTTTTTAAGCTCTAAGGCTATCAGGTGGACCGATTGTGGAGAACTACTAGATATAATAACATCCACAGGATTCTTTTTCAGGTAATCCTTCAGGTATGTAATCGAAGGCTTTACCCAATACTTGCGTGCATCAGGGATAAAGAAATTACCCCTAATCCATATCGCAAGATTTTCTGCCAATGGATTTTTCTTGGTTTCAGTGACCAATTCAGGCTTTAGGCTTTCGTCTTTTTTCCTACCTGTAAACTTCTTATATATGGAATATGGCTCCCAAACTGGTTGGCGTATCACTTCTACTCCTTGTGGCACTTCTTTCTCTAGCTCATGGTCAAGCATTGGATACTCACCATCAAGAGCTGTATAAACTAAAGGTTCCCAGTCAAATTCTCTTAAATACTTAGTAAACTTAAGCCAACGCTGAACAGCAGCGCCACCACAGGGCGGCCAGTAGTAAGTTATGATGAGTGCCCGTTTCATGGTTAGTCTTCATCTGCCTTTCTCTGCTTGACTTCTTTATAAGCAGCGAAGCCCACAAAGGCAAATAATAGAATCGAGCTGATAAGTGATATCCTTTCACCCACATAGTAGGCTTTGGGTTTGAACTTAAACTCAATCTTGTGCTCACCTGCAGGCACTTTCATGGCTCTCAACACAAAATTAGCCCTGAAATGTGGCACAGACTTTCCATCAACAAAAGCATTCCAACCTTTATCATAATATATTTCAGAGAATACTGCCAATTGTTCAGAACTTGCAGTTGACTGATAAGTTAAATGGTTAGGTTTATATTCCGTCAACTGAATAGTTGCTGTGCTATCAAACTGAGGAGTAAAACCCTGCAATTGGTCTTCAAAACTCTTATCAATAATAGCTGTTTTGGCAGCTACAAAACCTGTAAGTGCATTTAACTCTGAATCTGGATTAGCTACTATTTCATATTCAGGCACAAACCAAGCATTTCCCATTGCCCTGCCATTTGGTATCGCAATAGGAGCCTGCCCTTCTTTCGTTTGCCTTATCACATACTTAGCATTTAGCATGTTTATCACTTCAATATTACCTTGGCTAATTTGGTAATCAATTAGCTCTTGATAGCGCTTTAGTTTGGCACCATGATACCCACCAATGTTTTTATGGAAATAAGAAGTTCTCGCTCCGGCATCTAAACGCTCCGTCATATTATATACCCTAAAGTTAGGGTCACTATCCTGCAAGATTTGTTCATCTGCCGGTGTTTTGTTGTACATTCTGTCAAGTTGTGTGGTCTTCACAAAATCTTCCTCACTCAAATAGCGTTTATCCACAGGCCACATGTCTACCAACACCAACAGAGACAATGCAAGCATTGTCCACTCCTTTTTCAATTTCTCAATGATGAATAACCATATTACTCCAAAAGCCAATAGAATAAATGCCAGTGAACGTAGTGTGTCCATTCTTAACATACTTTCTCTATCTGAGATAATAGCTTCAAGCAACCAATCTGGATAAGCGTTGCTCAACATTTCAGCATGATAGCCTTCATCATAGGCAAAAGAGCCAGACATCAGAAGTATCCCGAGTAAGATAACGCCTACTACACCCCCTGCATAAATCATTTTCTTTTTTACCTCTTCGGCATCTATATCTCCTGAAAAAATATTCTTAAGTGCCAGCAATGCCATTAACGGAAATACCAACTGGGCTATAACTAAGGTCATAGAAACCGCCCTGAACTTATTATAGAGCGGCAAATACTGGAAGACAAAGTCAGTGAGTTCAGGGAAATTCCTGCCCCAGGAAAACAGAATAGAAACAATAGCTGCAGCCAATAACCACCACCTATCTTCAGTCTTGATAAGAAACAAGCCAAGGACAAACAAAAAGCAGATAATCGCACCTAAATATACCGGACCAGAAGTACCTGGTTGAGTTCCCCAATAGGTAGGTACACTACTGATGATATTCTCTATTTGTTTCTTGGGTATATTTCTATCAACTAAGGTTTTATATGTCTCTGACCTCTCTGATAGTTTTTCACCTGAAGAACCACCCATAAACCTAGGTACCAATAGGGTAAAAGTTTCCATCTTGCCATAGCTCCACCTTAAGGCATACTCTTTATCAAGACCATCTGACTCTTTATGGGCGGTTAACTCTGAAGGTCCCCGCATAGTGTACTTGCCATACTCTTGCGTTGCCCATAAGTTGCCAATATTAGGCCCAATAGCCAATAAAGCACCAACAGCCAAAAGAACCGTTGTCTGCATAAAATTGGGTAATTCACCATTCTTGACGGCAGCAATCAGTTTTACTAGGCCCAAAATCACAATAGTGATGAGCAAATAATAAGTTATCTGCAAGTGATTGGCACTTATTTGCGCTGAAAGAAACAAAGCCAGTAAAGCGCTTCCCAATAATTTTTTACCTCTATAAGCTAGCAATATGGAACCAATTACTGGCGCCATATATGCCATGGCATGCACCTTTGAAGTGTGTCCTACCTCGATAATAATAACCGAATAGGAAGCGAAGGCAAATCCAAAAGCACCTGCGAGTGCCAACTTCCAATCAATACCTAACACCACTAGTAAAAAGTAAAAACCCGCCATCAACAGAAATAGGTAATCGGCGGGCCGTGGAAGATATAACCTGAATAGTCGGTCAACCTTCTTGGTTAGATTAGCATGCCACTTAACTGATATCTGATATGCTGGCATACCACTAAACATGTTATCCGCCCAAAGGGCTTCTTCGCCAGTAGCCTCGCGATAGTCAGACACAGATTTGTTCATACCTTTAAACTGAACAAGGTCACTCTGATATACCCGCTTGCCTTCTAACATTGGGCTTAAGTACAAAAAGGAAAGAACAAGAAAAAGTGCTAAAGCCCCTAGGTGAGGCAGAATGGTTTTAAAGTCGAAATCTTTCATTTATCGTCTCTTATTTCTTCAAAGTCTACATATTCACCTTCATCGGGGTTGTACTTTGTATTTTGCCCTTTCTTAACTTGTACCGTTATTTCTCCTTCCTCTTTTTCGGGGCCATATTGCTGTTGATGCATCCTATCTTGTGCTTTGTCCACTACTTTTTTTACCAGATAGGGCATTATTAAACGGGAAATAAACTTGATAGCGTAGTAAACAACCAAGATGATAAGAATAGTTCTTAATATCTGCATTTGCTCCTCCTTTGTCTATTTAACCCATAATTTTAAGGAATAGTGCTTAAACTACCTGCTTAAATAGAGATTTCTTTCACCATATACTTCCTGAAAGAACTCGTCTTGTAAATTATCTATGAAACGAATGGCTTCTCCAGTAGACTTCATCTCAGGGCCTAACTCTTTATTTACATCTGGGAATTTGTTAAATGAGAACACAGGTATCTTTATGGCAAAGCCCCTTCTTTTTGGCTGGAAATTGAAATCTGTTACCTTTTTCTCACGAAGCATTACTTTGGTGGCATAGTTCACATAAGGCTCATCATAGGCTTTGGCTATAAAAGGCACCGTTCTAGACGCTCGCGGGTTAGCTTCAATCACATAAACTACTTCATCTTTTACGGCAAATTGTATGTTGATTAATCCCACTGTTTGAAGCGCAACGGCTATTTTCTTGGTATGTTCTTCAATCTGCTTGATAACGTTATCACTTAAGTCAAATGTTGGTAACACCGCATATGAGTCACCAGAGTGGATACCAGCAGGCTCAATATGCTCCATAATACCTATGATATAAACATTCTCCCCATCACATATCGCATCAGCTTCTGCTTCTATAGCCTTATCCAAAAAGTGGTCTAAGAGGATTTTATTCCCTGGTATATCTCTGAGAAGATTAACTACATGATGTTCCAGTTCTTCCTCGTTGATAACGATTTTCATACTCTGCCCACCCAATACATATGAAGGGCGAACCAAAAGTGGGAAACCTAGTTCTCTTGATACTTCCACGGCATTCTCAGCATCTTCAGCCACTCCAAATTTTGGATATGGGATATTATTGTCCTTGAGCAGGTTGCTAAAGCTTCCCCTATCCTCTGCCAGGTCAAGTGCCTTGTATGAAGTACCTATTATTTTAATACCATATCTTTCGAGCTTTTCAGCCAGTTTCAAAGCCGTTTGCCCCCCGAGCTGAACTATCACACCTTCAGGTTTTTCATGAAGGATGATATCATATATATGCTCCCAAAATACTGGTTCAAAATACAGCTTATCAGCAGTATCAAAGTCAGTAGATACAGTTTCAGGATTACAATTAATCATGATGGTTTCGTAACCGCATTCTTTAGCAGCCAATACGCCATGTACACAGCAATAATCAAATTCAATCCCTTGCCCTATCCTATTTGGGCCTGAACCCAGTACAATTACCTTTTTCTTATCACTTGAAATAGACTCATTCTCATCTTCAAAAGTTGAATAGTAGTAAGGTGTTTGAGCTTCAAACTCAGCGGCACAGGTGTCCACTAGCTTATATACCCGCTTGATACCCATGTCATTCCGCTTGTTATAAACCTCACTTTCAAAACATCTTAACAAGTGAGCTACTTGTCTGTCTGCATAGCCTTTTTGCTTGGCTTCATACATCAACTCTCTCGGCAGGGTATCTAAACTGTGGCTTTCAATTTCTTTCTCAAGAAGAATTAGTTCTTCAATTTGACTCAAAAACCAATTATCAATTCGTGTTATTTGATGTACTTTTTTCAGTGGAATGCCCATTTTCATCGCATCGTACACATGAAAAAGCCTATTCCAGCTTGGTTTTTTAAGGCTTTCCAGCACTACGTCTTGGTTAGTCAGCTCTTTGCCATCGGCGCCAAGGCCATTTCTCTTTATTTCAAGAGATTGACAAGCTTTCTGCAATGCCTCTTGGAAAGTACGTCCAATGCCCATTGCCTCGCCTACAGACTTCATCTGGAAGCCCAATCTTCTATCTGAACCTTTGAACTTATCAAAATTCCAACGAGGGATTTTAACAATTACGTAATCTAATGTTGGCTCGAAGAAAGCTGATGTATTTTTGGTAATTTGATTTTCCAGCTCATCCAAGTTGTATCCTATTGCCAGTTTTGAGGCAATTTTCGCAATTGGGTAACCAGTTGCTTTTGAAGCCAAAGCTGATGAACGAGACACCCTCGGATTAATTTCCACTGCTATTATATCCTCACTGTCATCAGGATTTACCGCGAACTGCACATTACAGCCTCCTGCAAAATTACCGATGGCACGCATCATCTTGATAGCCAAATCACGCATCTTTTGATAAGTGGTGTCGCTCAGCGTCATTGCAGGTGCAACGGTAATTGAGTCTCCCGTATGGATACCCATTGGATCAAAGTTCTCAATTGAACATATAATCACTACATTATCATTACTGTCACGCAAAAGTTCCAATTCAAACTCTTTCCAACCAACTACCGCTTTGTCTATTAGCACTTCATGGATAGGGGAAGTATGCAAACCTCTGTTCAGGGCTTTTTCAAATTCTTCCTTTTCATATACTACAGCACCACCACTACCACCCAGGGTAAAAGATGGGCGAATAACCAAAGGCACTCCAAATTCCTGGGCAACTTCCTTTCCTTCAAGAAAAGAAGTAGCTACCTTTGAAGGAGCCATACCAACACCTATACTTTCCATTTTCTCACGGAACATCTCCCTATCTTCGGTTACTTCAATTGCTTGAACGTCAACTCCAATCATTCTCACACCAAACTCTTTCCACAACCCCGTTTCTTCGCATTTGATAGCGAGATTAAGCGCAGTTTGTCCTCCCATAGTGGGGAGTACTGCATCAATCTTATGATTTTCAAGGATTTTCCTGACTGATGCAGGAGTAAGCGGTTCTAAATATACATTATCAGCAGTTACCTTATCCGTCATTATTGTAGCCGGATTGGAATTAATGAGTGTAACTTCTATGCCTTCTTCTCTTAGTGACCTGGAAGCTTGTGAACCTGAATAGTCAAACTCACACGCCTGACCAATAACAATTGGACCACTTCCTATTATTAGAACCGATTTGATTGAATTATCTTTAGGCATTCGATTAAGAGGGTTTTTATGTTCATGAAAAGTGGTGCGAATTTAGGTATTTTTGACCGTTTGAATAGATAGAAAAGCACTGAATTGTAAACATTATTTCCACATTTACAGCATTGGAAAGTTTCACAAAGTTTAAAAGACAGAAAGTTTATTACCATACTATTGGTAATGGCAGCAAAACTATGCTTGCTTTTCATGGGTTTGGGCAAGTAGGAAAAGACTTTGAAGCCTTTGAGAATACTCTCGGTCAGCAATTTACTATCTATAGCTTTGATCTTTTTCATCATGGACAAACGACCTATGATGGTAAACCAATCACTAAGGAAGAACTCAAGGAATGGATTGAAAGTTTTTTAAAGGGAAAAGAGGTGAGCCAGTTTTCACTAATAGCTTTTAGTTTGGGTGGCAGGATAGCTTTTACTTTAATGGAGCTTTTTGAAGATAGGGTTGAGTACGCTTTTCTTCTGGCACCCGATGGAATGAAAATAAACCTAGCTTATCGCTTTGTGGCTAACACCCAACTAGGGGCATGGGTTTACAAAGCTTTGGCAAACAATCCAGGTTTGTTCTTCGGCCCTCTGAAGCTTTTTAAAGCCAGCGGTATAATCAAGGATAAGCTTTATCAGTTTTTCATCAACCAAATGCGCACCTCTAAGAAACGCCTGATGGTTTATGAAGTATGGGTTACTTTTAGGGAGATTATACCTAACCTCAAGAACGTGCAAAGAATAGTGAATGAGAAAAAAGTTAATTTTCACCTCATACTCGGCGAAAAAGATTTGGTTATCAGGGTTGCATTCTCAAAGAAACTAATGAGGTGTATTAAAGACAAAAATGTATTGCACGTAATAAACTCAGGCCATTATATGTTTACACCTGAGATAGGTATTTATATATCGAAGTTGGTAAAATGAAAAAGGCGCTACGATTGTAGCGCCTCTATATAGGTTGGAAATACATTTGTATTACTTGTGACCGATTTGATCAGACACGGTCAATGACTTACGCCCCTTAGCGCGTCTTGAAGCCAATACCCTACGACCATTTTTAGAGGACATTCTTTCTCGGAAGCCGTGCTTGTTCTTTCTTTTTCTATTAGATGGTTGAAATGTTCTTTTCATCTCGCCTGTTTTTTTGAGGACTGCAAAAGTAAGGAGTTTTTTCTTTTCTCAAAACTTTTTGTCATATAAATCTCTCAAAAGTAAGTTTATTTTTTTATTGCAATCGTAGACAGTTCTTTACAGCTATCGGTAATCTCGACAATCGATCCTTTAGCAGATAATCTTCAAAGCCTATTTTTGCTATTTCAGCTGCAAATGAGTCATTTAAAACATTTGTCAGAAGTATAAATGGTACATTCAAATCCCTATCTTTCAAATCAAGATATGCACTCAATCCACTAAAACCATTCAATTGATACTTTGACAATACTAAGTCTGGAGCTTGTTTCTCTAATGCGTCAACATAATCACATCGTTCTGATACAACTGTTAGATTAAAATCAAAGTCACCATCCTTCAAGCAGTGCTCCACTTGTTTAACATCTCTTACGCTATCCTCCAATAAAAGTATTTCTATACTTACACTCATTGTTAAAATATTTCTTTACATGTTAACAATGAATTGCTCATTTTGTTTAAAAAAACAAAATCTAAACTATTAAAGCTTTGATTCCAATTACAAATGTGTCATAAAAAAGGGGCGTAAGCCCCCTTTTCTAAAATCCCGAAAGTTCGTCCTACTTAATCAGTATCTTCTCACTACTGTACACAGAGTTAGCACTAATATTAACCAAATAGGCTCCACTGCTTAAGCCCTCAAGATTAATTACATTATTACCTAACGACAAATCTACACCTTGCTTTGAGTATACCTCTTTGCCAAGCATGTCATATATCTTCAAAACTGCATCTTTCTCAGCAGAGCCATCGCTGGTTATAATCAACTTGTTATCCCAATAGTAAGTATATATGCTGCTGGTAGCTTCCTCTATATCAGTAATGGTTGGATTGAAGTAAAGGAAGAACCTATCAAAGGCATCAGCAACTGTAACACTCGTTGTGTAAGAAGTATCTGCAGTAATATTGTGCATCACCCCTATATAGTCATCATATAGATAAACCTGGTTGCTATTAAGGTTCTCGTGTCTGTCCAGCTTAAACACACCAGTACCATCAGTATCAAGCCTCAGGTGCAGTGGTACTACTCTTCCTATAGTATTATCAGGGAATGCTGCAATCATAAATTCATCTGATTGTTTTACAATGGATAGTGACATTTCATTTAATGCACTCACCTTGTATGCATCGTATTGTTCACTTCTGGTCTCAGTAGCATCAGGCAAGAAACCAACCAACACCTCATTGTATAGGTTGTCCTTCTCAAAGCTTATCCACACTTTCAAATCTTGCTGTGGGCTTGCCAACCTAAAGAATTGACTGTTATTTGTTCTACGCATACTATTAGTGAAAGTAAGCGTATTGGTGGAGGAAGCTTCTACATAAAAACCCTGACATGAACCAATAAAGCCATTAGGGGTGTGCCCACCACCACCTGCCGAACCAGTACCGTTCCATACTGCAAAATCGGCAGCTGAATACCCATTACCGCCAGACAGGTCATCATCCCAAAAATACAATGAGCTTGTAATGATACCTGTATTACCACCCGTTAAGCTATTAGCTGATATAGCCGATGGGTATGGATTACCAACCAAATTAAATTTACTACCCTGATTAAGTGAATTCATTGGATGAGTAGACGTGACCACATTAGTAGTTTTGTTTCCGTTATTTGGCGCTCCGTAGAATGATGAATTACCGCCATTGGTTGAGATATATCCCTTACCCACTGCCATATTACCTGAATATGAAGACCAACCTGGGTCCGGACCCGGGTTATCGTCGGTAGTAGAGTGAGTACCATTAGCTGATATATACTGATATACGTTACCACCTGGAGTAACAGCTGTTGCCACTGGTGTTGACCACATGTTATATATACTTGGGCTACTTGAGCCATTTCTCTTAACCGTGACATAGCCTGAAACACTTCCACCAGCGCCCGTTGTGCCAGAACCATGCATCAGTGACGCACCATTTTCCAAGATTAGCCCGTTATTGGTAACCAGGGTTGCACCTGTGGCAACACTTACGACTCCACTAACACTCAAGCCACCTGTTAGCGTGGAATTTCCAGAGGTTTGTATACTAAGTGTACCATCACCTAATACCGAATTACCATTAGCTGCAATATCACCATTGACTGAAAGTGTCAAACCACTATTGATAGTTAATGTAGCACCAGAAGCTAAATTGATATCCTTACAGGTAGCTCCATTGGCAGTAACAACAGGGTCGTTAGTCACATCTGGAATGGTGATATCATCAGATGAAGTAGGTAGTTGGCTTGGTGTCCAGTTTTGGCTACTAAACCAGTTTGTGCTTACTGAACCATTCCAAGTCAAGCCCTGGTCTATAACAGTCAACACCTCAGAATTTGAGGTGACACTAGGGGTACACGTACCAGATATTATACACCTATATGAATACCCGTCCATCGCAAGAGTAGCTCCAGTAATAGTCAGGGTGGCTGTTGATACGCCAGAATACACACTTGTATTACCAAGATTGGTAAAACCACTACCGGTATTCACCTGCCACTGATATGTCAATCCCGCTCCCGTAGCCGTCACAGCAAAGCTTGTATCAAATCCTGCACCTACTGAAGCTGCTACGGGCTGCACAGTAATAGTCGGCTGCCCGTTTACTGTTAAGGTAGCGGAAGAAGATGTGGCTGTTGGATTACAATCACCAGTTACAACACATTGATAGATATATCCATCCATACCAGCTGTTGCTCCCGTAATGGTCAACTCATCTGTTAATGCTCCAGAATATACCCCAGTATTGGTAACATTCACAAATCCACTCCCAGTATTTACTTGCCACTGGTATGTCGGGTTAGTGCCTGATGCTTCAATACTGAATGTTGTATTAGCACTCTCACAAATTGTTGCGTCACTTGGGTCAGTATCCACTGTTGGAGGTGTACATGTTGTAATTTCATCTGCACCAATATCTGGTGTTGAAACATCTCTTGTATCACCATCAATGTCAACAGTGATACCGCCAGCAGGTGTTCCATATCCATCAATTCCATTACCTGCGGCGTGCAGGTCAACATTAGATGTAAATACTGGGTCTGCATTCACTGAATTAACATCCATGCCGCTTGCTGATTGCAAAGCAGACAAACTGGTTGCAGCTCCACCCCAGTGAGCAAAATAGCTACTACCAGGTGCATAGAAATTGTTGTAATCAGAACTTGTTATAGCACTGGAAATACTATTGTAGAAACAATACCCACCATTGCTGGATTCAAAAATGTTGTTTCTAAGATAGATGCCTGCATTTGATGGACCATTCAAGTAAAAAGCCCTTGAAGTAGTGGCATTACCGCTTGTAGACAGCCAACTATTAAAATAAATGTACTTGTGTGTGGTACCATTCATATATATACCGTTGGTTGTTCCTGTGCCATTGCCAGCACCAGAAGAAGACTCAGATTGACTGCTCCCTACAGCCACCATATTATTGGCTATTGTACCAAAATAGGAACTACTTCCTTCACATGATAAAAGTTCAATACCCGTGACATTACTCCCGCGGTTTAGGTATATCTCATTTCTTTGTATGGAGAGGGCATCATCCAAATGTAAAGCACAGATACCTTGCGTTCCACCAGGGTTGTATGAAGCCGCATTTATGATACGATTGTCATCAATGGTAGTACCATCAATATAGCGTAAATACATACCATAACGATAACACTCAAACAAGTTATTTGTTATAGATATGTTACTCTTCATATTGCTTAAAGTACCCTCATACCATATACCAGCCGAGCCATTTAAGAAATGGTTATCGTCAAATGAATTATCGGAGTTGCCGGCGTCATCTTCCGCAGCCCATACCAGTGCAGCATTCTGAGCAGAAGAACCTGTCCTACCCTCAAATATATTATTGATGAATTTATTGTTTGAGGCGTTACCGTGCATTTCAACAACGTGGGTGTATGTATTATTGCCCGTCCTTTTGATAGTCATATCCCTGAAGGTGATGTAATCTGCACCATTCAGGTCGATTGCATAGTTATCACCGATGGTATTACTTCCTGGATATGTAAGTGTAACACTTGTATTATCTCCTGTTAAGGATTTAAACACAATATCGTCTGATGATGAAGCTCCGGTAATCTCACTAATGCTGAATTGCTCGGTATAGGTTCCAGCATGAACATTAACAGTGATAGCTCCATCAATACCTGGCCCATGGAAATAATCGGGAGCGTCAGTACGAGTGCCGTTCACCATGTCTGATACCACGTCAGAAAAACTATGATAATTATTACAGTTGGCAGGACTTCCTGGATTAATAGTATAAGTACCTGCAAAAGAACCAGTACACCAGGTTGAGACTCCCGTTAATGCTACCAAACGCTCAGAAGCACCAGTACTGTTATGTGTGATATTACCGCTATGCGAGCCAGCAGAAGCTGGATTGTAACGCACCTCAATTGTTGTAGTAGATACAGTACCCAGAGTTGGAACCAAGGTAACCAATGAGCCAAATACACCTATTCCCTGTTGCCTGATTTGCCAATTTGTAGGTGGAACAATTAAAATCGGTGTGGTTAAGTTTTCACCTTCCACCGTATAAGTTTGGGTTGCTGAAGGTGTGCCCACCGAAGTGACAAACTGGTTTAGTGAAGACGGATTCACTATTATATTAGGTGATGTACCCGCACCATTCTCGTGAGCACCAATAGTAGTTGGATTTTGCCTACTATTGGCATCAACATCTTGTGTTAAACCTAAATTAGTTCCATCACCTGTTAAATCATTAGCAGTTGCTTTCCAACCAACACCTGACACAAACAACATTTCAGGGTCAATATTTACTGAATTACTTTCTCCCGTAGCACCTGTCCACGAGCTAAAATCAGTATAGTTAGAACTATATCTACCTCTAAATGGATTACCAGTATTTTCTGTATAATAACAGTTATAGTCTATCGCACCTACCCCACTAGCATTACCAATATACACAGTTTGATTAGCACTGCTGCTAGTGCTGCTTCCTGCATGGCAGAAAACATTATTTTGGATTTTGGTATCATCAGTAGATGTAAATGAACGATAGCAGTATGATGATGAACTAGTACCTCCTGAGACGTAAATAGTGTTAGAGTATATATTCCAATACTCAGATGTACTTGTTTGGTCAATACCATAAGCGGTTCCTGAACCATTTTCAAGCTGAATGGAATTATTGCCACATGTCGCATTGTTGCCTGAAGTTGATGATGAGCCATTCAAATAAACACCATAAGCTATTTCACCTGAACCAGTGGTATAAACATAATTTTGTGTTACCTGGCTTTGCCCGTCGCAGTTGTTCAAATAAACACCGTAAAAAGTATTGTTGGTAATACTTCTGTGTATTGAGTTTCCATTAATGTTTGGTGCTCCCACATCGCGTGCGTACACCCCTCCTGCGGCATTATCAATAAACTCACACCCCTGCACGTTAAAACCACCTGGTTGTGATGAACTCATATCAAAATAAATACCATAAGAACCATTTGAGATTTTAGTATTTTGAAGGGTAAAATTGTCACAATCATTACCTGAAGAAGATTCACTGGCATAAATAACAGAAGCAGTAAAAGTGCTTGATGTGGAACTCGAACCGTTAAGTATGCAATCTTGAATAGTTACATTATCAGAATTATCCCGAACCTCAATTGCACTATAGGATGAAGCCCCAGTGTAACTTATTGTCAACTCATTGAAAGTAACGTAGCTGCACCCTTGAAGGATAATGACATCTGCAAAAGATGAACTACTAATAGTAACCAGACTAGCATCCAAATTCTCAGACTGAAAAACTATAGGATTGGAGGATGTACCAGTTGCTGTTATGGTAACGTTACCAGCTTGTACGCCATCCCTTATGTTAAAAGTAACCCCACCAGAACCAACTCCGACAGAGTTTAGTGCAGTAACAGCATCAGCAAAGGTTGAATAATCAGGTGCTGTGCCACCAATTGTTTTAGTGCCCGTAAGTTGTGCAAAACCACTTATACTAAAGGCAGTAAGCACAAATAGTATAGTGAAAATTTTGAAGTAGAATTTCCTCATCTGAAAAAATATATAAAGTGTTATAACTTTGTTTTTAAGTTTAACATGAAAGTCAAGAATCCTAAAATAGGGAAATATTTTATTTTACTGTTATGTTTTTGTTTGGTAATTCTTTAATTCTCCATCAGACGACAAATGGTAGACACTAAAAATGCAGCCTAATTTGTAAGAATTAAAATACCTTTGCAGCCGTTTTATGGCAAAAAGAGGATTTAATAATACAGAAGGCAGCGAAGACGAGCCTCCAAAAAAGAAACTCACCGCCGAAAACCTAAAGAAAGGTTTAAGGATATACTCTTTTTTGGGACCGCATAAGGCCAAGTTTATGTTGGGGCTTTTGTTCTTGGCATTAACCAGTGCAACCGCTTTAGCTTTTCCATGGCTAATGGGCGAATTGGTTAATACTATTGAACAGAAAGACCTTGACAGGGCCAACTTTCTGGGAATGATATTGATTGTGATTTTGATAGCACAATCATTTTTCAGCTTCATGCGCATTTATCTTTTTGTGAACGTAACCGAAAATACCTTAAGAACCTTAAGACAAAGGGTATATTCCCACTTAATTACCCTGCCTATGACCTATTTTGGCAATCGCAGGGTGGGTGAACTCAACAGCCGCATGTCTGCCGATGTAATGCAGTTGCAAGAAACTATGACCACCACAGTCGCTGAGTTTTTGAGGCAGTTTATCATCATCATTGGTGGTATTGCCTTACTCACCTACTTATCACCAAAACTCACCTTACTAATGCTAGCCATAGTGCCCTTGATGGCGTTGGCAGCAGTTTTTTTCGGCAGGTTTATCAGGAAATCATCCCGTGAGGTACAAGACAAAATTGCAGAGTCGAACACCATTATTGAGGAAACCTTGCAAGGCATTGCCAATGTAAAGTCCTTTGCCAATGAATTGTTTGAGATAGTGCGTTACAACAAAAGCACGGACGAAGTAGTGAATAAAGCACTAGTAGTTGGCCGCTATCGTGGTATGTTTGCCTCTTTTATCATTTTCTGCATTTTCGGTGCATTGGTTGTGGTTGTATGGTATGGGGTTGTGCTTTCAATACAGGGGCCAATGGAAACCGGCGACCTTGTTTCTTTTGTGCTTTATTCTGTATTTGTAGGGGCCTCAATAGGTGGTTTTGCAGAGCTATACACTCAAATTCAAAAAGCTATTGGTTCTACTGAACGCCTTTTAGAAATATTGGACGAAACCCAGGAGAGCATTGACCTAAATTATAAGCCAGCTGCACGCATTCAAGGTAGTGTAGCTTTTGAGAATGTAGCTTTTCGTTACCCGTCACGGCCAGATATGCTAGTGTTGAAAGATATTTCTTTTACTGCTAATCGAGGTGAAACCATTGCCATTGTGGGCCCAAGTGGGTCTGGTAAGTCAACCATGGTATCATTGATATTGCGTTTCTACGACCCTGATAGTGGTAAAATCACAATTGATGGCAAAGATGCCAATAACTTCTCTTTAACCGAACTAAGGAACCAAATGGCCATTGTGCCGCAGGATGTATTATTGTTCGGCGGCAGTATAAGAGAGAACATTGCTTACGGCAAGCCCGATGCCACAGAAGAAGAAATAAGAGAAGCTGCCGCCAAAGCCAATGCGCTGACCTTTATTGAAGGTTTTCCTGAAAAATTGGATACATTGGTAGGAGAACGTGGAGTGAAATTATCTGGCGGGCAACGCCAACGTATTGCCATAGCACGAGCTGTTTTGAAAGACCCCGCCATCCTTATATTGGATGAAGCTACCAGTTCGCTGGACTCCGAGTCAGAAAGACTTGTTCAAGAAGCATTGGACAAGTTGATGCAAGGCCGTACTTCGTTTGTGATTGCCCACAGACTTTCTACTATTCGCAATGCCAATAAAATTATCGTGATTGATAATGGAAGTGTTGTGGAAACAGGCACCCACGAAGAACTTATTTTGAAAGAGGATGGTTTGTATAAGAGCCTTAGTAAGTTGCAATTTGAGAATGCCTAGGCAGGCAAGTAGACCACTTTTTTAGTCTCGAAGAACTCTTCCTGAAAATAGTCGGACAGTGGATAAACAACCGCCCTATTCTCCCATCTCGCTAGCTCTTCAGTTAAGTCACCTCCTTTTAGGTAAAGAATGCCATTAGGTAAGGTGTTAATGCCTTCTTTCTTAAATTTACCCCTTGTCCAGGGCATGAAATCATTTAGGTTAGTAACTGCACGGCTAACAATAAAATCATATTTATCTTTTACTTGCTCCGCTCTGCTATGTTGGCTGGTAACGTTCTTTAGACCAATAGCAGTTGCAACTTCATTCACCACTTTTATCTTTTTGCCAATCGAGTCTACCAAATGGAAATGAGTTTCGGGAAACAATATGGCCAATGGAATACCCGGGAAACCACCCCCTGTGCCAATATCCATTACTCTTGACCCAGGCTTGAATTCCATCACCTTGGCTACCCCCAGAGAATGTAGTACATGACGCTCATAAAGTTGCTCAATATCTTTTCGGGAAATAACATTAATGCGCTCGTTCCACTCGCTGTAAAGCGCTTGTAATTGCTCAAATTTTGAGATTTGAGGTGGAGTGAGGTCGGGAAAATACTTTTGAATGAGTTCTACACCCACAGCTTTTAAATCTTGCCTGCAGTGTTTTTCATCAGGTTGAAGAGAAATTCCCTTGCACGGAAAAGTTGGGCTTTTACAGTACCTAACGGTAAGTCAAGCTCCTGGGCAATTTCCTCGTAAGAATACTCTTTGAAGTAACGCAACTCGACTAATGTTCTATAGCGTGGTTTTAGTTTCTGAACTACTTCACGCATCACCTTGTGCTTTTGCTGTTTCATCAAGGCTTCTTCAGGGTCAAGTCCACCTGATTTTACATCTATCTTAAGGTCACTCCCTTCTTCATTATCCAATGGCTGGTCAATAGAAATAGTAAGTGCTTTCTTCTTACGGATAAAATCGATACAATTGTTTGATGCTATCTTAAACAACCAAGTACTGAATGCGTAGTTGGGAGTGTATTGATGTAATTTGTTGAATGCCTTACCAAATGCCTCAATAGTCAAATCATCAGCATCATCGCGGTTGTTCACCATTTTTAGCAACATGAAATAGATGGAATCCCTGTAACGATCCATCAGCTCAGCATAGGCCTTCTCATCTTTTTCATCCATCGCCCTTTTTACCAACTGGTAGTCGTATTGGGCTTTGTCTGATAAATTGGCTACTACTTCCATGTTCTAGGTTTGATAAACAGGTTAGTTATTGATAAGAGAATGTTAATCAATGGTAATATCAAATCCAATACTGGCGAAATTAGCCATAAATCTCCCTCTTTAAGTTTGCTCATAACGGACTTATTAACAATCAATTGTGGAATGAGTCTAAGTGAATATAGCGAAATTGCTACCAAATACTTGTCAGAAATCGACAAAATAGCTACAAACATGAGATTAAATGCAATTTGGCTAAGATGAAAGAAACCTAATAAGACTTTGTGCTTCCACCTGTAATAGAAACCAGTGGTTAAGTGTCGCTTCTTCTGGTGGAACCATTCCCCCCAGGTTAGTTTAGGCTCAGAGACAGTATGCGCTTCATAATCTATTTCTATCCGCACTTTGGCCTTTAATGCCACCTTATTAATGAACAAGTCATCATCACCTGAAGCAATATGATTATGTGAACCGAAACCTTTATTATCAAAAAACAAGTGTTTGCGATAAGCCATATTTCTGCCTACACCCATATAGGTGAGACCCGCCAAGGCATATGAAAAGTACTGCAACGCAGTTAAAAAAGTATCATATCTAATCAACCAATTTAGCAAACTTCCTTTTCGGGCATAGCCTCCGTAGCCAAGTACAATATCCACATCTTCAGAGAAGTTACTCTTCATGCGGGCTAACCACTTATTGGTTGTTGGCCGGCAATCAGCATCCGTCATCAACAAAATGTCATATTGAGCTTTCTTGATACCCAAAGTCATGGCAAACTTTTTACCTTGGGCCTTGATGTACTCGTCATCTTTTATCTCAACTATCTTCAGGTGTGGATACTCGCCTGCATATTCTCTCAAAATGTCTTGGGTGTCATCGACTGAGCGGTCGTTAACAATTATTACCTCATAATCGGGGTAATCTTGTTCTAAAATTAAACTAAGGTTATTCCTTAGGTTATCATCCTCATTTTTGGCACAAATGATAACTGAAACAGGTTCTACGCTTTTATCAACTTCTTTCTTTTTATAAAATGCCAGTCGAAAGAAAAAATAGAAATAGTAATACAATTGCAGGAGTAGAAAGAAGGCAAAAGTTCCTAACAATATCCAATCCACCAACGTAAACTCTTTTAGGTATTCTTGCATAACTAAATAATGAAGCAAAACTACATTATCCAATCGCCTTCAAATACCTATCTTTGGAAAACTTTTTAACAGTAGGATGGTATTCGGGATAACCCACAGGGACAAGCATTCCAAAGCAAGGGCAGGTACAATATCGACAGATCATGGGGTTATTGAGACCCCAATTTTTATGCCTGTAGGTACGGCAGGCACGGTAAAAGCTGTTCATCACCACGAACTTGAAGACGACATCAAAACCCAAATAATATTGGGAAACACTTATCATCTTTACCTGCGTCCAGGAATGGAAATTATTGAAAAAGCTGGAGGGCTTCATCAGTTCATCAATTGGCAAAAACCCATGCTAACCGATAGCGGTGGCTATCAAGTTTACTCTTTGGCCGACCAAAGAAAATTGACAGAGGAAGGGGCAAAATTTCAATCGCATATAGATGGTAGCAGGCACTTCTTTACTCCTGAAAACATCATGGATATCCAACGAACCATTGGCGCTGATATAATCATGGCCTTTGATGAGTGTACACCCTACCCTTGTGAGTACGACTACGCCAAAAAGTCAATGGAGATGACTCATCGCTGGCTAAAAAGGTGCATTAACCGTTTTAATGAGACCGAACCAAAATACGGTCATGAGCAAACACTCTTTCCAATTGTGCAGGGAAGTGTTTATGGTGACTTAAGAAAACAATCAGCGGAGTTTGTAGCTGCACAGGATTGTAAAGGCAATGCTATTGGCGGCTTGTCAGTAGGAGAGCCTGCCGAAGAAATGTACGAAATGTGTGAGTTGGTTTGTGATATTCTACCTGAGGACAAACCAAGATACCTAATGGGTGTGGGCACTCCCGCCAATTTACTGGAGAATATTGCCTTGGGAGTGGACATGTTTGACTGTGTAATGCCAACGCGCAATGGAAGGAATGGTATGCTATTTACTTCAGAAGGCATTATCAATATCCGTAATAAGAAGTGGGAAGCTGATTTTAGCCCGATTGACCCTGATGGTACATCGTTTGCGGATACCAAATTCAGTAAATCATATTTGAGGCATTTGTTCGTTTCAAATGAGGTTTTGGGCTTGCAAATTGCAAGTATCCACAACCTTGCTTTTTATTTGGAATTGATGAGACAAGCCAGAGAACATGTTATTGCAGGTGATTTCGCCGAGTGGAAAGAAATAACAGTAAAGAAAGTAGAAAACAGGTTATAATACTGCTTTGAGAATACTCGATAAATATATCATCAAGAACTTTCTGGGGACTTTCTTTTACACCATCTCCCTTATCCTGGTTATCGTTATTGTGTTTGATATCTCTGAAAAGATTGATGACTTTATTGAGAAGCAAGCCCCAATGCAGGCTATTTTCTTCGAGTATTACATCTACTTTATTCCCTATTTCGCCAACCTGTTTAGCCCATTATTTATTTTCATTGCGGTTATCTTCTTTACTTCAAGATTAGCATCCCGTACAGAGATTACAGCCATTTTGAGCAGTGGGGTAAGTTTTAAAAGGTTAATGGTTCCTTACATGATATCAGCAACCATACTAGCTAGTTTATCTACCTTGCTAAATAATTTCATTATCCCACCTGCCAATGCCAAAAGGCTGCAATTTGAGTGGACATACATCAACAACCCCTTTAGGTATGCCGGTAAAAACGTTCATGCCCAAACATCCCCAGGGGAATTCATTTATTTTGAAAGTTTCAACAACCAGCGAGGCATTGCATACAAGTTTTCTTACGAAAGGTTTGAAGAAAATGAGCTTAAATTTAAGTTGATGGCTGACCATATCAAATGGGACTCTCTTGAGCAGAAATGGATAGTGAGAAATTACCATATCCGAACCATTGACGGGATGAAAGAGACGGTAATCACGGGTGCTGAGATGGATACAACCTTTAGAAACTTTGACCCTGCTGATTACAGCAAACGGGTTACATTGATAGAAACACTCAATTATTTTGAACTCAACAACTACATTGAGGAACAAAAATCCAAAGGCTCCCAAATTGAGTATTACCTAGTGGAGAAATATAAACGTTTTTCTTTACCCTTTGCAACTTTTATTCTCACTATTATCGGGGTGAGTTTTTCAAGCCGAAAAGTGAGAGGTGGGATTGGCCTACACATTGCCATTGGTACGCTCATCAGTTTCTCTTACATTCTGTTTATGCAAGTAGCTAATACTTATGCAGCTAGTGGCAATGCACCAGTATTATTGGCTGTCTGGACGCCCAACATTATATTCGGGATATTAAGCCTAATAGTTCTCAGAATGGCTCCTAAATAAGCTTCTCTAGCTCCTCCCAAAAATTAGGATAAGACTTGTTGACTACTTCAGCATCTTCAATCTTTATCTCCCCACACAGCAATGCTAAAGGTGCAAAAGCCATAGCCATCCTATGGTCTTGATATGTTTTGATGGTTTGCACAGATGGCTGAAATTTCCCACTCAGAGAATAGGTTTCACCTTCATTGACCAGTTCTTTGCCAAATTTCTTGAGTTCAATCTTCAGGGCAGCAATCCTGTCTGTTTCCTTGATTCTAAGTGTTTGCAGACCAGTAAAAGTGGCTTCAATGTCAAGTGCTGCACACAGTACTATTATGGTTTGTGCCAAGTCTGGATTAGCAAGAAAGTCCAAATTCGAAGGCTTTTTCTCAATTGACTTCTTTTTCAATAGAAGCCCATCAGCTTCCTCAATAGTTTCTACA
Organism: Flavobacteriales bacterium; assembly: GCA_028281825.1. GTDB lineage: Bacteria > Bacteroidota > Bacteroidia > JANQJC01 > JANQJC01 > JANQJC01. The sequence continues at coordinate 44,558 of JANQJC010000015.1, forward strand.
CCCAAACTTTTCATCCAATGATGAACAATAGTATCACCCTGTATAGATGATAACTTCAAGCCATGTAAAAAGATATCACTGTTATCACTCAAAGCAGCAATGGCATACCAATAAGAGGCAGCACTCCAATCTGGCTCAACGATTTGTATTGGTGGAGATGCTTTTCTCTCTGAATTAACTTGAATTGTTGAATTTGATGTTCGGTTCACCTTAAAACCTAACCCCTTCATCAAGGAAATAGTCATCTCCAAGTAAGGCTCAGAAACTAAGCCATTAGTTATTTCCACCTTCAAACCATAAGGTAATGAAGGGCCTATCATAAGCAAGGCTGAGATATACTGACTGCTGGTATTCCCGGGAATTGACACCTTACTTCCACTCAGTTTCGCTGCATTTATTCTTGCAGGAGGATAACCATCATTCTCAAGATAATTTATGTCTGCCCCTAGCTTCCTGAGAGCGTCCACCAAGGAACCAATGGGCCTTTCCTTCATTCTCTCAGAACCCGTCAATATCTTTGTTTCGCCTTTTGTCACATAATAAGCCAATAGAAAACGCATTGCTGTGCCTGCAGCACCAACGTCAATGGTTTCATCATTGCCTGATAGTGCTTTCTTCAAAAGCATGGTGTCTTCAGCTTCTGAGAGGTTTTCTATTGCAAAACCGCCATACAAAGCCTGAAGTATAAGCAAACGGTTACTGATGCTTTTTGACGCGGGTAATTGAACACTACCAGAAATAGACCTATCCTTAAAGCTGATAGTTTTGAGCATCTATTTGAATACAGATTTAGCATAATTGAAAGCTTCCATTACTTCCTCCCTTTCACAATTCACATCAATTTCAGCTTTACCAATGCTGCGTATAAGTGCAAAATTCACTTTGCCTCTTTCATTTTTCTTATCGTGCTGCATCAGTTGCCACAGTTCTTCAAAAGCATCTGCAGGTGGTAATTCAATCTCAAAATGCCTAGTGATTACTTCAGAGATTTGAGTCAATTCAGTCTCACTCAAGTCACACTTGTTTTTTGACAAGAAAGCTTCGGCTACCATCCCGATTGAGATAGCCTCACCATGAAACAAAGGCAGAGTATCGTGTTGCAAAGAATAACTTTCAATTGCATGTCCAATGGTGTGCCCAAAATTTAGAGACTTTCTAATATCCTTTTCTTTGAAATCCCCACTAACCACTTTCATCTTTATCTCTACGGAGCGGGAGACAAAATCAGAGAGTATTTTAGCATTTACATCTTCTAGCGCAAATAACTTACTCCAATACTTCTTATCCGCAATCAAACCATGTTTCAGCATCTCAGCAAAACCACTCTTCACATGACGGATATAAAGTGTATTGACAAAAGATGGATCTATGTATACATTATTTGGAAGCGAAAAGAGGCCTAACTGGTTCTTAAGAACACCGTGGTCAACACCTACTTTACCACCTAATGAAGCATCAACCTGAGCAAGTAATGTGGTAGGGATGTGGATAAAATCTATCCCCCGCTTGTATACAGAAGCCACAAAACCTCCTAAATCACATACTACTCCACCTCCCAAATTAATAAGCAGCGACTTACGTGTAGCCCCTTGCTCTGCCAATGAAATCCAAAGCTGCTCTGCTATTTCAAGCGTTTTGTTTTCCTCACCGCTCTCAATCTCTAATACTTCAGCATGCCGCAAATCAGAAATTTTAGTCATAAGCAAGGGAATACAGTGCTGCATAGAATTTTCATCTACAAGAATGAAAATCTTGTCATAACTGTTATCTTGAAGTAAATTGATTAACTGCCCAAAATCGGCAGAAAGGAAAGTAACTGGATGAAGTTGACTACTCATCGTTCTTTGCCAATTTTTGGTTCATTACATCAGTTTGTAACCTGATGGACTCCTCATGTATCAGTTGATAGACTTGTTTAACAAATTCAATATTCACTTCTGAATTTTCAGCTTGGGCTATCATATTTTTGAGAATCTCCTTCCAACGCTCTATCTGCAATACAGTGATATCATTGTCCTTCTTATACAAGCCAATTTCTTCCACTATTTGCATACGGGCCGAGAGCAGGTCAATAATATCAAGATCTATCTTGTCTATCCGTTTACGTAATTGCTCCAGACGATTCAAAAACTCAAAATTGCTACTACGTGCTGAACGAAACACCAATTGGTCAAGAGTTTCAGCCAATTGTGCTGGAGATACTTGTTGTCTTGAATCTGTCTTAGCATTCTCAGGGTCGATATGGGTTTCAATCATCAGGCCGTCGGTATCCAAATCAATGGCTCTTTGCGATACCTCCAATATCATTTCGCGCCTACCCGCAATATGACTAGGGTCACATATTACAGGTACTTCAGGCATTAAGGATTTAAACTCTATTAGCAATGCCCAATTGGGATAGTTACGATACTTGTTTTGGCTTAGTGAAGAGAAACCACGATGCACAGCTATCACATTCTCCAAGCCAACTTTCTGCAAACGCTCAACTGCTCCCACCCAAAGTTGAAGGTCAGGATTTACAGGGTTTTTTACCATTACTGGTATATCCGTTCCTTTTAAAGCTTCAGCCAATTCTTGAACCATAAAGGGGTTCACAGTAGTTCGTGCACCCAACCACACCATATCAATATCGTGTCTCAAAGCAGCCTCAATGTGATTTGTGTTGGCCACTTCAATGGTAGTAAGCAATCCCGTCTCCACTTTTGCTTTCTTGAGCCACTCCAAAGCCGTTTCTCCAACACCTTCAAAATGACCTGGCCTTGTTCTTGGTTTCCATACCCCACTGCGGAATACCTTTACCCTACTATCTTTGCTAATAAGTCTTGCGGTCTCCAAAACCTGTTCCTCAGTTTCTGCACTGCAAGGCCCTGCCACTATAAATGGTTCCTCAGGTCTCTTTATCCACTCTTTGATTGAAAAACTCATTTCTGATATACCTTATTTCTCAATACATGGTCGGCAACCACCAAAGCCGTCATTGCTTCTACAATTGGCACAGCACGAGGCAACACACAAGCGTCATGGCGCCCTTTACCTTCAATTTCAACTTCTTTACCTTCACTATCCACACTCTTCTGGTTTTGCATCAAGGTAGATACTGGCTTGAAGGCCGTATTGAAATAAATATCCATACCGTTGGAAATTCCGCCTTGAATTCCGCCAGAGTTATTGGTTTGGGTAACTACCTTGCCATTCCTCTCTTCAAAAATATCATTCTGTTGCGAACCTCTCTTATAAGTGCCAGCAAAACCAGAGCCTATCTCAAAACCTTTAACAGCATTAATACTCATCATAGCCTTAGCCAATTCTGCATGCAATTTATCAAACACAGGCTCACCCAACCCAACAGGGCAGTTTTTCACCACACCTGTTATCGCGCCACCCACTGTATCACCTTCTTGCTTCACTTTTTCAATCAACGCAATCATCTTCTCAGCAACCGTAAGGTCAGGACAACGAACCAGACTTTTCTCAATATCATTCTTAACAACCGCTGAAGGATTAAGTTCAGTTGCTACATCTGCTACCCTTGATACATAAGCCAGTACTTCAATACCTGATTGAGCCAATAGCAACTTAGCCACAGCACCAGCAGCAACACGAGCAGCCGTTTCTCTTGCCGACGCCCTTCCACTGCCCCTATGGTCACGAATACCGTATTTTGCCTGATAAGTAAAATCCGCATGAGAAGGACGGTACTTATCACTGATGTGGCTGTAGTCAGAAGGTTTTTGGTCCCTATTACGTATGAGAATGGTTAGTGGGGCTCCAGTAGTCTTGCCCTCAAAAACACCTGAGACTATTTCAAAAGTATCTTCTTCCTTTCGCTGAGTAGTGATAGCAGACTGCCCAGGCCTGCGCCTATCCAACTCTCCCTGGATAAAGTTTTCATCAATTTTAAGATTGCTTGGACAACCATCAATCACTACGCCAATCATTGGGCCGTGAGACTCACCAAAGGTGGTAATTCTAAAAAGCTGTCCGAAAGAATTGCCAGGCATAAAGTGCAGACTTGCTACAAAGGTAGCTAATTTGAATTATGACTGCTAAAACACTGATAATTAAAAACTTAAAACCCGTTTACGTTGTTTTTTGACACCCAAGATTTTCCGTGAGTCGAAAAGGGAGTATAAATTTTTCAATTCACACCTTGTTATTTTTCAACAAGACGCAAATCAAAATATAAATATTACTTAAAAAATTAAATATTATAATCAAAATAATAAATAATATACTAACCTATAAAAACAATTCTCATAACAAGCGTTATATTTGAGGAAACCTCTTTCCACTTATGAATAGGATTTTGCTTCTAGTATTTCTATTGGCGTCGTCTGCAATTGGCTCAGCCCAATCTTCATTTGACGTAAAGCATTACGATATCTCAGTAGATACCATTGACTTTGCAAACAAAGAAATCACTGCCCATGTAAGTGTTCGTATCCAAGCCATTGGCGGACAAACTAGTGGAATAGAACTAAGCTTGCTTCAATTTCAAGTAGACTCCATTAAGCAAGGCACCCAAACCCTCGCCTTCAATTACAATGATACCATTTTGGATATCAGTCTGGCTCAGCCATTGAGCAATGGTGACAGTACTGAAATTACTATTTATTACAACGGCCACCCCCAAGAGGACAACTCAGGCTTTGGTGGCTTTTATTTTCAAGGTAATACTTATGCTTTCAATATTGGTGTTGGCTTTGAGGCTAATCCCCACAACTACGGTAGAGTGTGGTTTCCATGCGTAGATAACTTCACTGACAGGGCAACATACAGTTATCATATTAGGGCACTAGATACCTACAAAGCTTTCTGCAATGGTGAACTAACCAGCGTTGATGACAATGGTGATGGAACCTTCACCTATAACTGGTATATGTCCTACTCCATCCCCAGCTACCTGGCTTCAATGGCGGTTGCACCCTTCTATAGCATCAATAGAAACTATCACAACATTCCTGTAAGCATTGCGGTACTTCCATCCGACTCAAACAATACCATTAACACCTTTCAAAATTTGGAGAATTGTGTTGGCACTTTCCTTAATAATTATGGCCCATATAAATGGAACAAGATTGGTTATGTGGCTGTGCCATTCAACGCAGGTGCAATGGAGCATTCTACCAGCATACACATCGGCAAAGCATACATCAATGGAGCGCTAACCTATGAAACACTTTGGGCTCATGAGTTGGCACACCAATGGTGGGGCGATTTGGTTACTTGTGAGCGCCAAGAAGAAATGTGGCTCAACGAAGGTTTTGCTGCATACAGTGAGGCCATCTTTCTGGAAGGCAGGTATGGAAGAACCCGATACAAGAATTACGTGCGAAGTAATCATAGAAAAGTGCTTCAATTTGCCCATATAATAGATGACGGATACAGACCACTGAATAATATCCCCCACGAATACACTTACAGCACTACCGTGTATGACAAGGGTGCCGACATTGCCCATACCTTAAGAGGCTTTATGGGTGATAGCGCTTTCTTCAATGGGTGTAAACACTACTTTGATGTAATGGCCTACCAGGATGCAAGTAGCGAAGATTTAAGAGATGCCCTCGCAACTTCATCGGGCATTGATATGACTCGCTTCTTTGAAGATTGGATTTTTACAGGTGGCTTTCCTCACTTTTCTGTTGATTCCTTTAATGTGGTAAATGCTTCAGGCGGTACTTTTGACGTAACAATTCATACCAAGCAAAAGCAAAAAGGCAACAGCCACATCTATAAAATGCCCCTGCAATTTACCTTTAGGAACAGTACCAATGAAGCTACTGAAACTTTTACTATTGATGCTGCTACCAACACTTTTCAAACCAATTTGAGTTTCAGTCCAAGCATGGTTACCATAGACAAAGAGGAGTTAATTAGCGATGCAACAACGGACTATGAATTGAAAGTTTTTGGAACTGGTAATTATGACTTTAAGGAAACCAATGCTAGCATCAATGTAATAACTGATGGAAATGATTCATCATTGGTGAGAATCGAGCACAACTGGGTAGCACCCGATGATTTTATTAATCCACCCGCCAACATAAGCCTTTCCGATTATCACTATTATACAGTAGATGGCATTTTCTCTCCTGGCTTTAGGGCTTCTGTTACTTTTAATTATAATGGCATGAATAATCAAAATGCTGGCTACCTGGATAATGACCTGATAACTGGCCTTGAGGATGGTCTATTATTATTTTATCGACCTAGTGCAGGTCATGAATGGCAACAAGTGAATGCCACGGTCAATTACATGGGAAGCCACACAGATAGACGAGGAAAATTTGAAGTAGATACACTCCAAAAAGGGCAATATGCCTTTGGGTACGATGCCACTGCTTCTTCAATAAAGAATAAAAAGGTAAAAAAAAACGATAGACTAGTCGTATTCCCCAATCCATCAAGTGGTTCTTGCACTATTCAGCTTGATTTAAACAGTTTGCAAGAGGCGTACGTGAAAATTTATAGTCCTGATGGAAAGTTGGTTCATACCCAACAAGTAAAGGCAACAGAAAAACAATTCATCTGGAACCATTCAAGCTTTTCGGCTGGCACTTATTCCATTGCCTTAGAAGGAAAATCAGGTTTAATAGCCAGCACCCAGGTAATAATCAAGTAATCTATCGTATCCGACCCACTTTATTCGCGGGTCTTCGCCCGCGATCTAAAACTACAAACCCTTTGAGGGTTATAATACCTTCTATGTCGCTGCGCTGCAGCTCTTGATTAGTAGCTGACTATTACTTGCTATTAATATAACGCCACCCTGTGGCTTAAAAAGCAGCTGCGGAGCAGCGAAATATTAATAGCCTGAGCGACATATCGGGCCCAAAGCCCCAGCGGGGCGACATCTAATATTTCTTCAAAAAACTAGGTCTTCTTCGGTGGTGCTGGAATAAAGGCACTAGTCTGTTTAATGTATTCCTGGTACTCAGGGTTATCATCATACTTTTTCTCAAGCATGGTAACGCCTGAAACCCTCAACAGCAGAAAAGTCAACAACACAGGACTCACCAAATTAAGTAATGGATTGCCATTGCCTATTGATATGAGAAAAATCCCCCACCACATCACAACTTCACCAAAATAGTTGGGATGCCTGGTATATCGCCACAATCCATATTTCATCACCTTTCCTTTATTTTCAGGTCTTTTCTTGAAACTATACATTTGGTAATCACCCACAGCTTCAAAAAAGAAACCCGTTAACCATATGACGATGCCAATCACCTCAAGAAGTCCAAGTTCGTCTTTAGCGGAAGTTATGATGCTTATCACGGGTATTGCAACAAGAAACATCACGGCACCTTGAAGCATAAACACTTGAAGCCAGCTTCGCCAAACTACATTCTTACCCCATTCTTCACGCCATTGCTTATATCTAAAATCCTCTCCCTTGCCCCTGCTTCTTTTGGCTATATACCCAGCTAGCCTTGCACCCCATATCAATACTAATGCAAAAACTAGTAAGGCTTCAATGCTAAAATTTTGACTAGTATACAAAGCTATTAAACTCACCACAATAAATCCTATTCCCCAGCCAATGTCTACAATACTATTGTCCTTTTTGGCAATAGCTACTAAAAAGAAGACATTCATATAGGTGAATATCCCCATAGCACAATAAAGCATAACGTCGGTCATACTTTACTTAACATTAAAATCTAGTAAAAGTTCTCCTTCAAGATAAGCCTGTACATGGTCGTCTATTTTCACAGGCCCCACGCCAGCAGGTGTTCCCGTAAAAATCAAATCGCCTTTTTTCAGCATCACATACTTAGAAACTTCAGCAATAATTTGGGCACAACTATATATCATTTGTGAAGTATTGCCTTCCTGCACCGTTTGTCCATTAATTTCAAGGTGAAAGTTCAGGTTATTAATATCGCCCACTTCACTCAACAGCTTCATCTTGCTGGCTGGCGCCGATTGGTCAAAAGCCTTGGCTTTCTCCCAGGGCAAGCCTTTTTCCTTACACTTCTTTTGCACATCGCGGGCTGTAAAATCGACACCAACACCCACTTGGTCAAAATACTTGTGGGCAAACCGCTCTTCAATATACTTACCGTGTTTGTTGATACGGATTACTACTTCCACCTCGTGGTGTACATCTTGAGAAAAGTCAGGGTAAAAAAACGGATTATTCTTTTGAAGTAGGGCTGTTTCTGGCTTCATAAAAAAAACAATATCCTCGGGTATAGGATTATTAAGCTCCTTTGCATGGTCGGCATAGTTCCTGCCAATACAAATAATCTTCATAACTATTTGTTAAAACCCTTTAACCGTATTTCAGTCAGTACTTTCTTGGTGTACTGAGGAAAATCAGCATCCATCATCCAATTATAATACGATGGCTCCCTTTCCAACACTTCTAATATTGGTTTACCTCGGTGTTTACCAAAGTTGAATACCTCCACACCCTCATCGTTCAATGAGAAACAGCCCGCAAAGTCAATATTCTTGTTTCGGGTAGTATACTCGTCCAAAAACTTCACATCATTATCCAGGTCATCATATCTCTGCAGTTGAGCCTTCAATATCTCATAAGTTGCCACTGTATCGGCTTCAGCACTGTGGGCCTTATCCAGGTTTTTGTCGCAGTAAAATCTGTATGCCGCGCTCAAGGTCCTTTCCTCTTTCTTATGGAAAATATTCTGCACATCCACTATCTTCCTGCCCTTCATGTCAAACTCAACGCCCACTCTCAAAAACTCTTCCATTAACAGGGGTACATCAAAATTTCTGCAATTGTACCCTGCCAGGTCTGCGTCCTTTATAAAGTTCGCCACCTCATGAGCCAGTTCCTTAAACAATGGTTCATCTTTTACATCCTCGTCATATATACCATGTATTGCAGATGAGTCAGCTGGTATTGGCATATCAGGATTAACCCGCTTAGTATAAAGTTTGGTACTCCCATCAGGAAAAGCCTTAAGGATAGAAATCTCTACTATTCTGTCATTGGCTACATTCACGCCTGTTGTTTCAAGGTCAAAAAAAGCCAACGGGCGATTGAGTTTTAAATCACCTCCACTAAAAAAATCGAGTTGCTCTGTCATTTGGGAATTTCCAAATCTTCATCATAAAGGATAACGTCACGGGTGATTACCCGCTGATATTCACTTTTATCCCATACACCTAATACTTTGGTATAAGGATGATACCCTTCCACTTCAATAGTCAATTTATACTTACCAGGGTCTAAGGCCAATGTATAATTACCTGTCCTTCGATTAGGAACAAAAGTACCCACCATTTCTCCTGCCTCGTCAGTCACCGTTATGTTGACACTCAAATCAGGCCTGTCTGCCAATGATATGGTCTTGGGTTCAGGCTTTTTAAACCCGGCAACGGGCACCTTTTGCGAAGATATCCTCATAAACTTAAAAGAAGGATTGTCTTTGGGCACTGTACCCTTTCTATACTTGCCTACTTGTCCATCAACTTCTGCAATCACAGATAATAAATAGCTATAGCCATCTGGGATTTCTTCTTCCTCAGTTTTTACATATTTCCATGAAGGATCGTTATCAGGCACATAAATATCCTTTGTGAATTTTTCCCTTTTTCCGCCTTTCTCGTATATCTCCCAGGTAATCGCATTTTTATCTGGAGCTTCAACCAATGTAATTTGGCCTACAACCGCTGATATCCGTTGCTCTACTTCATTAAAAACTACTTGGTATAAGTCCAAATCACCAAAACCTTCTGGCCTTAATGCTGACACATAACCATGTCTGCCGTTCTCACTCAATGAAAAGGTAAAGTTATCGTGGGTGGTATTCAGCGGATAACCTATGTTTTCTGGCCTCGACCATCTCTTTAACCTATCGTCCCACCTTGAACGGAATACATCATATCCACCCATACTATTATGCCCCTTCGAAGCAAAATAAAGTATCTGCCCATCATGCGATATCTGTGGAAAGTCCTCATCATACTGGGTATTGATGGTAGGACCAAGGTTCACAGGTTCAGTCCACTCACCATTGGGCAACTTGCGACAAACATAGATATCTGTACCTCCAAATCCTGGAAAAAGCACAGGTGTTCGCGCAAAGTACAAAGTCTGCCCATCGGGTGATAAGCTACCTGTAGTTTCAGCTTCCTCAGAGTTTATTGATGGCCCTAACGAGTATGACTTTTGCCATGACATCCTATTCCTTTTCTTCTTAATTTCTGAAATCCAGATATCATCGTAGCCATCATAATTATCTATCGATACCAGAAGATAATCCCCATTTGCAGATAGTCCCGCCACTTCTTCTACCCATTCACTATTAATCAAAGCTCCCACACTTTTCGCTTTATCAAACTCTCCATCATCCACATCTGAATAAAAGATATCCGCTGGCTTAAAACCGTCAAAATCCACATTACCACCTGTAGCCTGCTTTCTCTTCGTACTAAAGACAAGAAAATCTTCACTCGCAGGCACTAATGGGTTATAATCAGGTTCATCGGAGTTTACACGTTTACCAAGATTCACAAATGTTACATCGAGTGGTACCTCCATGAACTTCTTGGCGCTATTGCACATTTCTATCTGGCGAACTGCTCTTACTTTTTCTGCGTTGTCGTTAGTTTGCTGCTTATACCTACTAAAGCATTCAATGGCCTTATCCAGGCTATCACAATAGTGATACGCCATTCCCAGCTCAAAAAGTGCCTCAGGCATAAACTTGGCTTTTTCAACCGTTTGCCTTAGATATGAAATAGCATAACACTTATCAATATTGGTATTAAGGTAGCATACCCCGATTTTGTAGTTGTACTCGTCATTATCGGGTTTGTCCTTCAATAACTTAAGATACTCACGCATTGCATCTTTATAGTTCCCAAAGTCCATGAACTGCTTGGCAGCAGCGGCACCAGTAAGCGTTGGGTCAGGCTCTTGAGCGTATACCCCTATTACTGAAATTAATAGCCCTAGTATTAGGATTGACCTATACAAAAAACCTTTGTTCATAGTTCTAGTTGTCCCCCTTCACACTTACAAACATAAACAATTTGGCTTTTTGACCAACATCATTACAGCAAAGAAACTAAAAGATTAAAACCTATTGGTTATTCCTTCTCCTGAAAGCCTTGCACACCTAGCTTAAATAGCTCCTCGGTGATTGGAATATCACTGTTCTTAAAGTGGAATTGTCCTCCCCAATTCCAAACTTTTTTCTCGTATACCGTCACCTTTCCATTCTCATTGTATACAAACCTGAATAATGTGTACTCAGCAGCATCTACACGCTCTTCTGTTAAGCCTTCAGGGTATATTCTTGCCAATTGCGAAAGGAATGCTTCCCTTCTCTTAGCCTCATCAGCTTCTTGCTGGCTCAACTGAGTCAATAATGCGTCAAACTTAGCCTGTCTCTCTTGAGCAGACAATAACTTTGCCAAAGAATCTGCTGCTGCCAACTCACGCTCTAGCAATCGCTCTGCCTCTGCTTGGCGCTCCTTTGGATAACTCTCTTCAGGCTTGGTAGTTGAGGCATCTTTGTATGCCTGAATCGCCACTTCATACAAACCACCATTAAAAGCATCATCACCTTTGGCTATATAGTTTTTGTAATCTTTCTCCCTGGCTGCAATCTGAGCCTCACGCTCTTTACGCTTGCGTTCTTCTTCTTCCGCTCTTGCAATCCTAATCATCTCGTTAACCTTCTCTATTTGTTCGCCAGGGTAGCTTTCTTCCGGTTTAACTTGCGCTGCCTTTTGATACAAATCTTTAGCTTTTTCTAAGAATTTATTCTTCAATGCACCATCGGCATCTGTTATCAAATCGCTGTATTGGGCATCACGACGTGCTATTTCAGTTAACCTGTCATCAACCTCTTTAATTTTATTTTGATGGTAAGTTTCATCAGGCAATATTCGTCCAGCCTCCTGATATTTGTTTTTAGCTGTTAGATAGTCCGCACTGCTGTATAGCAAATCACCCTCATCTGTAAGCGCATCATACTGTCTTTTCTTCTCAGCCAATTCCGCAGCGGCTTTTTCTTCTCTAGCCTTTCTGGCATTTTCTTCAGCTATTAAGCCTTCAACTTCCGTTAATTTAGCTTTTGGAGTGCTTAGTTCAGGGTATAGGTCAGAAGCCTGGGTATATAAACTCTTCGCCTCCTGCAAATAACTATTCGCTAGTGCTACGTCAGCTTCTGACATTAGTTTATCAAACTGCTGCTTCTTAATTTCCTCTTTTCTGGCGGCGTCTGCAGCAGCTAATTCAGCCTCTCTCTTCTCTTTCACTAGCTTGCCAATCTCTTCAATTTTTGCCTTGGCTACGCTGTCATCGGGTTTGATATCAAGCGCTTGATTGTACAATTGCTTTGCCTCATCATACTGTTCAAACTCCATAGCATGTTGAGCATTCGTCATCGTCTTATTATACTGTTTCTCTCGCTCAGCAGCTTTCGCCAATCTGGCTTCCTCGTCCGCTTTTGCTTTGGCTAATTTAGCAGCCTCATCTGCTTCAGCCTTAGCTAGCAGCCTATCCATTTCCTTTATCTTCTCCTTAGGGAACGACTCTTGGGGATAAATCAAAGATGCCTCAGCATAGAACACCTTCGCCTCCTCATACAACTGACTATCAGCAGCATCATTACCCAAGCTAATAAGCTCACTAAACTCTTCCCTCTTTGCTCTTTCTTTGGCATCTGCTTCCTCTTTTGCTTTGGCTTCAGCCAATATTTGCTCTGTAGACTTTTGGTCTGCACTAGCCACGGCAATTTGTTCCTCATACACAGCAATCTCCTTTTTCTTCTCCTCGGTTTTTGCCGCGAGTATTTCTTCTTGTTGTTTCTGTATTTCTTGTCTTCTAGCTTCTTGCTGTTGTACTTCCTCAGCTCGCTTAGCCTCGTAAGCTTTTTGCAATTGCTCCAGTTCTACCCTATCCGCAGCAGCAAACAAAGATTCGTAATCTATACCAGCCGTGGTTGAACCACCCTTAAACTGCTCGGTGTTTTTCATGTGCTGCTCATACATGGCAACTGCCCTTTCCTCAGGATATTCGGCATCGTCTGGGAAAGTCTTCATCAATGCTTTCACCGTAGCTTCAGCATCACCTCCACCTTTCTCAAATGCATTTCTTATGGCACTATATTTTTTTAGCTTTTGCTTTCCTTTTTCTGTATTGTGCACCTTTTCAGATACTGCACCTACTTCTTCGCGTTTCTTATCTAGAGATTCACGCTTACTTTCAAAAGACTTGTGTATTAACTCTTGTCTCTCAGCTTCTGCTTTTTCTTTTTCAAGTCTTGCATCTTCCAAAGCTTCTTTTTCGGCTTTCTCAGCGGCGGCAAATAGTGACTTATAATTTACAGAAGCGTATGTTCTTCCTGACTTGTTAAGCTCACTCTCTTTTGTGTACATATCAAAAAGAGCGTTTGCTTTTTCTTCCTTCATGGTTTCATCACCAGGAAAACTCCTTACCAAAGCTGCTACGGCCGCAGACCTGTTATCCGCATTTTCCGCAATCGTTGATTTTTCAGCTACATACTTGTCATACAATTTCTCAGCGTTTTGCTCCCTATTGGGGTCACCCGGAGGCAATACTTTCTTTAACTCATCAACAATTTCGACTCTGGTAAAAGCTTGTTTAGAAGAAGTTCCACCCTGCGATGGTAAAGCGCGATCCTTCTCATACTGGGCATACATTGCTTCAGCTTTCTCATGTTTAAATTTGTCATTACTATCAAAGGTCCTTTCAAATGCGCTTATCAACCGCTCCTTGTCACCTGCATGCGACTGGATAGCATCTTCTATCTTCTTGATAGCCTCTTGCTCTTCTTTTTGCTTGCGATTTTCCATCTTAGCAACAAGCTCATCAAACTTGGCCGCTTGTTGCGCTTTCTCGTCTTCTCTCTTCTTTTCTTTTGCAACCAGTTCAGCTCTTTCCGCAGCATTAAAAAGCGACTTAAAATCCATATTGGCCTTAGTCTTTCCCGTTTGCCTCAAGCGTTCATATTCTTCATAAATTCCCACTGCCTTTTCTTCTCTGAAGTTGTCATCCTTAGGAAAAGTCTTGGCTATCTCGGCTACCGCAGTTCTTTTATCGCTTCCACCTCTGTCTATGGCAGACATCCACCCGTTAAAAGTCTCTTTTTCTTCTTTTTCTTTCCTAGCTTTTTCTTCAACAGCGGCCTTAGCCAATTTTTCCTTCATCTCAATCTGTTCCAGCTCTTTTTTCTTTTCCAGAGCTTCTTCCTCTAATCTTTTGGCTTCAAGCTTTTGCTGTCTTACTTTCTCTTGCTCGGCAGCTACTTTGGCCTCATATTCTTCTTTAGCATCTTTCTCTACCTTTTGAGCTACCTTAAATAGTGAGTTATAGTCAACTTCGGCTTTAGTCTTTCCGCGAGTAACCGTCTCAAGTACATACTCATCATACATGGCCATCGCCTTCTTTTCTCTCAAAGTGTCCTTTTCAGGAAATATCTCTGTAAACTTTTGAATGACACGTTGCTTATCACCCTGCCCCATCTGGATGGCCTCTTGTATACGCGTTTCCATCATTTGGGCTTCGCTCTCAATCAACTCCTTAGCTTGCAATTGTTCTTCAGCTTTCTTTTCGGCAGCTATTCTTTGCAACTCCAATTGTTCCAGCCTTTCACGCTCCTGGCGCTCCCACTCATCTTGCTCTTCCTTAGAGTAGTCTAGCTCATAATCAAACTCGTGTTTCTTGGTATGGAAAAACACGTTAGCTACTGGCCCCAGGTATGCAAAACCATCATCTGGCACCATGTCAACAATAAACGCAAACTCATGTTTCTTGTTGCCTTCCTCATACACATCAGTATCAAAAGTTACCTTCTTGCTTGAGAAGCCACCTTTAGCCACCTCAACCATGTATCGGCTATACAAATCAAGCTCAAACTTAAATTCGCCTTTCTTATTTGATACACCTTTGGCCACCTCAACCCAACTATTGGTATGCATAGGGTCTTCATAAAGCACAACTAACACCTCACGTAGGTCTTTTGCTTGCTCTTTGGTATGGCCTTGTAAAGTCAGCTTGTACTCAGAGATTTTTGGCTTTTCTTCCTCATCTTTGGGTGGTTGCGCAAAGGCAATATTCACCGAAGCTACCATAACAATTGAAGCTACCATAACAATTATGGTTGCAAAAAACTGTCTCAGTAATTCAACTCTGCCCTTCAAACTATTGATTGTAAAACTTTTCACTACCCAATCAACTTAATTAAACCCTAAGTTAAGATTTTTATCATTCTAATTCAATAAACGCAGCTTTAACAAAAAGCTACCAAATTATCTATCCTCCGTAGTTAGGATAGTCTTGCCATCAACACTCAATATTCTTAATTCAATCCTTCTGTTCATCTGTCTTCCCTCAGGATTATCTGAACCATCAGGATTAATGTTATCTGCTATAGGCCTTGATTCGCCATAGCCCTTGGCCTGAACACGTTTCGACTTAATTCCACGTTTCTTCAACCAACTAACTACAGACTTAGCCCTGTTTCGTGATAACTGTAAGTTATAATCATCTGAACCTTTTGAATCTGTATGTCCGGATATCTCAACTATCACTTCAGGGTTTTGATTCAAGAAGGTATAAAGTTTTGACAATTCCACTACAGACTCATCGCGAATGTCATACTTATCAAAGTCAAAGTAAATCCTCTCTAAAATTATCTTATCACCAATCTTAAACTTCTTGTTCGGGTCAGTCAAGTTCAATAGGTCAGGATTGTAGCCTAAGTCTTTATTCTTGTCAAACTCTTCCAATTCTGCCTCCAGTGCTGCAATTTGTTCCAACAACTTCTCTTCGTCTGTTAAGTCAACATCCCCTTCTTCCTTCGGAAGTTCAGGTTGAGTCCAACCCCGGCTTTTCCTTCTTGCGTTGGGGTCAGGCCTCAATGTAAAGTCCTTCACTATTTCAGTCACGAATGACTTCTTATCATATATCTCTACCACTGCAGATGTATCAAAAAACATTGGAGATTCTATATACACACAATACTCACCAGTAGGCAGTATTGAAATATAGTTACTCGTCCTCTTATTGGGCCTGTAATAACCTATCAACTCATTGGTCTCGTTATCTGTGATAGTCATTGTGTAGTCATCAATCTCAGAATTTGGTGACAGCTTCAGAGTATCGGCAATGTTGGTAATAGAACCCCTCAATAAGGTAGTGGGAGCAGGAACTGAATTGAATGTAATCCTGTAGATATCTCTCTCACCAAACCCATCCGGCCTAAAGTAGGCTCCGTAACCATACCTACCAGTTACTGAAAATGAAATATTATAGTCATCATCAACAGTATTAGCTGGATATCCAATATTTCTTGGTGTTGACCATGTCTCGGTCAACTCATCCCAAGTCGAAGTAAAAATATCAAAGCCACCCATACTTGTATGCCCTTCAGAGCAAAAGTAAAGGGTTTTCATATCTGCCATCAAGTGAGGGAAACTCTCATTATATTCAGTGTTAATAGTTTCGCCTACATTTTTTGGCTTTCCCCACTTACCATTAGGTAATCTTCTTGCCATATAAATATCAGTACCGCCCCTGCCTCCAGGAGCTTCCCTTGATAAAAACAACAAACTGCCATCCACGGACATACTCGCAGCTACTTCTACATCATCACTATTAATGTTATCTCCTAACGATACATATTCATCAAAAAAGCGCCCCTTTCTCGGAGATACGTATATATCATCATATCCATCAAAGTTGTCAATATAAATCAATAACTCTGTTCCGTCAGCGCTGATACCAACACACTCCTCAACCCACTCGGTATTTACTGATGAACCGATGTTTCGTGCTTCAATAAATTTCCCTCTTCTTTCCCGAGCCCTATAAACATCAGCTGTTTTATATCCATCATAGTCCAATTGAAGCCCCAAACAATCAGGACGTTTGGTGGTAAAAACCAAAAACGACTCATCCTCAGGTATAAATGGGTTAAACTCAGGGTATGGAGTGTTGACACTACTACCCAAGTTCTCAAAAGTCACATCTATTGGATATTTGGCCAACTCCTTGGCATTAAAGGCCATCTCAATACACCTGTCCCCTGGTATAATATTATCATCTTTGCCCCTCTTAAAATCTTTGTATTTATTATAAGCCACAATAGCATCGTCAAACCTATGGGCAAAGTGGTATGCCCTACCTAATTGATAAAGCGCTTCCTTGTCAAACTTCTCCTGACTGGTCACAAACTCCAGATATTCAATGGCCTTTGTCTTATCAATATTGGTTTCCAGATAGCAACACGCAATAAAGAAATTCATATCCGTATTCTGAGGGTCTTGCGGTAATAGCAAAAGAAACTCATTAAGCGCAGCCCTAAAGTCACCACCCCAATAAGAATCCATAGCCTTTTTCATATTAGGCTTGTACTCCTTCTCTTTTTTCTTCTTCTTTTTCTTCTTGCCGTCGTCAGTTTGCAGGCTATCCGGGATAAATTCTGATTCATCCAGCTTCTTAATATCACCAGATTGAGCGAACACAAAACTTTCATTTGCCACTAAAAGCATAGTGACAACAATTGTGAAAATCGTTTGTATCCTACGTTGGTTCATAAACTTTTATGCCATCTGTTTCTTGCTAGCAATACATACAAATAGTTTCGGTATCAATTCTTTCACTAAGGTATTATTACTATTGATTCCTTTAAACTTTTTGTCTTCTTGTTCAAGATTTCGGTTCCATTCCTGAAGGAACTTCAATCTTTTCTACTTTAACATTCCCTTTATAATTCAAAAGCCTTAATTCAATTCTTCTATTTAGCGCCCTACCTTGTGGGTTGTCAGTTCCATCAGGGTACTCATTTGCGGCTACAGGCCTTTTCTCTCCGTATCCCCTTGGTATCAACCTAGAAGACCTAATCCCTCCTTTACTCACCAGATATTCAACAACCGCTTGGGCCCTTGAGTTAGACAGCCTCAGGTTATACTCATCATTACCCCAAGAGTCTGTATGCCCACTTATCTCCAACTTCACACTTGGATTGGCATTTAAGAACTTAGCCAACCTCTCCAATTCTGTTCTTGAGTTAGCCTTAATGTTAGCCTTATTATAGTCAAAGAAGATGTTCTTCAGCACAATGGGCCTACCCGATTTCAACTCCTCTAGGTTGGTCATCACTGGCCTATCCTTATTCATATCAACATTGGCAGGGTCTACGTAAGCCTCATTGTATACACTTGCATCTCTTTCAATAAGAGCATCTAACTTATCCTCAATACTACTCATCTTGCTTTTCAGCTCTCTATTTTCTTCTCTCAATATCTCTGCAATTTGCTTAGCATCCTCACCACTGCTCGCGGCCGCCATTGTTCTCTCCGATTCTCTATTGTCTTTTTCTATTCTAAGCTCTGCTTCTGCTTTTTCTGCTCTTTGCTCAGCAGCAGCTATTGCAGCATCTTTTTGCTCTATGATAGCATCCTTCTCCCTTATTATCTCATCCTTTTTATTCAACTCTACCTTCAACTCAGCAATTTCCTTTTTCTTTTCAGCCAGCTGAGCTTCGTAGTCTTGCTTGATTTGGTCTATAGTAAAAGATTGACTTTCAGACCCTCTGGTCTCCGCCGCTAGCTTAGCGTCAGCAGCCTCTTTGTCTTTTCTCTCTTGCTCTAGGTGTGCAGTCTCTGCAGCTTCCTGGTCTTTACGCTCTTGTTCCAACCTGGCAGCTTCTGCCGCTTCTGCATCTTTTCTTTCCTGCTCTTTTTTGGCTGCAAGTGCCGCAGCAGCATCCTCTTGCTCTTTCTTCTCTTGTTCCAACCTGGCAGCTTCTGCCGCTTCCCTGTCTTTTCTCTCCTGTTCTAATCTCTTAGCTTCAATAGCCTCAGATTGAGCTAAACCAGAAGCTTCGGTCTTACGTTTTTCAAGTTGAGCTACTTCATTGCCACAATCTTTAGCCTCCTGCCTTAACTGCCTCTCCTTGCTTTCAACTTTGCTCAAATTGGCCTGAGCTACATCAAGCTCCGCTTTTACAACATCAGAAGCCGCTCTGGCATCGTTTGC
>JANQJC010000036.1 GCA_028281825.1 Flavobacteriales bacterium
GTATCATAAGTATCGTTAACTGCCGCCCTAATGGTAAGTACTTCGTTATCATTAACATTGCTTTGACCCCTCTCTTAATCTCTCCCCTTGGAGGATAGAAATTGGGTTTCTCTGGGGTTAACTCCCACTCTCGCTCACCACTCTCACCCTGAAACAGCCAACCGCCAAGTGCCGAGTTTTTGCTCTTGCCCATAAAGGCTTAAGAAATAAAGCCCTGCGGGTAAACCGCCTTGCCCTATTGTAAATTGCTGGCTCTGCACTCTCTCTTCTCTTACTAACCTGCCTAAGGCATCATGCAGTTGTAGGGTGCCATTTTGTATAGGTTGAGTGAGCTTTACCGTTGTTTGCCCTATGAATGGATTAGGATAGATTTGGGCAGTGGGAGTGGTGTTTCCTGGGATGCTATTAATGTTATCGCAGGGGAGGCATTTCCTTCCAATAAATGACGATGTCCCATCAGCGTTAAGTGATATATTTTGCAAATTAACCTCCTGAGTAAAAACTCCCGCAAGCATCAAAGTATCAATATCTATATACTCAACAAAAGCTGATGAATTATTAGAACTGGGAAGACTTGAAAGACAAACGGGAATACCCAGGCTATTCATTACAAAAATTACTCCATTTCTACCTGATGGTTGTACAGATTGATTCTGAAACTGTAGGTTGTTTATAGAAAAATTAGATTCTGAAGAACCCGAAATCAGGAAGAAATCAGAATTTAAATACTCTAATCGGTTAAATACTTCAGTCAAACTACCTCCAATTTTATTCATCCATACTAACTGACCTTGATTATCAAATCTTGCAACAAAAAAATCATTGCCTCCACTTGAAATTATTGATGTATTTTCAAAATCAAGAGAACCTGCAAACCAACCTGATGCCACACAACCGTTCTTGTATGGGATTATTTCCACATCTCTTACGGTTGAGTTGCCTTTCAAATGCGCTGACCACTCAACATTACCAGAAGTGTCTAACCTTGCAATGAATCCATCTGATGAAGAAGCAGAAGTAAAACTGTCGTTACCGATGTCCAGTTGTCCTTCAAAAAATCCCGACACCAATAATGATCCATCTTCTATTGAAAGATGATATCCGACATCATTTGCCGCTCCACCTGCCAAATGCTTCAGCCAAATCAAATTCCCTACCGTATCAAGCTTACCTATAAAAACCTCTCCACTTTCAATTAACGGATTTGAACTAGTCAATGCCACATTTTGCAGTGTAACGTCTTTATAGTAATTGCCAATAAGGTATATGTTACCAATACTATCAGTAGATATGGAATTAATTTGCGTTGTGCCTGTGCTATATAATTGATATATCCATTGAATAACTCCAGTTGAACTGACTTTAGAAATAAGTGCATTTTCAGCATTCCCTCCAGCACTTACAATAAACGTTTGAGACAAAAACTGTACCGTATCTACAAATTGATATGCTGCGATTACTCCATCAGAGACACCATGAACCCTACTTGATGTTGAAAAGCCAACACTTTTACCTATATGTACTATCCAATCAACATTTAGGCTATTTGAGGTTTGCATTAAATAAAGGTCATGTCTTAAGAAACCAGAAGCAATCTGATTAAGTGTGTTTCCATCAATTTGAAACTCACTTTCATCAAACAACCCGCTCACATATAACTTTTTACTCGCTTTAACATAAGATGAACTTACAACGCTATTTGACAAACCTAAACCATCAGTTGAAAGTCCCAAAGCGGGACACTGCCCAAAGTTATTTAAGCAATGCCCCATTGTAACAAGTATTATAAATAGTATTCTCACTAATGAGTTATTACAATTTTTGATGATTTCAAAATCCTTCCGTTAACATCTTCTAATGTAACCTGGTAAACGCCAAAAGAACCTGAAATGTTAAAACTTTCTCTACCTTTTAAACTAACATTTTTGGACAATAACACTTTCTCACCTGATACGGTTATAAGATATAAATTAGCCTGAATATTATCATCCAATTCATAGTCAAGAGTAAAATTCCCATCATTTGGATTAGGATAAACTTCTAAATTAGCTTTTTCATCTTCTGTAATTGCACTGCCATTATTCATGGTAGATTCAAATACCATGACTGCGCCAGTATCATAAGTATCGTTAACTGCCGCCCTAATGGTAAGTACTTCGTTATCATTAACATTGCTTTGACCCCTCTCTTAATCTCTCCCCTTGGAGGATAGA
>JANQJC010000067.1 GCA_028281825.1 Flavobacteriales bacterium
AATAAAAAGATATAGAATAATTATAAAATCTTCCCTTGGGGGAGATTTAGATGGTCCTATATATTTACCAGATTCTCACTCACTTCCCACACCTTTTTCCACATCCCGGGGTCTTGTGATGGGCGGTTAGAATATACTTTTTCACACTTATAGAAATACTCCCCACTCACGTCCTTCACCTCATCTGAGCTTGCCAGGTAAATAGAGGTCTTGGCTCCCTCTGCCGCCGAGATAAAATAGAACTGCCTGCCCAACCACCAGCCAAGCTTAGTATACCAGTTCGCCTCTTTCTGGGCTATCTCTGTGCTCACCCCACCTGGATGTAAACAATTTGCTGTTACGCCAGTGCCTTCCAGCCTCTTCGCCAATTCCTTAGTGAAAACAATATTGCACCACTTAGAGCGCGAGTAGCCCTTCCAACCACTGAAGTCTTTGTCCATGTTGATGTCGCCGGTATCAAAATCCCGGGTTTGCTTATGCGCCACCGAAGCCACGGAAACAATCCTACCCTTAGCTGATTTTATCTTGTCCAACACCAAGTCAGTCAACAAAAAGTGACTCAAATGATTCACCGCAAACATCAACTCGATACCATCTTTGGATAGTTCCCTATCAGAAGTATAAAGCCCAGCATTGTTTACCAACACATCTATCTTGTCATACTTGGCATTAATCGTTTCAGCCAGTTTCCTTACCTCCGCCAATGATGATTGGTCACATATCAGGTAATCTACATTTTGGCTACCACTTTTCTCTTTAATGTCTTCCAAGGCAGCTTTCACTTTGGTTTCATTCCGCCCAGTGATGGTTACATTGGCTCCTTTTTTCGCCAGGCCAATGGCAGTCTCTTTGCCGATACCCGCGTTGCCGCCCGTGATGATTACAGTTTTCCCTTCCATGATGGTTTTGATTTAAGCGACTAAGATAAAAGAAGTTTTGGGTTACCAGCTTAAACAGATATCACAAGAGGTCGTACAATATCAATAGAGTTATATCTTTGCTACAACTATGGAATACCTAAGCCTGTTTCAGCATTTACATTCAGAAAATGTGCGCTACCTCATATGTGGGGGATTAGCAGTAAACATTTATGGTATTCCTCGTATGACTGCCGATATAGATATACTACTCGACTTTGAAGAAGCCAACATTGAACGATTTGAGAAAGCTATTAAACTGGTTAACTATTCATCCTCAATACCTATCTCGTTGAAATCAATGGTTGATAAAAATGAAAGAGACAGGCTTATCCAAGATAAGAACATGGTTGTTTATTCCTTTTTCAATCCCAGGGCTGGATATATGTCTCTGGACATTTTGATAGATACCCCCCTTGGTTTTGAAGTGATGTGGGAACAGCGTGAAGAAAGGAATCAGGATAATTTTCAAATCAATCTTGTATCTTTAAAACATCTGATAGAACTTAAAGAGTATTCCAATCGTAAGCAAGACCAGGATGACATCCTGTTGTTATCCAAATTATTAAAAAATGGCTAATCGTATTGTTCCGAAAAAAGAAAACACCGATAAAGGCTTTCACTATACAGTAAGCGATGAGCAAATTGCCCAGTACGCCAAATGGACTCTCCTTGAAAAACTCACTTGGTTGGAGGAAACTGCCAAATTCATCTATAATGTTCAAACCCCTGAGGAAAGGGAAAGAATGAAAAGAGTAAAGCACGAATAAATAAGGTTTCGCAAAACTCTATCCTCAAAAAAACGGACATCAACAAGTTTTACCCCTATGTAACTGCTAAGACTGTGGTATTGATGAGTGCAATTGAAATTCATTAGTGACTAAGAGAAATCGCAAGCATCACTATTATGTATTTTAATTTATGGGCAAAATAGGAGAAAGCCTATTGGCAACTTTCCTTTATTTGATCAAGATTTTCTTTTGATAGAGGAGAAGGTATTCTATTTTGTACTTTGGTAAAGTCTGAACAGGCATTTAAAGTATCCCCTAATTCCAAAAAAATAAAGCTTCTTAAAAAGTAAACATCCCAATACTCTTTATTTAATTCCAAAGCCCGATTCATATCTTTAAGTCCATCTTCAGGTACTCCGAGACTGCATAATGCCAAGCCTCGCAAGTAAAAGTAAAATGGTTCGTCGTTTACAAGCTCAATTGCTTTATCAAAAGCACTTAAACACCTATCAGCACTATCTAAATTCAAATAAATCTGTCCGATAAGCACATAGGTGCTGGCTTTATTTTCAATCGCATCTTTTGCATCCAAAGTCGCGGCTTCTAATTCCTGTTCTAATAACTCAAGTGCAAGTTCAGGTTTATTAAACTCTTTCCAGTAAATTATTCCAAGATTATAATTAACAGTTTTATATTTTGGGTCCTCTTCTTTCACATGTTTAAATTGCTGAAGTGCTTTCTCATAATTTCCAGATTTATAATAGGCATCCCCTAGATTAATATATACCGTTAATCTTGTTGAATCATACAGAAGAGACTTTTCTAAATCTATTATAGCATTATCATAATCAAGTAACCCAACTCTACAAATACCCATATACTCATATAATAAAGCCCTATCCTGATAAGCTTCACTTACTTTCAAAAAACATTCAAGCGCTTGGGCATGCTGATTTTCATTCAAAAATCTTTCGCCTTCCTGAAAGTTCTTTGCATCTTCATTCCCACCCAACAATAGTAGGGCAATCATCAAATAACCAAGTTGTTTCATATCAAGAAACCCTAATCAAAGGTATTAGCTCATATTTGTTTAAACAAAAGAAGGAGCCAGAAAACTCCTCATACGTTAATTTCATTCTGTCTTAGCTTCTTCTATCACTCTATCCTGGTAGGATATTAATTCAATTGAAAACGTACAGGCAAAGTAAACCATACTTTCACCTTTTTTCCATCGTGATAGCCCGGCGTAAACCCTTTGAGTAATTTAGCAACCCTTATTGCCTCATTGTCCAATAAAGTGTGAACCGATTTTGAAACCCTCGCGTCTACCACGTTACCTTCTTTGTTCACTATAAACTTCACATGCACAGTCCCTTCAATTCCTTTTTTCCTGGCTTTTTTAGGATACTTCACCTTGTTGACAATAAAGGTATACAAACCATTATCCCCACCAGGATATGTAGGCATCAACCAATATTCAAAATGAGTAGTATCACGCCCATCTTGGGTGTAGCATTTCCCATCAACAAACTCACCATTTTCAAAATGGTCTTTACGCTTCATTTGCCCATTCATGTAATAGGTCATTATCTCACCATGCAATTTATCTTCTCGATAATTAAGGTGTTCCTTTATGTTTCCATTATTAAAGTAATACTTACAAGTCCCATCCATCACCAACTCCTCAAGATCAGAAAAACTTATCTCTGACTTAAGCCATCCACTTATTGAATACTTCTTCACAACACCTTTATTCTCATCTGCATCATCATATATGTACACCCATTTTTCGCTCGCATACATACTATCGCAAGGAGTTCCTAGATTATCACAAAAAACCACCTTGGTTTTGTTTTGTCCGGAAACAAAAAAAGTGCTTATGGAAAAAAGTATAATCAGTAATATTCTCATTAGTATGAGGTTAGAGGAACAAATATCGTGAATTAACCCAAACAAAAAAGGAGCCGTTGGGCTCCTTTTCATTTTTAACATATTGCATTAGGGATTAATAAAAACTCTCCCCTTTATTCGCTTTATCAACTAGTATTTGCGCAGGTGTAAACCTCGTACCATGCTTAGAAGCCAATTGCTCCATCAATTCAACGGTAGCCTTAGTACCCAGTGAGTCAACATACCTGAATGGCCCACCTCGGAACGGAGGGAAACCCAACCCAAACACCGCCCCCACATCACCATCAGTGGGGTTGCTTAGTATGCCATCTTGCAGGCAAAGTAAGGCTTCATTCACCATAGCCATGCCCATGCGCTGTTGCAATTCCTCATCAGTGAACTTCTTGCGCTCACCACCGCCAAAGAATTGGTAAACGTCCTGGTTAATCTTGCCGCTTATCTTTTTGCCGTTCTCATCATACTGATAAAAACCTTTCTTATTCTTCCTGCCGTGATAACCCGCTTCGAACATCTTCACAATAGCCTGAGATATCTTAGCTCCCTCTCTATTCTTCACAAACTCTTGTGTCAACTCCCCCTTAGTGATATGAGCTCCCACATCTATACCTACTTCATCCATCAAAGTAATAGGCCCCACTGGGAAACCAAACTTCTTCAGTGCCCTGTCAATTTGAAGTGCATCGGCACCTTCTTCCATTAGTAAAAGGGCCTCATTAGTATATGGTGCCAAAATACGGGTGGTATAGAAACCTGGCCCATCCTTTACCACAATACAAGTTTTACCCTGGCGGATACCCAACTCCAGACAA
Source organism: Flavobacteriales bacterium (assembly GCA_028281825.1). Lineage (GTDB taxonomy): Bacteria > Bacteroidota > Bacteroidia > JANQJC01 > JANQJC01 > JANQJC01. The sequence goes on from JANQJC010000067.1 coordinate 4,369, forward strand.
GTGGCAGTTACCCAATCTGCCGTTTGGTCAGTAACGATAATCTCCAACAATGGCATCTTGGGCACGGGTGAGAAATAGTGCATACCTATCACCGTCTCTGGCCTCTTAGAAGCCTTAGCGATTTGACTTATTGGTAGTGAGGAAGTATTACTGGCAAAAATGCAATCATCTTTGGTAACACCTTCTACCTCTTTCAATACCGCGTGCTTCACATTGATGTCTTCCAATACGGCTTCAATCACCATGTCAGCATGCTCATAACCTTTGTAATCTGTTTGGCCGTGCACCATATTAATCACCTCGTCGGCCTCTACCCTTTTCAGGGCTTTCTTCTTCACCTTCTTATACAGGTTGTCCCAAATGGTCTTTTTGCCCTTTGCTACTGCTTCTTCTTTAATATCCTTCAATAGCACACGAACACCTTTATTGGCGCTTACCTCTGCAATACCTGCACCCATAAAACCGGCGCCCAGCATACCCATAATTTTGGTTTCCTTAGCCAATTCCTTCATAGGGTTCTTCTTCTTGTCAGTCATGTTGAAGAAGATGTTAATCAACTGCGGGCTCACATCACTCAGTATCAACTCCTCGAACTTGTCCACTTCGGCCTGGTAACCTTTAGCTATCCCCTCATTCATACCTATTTTCACACACTCGATAATCTTGTATGGTGCCGGATAGTTGCCCTGGGTTTGGCGGTCAACCATTTCCTTAGCCTTCTTAAAAATGATATTCCTGGTGATTGGATTACCCTCCAAAAACTTCTCCATACCAGTCCTCTTATCCTCCCGCTTAAACTTACCCGCAATCATCTTGTTAGCAAGGTGTTTGGAGGCGTTTAGCACTTCACTTTTGGCAGTTACCATATCTACCAACCCCATTTTCTTGGCCGGATATCCATATACATTCCTACCCGTCAACATCATGTTCAATGCTTTCTGTATGCCAATCAGTCTTGGCAACCGCTGTGTACCACCGCCACCTGGCAATAGGCCTAGCTGCACCTCTGGCAATGCCATCACTGTACCTTCGTCCGCCGCAACACGGGCATGGCAGGCCAAAGCTATCTCCAAGCCAGCACCCAGGCAAGCACCATGTATAGCAGCTACAATAGGCTTTTTAGAGTTCTCAATACGGGCTAATATCTCATGGCCTTTCCTAGTGAAAGGTTTAAAATCACCTTCCTTTTCTACTTTCTGAAAACCCTCTATATCAGCACCAGCAATAAAGTCTTTCTTCTTGCTAATCATGATAACGGCTTTAATTTCTGAGTCGCTTTCAATGTCAGCCATCAAGCCCTCAAAAGTGCCCACCATATCCGCTGATATTTTGTTCACTTTCTCGTCTTTTTGGTCAAGCCACACGATAGCAAAATGGCCTTGCTTCTCTATGCTTACGTACTTATTACCTTCTGTTTTGGTTTGCGGTTCTAATACTTCCATATTACAATATAATAGGTTGATTAATCTGTTATTTCTACAACTGGGTTTCCTTCCTCAATTAGCTTGAGAGCTACAGGCAACTTGTCTGAAAACACTTTTTTTAGGTTACTGTTGGTTATGTTACCACAAGTCAACCAGATAATTTGAGGTGGTGCCGCATACCTCAAATTAAGGTCTAGAAAATCTGAGTCTTTTGTGATGATAGTAACTCCTTGTGATTTTGCGTGGTCAAAAATTTCCTTGTCAGAAGCCGTATGATACCCAAAGTCATATACATGAAAACACTTAAACTCAAATGTCTCGTTTATCCAAACAGCAAGCTTTGGGGAAAGTTGAGCATCCAGCCAAATTTCCATAATTAGGCGGCTTTTACTACGGCATGCTTCATGCGGTCAGCAGCATACGCTATACACGCTTGAATATCTTCTGCTTCAAGGTAAGGATAGTCCTCAAGAATCTGCTCACGAGATTGGCCATTTGCCATCAAGTCAAGTACATCAGCAACCCTTATACGCATGCCGCGAACACACGGCCATCCTCCACATTGTTCAGGGTTCACAGTAATCCGTTTTAGTAATTCAGCAGCCATAATTATGGTAAATTTAATACTTTTTTCAATTAGAATATCTTTCAAGTATCATAGCATGACCGTGGGCACCCGCTGCACAGGCCGCCAATAAACCATATTTACCATTTTCCTTAATCAGCCTGTTGGCAGTTGTTGTCATCAGCCTGGCACCGGTAGCACCAAATGGATGACCTATGGAAAGTGAACCGCCCCAAAGGTTGAATTTATCCATCGGCACCTCACCAACAGCCTTATCCCTTCCCAGTTTTTCCTTAGCAAACTCATCAGAGGCAAGGGCTTTCAAGTTAGCCAATATTTGGCCGGCAAATGCCTCATGAAACTCAATCACATCCATATCTTTCAACTCCATGCCGGTTCTCTTTAATAGCTTAGCAGTGGCGTAGGTTGGGCCAAGCAATAACTCCTCCTTCAAATCCTGGCCAGAGAACGTATAGTCATGAACGTAAGCCTTTGGCTTATAGCCCAATTCCAACGCCTTCTCTTCCGACATTAATAACACAACAGCAGCACCGTCCGTCAAGAATGATGAATTAGCCGCAGTCAGTGTTCCGTGCGGCTTTACAAAAGCTGGTTTCAGCTTCTTCATTTTCTCAGCAGTAGAGTCTTTACGTATACCGTTATCCACCTTAATTGGTGTAAATTTAGGAGCTAATTCCACAGGGGCTATTTCATCTGCCAGCAAACCTTCTTCAGTAGCCTTTCCAGCCAATTGATGGCTGCGTGCTGCAAACTCATCCTGCTCTTCACGACTCACGTGAAACTTAGCTGCCAACAGGTCACAATCATAACCCATAGTGCGGCCTGTGGTATACTCGGCAACAGCTGGTGCATCAGGTACAAAATCACCCAACCTTAGTGAAGAAACAAACTTCAGGGTATCTCCCATGCCTTTCAATTTTTGTGCCTTGAAAAGCTTTTGGCGCATCTTCTTTTTAAACAGAATAGGGGCATCACTCGTACAATCTGTACCGCCAGCAACAATGATATCAGCGTGTCCAGTTTGTATCAATTGCACCCCATTGGCAATTGCTTGGTTAGCAGATATACATGCCATTGTTACCGTATGACAAGGTGTACTATTGGGAATTCCAGCCGTTAATGCCGACTCGCGAGCAACATTACTGGTACGTACATTAGAAATCACTGTACCCATAATCACATTATCAATACTCTTGGGGTCTACTCCAGTCTTGCTCAGCAAGCCCGAAATCGCCTGCTGGCCTAGCTGATACGACAATAAATCAAAATAATCAGTACCTGACCTTAAAAATGGAGTTCTGGCTCCATCTATCAATACAACTTTTTTCATGTTAACCTTTTGTTATTTGTTTCGTATATGCCGTCCCCTCTATCTAATTTTCGCTGTAAAATTGTGACAAAATTAATAAAAAATTCAATGCATGCATTGTAAATTTTTTACAAGTGTAATTACACCCGACAACGGCTTATTCGCTAAAAAAGCAGTGTCGTTTGTCGATTATTATTAACCAAATTTGATACGATTAGTTTAACAGAACAAATACCAACCCGCATACCGTCTTGATTTTCAACGAATTACGTGTTCATTTCGACGAATTGCCGTTGTTGGTCGATAAAGTTCAAATTAAAGGGTTTTTTTACTAATTTAGCAGCCCCTCTAAAGAGGGCCCAAAAGAGAACGAACGAGAACGAATATGATTGAAACCGATACTCAAAATTCGAACACTAACTTACTCAATAACCCATCAGGGAAAATCCCTGCATCGGGTCACAATTTATTTTCTATCACCAAAATCCCAGTTATGAAAAAGTTTTACTCGTGTTGTAAAGCAATTTGTCTTGCCCTGTTCGCTGTACTTTCAGTTACGGCTACCCAGGCTCAAGTTCAAACAATTGATTTCGCAGGTTTGTCTGCTGGTACTATCCTCGGAGAGCAATATGCTTCCCAGGGTATTCACATTACAGCTGACGGTTATAATGGCCGCCCCGACTACCTGATGGTGTTTAATACAAATGCCAGCGGTACGGCTGACCCCGACCTGGAAGTTAACCAAGGCAATATTGCCATCTTCCCGTACAACTCATCTCAAATAGATGATACTCCTGACGGTGGCAGGCAATATTACAATTTTGACTTCGATGTAACCATTGTGTCAATTGACTTTATTGACAAAGATGGCTCTGGAGCAGGTTCCATCAAATGCTATGATGCCAGCAACAATCAAATTGGTAGTACTATTAACATACCTAACGCTGGGGACGGGTCTGTTCAAACCATAGCTATCAATCGTTCTGGTGTAAGAAAACTAAAAATAGACTATGCCGACTCAGGTGGCGTTGGTAAAATCAAATACACCTCAAACGCATGTGATGCCGCCATAGATGAAGTGAAATTATACAACATCGGTACAGGCTCACACTTTTTAACTCTAACTGATGGCGCAACTATTGCGCTTTCGTCGCTTCCAAACAACTGGAACGTTGAAGCTATCGTTTCTGGTTCATCAGCCGAGAGTGTTAAATTTGTTTGGTCTGGTGACTACAGCGATAGCAACACTGAAAACTCATATCCATTCCGCTCACCAACTGATGAGGTTAGCCTGAACTTAGGTGCAGGGTCATATACGCTTACGGTAAAATTATACAATCAGAACGACGCCAATGGCACCAAGTGCGATTATAAAACCTACAACTTCACTATCACTGGTTGTGACAACGTAACCTCTCCAGGTTCTATTTCAGGTGGCGGCACTGGTTGCTCACCTTACGACCCACCATTGATTTCAAGCAGCTCACTGCCTGGAGGTGGTTCTGGTGATATCGAGTATGTTTGGATTAAAAGAGAATGGAACGGTAGTTCATGGGGAAGCTGGTCAGGACCTATACCTGGTGCTAATGACTCTTCTTATGACCCAGACCCAATCACGGTTAAAACACAATTTAGGCGTTGTGCCCGCAGAGAAGGTTGTTCTTCATATCCTGGTGAAAGTAATAAGATTACGTTCTACGTTACAGACGGTATAACAGCTTCATGTACCAAAACCAATGGTACGTGTGCCAATGGTAACACTGCTTCGATATCCGTTTCTGCTTCAGGTGGTAGCGGATATTCGTATTTATGGAGTAATGGTGCCACAACAGCTTCTATTGATGGACTAGCCGCTGGTACATACACAGTTACTGTTACTGATGGTAATGGATGTACTGCCACTTGCAGCAAAACAGTTACTACTGAATCAAACTGCTGTGAAACTCTTAGTATCAACTATGATGCCATCAGGCCAGGTTGTGATGGTGGTGATGTTTGTGATTTAAGCAGTTATTCATTAAGCGGTCACGCCCTTTGGCTAAACTCAATTTCTGGTGTTGATAATGACTATCATTGGGATGGCAATGGTGGCAAGTTCGTTGCTTTTGATGATGGTACTGCTCACATTTCAGGTGTGGTTGTAAATGAAGATGATGCCAACAAGAAGTGGGTAATCAATATGTGGTTCAGCAACAAAATGAACTGGACTGATTGGTCAGCCCTTGGCAGAACATGGAAAGGTACTGCTTCAATTGTTGGTGATAACTACCTTGATTGGGACTACTACATCTTTGACCAAAGCAAGTCTAGCAATCTAGTAGGCTTAGGTGATTTTGCTGGTAAAGAGCTTTCTTTATCTCATCGCCCGGCTGACTTTGGAATGGGACTTCAAATTGGTGTTGCTGCCAACGATAAAAACAGCAACTACGGTATGTCTACCTGGTTCTTCTTTGAAGGTTTAGGCAGTTGCAACTACTCAGGTGTTGGAGATTTGAATGTAAACGCCCAATGTGTTGAAAATTCTTGCAACGCAGGTGCCGACATCACTGTAACTAATGGCACTGCTCCTTACACCTTTGCTTGGAGCAACGGTGCTAAGTCCGAAGATCTTTCAGGTGTATGTGAAGGTACTTACACAGTTACCGTTACTGATGCCAACAATTGCGGTGGCACAAAAACGATAACCATCCCAGGTGCCCAAAACTGCTGCGATAACGTAACTGATGGCGGTGAGATTGGTCACCCACAAGAAAATTGTGGCCCATTTGACCCTGAAGAATTAGTAAGCCTTGAAGCACCATCTGGTGGTTCTGGTGCTTTAGAATATGTATGGCTGGTATCTACCAATGGTGGTGCTAACTATAGCTTGGTTCCAGGTGCTAATGGCCCAACTTATGACCCAGGTACTATCTCAGTTACTACATGGTATAGAAGGTGCGCAAGAAGAGAAGGTTGTACTCCTTATCCAGGTGAAAGTAGCTGGATTAAATTAACTGTTAACCCAGGTCCATCTGTAAGCTGCACCCCTACCAATGGAGACTGTAATAATGGTAATGTTGGTAGTGCTTCTGCTAACGCATCAGGTGGTACCGCTCCTTATACTTATGCATGGAGCAACGGCGGCACTAACGCTTCAATAAGCGACCTTGCTGCGGGTAACTATACGGTAACTGTTACTGATGCTAACGGATGTACTGCTACTTGCAATGCTACAATTACTGTAGTTGGTTGCTGTAACACAACTGACGGCGGTGAGATTGGTTACCCACAAGAAAACTGTGGCCCATTTGACCCTGAAGAATTGGTGAGCATCACTCCTCCATCTGGCGGTATTGGTGCTTTGGAATACGTATGGTTGGTATCTACCAATGGTGGTACTAACTATAGTTTGGTTCCAGGTGCTAATGGCCCAACTTATGACCCAGGTACTATCTCAGTTACTACATGGTATAGAAGGTGCGCCAGGAGAGCTGGTTGTACACAATACCCAGGTGAGAGTAACTGGTTGAAATTAACTGTGAACCCAGGCCCAACTGCCTCTTGTGATAAAGAAGATGTTGATTGCTATGGTGCATCAACTGGTTCAGCAAGCGTAACTGCTGCTGATGGCACTGCTCCTTATACTTATGCCTGGAGTAATGGTGGTACTGATGCTGCTATCGATAACATAGCTGCCGGTACTTATACAGTTACTGTTACTGACGCTAATGGATGCACTGCTACTTGTGATGCCACTGTTGGCCAGCCTTCTGAAGGCCTTACTGCCGATTGCAGCAAAACAGATGCTTCATGTAACGGTGCTTCAAACGGTACAGCCACAGTGACTGCTCGTGGTGGTACTGCTCCTTACTCTTATGCTTGGAGTAATGGCGGCACCGATGCTTCTATTAGTGGTCTTGCGGCTGGCAATTATGGAGTAACTGTTACTGATGCTAAAAATTGTGTTGCTGATTGTAACGTTACTGTTGGCCAAGCTGAAGAATTAGTGATTGCTTGCGAAGGAAGCCAATTGGCTTGCTACGGTGATAGCGATGGTCAGGTAGTTGCTTCTGCTGGTGGCGGTACTGCCCCTTACACCTATGCCTGGAGTAATGGCGCTACAACAGATATAGTAAACAACCTTGCTGCTGGTGCTTATACCGTTACTATTACTGATGCCAATGGTTGTGAGAAAACTTGTGAAGCTGCTGTTACACAGCCAAACGAAGGTTTATCTGCTAATTGTACTGCTACAAATGGCACTTGCCAAAATAACCGTGTTGCTTCCATAAACGTTAGTGCCAATGGTGGCACTGCTCCTTACAGCTACGCTTGGAGCAACGGTGGTTCAGGTTCTTCTATCACTAACCTGGCTGCGGGTACATATACAGTTACTGTTACTGACGCTAATGGTTGTACTACAACTTGCAGTAAAACTGTTACTATCACACCTTGCTGCAACGTTACCTTCCCAGGTGCTATTGGCTACGACCAAGAAAACTGTGGTCCATTTGACCCAGCTCCATTCGTAAGCCTTGCGGAGCCAACTGGTGGTATAGGTGACTTAGAATATGTATGGATAATGACTACTGATTGTAACTTGCCTGTTACTCAGTGGGCTCAAGTTCCTAACTCTGATACCAATGCCCTTGACTTCAACGGCATCATCTCTGAAACTACTTGCTTTATCAGGTGTGTGAGAAGGTCTGGCTGTACTGAATATATAGGTGAAAGTAACAGGGTGACCATTACAATAAATGATGGCCCAACAGCTACTTGCAATGATGAAGATGCAGACTGCTACGGTGCTGCTACTGGCTCTGCTTCAGTAAGCGTATCTGGTGGCGAAGCTCCTTATAGCTATGCTTGGAGCAACGGTGGCACTGGTGCTTCTATCAGTGGTCTTGCGGCTGGGTCATACACTGTAACTGTTACTGACGCTAATGGTTGTACAACTAATTGTTCTGCTACCGTGGGTCAGCCTTCTGCTGGCTTAACTGCCGACTGCGATAAAGAAGATGTATTGTGTTTCGGTGCTGCTACTGGTTCAGCCAGTGTAACGGCTGCTGGCGGTACTGCTCCATACAGCTATGCT
>JANQJC010000073.1 GCA_028281825.1 Flavobacteriales bacterium
GTTTACTACGGATAGTATAGTAGGCCATTCTTTATTACCACTTTTCCCTGGCAGACTGACAAATTTGAGATTGCTTCGTTGTTCCTCCTCGCAATGACGGGTTAATACTTTTTTCTTGACAAAAAAGTAATCAAAAAGTCAAGGCTGACTGACTTAGTCTTGAAACTCACAAAACCCACCACCACGGATGTATTGAAGCCGTCCACTTCGCGGACTTAGGCGATTCATCCTTAGGCCTTTACCCTGCTTTTGGAGTTTACTACGCCTAACTCAGTTATGCCATTAAAAAAGTAGAAACCGTCATTGCTGTAGATGACGGGGAGTTATTTATGGTTTTGGTGTGTACTATACTATATGAGTTGTGTTTATGTTGTTAACCCTATAAGAAGGGGGTAAAAATATCTGATTTTGTTTTTTATTTACAAAGTAAACAAAGTTTCATCGATACCCCCCGAGGGACTCACGGAAAATCTTGGGTTGCGAATAACATCGTCGATTTTTTTGGTCGTTTTAATTTTTGTCTTGGTCTAAAATTTGTAACATAATTCATGCTTGGCTGTATTTTAGGAGAAACTAAGCTAGAATTAATGAGGCATTATTTGTTGGTTGTTATGGTGGTGTTGGGTTTTAATGCCATAGCACAGGTTATCCCGCAGGAAAGGCTTTACCAGTGGCACAAGGCGGGGCTTATTCACCAAATTCAAGAACCTTCTACAACACTTGATATCACTGACTATGGTGGGGTGGGTAATGGCACAACGGAAAACAGTTTGGCTTTCAGTTCTGCGCTATCAGCCTTGAATGGTGAGGCTGGTGTGATTTATTTTCCTGCTGGCAACTATTATTTTGAGGAGCGTTTTATTCTACATAGTGGGGTTATACTTCGCGGTGCTGGTGCGGATTCTACCACATTATTATTTGACCTGGGTGGTAATAGCGATTTGATAAGTGTTAAGGGTTCTATCAGTAGTACCCAGATTTCATTGATAGAAGGGGCCAATAGGGATAGTAACTATATAGTTCTTGCCAATGCGGACAACTTTGAAGCTGGTGATTATCTCCATTTACTGGATAATGATTCTTCAGTGATTACTTCACTGAGTTGGGCTAAGAACTCTACTGGGCAAGTGCTGGAAGTAGCCGCTATATCAGGTGATACAGTGTATCTATCAAGCCTTTTGAGAAGGGATTATTTAATGAGTAATCATCCAAGGGTTAAAAAAATTACACCAATAAAAGATGTGTCTATTGAAAGTTTGAAAATAGAGCGATTGGATGCTAGCAACGGCCAGACTGACAATATTGGTATGGCCTATGCTGTGAATTGCAGGGTGAAGTGTATTGAAAGTGAGAATAGCAATTTTGCTCATGTGGGCATTAATATTTGCAGCAACATTTTGATTAAGGGAAGTTATTTTCACCATGCCCATGCTTATGGAGGTGGAGGTCAAGGCTATGGTGTGGTGCTGCAATATACCAGTGGGGAGTGCCTGGTGGAGAACAATATATTTGAACACTTGAGGCACTCTATGCTTCTGCAAGCTGGTGCTAATGGGAATGTGTTGGCTTACAATTACTCTTATGACCCATTTTGGAGTAGCTCATCTTTACCCTCTAATTCTGCTGGTGATGCGGTTTTGCACGGCAACTACGTTTATGCCAACTTGTTTGAGGGTAACGTAGTCCAGAATATCATTATTGATGATTCCCATGGGCAGAATGGTCCGCATAATATGTTTTTTCGCAATAGGGCAGAATTGTATGGTATCTTTATGAATACGGGTACACCAAGCAATAATCAGAGCTTTATTGGTAATGAGATGATTGGGACAGGTACTTTTCAGGGGATGTACTCTCTGGCTGGAACTGGGCATTTTGAACATGGAAATAATCAATTGGGAACTACAGTGCCACTCGGTACTAATTCAATCAATTATGAAACGCTTTTTAAAGATGTAATGCCTGTTTGGTATGTTTCTAACTCAAATTGGCCGCCAATAGGCTACCCCAACACTTTGAGCCAGTACACCAATGAGGCAGCGTTTAGGTTTGGTAACCAGTTTTATACTGAATGTGCTTCAATAGTCGCTACAACATTAGGGAACCAGGAAGTGAACAAGCTAAGCGTTTACCCCAACCCTACTGAGGGTTTAGTTTATCTGACATCTGATGTTAGTACTGTTCAAGTGATGACTACGGATGGAAGGTTTCTTAAAGCTTATGGCAATTCCAGGGCAGTAGATTTATCGGGCTTGCCAAGGGGTTTATATATTTTACAGGTGACTAATCTAAATGGCAATACTCAGCAACAAAAAGTAATCTTGAAATGAGCCTCTCGATAATTTATTAGCTTTGGTATCTAAGAATATCAAAGCGTGAAAACCAAGCCAGAAGTTAGAGAAGCATTTGAAAAAGCTTGCCTTGGAGCAGCCGAGTATTTTGAATCGCTAAACGATAATGATTTTAATGATAAGCCAGATGGCAAGTGGTCGGCTGGTGAAAACTACGAGCACCTCTTTGTTTCTACCTATCCGGTGGCAAAGGCCTTGGGTTATCCGAAACTCACCTTTTTGGCTTTTGGTAAGCGCAAGGGTGGCTCTAAAACCTATCATGAGCTGGTTGACTTTTACCTTGGCAAGTTGAATGAAGGCGCTAAAGCCAGCTCCAAGTTTTCGCCTAAAGAGAGCAAGCTGGAAACCAAAGAGGTATTGGCCAGCAAATGGAAAAAATCAACAGAGACGCTGATGAATAATCTCGAAAAGTGGAACGAAGAAGATTTGGATAAATATCAGATACCGCATCCAATTTTGGGTAACTTAACTGTGAGAGAAATGCTCTATTTTACTATTTATCACATCGGGCATCATCATAAAATTGTGAAGGCTCGCTTTACTGAGGCATAAACTATGATGAAGAAAGTACTCTACGGTTTTTTGGCTTTTATCATCCTGTTAGTGGGTATCTATTTGGTGGGGCCTACACCAGATAAACCAGTACTTGACCCAAGTTTACCAGAACTATCAGTAAGTATTGATGAGTTGGACCAGTATATACATGATAAAGAGTTCTCGCATCCATCATTAAAGCCAGATAACGAGGCCCGAATAATTTGGGCTGACTCTGTTAGGCAACCAACTGAATATAGCTTGGTATTTCTACCAGGTTTTAGTGCTACACAAGGTGAGGGAGAACCTATTCATCTTGAGTTCAGCAAACGATATGGCTGTAATGCCTATTTGGCAAGGCTTTATGCGCATGGTTTGGATAGTGCGTCAGGTATGGGTGAATTGACACCCGATAAATACCTCGAAACAGCCAAGGAGGCAATAGCCATCGGGCAAAAAATAGGGGACAAAGTAATTGTGATGTCATCTTCAACAGGAGGTACCTTGGCACTTTATCTGGCCGCCCACCACCCTCAGGTTTATGCTTTGATATGTTATTCACCCAACGTTCGCATCTATGACCCAAAAGCGGGCCTTCTTACCAAACCCTGGGGTTTTCAGATAGGGAAACTGGTAAGCGGCAGTGAATTTAGAGACTATGATGCACCTGAAGAATTTAAAAAGTATTGGACTACTAAAACCCACTTGAATGCCCTTATAGCGGTGCAATCCTTAGTGGAAAACACCATGCGCCCAGATGTATTTGAAAAGATAAACCAGCCGCTGTTTATGGGGTATTATTACAAAAATGAGGAAGAGCAGGATAAGGTGGTTTCAGTGGATGCGATGCAAGATATGTATAACCGTATTTCCACCCCTGAGAATATGAAAAGAAAAAGGGTGTTTCCTGAGGCAGGGCGCCATGTGCTTTGCTCAAAGTATGCTACACATGATTATAGCGGGGTGATGAAAGAAACTTTCAAATTTACTGAAGAGGTATTAGGCTTGCAGCCTTTATAGTATTATTCTTCACTCGTCTCTCCACTTTCTTCTGTTGGGTCATCCGCAGATGAAGTTGCCTTTTCCTCTTTCACCTTTTTAATTGCTTTGGCTCGCTGGCGTATTTGCCTTTTCTTTTCTTCTTCAACTTTCCATTTCTGCACCTTCACATCATCTTTCAATATCTCAATAGACTCTATTGCAATCTGTTTTGCAATGGTGTCAAGTGTAGTATCGGGTTCAGCTTTTTTAGCGTCTGAAAACAAGATGTCAGCTGCTCCATTCAGGAAAATTTTATTATTTTCAGAACCTATTTCTCTCATGGCACCATCAAGCATCCCAAAACTTGCATTGCTGATGCGGTTTTCTAGTTGCTCCACCAACGTCTTTCCTACCATAGGTATTCTTTTCAAACTTTTAACATCAGCGTTGTTTTCAAGTGCATCTCTGATAAGGGTATCAAGGCTTTCTTTGATGTCATCCCTTCTTGAAAGGTAATTCTCCTGGGTGGCTTTTATCAGTCGTTCTGATGCCCAATTCACCAGGTCTTCCTTTTTGGGTAAAAGCACTTCAGCTTTTATCCTGTCCATCACAGGGCCTCCTTCTTTTATGCTTTCCTGCCAGCTTTCGAGCACATTTACAACAACCCTGTCCGATACTTCTTCTACCACAATATTATAGTATCGCTTAAAGAGTGAATACAGGTAGCTTTTTCTTAAGTCTATTAACTCCAGCTTGTGTAACCTGATAGTTATAGATAGCAACCGAAACAACCTTAGAAAACGAAAAGTGCCCAGTGGAATACACCCTAGCACATCATACCAATGGATAAATGGATACCAATACCATTTGTGATAGGTTTTTCTTACAATCGCTACTATCCAACGGGCAACCAACTCAATGATGAAGATAATGACAAAGAATATATCATAAAGCAGAAAGTCTGGATGTATCTTGTATTTGTAGTATTCATAAAATGGATAAAAGCTGTTGCGGAAAAAATTCTGAACAAACCCGAATTGAAAATGCCAGTCAAACACTAACCAAAGCAGGTTGATAACTACAACTACTACCATCAATAGGTCAAGCAACAAAAACTGAAATTCGCCCCTTTGCCTTATCTTACTGATGTCTAACTGTACTAGTTTCTTTGCCATTGGTCGCTTAAGTTATAAAAACCAAAATAAGCCCTACAAAAATCCAGAATTCCTAAATTTGGGCAAAACCCAACTCAAATAGAAATGAATATACTATGTCTTATAACTAACTGTGGTTTCATCGAAAAGTTTTCAGGCTTTTGGGTAGTTCAGGTATTAGTGTCTACTTTTTTTGCGATTCTTTTTCTGCAATCAGGGCTTGATAAAGTTCTGGATTGGAAAGGTAACTTATCATGGCTAAAAGAGCATTTTTCTAAAACTCCATTTAGAGGCATAGTGCCATTACTTTTGGCTTCACTTACTTTCTTTGAACTTTCAGCAGGTTCGTTTTCAGCATTGGCAATATTTCAAACAGCAATTTATAAAACTTATTGCTTTGCCTATACTGGCACATTACTGGCATCAATCAGTTTTTTGATGCTGTTTTTTGGGCAAAGACTAGCCAAAGATTATGCTGGAGCCGTATCTATCGCTAGCTATTTCGTGATAGCAATAATTGACCTTTACTTTCTTGCCTAAGCGAATCAAAAAGCCACCTACTACTGAAAGTAAATGGCTTTAAGCTCCACTAGCTTTTTCTAGGGCTTAGCCTTCGTGGTTGGTTGAATTATCGTTACCAAGGTCGTCGAAGTTAACATCAGAAAACCTTTTGGTTTCATCGCTTGCTTCTACTTCCACCGGGGTGTTGTTAGAATCTGCAGTCTCTGGATTATTGCTGCTATTACTGTTATCAGAATAAGAGCTACTATCACTTGAATTGTTGTTGGCACGTTCAGCTACAGTGTAAGGCTGTTCTTTCCTTATGTAGTCAATCACTTCTTGCAAGCCTTCTCCAAACTTGTCAAAGTCTTCCTTATATAAGAAGAGCTTGTGCTTCTCATAGAAAAACTTACCATCATCACTAAAGCGCTTTTTGCTTTCGGTGATGGTTAGGTAGTAGTCATTTCCTCTCGTCGCTTTCACGTCAAAGAAGTAAGTCCTCTTTCCCGCTCTTACTGACTTAGAATAAATCTCATCCCTTTTGTTATCGTTTCCGTCCATGCGTTTATTTCTTTGGTGTAAATTGCCCCTATCTATACACAAAAATAAAAAAATAATTGAATAAACAAGTTTTATCGAGAGGAATTATTAATTCGTCGAAAAAATGAGATTTCTAACAACCATGACTTGACTTTTGATGGTTTAAAAACAATAAGGTCAAATAACAATGATTTCGAAATTTGTTGATTTCGTAAAATAAGGGTTTGTACCTGTTAAGTTGTCATGCTATATATTTGGCACGAAATTTTCATTCACTGGCGCATTCCATAAATAAACACTGTCTGCCAAGGATATAACCACAATGATAAAACACTACTTGATTACTCTCACCCTGTTTTTTGCAGTGGTATTTACACAAGCACAAAACAAGTATACAATCAGCGGAACAGTAACTGATGCCAAAACAGGTGAAGAGCTCATTGGGGCTGCAGTTACTATTGAAGAATTACCAGGCAAAGGTGGTGTTACCAATGCCTACGGCTTCTATTCCATCACTTTGCCCGAAGGCAGTTACACCATTGTGGCGCAGTACATTGGTTATGAGGCTAAAAAAGAAAAGGTTGAACTCAACCAGAGTGTTAAGATAGATTTTGATATGGGCGAGTCCAGCACTGAATTGGAGCAAGTAGTAGTAACGGCAGAGAAAAAAGACCAAAACATTACTGACATTCAAATGGGGGTAAATAAGCTGGATGTGAGGGAGATACAAACCATACCAGTATTAATGGGCGAGAAGGACGTGCTCAAAACCATCCAGTTGAAACCCGGTGTTAAATCGGCTGGCGAGGGTAATAGTGGTTTTTATGTTCGTGGTGGGGCTGCCGACCAAAACCTTATCATATTAGACGAAGCCACGGTATACAATGCATCCCACCTGTTGGGTTTCTTCTCAGTGTTTAATGCTGATGCTTTAAAAGATGTAACTCTGTATAAGGGAAGCCAACCAGCAGAGTATGGCGGAAGATTGTCATCTGTGCTGGATATAAGAATGAAAGATGGCAATGATAGGAAATATAGTGTGAGTGGGGGATTGGGACTTATTTCATCACGCTTGGCAGTTGAAGGTCCAATTGTAAAAGAGAAAGGTTCATTCATACTTTCGGGCAGGAGAACCTATGCTGACTTGTTTCTTAAGCTCTCTCGAGATTCTACTCTTAGGGATGCTACCCTTTATTTCTATGATTTAAATGCCAAGGCCAACTATCGTATCAATGAAAATAATAGGATATACCTTTCTGGCTACTTTGGTAAAGATGTGTTTGGGTTTGGTGATTTGTTTGGTTTTAACTGGGGCAACGCAACGGGCACCCTGCGCTGGAACAGCATTATCAATGATAGGATGTTTTCTAATACCTCACTCATATTCAGTAACTATGATTATCAAATCAACATTGACCTGAACGATGTAGAGGGTAATATCATTTCCCGTATTCAGGACTACAACCTAAAGCAGGACTTCCAATATTTTGCCAATACCCAAAACAAGTTGAAGTTTGGAATTAATTCTATCTATCATAAGATAATCCCTGGTGAGATTACCATAGATATCAACTCAAATGTGAGTGAATTAAAACTTGACCACAAGCACGCCTGGGAAAACGCAGCCTATTTTTCACACGAGTGGAAACCCGGTGATAAAATCAGTTTTGAATATGGCTTAAGAATATCCTCCTTTAGTGCAGTGGGTCCTGGTGATTTTTATACTTATGACGCAGAAGGTGAAGCCATTGATACAGCCACTTACGACTCATGGGAGTTTGTGAAAACATACGTGAACCCAGAGCCTCGTTTTGCTGCCAATTACATTATCAATGGCAAAAACTCCATCAAGGCTTCTTATGGCCGTAATACCCAGCACCTGCATTTGTTGAGTAATTCCACTTCAGGCAACCCCACCGATTTATGGATACCCAACAGTAATAACGTGAGGCCAGAAATTGCTGACCAAATCTCATTGGGTTACTTCCGCAATTTTAAAGATAACAACTACGAGTTCTCCACCGAGGTATACTATAAAGACCTGCAAAACCAAATAGACTATAAGGATGGCGCTGAACTTCAATTCAACGAAAACGTTGAGTCACAATTATTGTATGGTGATGGCCGGGCATACGGGGTGGAATTTTTCCTTAAAAAACGCTTTGGCAAGCTAAACGGTTGGGTGGGTTACACACTTTCAAGAACCGAAAAGAAAATACCCGGCATCAATAATAATGAGTACTATCCAGCCAGACAAGACAGGACACATGATGTATCTGTTGTAGCAATTTGGGATGTAGCCAAAAAATGGACTTTATCGGCTGCATGGGTATATTATACAGGCAATGCGGTTACTTTCCCCAGTGGCAAGTACCAGGTCGCAGGTCAAACAGTAAATTATTACACAGAACGTAATGGCTATCGCATGCCTGACTACCATAGGTTGGACATAGGTGCAACTTGGCAAAGGAAAAAGACGGAGAAATTTGAATCAAGCTGGAACTTCTCCGTATACAATGCCTACGGCAGAGAAAATGCCTTCACCATCACTTTTGAAGAAGACCCAGACGACCCTACCAGAACAAGAGCAGTTCAGACAACGTTATTCCGTTGGGTGCCTGCATTTACTTATAACTTTAAATTCTAAAAGCAAGATGAAAAGATATACATACATACTAGCCGCAGTTGCTGCCTTGGTTTTCACATCTTGCGAGAAGGTGATTGATGTCAACTTGAATGAGTCAGACCCCAAGTTGGTAATTGAAGGAATGATAGGAGACCACAATGGTCCATACTATGTAGCACTCACCCGCAGCGTCAATTTTGATCAGAGCAATGATTTCCCACCTGTAAAAGGAGCTGAAGTGACAATTACCGATAGTGAGGGCAACACTGAGATGCTGGAGGAATCACTGGACGGTCTATATATCACCAATACATTACAGGGCATGCCAGGTAGGAGTTATATGTGTGAGGTGATAGTTGACGGAAATATTTATACAGCCACATCCACCATGCCAGCACCTATTGAGATTGATACTTTGACTTTTTATGATGGTTTTTTCCCTGGTACAAAATTAGTAGATGTAAAATTTCAAGACATACCAGGGGAGGATAACTATTTCTTGATGCTGCAATACCAGAACGGTTTTGAGGTGAGCGATGGCTCATTTCCATTGGAGAGTGACCGATTGGTGGATGGAGAAGAGATTACTTTCACGTTTTTTTATGAAGAGGAGGAAATAGCCCCAGGTGATACTATGACATACGAACTATATGTGATAGACGAGGGTGTCTATGAATATTTCCGTACGCTGAACCAATTGGATAATGCTGCTAATTCAGCTTCACCAGCCAATCCAATTAGTAATTTCACCAATAACCCATTGGGATATTTTGCGGCTTATTCACGCCGGGAAGGGCAAATAATACTGCCAAACTTCTAATTACTGCGGGCCTTCTCTTGCTCCAACACCTGCTTGTTATACAAGTCGGTATAAAGGCCATTTTTATTTAGGAGTTGTTTGTGGTTACCTCTTTCCATTATTTTGCCTTCATCCAGCACAATAATCTCATCGGCATCTTTCACCGATGAAACCCTATGGCTGATGATAATAGAGGTTTTACCATCCATAATGCGTTTAAGGTTTCCTAGTATTTCTTCTTCAGTCTCAGTATCAACTGCAGAAAGGCAATCATCAAAAATCAGGATTTTCGGATTGCGGATAATAGCCCGGGCAATGGATATTCTTTGCTTTTGTCCACCTGATAGGGTTATTCCTCTTTCTCCTACGCGTGTATCAAACTTAGCTGGAAAATCAATAATACTGTCATAGATAGCGGCATTTTTCGCAGCTTCTTCCACTTCTACTTTTAGGTCGCGTTCAAAGTCCGAATCCTTCACCCCAAAAGCTATGTTTCCGAATATAGTATCTGAGAAAAGAAATACTTCTTGTGGCACAGAGCCTATCTGTTTACGATACTCATCAAGGTTGATACTGTCAATCGGTTTACCATCCACCAACAACTGTCCTGAGCTAATATCATACAAACGGGTTATCAATGCCGCAATGGTGGATTTACCAGAACCCGTCCTACCGATAATCGCCAATGACTTACCTGGCTCAATGCTGAATGAAATATCCTCTAAAGCCTTTATACCTGAGTCAGGATATACAAAACTCACATTTTTAAACTCTATCTTTCCTTTCAAGTCAAGCGCTTCAGTACTCGGGTTATATATCTCAGGTTTAATACTCAAAAACTCGTTAAGCCTTTCTTGCGATGCTGCAGCTCTCTGCACCAATGAGGTCACCCACCCAATGGCAGCTACTGGCCAGGTAAGCATATTGATATATATCACAAACTCTGCAATATTACCAGTAGTAATGTTGCCCTTTATAGCTTCCAGGCCACCGATGTAGATAGTGAGCAAGGTACTCAATCCAATAAGTAATATCATCAGCGGGAAGAACAAAGCATTGATGCGTACCAGTTCCAGCGATTTATCCTTATACAGTTCACTCTCGTTGGTATAGTCTTTCAATATCGCACTTTCACGGGTATAGGCCTTGATTACCCTAATGCCTGAAAAAGTTTCCTGCGCCAAAGTGGATAGCCTCGAGAGTTGCCTTTGTACTTGCTCACTCTTCTTGTTAATCAGGTTGCTAACGATATAAATAGTGATGGAGAGAATGGGTAAGGGTAGAAGCACATAAATAGTCAGTTTTACGCTCACCATGAGCATGGCCGATATCACCAATACAAATAACACCACCAGGTTGATAGAATACATAATTGCTGGTCCTATATACATACGCACTTTAGAAACATCTTCAGTAATGCGCGCCATCAAGTCACCAGTATTGTTCCGCTTGAAAAAAGCGAGGTTTAGTTTTTGGTAGTGGTCATATAGCTCATTCTTCATGTCATACTCCACCAGACGGGACATAACGATGATAGTTTGCCTCATAAAGAACATAAAGACACCCTTGAGCAAGGCCATAATAAGCACTATAATACCAAACCACATGAGGCTTTTGGCTATCAACCCGTAGAACATAGCCTTTTGCTCAAAACCCTCGTATAGTTTGTACGTGTCAATGGTTTCGCTCACAACATCAAAAGCGTAGCGAATGATTTGTGCAGGAAATATGGCAAACAGGTTAGAAACAGTGACGAATACGATGCCCAGCAAGAAACGAACCCTGTATTTGTAGAAGTACTTATTAAGCCGCCAGAGGGATTTCATGAACTTTTATCGCAGGTACCGGTTTGTAAAAATAATATACTTTTGCTCCGCTTTTTGATAGCGAAATTTTGACAAAATTAGGTATTATAAAGCAACCGTAATTTAACCATTAACATAACCCTTTGTTTAGTCATGGTTGAAATAGATGTAAACAGCAAACTAAGTGTTCAGGCTGGTGTGCTTGAGCAAATGGATAACATGGGCCATGAGCAGGTGGTGTTTTGCAGGGATAGAAAAACGGGTCTAAGGGCTATTATAGCAGTGCACAATACAGTTCTGGGACCAAGTCTTGGTGGTTGTCGCATGTGGAACTATCAGTCTGAAGCCGAAGCATTGAAAGATGTGTTGCGCCTATCGCGCGGTATGACCTATAAATCTGCCGTTGCAGGGCTTGATTTAGGTGGTGGCAAGGCGGTGATAATTGGTGACCCAAAGAAGGATAAAACAGATGACTTGATGCGAGCCTTCGGTAGTTTTGTGGACAGCCTTGGAGGCAAATACATCACTGCTGAAGATGTGGGCATGCAAACCCGTGATATGTCTATTATCAAAGAAACTACTAGATATGTCACTGGCATTGCTGAAGAGCTAGGTGGAGGCGGTAACCCATCCCCGGTTACGGGTTTTGGCGTTTACAAAGGCATTAAAGCTAGCGCTAAATTCAAGTGGGGAAATGATAATTTAAAAAACCGTAGCGTGGTAGTTCAGGGCATTGGCAATGTTGGCGAAACAGTTGTAAAGCACTTGACTGATGAGGGAGCTACGGTATATATCAACGATATTAGCCCACAGAGGATGAAGCAGGTGAGTGAAGAATATGGAGCCGCTATCGTCTCAAATGATGAGCTATACAGTATGAATGTGGACATTTATGCTCCATGTGCTTTGGGAGCAACCCTAAATGATGAAACTATTCCTCAATTGAATTGTTCGGTAGTTGCTGGCGCAGCCAACAACCAGTTAGCTGATGAGAATAAACACGGTAAGATGCTCATGGAGCGGGGAATTGTATATGCACCTGATTTTGTTATCAATGCTGGCGGTATCATTAACGTGTATGATGAGTTAATAGGTTATAATCGTGAGCGCGCAATGGAAAAAACAGAGAATATCTACAATTCAGTATTACGTGTTTTAGAGATTTCAAGAGAGAAAAAGATACCTGCTGGACAGGCTGCTATTGAATTGGCTGAAAGGAGAATAAAAGAGGCGGAATTGAAAAATTAAAACCTTACTTTTGACCCCGTCCACGTCAAGTGAAGTTGAAACTATTGCTCATTAAGAAAAGTTCTTTATTAACATGCTTAACAGAAGGCACCTTAGGATTAAGGTAATGCAGGCGCTTTATGCGTATTTCCAGTCACACAATGAGGATGTGGTAATTGGGGAAAAGGAACTGCTGAAAAGCATTAATAAACTCTACGACTTATACATCTACATTTTACTGCTGCTGGTAGATGTTGTCGATTTCGGAAAAAACAGACTGGAAGAAGGTAAGCAAAAAAGGTTGCCAACTCCGGAGGATTTAAACCCCAATACCCGTTTTGTGGATAATAAGGTGGTCAGTATCTTGGATAATAGTCCATTGCTAAAGCGGGAGATTGAAGCTCGTAAACTTTCTTGGCGTGATGAGCCAGGGCTAATTAAGAAGATATATAACAGTATTAAGGCTATGCCTGAGTATGCGGAATATATGAACGCTCCTGAAACTAATCTTGAAGAAGACAGAAAGTTCATCATCAAAGCATTCAAGAGCCAAATAGCAGGTCATGAGCACCTTCATTTCTTGTTTGAGGAAACAAGCATTTTTTGGGCTTCGGATTTAGATGTGGTGAATACCTCGGTACTAAAAACACTGCAAGCCGCCAGTGAAAGTGAAAAGCAAGAGTGGCTGCTTAAACTGTACAAAGATGTGGAAGACGATATGAAGTTTGTGAAAGACCTGTATCGCAAAACAATTCTTTTCTCCGGTCAATACTCAGAGTTAATTGAGAGCAAGACCAAGAATTGGGAGATGGAAAGGATTGCCGTATTGGATATCATCTTGATGAAAATGGCAGTATGCGAACTACTCAACTTTAAGAGCATCCCTACTAAGGTTACTTTGAATGAATACATTGAAATATCAAAGGATTTCAGTACACCAAAGAGCAAGGTGTTCATCAATGGTATTCTAGACCAACTATTGGCTGACTTTAAAAAAGAAAATAAACTCTCAAAAACAGGAAGAGGGCTTTTGGAGTCTTGATAAATACTTGAATTTTTTAATTTTACCCAAAATTTAAAGAGAAATGAAAAGGAAATTTTTAAACTTGGTTTTAGCAGCAGCTACTGTAGTATTTGTAGCTTCCTGTGGTAATGAAACAAGCAAAGATGGAGAAAATGGTAATATTTCTTCAGACGCAGTTGAGAACCCTGCAACGGCTTCAGGTGAAAGCATTGACCCTGACAAATTGCCGACTATGGTATTTGAAAAAGAAGTTCACGACTTTGGCGATATCACTGAAGGTGAAAAGGTTTCTTATTCCTTTAAGTTTAAGAACACAGGTAAGACTGATTTGGTAATTACTTCTGCTACTGCAAGCTGTGGTTGTACTGTTCCTAACTACCCGGAAGACCCAATTGCCCCTGGTGATGAAGGTACTATCGATGTAGTTTTTGATAGTGAAAACCGCCCAGGCAAGGTGGACAAGAAAATCACCATCATTGCCAATACGGTTCCTAATACAGTTGTAATAAAGATCACTGGAAATGTAGTGTCTCCAGTAAACTAATTTGATAATGACAAACTTAACCCTATTAATGGCACAGGGCGGCGACTCTGGCCAGTTCTTTTTGATGCTTGGCCTTATGGCCATCGTATTCTATTTTTTCATGATTCGCCCACAAATGAAAAAAAGCAAAGAGGAGAAAAAATTTAGGGAAGAACTGAAAAAAGGTACCAGGGTAGTTACCATTGGTGGTATACACGGTAAAATTTCTGAGGTTAAGGAAGATACATTTGTGATTGATACAGAAGGCAGTGGGCGTCTTCGTATCAATAAGTCAGCCGTATCGTTAGATATGAGCAAAGAGCTGGAGAAGAAAGCCTAAGCGTTTTCAACTTCTTCTTCTAAATTTTCTCTGATAGTACCATATTCTATCAATCCTTTTAACTTTGGGCTTGTTCAATAGTAGCATGTTGTGAAAACAAGCCAACCTAAATCAAACACATTTCAGCAATTTAAAAAGGTGAGGGTTACCCGGAGGTTTTGGGTTTACCTTTCATGCTTGGTGGTGTCGGCGCTGTTTTGGTTACTTACCACCTTATCCAAAGACTATTCTACCGTTTTATACTTTCCAGTTGAATATGTCAACTTGCCGGAAGATAAGATTGTAATTACTCCCCTGCCTGAACACCTGGGCGTGGAGATAAACTCCTTTGGTTTTAACCTGTTGTGGCACAAGATGCGAGGTGGTCTTAGGTCAATAGAATTTAATGCCGATATTGATAACATGAAAAACTACGGGGAGAATAACTTTTTCTTCATAGCTACATCTAGTAAATTGTCAGAGATATCGAGGCAGCTGGATAACGAGTTGAAAGTAATTGATGTCAATCCGGATACTATCTTTTTTAGGCTTGGCCAAAGGGCCTTTAAAACAGTTCCTATAAAGGCAAATTATGAATTGACTTTTGAAAAACAGTACCAATTGGCGAAGGATATTTCCATTGAACCACCCACGATTCAAGTATCTGGCCCCAGGGCTATTATAGATACCCTTTCTGCAATAAAAACAGACAAAATATTGCTTCAAAACCTGTCTGAATCAACTACTTTAAAAGTTAAATTGTTTATGCCAACAGCACCCAATGTTGGTCTACCTATTGAAGAGGTCAGTGTGAGTTTTCCGATTGAGAAGTTTACTGAGAGTGTTTCCAAAGTTCAGTTAGATATTATCAATCTACCTAAAGATTATCAACTCAAGCTTTTTCCTGAAGAAGTAGAACTGGTTTATCTATTGCCATTAGGTAGTTATGAAGAGGCCAAGGCTTATAAGTTTAAAGCCCATGTTGATTTCAACGATACTAAAGCTGAGAGCAAAAAACTGCCGATAACCGTTGATAATGCTCCTGATTTTGTCCGTTCATTGCGCACCGAGCCTGAGAAAGTCGAATACATAATCCAAAAGTGATGCTAAAAGTAGGCTTAACAGGTGGTATTGGAGCGGGCAAATCAACAGTTGCACGGGTATTTGAACAACTGGGCGTGCCTATATACTACGCTGATGCCAACGCCAAAAAACTGATGGTAACTGACCCACACCTGATTGAAGGCATAAAGAGAGAGTTTGGGTCAGAAATTTATAGGGGTGAAGAATTGGACAGGGCAAAATTGGCACAGGTAGTTTTCAGTGACAGGAGCAAACTAGAGAAGCTAAACAAGTTGGTACATCCAATCGTTAGGAATAATTTTATAGAATGGTCTAGGCGCTTTAAAACGATGCCCTACGTGATAGAAGAAGCGGCTATACTTTTTGAGAGTGGGGCTTATACTTTAATGGATAAGATAGTCATGGTAACTGCTCCTAAAGACATGAGGATTGAGCGAGTGATGAAGCGTGATGATGTGGATAGGGATGCTGTGTTGGCCAGAATGGCCAATCAATGGGAGGAAGAGAAAAAAATAAGCCTGTCTGATTTTGTTATTATAAATGACAATCAGAAGTTGGTAATACCACAAGTATTGAATATCCACAAAGTGCTAAGCGGCCAAGCTTGACATGAAAATTCTTACTTCACAACAGATACGGGAAGCTGACGCTTATACCATTGAACACAAACCTATCAGTTCAATCGACTTAATGGAACGCGCATCGCGTGCTTGCGCAGAGTGGCTTCTTGAAAAGATTGACAAAGATAAGAAGTTCGTTATCTATTGTGGTATGGGTAACAATGGAGGAGACGGATTAGCTATTGCCCGCATGCTTGCCGATGAGGAAATTGAGGTTGAGGTAAATCTTGTGAAGCATAGTGATAGGCGGTCTGAAGATTTCACTATCAACCTGAAAAGGTTGCAAGAACAGGGAAGGGTATCGATACATGATATTAATGCATCAAATGACTTGAAGAAGGTAAGCGCAAATTCTATCTTGATTGATGCGATGCTAGGTTCTGGCTTGTCAAAGTCAGTTGCAGGCTTGATTGGTGATGTGGTGCACCATATCAATCACTCTGGTGTAATGATTGTAGCTGTAGATATTCCAACGGGTTTGTTTGGTGAAAACAACTCAACTAACGACACCAAGTCAATTGTAAAAGCGGATGTCACACTCACTTTCCAGTTGCCAAAGTTGGCCATGATGTTTCCAGAGAACCATGAGTATGTGGGCTACTGGCAAGTGCTTCCTATTGGATTACACGCTGACTTTCTAGAAAAAGTAAAAACACCTAACCATTACCTTTTGGGTGAAGATGTAAAGCCCGGCATCAAAGAGAGAAGTAAATTTTCGCACAAAGGCACTTTCGGGCATGCTTTATTATTGTCAGGCAGTTATGGCAAGATGGGTGCTGCTGTATTGGCTGCAAGGGCCGGTTTGAAAACAGGTGCTGGTCTGCTTACTGTTCATGTACCAAAATGCGGATATGAGATATTGCAGACGGCTTTACCAGAAGCCATGGTGAGTATTGATGAAGAAAAAAGTGCGATTAGTGAACATCCTAAACTAGATACCTATTCAGCTATTGGTATTGGTCCGGGTATAGGCACCAGTGATGAAACGGCTAATGCACTCAAGCAACTGATACAAAATACAAACGCTCCAATAGTATTTGATGCCGATGCTATCAACATTCTTGCTGAGAACAAAACCTGGATACCATTTATAAAGCAGGGAAGCATATTTACCCCACACCCGAAAGAGTTTGAACGATTAATAGGCAAATCAAACAACAGTTATGAGAGGTTGCAAATGCAAAGAGAATTTGCTGCAAAGTATGGGGTATACGTGATATTGAAAGGAGCGCACACGAGTATAGCATGCCCAGATGGTAACTGTTATTTTAACTCCACTGGCAACCCCGGTATGGCAAAGGGAGGTAGTGGTGATGTGCTCACTGGTATTATTTTAGGATTACTTGCACAGGGGTATTCATCAAAAGAAGCAGCTCTGATAGGGGTATTTCTTCATGGTCTTGCTGGTGATATTGCAAAAGAAAAGCACGGCGAACAAGCCATGCTTTCCAGTGATATTATAAATGAAATCGGGAGCGCTTATTTATCTATTGGTAAATCCTGATGCCTTAGGGTACTGAACCATTATGGTCCATTATCATCAGTTTTTGGTTGAAAAGTTCATCTTTGGCAGAACCTATCACGATATACATTCCGGGAGCTAAGTTATGATATGGGTCAATAGCTGTTATCACACCGTCACCCTCAGTGAGTACTACTTTTGAATAAGCCTGTCTGCCCATCATGTCATATACAATCACTAATATTTCCTTATTGCCAATGCCACCTTGCAGGTTCACAAACACACTTCCATGCTGGGTAGTTGGGTTCGGATATAGAGACACCGTAAGGTCGATTTCTTCAGCCTCGTTGATTGAAGTGGCCAAGCCAATATCTACGTTGTAACCTATCTTTTGTAAAACCATAGCTTCATCTGTGTGCATCATAGTTACCCTTTTGCCCTTGGATAGGGTAGGGTGCATTAAGAAATCAGCACCTTGGCTGCGGTTGTTGTCAAAATGGTCAATACTACTGCCACCATAGCTACTTGGTGAATAAACAGGAGCATTGGAGCCTCCAGCATCAAACAGCATTTGGTTATTGGTGATAAAGGACACATCAACAGGGGTTACACTCACTTGTGAGCCAGAACCGACCTTCACAAAAAAGTTTTGGAGGTTGCCCGTCAGCAAAAACTCATCATATGAGGTGAATACATAATCGTTTGGGGCCTCAGAAGTACCATCGTGAGCACAGAAACTAGTAAAGCCCAATACGTGAAGTATTTCATGCAGGGCTACTGTATAAAAGTCATATTGACTGCTTGAAGGGGCTGAAGTTGTATTGTAATTGTAATTGAAAGCAGAGCCAAAGTTGAATTGGATAAACCCATCAGGCAATCCTGCAGCGGCATCATAATCGTTAATCAGGTGCGATGCCACCAATCCATCGTTAAAGCCTTTAGACGAAAAATAATAAGATGCCGAATAGGCAAAGGGAGCGCTTGAGTTTTGGAAGAACGACTCTTGTATTTCTATATCTGCCTTTCCAGGGATGTTCAACACAGATGCATAATAAGCAAATGCTTTGCTCAATACGTTTCTTCTCTGCTCGCCGAGGTCGGGGTCATCAAATCCTTTATTGGTGTTGTTCACAACATCTAAAAAAGTAAGATTAAATACAGGTCCATTCTGGTTAGATTCAGAAGATTTGAAGGAAGAAACTCCATCAGCCGAAACCAATAGGGTGTAACCTTTATCTACTCTTTCTTCTAGTGAAAGTTCATAAGCTTGGTCGGTAGACATAATCTCGCCATGACCATTTTTATATGCTTGAGTACCATGATGCATAATAGGCTCCACAATAGAAGTTTTTGGGTCATTATGGTCAAAATGATGCTCTTGCGCAAAAACAACACTTGAATTCAAAAAGTGAAAGGTGAAAAGGCTGGCTGCTAATGTTAATGCTGTAATCCTCATAATTTTCTTCCCGCGATTAATTACAATACGTATGGGTTTACCTTAAAAGGTTCCGTTTTGATGCTTTTTTTAGATGAATGACACCCTAAATCGACTTAGAAGTTCAATTGCTTCCACCAACACTTTTAAAGTGTAGACGAAAATTATCAAACACACCAGTGAAATCAAGGGCAAGGCAGTACTAGTGAGATAAAGGATTTGGCATAACATTAGTTCTGCATTTCATAGAAAAGGCGAAATATTATATGTCGTGATTATTGTGTTAAGAAAATTTTTGTCATATTTGATAAAGAGAATCTTAATAATTGAAGGTTGAGAATTCTTGAAAAAACACTAATACTTTAACTTATGAGAAGAGTTTGTACCCTATTACTAATAACACTTATGTCTTTTCCGGTACTTGCGCAATTTACCAACGCAACTTGGGAAGGGTCAATGGAACCAACGAAAAGTTTTGTCGAGAACCGTTCTCAATTCGATGATAGAATAAACCCAGGAGATGCAGAAATACTATATGGGTATGACGGCAATGGAACTCAAATATACTTTACCAATAAAGGAGTGATATATAGCTTCACCAAGTTAGAGCCCAAGCAAAAAAGCCAACAGGAAGAAATACATGAGCTTGAGGCTATGGCTGGGATGACTGCTATAGAGCACTTGGAATGGGAGAGGAAAGAACGCCAGGGAATACGCATCACCGATATGGTGGCTATGGAGTGGGAGAATGCAAACCCAAATGCAGAGGTGATTGGTATTGAGAAGACTGAGGACTATCACAGCTATTCAGTAAAGGGTAAAAACATCAATAACCTTAAAGCCTACCGTAAGATACTTTACAAAAACATTTACGCAGGTGTAGATTTGGAGTACGTTTTTGAAGCCAGGGGCCTGAAGTACTCTTTTATTGTTCATCCAGGAGCTGACCTTTCACAAATTAGTATGAAGTATCCTGAGTCAAGGGATTTAAACATAGATGAAAGAGGCAGGCTGCATATTTCAACTTTATTCGGGGATATCATAGAGTATGCACCAGTCACTTTTCATGAAGGAGACTGGAAGCTGATTGACTCAAGATTTAATATAGATGGTGCAAAGGTGGCTTTTGA
Source organism: Flavobacteriales bacterium (assembly GCA_028281825.1). Lineage (GTDB taxonomy): Bacteria > Bacteroidota > Bacteroidia > JANQJC01 > JANQJC01 > JANQJC01. Next base: position 20,115 of record JANQJC010000073.1, read on the forward strand.
AATAGGTAATTATGATGTCTCGAAAACATTAATTATTGACCCGTGGGTGGATACTCCAATTTTGGCAAACTCAAACGGTGTGTGGGAGTGTGAGAAGGATCAATCCGGCAACGTATACATTATTGGTGGTGAGATGCCAATGAGATTGAGAAAGTATAATTCAACAGGTAATCTGCAATGGACCTATAATACCCCTTGGGATACGGCCAACTACTGGTTAGGTACCATGGCAACTGACAATGCTGGTAATACATATGTTACTGCGGGTTCCGCGGCGAGAATACAAAAGATTAATACTTCAGGAGGTATGACTTGGAGCGCCAATGGCGGCGGGCTTGATGAATATTGGAATATCGCATTTAACTGTGACCAAACTAAACTGGTTGTGGGTGGTACCAGGCTTGGTCCATTACCACCAGCAGGAAGCAATGGTATGATATTCGAGATAAACACCAATAACGGTAGCGTTATAGACAGCAGGGCTGTGGGTTCAACCAGAACAACAACCATTTTTGGGATACCCGTTACTGATATTGAAGAAGTAAGGTCGATAAGTTCATCAAAAAATGCCAGGTACTACTTCTTGACACTTGACACCATTGGTGCTATAGATGAAGACCTGGGGGCTTGTCCAAGTGAGAGAACCATATTTGAAGAGGACCATACCTATCACTGGGCTTATAAGTCCGAGTTCTATCGTCCGAATAATGGAAACTCTGGTATAATGGCAGTGAGGGCCAATGGTGATTTTGTTTATACCCAAAACGGCACCACACTTCACAAACGCTCCTTAGCCGATGGTTCTATCTTAGCCACTGTATCTATACCGGGTGGTCTCAATACAACAACACAAAACTTAAACCAGCCAGGTAATAGTGGTATTGATTTGGATGATTGCGGTAATGTGTATGTGGGTTCAGGAAATGCTGTGGTGAAATATGATGCCAATTTGAACCAGTTAAGCTTAACATCATTGCCATATGCAGTTTTTGACGTGGCAGTAAGTTATAATGGTGAAGTAGTTGTATGCGGTGCAACGGGTAACTCAGATAGCCAATCAAGAACAGGGTATGTACAGGTAATTGATATGTCAGCGTGTGCTCCGAATACCTTGGTATGCTGCAATGCCAATATTTGTCCAGTTGAAGATATGTGTGTGGATGATAATCCAGTGACTATTTCAACATCTGCGACACCAGGAACCTGGAGTGGACCGGGAGTTAACCCTTCAGGTCTTTTCAACCCAGCAACAGCTGGCGTGGGAACACATACTATTGTAAACACCTTAGGTTGTGGTAGTGATTCAGTTCAGATTACGGTTAGTCCTTGTGCTATGCTGGAAGTTTGTATAGAAAACAATGGTGATTTAACAGTAACAGGCGGCACTGGTCCATACACCTGGGAGCACGACACCACCTACTTAGATTGTAGTGCTTGCCCATTTGGGCAATGTATACCACCAATTTGTAGCGGTACTAACGTTACGGAGTGGCAAGAGTATGCCACAGGCGTTACTGCAACTCCACATCCCAACTTACCTATTATGGTGAGCGATAATGCTGGCGGAACACTTATAATATCAAGTTTAGGTTCTCTGGCAAGTTGCACCGGATGTGCAATCACAGCACAAATAACTGAGCAATCTCCTGTTTCTTGCTTTGGTGGTAGTGATGGTGCAGCAACAGTAACGGCACAAAACGGAAACGGTAATATAACCTATGCTTGGGGTACTAACCCTGTTCAAACAGGTACAACGGCTACTGGATTGTCAGCAGGTACTTATACGGTAACAGTAACAGATGCCAATCAATGTTCAGGCACAACTACAGTAACCATTGTTGGGCCATCATCTGCGGTATCAGCAACATTAACACCAATTAACCCAGGTTGTACAACTCAAGGTTCAGTTAGTGTTTCAGCCTCAGGTGGTACTTCTGGGTACACCTATCTGTGGTCTGAAGGAGCTCAAACAGGCACTTCAATCAGTAACCTTTCCGCAGGTACTTACACGGTAACCGTGAGTGATCAAAATGCTTGTACAGTAGTAGAAAGTGTTACACTCACCAGCACAGGAAGCCAACCTTCAGCTGGAATAGTTGAGCAGCAAAATGTAGCTTGTAATGGTGGCGCAGATGGATGGGTGTCTATCAATGTGAGTAATGGAACACCAAACTATGATATTGTCTGGAATACCACACCTTCTCAAACAGGCGCCTTGGCGAACAATCTACCTGCGGGCACTTATACAGCCAATGTAGAAGATGCTAATGGATGTGAAACATCAATACAGGTGACTATTACTGAGCCAACTGAACTGGAGCTTATAACCAATTCTTCAAACTCTCAATGTGGTTCACCAACTGGTAGTGCTTCTGTAACAGCTAATGGTGGTGCATCAGGTTATACTTACTTATGGGATAACACCCAAACTACAAGTACCATTAGTAATGTGAATGCCGGCACATACACAGTAACCGTTACCGATGCTAATAACTGCACTGCTGCGGCTAACGTAGCAGTATCAGATGCTAATGCACCAAGTATTTCATTGTCATCATCAGGCGACCCAAGTTGTCCAGGAGATAGTGACGGAACAGCAACGGTGTCAGGTAGTGGTGGTACAGGTAACTTGACTTACACCTGGAACACAACACCAGTACAAACTGGCGTTACAGCTTCTAACTTGCCAGCAGGTTCATATACCTGTACCGTTATAGATAATAACGGATGCCAGTCAGGAGTTACGGTAGATATAGAAGACCCAGATGGAATAAGTGCTACTGCTTCTCCAGATGACCCTGGTTGTGGCGACCCAAATGGATTAATTTCCGTCTCTGCTTCAGGTGGTACTGGAACACTGACTTATACTTGGAGCGATAATCAAACAGGTCCTTCAGCCACAGGGCTAGAGGCAGGAACCTATACTTGTACAATTACTGACCAACAAGGGTGTACTTTCGTAATAACTGAAACACTTTACCAGCCAGACCCACTAACGGCTAACCCAGCGCTTACACCCGCGAGTTGTGCGCTGGCTGATGGTTCAATTGCATTGAACCCTGAAGGTG
>JANQJC010000094.1 GCA_028281825.1 Flavobacteriales bacterium
CCTATATACTGAATGAGCAAAACAGCTTATATTTGTAGTGGCATGGAAAAATACGGATTTTTGGAGGTAAATGGCAAAAACACTTTGTTTATTCCCAAGTGGAGATGGGATAATTTACTGATAATCAATTGTTTGCAAAAATCATGCCTTAGAGATACCGTTGAACTTGGAGACGACTGAGACAAGATTGGGAGGACACCCATCGCCGTTGGCATACTTAGAGATACCGTTGAACTTGGAGACGACTGAGACTGTTGTTTTTCTCTGAAAACAACTGTGTCATGGGTGCTTAGAGATACCGTTGAACTTGGAGACGACTGAGACTTTCTTCCTTCAATAACGCAATAGTTCTGACCGACTTAGAGATACCGTTGAACTTGGAGACGACTGAGACACGGTGTGAAGTTTACGACCATCATTGTCTCCACCTTAGAGATACCGTTGAACTTGGAGACGACTGAGACAGCTTGTTCTGTGATAACCAAATTTACAGGCAAAACTTAGAGATACCGTTGAACTTGGAGACGACTGAGACAAAATAAAAGTAGTCTTTCTTATATCTACTTAACTTAGAGATACCGTTGAACTTGGAGACGACTGAGACAGATAAAGTTCCATTATTGTAGGCATCTAATAACTTAGAGATACCGTTGAACTTGGAGACGACTGAGACAGACTCTTCGTCAGTAATACCCAACTGTGCCTTCTTAGAGATACCGTTGAACTTGGAGACGACTGAGACCCTTAGTCTCAGGCAGTTGGTTGAGTTGCTAGGTCTTAGAGATACCGTTGAACTTGGAGACGACTGAGACAACATGGTAGAGTGGAGAGCCATATCCATACTCTCTTAGAGATACCGTTGAACTTGGAGACGACTGAGACCTTCTCACTATTCAACAGACCGGAACCGTAAAATCTTAGAGATACCGTTCAACTTGGAGATGACCGAGACTAAAACTTCATTTTAGTAACGTCTAGGGCTTTGCCTCTTAGGGATACCATTGAGTAGATCATTGATATTAGAAACTACCTCCAGTCCTGTCTCCCCAAAAAGCCTGGCTCCCGCCAGACGTATTTTAATGAAACACAACTTTCGGATAAAAGCAGTAGCAAGAGATTTGAAATAACGATAGAAAAAGTCGCCATTTCAAAACCTTTGCTGGCATAAAGATAAGCCACCGCAAAGGTACTTCGGTTGTCATGTCAGCATGTTTACCATAACTAAACCTAATCACACTTAAACATACCTCTCGGCCAACCATCTGTGCCTCCCAAATACAGATGTTCAAGGGTGAAATTTGAGTTGCGAAAAGCCTTATGCTTTCCACAAAAGGCAGCATTTTGTGCATAACTTTCAATACAAAACACCCCATATATTCTTGCATAGTTGTATCTTAGGTTCAAGATAAATACTGAATCAATGAAAAAGAGAATAGGCGTATGGATTAGGGTATCCACCGAAGATCAGGCAAAGGGAGAAAGCCCCAAGCACCATGAAGAACGAGCCAAGATGTATGCACAGGTCAAAGACTGGCATATCGTTGAAACATATCACCTCGAAGCCGTCTCAGGAAAATCAGTCATGAGCAATGCAGAAGCGCAGCGTATGATGAAAGACATCAAACGTGGACATATAACAGGCCTCATTTTCTCAAAGCTTGCCCGACTTGCCAGAAACACTAAGGAACTTCTTGAATTCGCCGATTATTTCAATCAACATAATGCTGATCTTATATCCCTGGAAGAAAGTATCGATACCTCAACCCCAGCAGGTCGCTTCTTCTATACCCTCATTGCAGCAATGGCGGAATGGGAACGGGAAGAAATATCATCACGTATCAAGGCTTCAGTCCCCATCAGGGCAAGGCTAGGCAAATCCCTCGGTGGTGATTCCCCGTATGGCTATTCATGGGTTGACAAGGAACTCGTTATCAATGAAACCGAAGCGCCGATACGCAAACTCATCTTTGAGCTCTTTGCCAAACACAAAAGAAAAAGAGCGGTTGCCCACATGCTCAATGAGAAAGGATATCGCACAAGGAGGGGCAACGGTTTTTCCGACACCCTTGTTGACAATATCCTGCGTGACCCTATATCAAAAGGCATGCGCCGAACCAATTACACCACCGACCATGGCAACAAGCTGAAGCCAAAGGAAGAATGGATATTTGTAGAAGCCCCGAGAATTGTAACCGATGAATTGTGGGAAACTTGTAATGCCATCCTTGATGAAATCTCCCAAAAGCAAACCAAGACACGCAGGAGGGGTGTTCATCTGTTTTCTGGCATTGTCCATTGTACATGTGGCGGAAAGATGTATATGCGCTCCAATTCTCCCAAATATGTGTGCAATGATTGCAAGAACAAAATTGAACCTGACATATTGGAAGATGCATTTCACTTGCAACTCAAGGACTTCATCTTTTCTGATGATGAAATACAAAAACATCTGAGTGAAGAAGTAACTATTTTAAAAGAAAAAGAGACATTGCTGAAAGCATCAGAAAATGAATACCAAAAACTCAAAACCAAAGTATTCAATCTCCTTGACCTCTACCATGAGGGCAATATGTCCAAGCAAGCCTTTGAAGAATACCATACACCTTTATATGAAGAACTGAAACAGAGGGAAAGTTCATTGCTTTCATTACAAGGAGAGATAGATGAAATGAAGATGCAGTCCCTGTCTAATGAACAGGTCATCCATGATGCCAGAGACCTTCATTCACAATGGAAAACCTTTTCACAAGAAGATAAGAAATCTATTATTGAAGCCATTACCAAATCGGTAGTCGTTGGTACCGATACCATTACTATGAATCTCTTGTATATTCCAACCTTTAAAAAAAACGCTGAGCCGCACTCATCTTCCTTAATCGATACAACTATGCAAAAATCTCTTGAGGGATGTTTGTGGTACTAAGATGAGAGATAGATGGGTAGGGGAGTGTTTATGGCAGGGTAGCCCGCTATATTTAATTCCAATTCTTCGCATCCTTATACTATGAACATGCAAGCCCGCAAATTGAAATTCATACAAGAGTTCATCAACCTTAATGATGAAGAACTCATACAAAGATTGGAGCAAGTGCTTCATGAGGAAGAAATTGAGCCTTATGCCTTGGAAGAATTTGATGCCAAGATTGATGGGGCAGAAGAAGATGAGAATGCAGGCAGGGTTACAGTTGGGGAGGATGTAATCAAGTCATTGAACTAAAACCAAAGAAACAATACAGGCTTAAACCTGTACTGTTTTCCACTTCCCTTTTCTGAATAACCAGATTGATATCACTGCCATTGTCGATTCAGCGATGACAATAGACCAATACACTCCTCTTTGGTCCCAACCTGAATGCATCGCAAGAAAGTAGGCGAGAGGTATCTCCAATAGCCAGAAACAGAAAAGATTGATATAGGTGGGTGTCATGGTATCACCAGCACCGTTAAAGGCCTGTGGTATTACTAATGCCCACGCTATTATGATATAGGCATACGAGAACATCGTAAGTGCTTCAGTGCCGTGACTTAGTACGGTTGCCTCATCTGTAAATATGCCTACCAACTCGTCACAAAATAGGATATAGAAAAAAGAGACCACCCCCAGAAAAGCCATATTAATAAAGCCTGTAATCCATACGGAGCGCTCAGCCCTATCAGGTTGATTGGCCCCTAGGTTTTGCCCTACCAGTGTGGCTGCTGCATTTGATAAACCCCAAGAGGGTAGGAGGGTGAAGATGAATATCCTGATAGCGATGGTGTAGCCCGCTACTGACTCGCTACCAAATTCCGCTATGATACGCATCAATCCAATCCAAGAGGAAGTTGCAATAATGAACTGGCCTATGCCACCTAATGAGGTTTTTATTAATTGCCACATCACAGCTACGTTTAGACGCAGTTGAGAGTATAGTAGCCTTATCTTTTTGGTGCCAAAGAATAGAACCAATAATTGGAAGGCTACCCCAGTACCCCTACCGATGTTGGTAGCGATAGCCGCACCCTTCAACCCTAACTCAGGGAAAGGACCCCAGCCGAAAATAAGGGCAGGGTCAAGCACGATGTTGATACCGTTGGAAATGACCAGTACTATCATAGCTATCAACGCATCGCCAGCACCCCGGAAGATGGCATTGATGATGAAAATAAGCATGATAACGATATTACCACCCAGCATCCATTGGGTGTAGCTGGAGCCGTATTCGATAGTCCATGAGTCGGCACCCATGAGTGCCAAAACCTCTTTTGAGGAGAACAAGCCTACAATTGCAAAAGGGATAGAGGTGATGATAGCTACAATCAGCGCTTGTATTGCTGCATCGGCAGCGCCTTCTTTGTTCTTTTCGCCTATCCTACGGGCTACCATGGCAGTGGTAGCCATTGCAAAACCCATTGCTACTGAGTACATTAGGGTGAGTAGTGATTCAGTAAGCCCAACGGTAGCTACTGCCGAAGCCCCCAGCTTACCAACAAAATACACATCCACCACTGCAAAGATGGATTCCATCAGCATCTCTAATATCATTGGGATGGCCAGTAGTAATATCGCTTTATTGATACTACCCTTGGTATAATCCATTTCCTTGCCCAATAAGCTATCAATGATAACCCTTGGTATTGAGCGTTTAGTTGCTGGTAAAGCAGTTTCTTGTGATTGATTTTCCAAACCCTCTTCAGTTGGGTTTGGTGTTAAAAGTTCATTTTTCATGATATAAATCCAGATTCTGTGCAAAGCAGAATCGCAATAAAATTAGTTAAATAAAAAAAGCCTGATAATTCCTTTGGCCTGCAATTTGTGGCCTCGTTCCCGTAAATCGGTATGCTAGTTTTAGTTCTCTTTGCTGTTGGGTATTGATTCGAATACCCTTTAAGTGAACCTCTAGTGAGTGGGTGTGGTTCTAAACCTATCCATAGGGGTAAAATCACCACCAATTACTGATTTACAGGTATTTACAACCATTGCGTTGATACCTTCCAAGTTCAGATACGTGTTTGATATTACCATGATTCCTAAGATTTTGATGCGCAAATATAAGAAGTATAACAATAGTATACCTTGAAATGTAGATTAAACTTAGTGCCATTTAACAGGCTTTGTCATATAAACGACGCTAAGTGGTATCAAATTCAGGATTTTATAGCAAGGCCCTTGATTATGTCAGCTGCCTTTTCCCATGGCGGTTGGCGAGCACGTGACAAATATCTGTTGCTGAAGCCATGGTTTCAAATGAGGTATTATTAAATAGGCGTTTCCACGAAATCGGATAGAAGAGTGCCTGTTATCATTGTCCAGCCCTCGATAAAGTTTTCCCGCCTGATATCTGCATGGTTGGCCGGGAAGGTTTCCAAGCCTGAATGGGTTAACTTGAGCTGGGTTTTGTGTTTACCTTGTGAGAATAGCTCAAATGTTACCAATGAGTCACCTTCAAGCCCATCATAGCGCCATGAATAGGTGAGCTTTTTCCCTGGGATAACCTCCTTTATCTCACAAAGGTGTAGGTATTCGGTTTTTCCATCTTTCCCCTGCCCAATGAATTGAAACTTGAAGCCTACTTGGGGTTTAAACTCTTCAAGGTCAAAATACCATTGCTTCATTTGGTCTTTGTCGGTCAGGGCTTTCCAAATACGTTCTGCTGAGGCTTTGTAGGTTTTTTCTATGATAATTGGTTGGTTCATGGTTATATTGTTTTTAATTTTTTTAGACGTAAGATTTTACGTCTCTTTACTTTCTAATCAATCTTTTTTTCCTGTATTTCTTTCAGGTAATCTTCGAGTGCATCCAGTTTTTGTGTCCACATTTTGCGGTATTGCTCAACCCATTTTGATACTTCGCTTAGTTTATCCAGTTGGGGTTCGCAGTAACGCTCGCGCCCCTGCTGCTTGATATTCACCAATCCGCATTCCATTAAAATCTTGATATGCTTGCTAATAGCAGGGCGGCTCACTTCAAAGTTGTCAGCCACATCATTAATGTTGAGGCTCTTATTGGTTGCCAGCATGTGGATAATCTCTCTGCGGGTGGGGTCGGCTATTGCTTGAAACACGTCTCTTCTCATGGGTTGAGTTGCTTAATGTGTAACTAATCGGTTACAAATATATATGTAACTATTTGGTTACGCAATTTTTTGAAAAGGAATTTTTTATAATAAACATGTAATGTTATTATTGGTTGGTATATTGCGCTGAATTATAACTGTTTTGAAATATTTTCATGAATAGAATTGAGGAGGCACAAATAGACCATTTTTTTGATGTTTATTGGAGTCCTGGAATGAAGGATGTTTATACCGAGTTTATCCCGAAAGAAATGATGGTATCTGTTGTTGATGATGAAGGGTGGTATGAGTGGAAGCCTATGAAGGGTTTGCTAAAAGTTGATGACTATAGGTCGATTGAAAAAAGGTTTGGGGCAACATTACCTGACAATTTTATTAATTGGCACAAAAAGTACTTTTTTGCTGATGGTGATTGCTCAATAGTTAGACTACCAGAATCTATGCCTACAAAGCCGTTGGAGAAAGTAATTAGAAATTTAGATTGGTATATAGCAGAGCAATTGATACCTCATGGTTTAATTCCATTCGCAGATGAAGGAAATGATGTTGGGCCATTAGTTTTTGATACAAGGAATCAAACTGCAAAAATTGATTATCCTATTCGTATTTATGACCACAGTTATATGGGCGATTTAAAAGGTTTAAGTGATGTTATCTTTTCCTCTTTTGAAAGAATGGTAGAGTGTCTATCACACTTTTTAGTTGAAACCAAAGAAAGGAGGCAGTTCGAGGTAATCCCAGAGTTTTATAAGATAGACCCAAAAGGAGCGGGCCATACAGGTAAGACCTACTGGGATAGCTGCATTGAAATGGGAAAAGCTAATTATGAAGAGTTTGGCTACTGAACCTCCAGTGAGGTCTCTTGAGTTACAAATATATATCCAGATTAAATCTTTAATTAGGCAATGGAGCGCCTACGGCAAGTGCGCAATCATGTCCTGGCTCACCATGTGGTGGGTTTAGTTTTTGGCCTTGTGCATTTTCAGTGGGTTGTGCCTGCAACTGTGGTTGTGTATTGAGGTTGGGTTGTACTTGTTGAGTTTGTATGGTTGGTTGTTGCCCGGCAGGTGAGTTAAGTGGAGCGCCCACAGCTACTGCACAATCATGTCCCGGCTCGCCATGCGGCGGATTAAGTTTTTGCCCTGAAGCGTTTTGTGCTGGTGGTGCTTGTAGCTGAGGTTGCGTATTCAGGTTAGGTTGAACTTGTTGCACTTGTGGGGTTGCTTGTTGACCTGCAGGAGAGTTTAACGGTGCGCCTACTGCTACTGCGCAATCATGTCCCGGCTCACCATGAGCAGGGTTAAGGACTACTTCAGCAGCTGGTTGTACTTCGATTTCAGTTGCCGGGGTGGTTACCTGCGCAGGGGTTTCGGTACTTGTTTCAGGAGTGTTTATTTCTTCATCTTTTGTACCCTCATTGCTGCAGGCCGCAAGTACTAATATAGAAGCGATAAATAGATAGGCTAATTTGTCCATCAGGTTAAGTTTTTACTGTGAATTGCAATTACTGTTCGTTGCTGGGCAAATGTAGTTATTCTATCGCAGGTGAGCTGGGAGATTCAAGAGATTTCATTAATCTGGTGATTAGGTGAAGAAAAATGTTGTTCAATTCATTAAATTCACTAAATTTGCACCTCAATTTTTGAAAGAAGAAAAAAGCGATGCATTTATCAACCAAAGAAAAACAAAAGCTGTTTAAAAAACACGGTGGCAGTGAAACGAACACTGGCAGCACTGAGGGGCAGATTGCCTTATTTACCGAAAGGATTAATTACCTCACCCAACACCTGAAGCAAAATCAAAAAGATTTTGATACTGAAAGGTCACTTATCAATTTAGTAGGTAAGCGTAGAAGCCTGCTAGATTACCTTAAGAATAAGGACATAGAAAAATACAGGGCCCTGATTAAGGAACTCGGTATCAGGAAATAAAACACATACATTGAAGAAAGGCAATTACAAGATTGCCTTTTTTCATATTACAGCCCTATTCAATTTATTTTAACGATTTATTTACATGTCATTACAAGCAATAACTAAAACATTTGATATTGGTGATGGAAGGACCATTACTATAGAGACTGGCAAACTAGCCAAGCAGGCACACGGAAGCGTAGTGGTAAGAATGGGTGATACCATGCTTTTGGCTACCGTGGTTTCAAACAAAGACGCAAAAGATGGGGTAGATTTTATGCCCCTTACTGTAGAATACCAAGAGAAATATGCCTCTGTAGGGCGTTTTCCGGGCGGTTTCTTTAAGAGGGAGGCCAGGCCTTCTGAATATGAGATATTAATCGCTCGTTTGGTGGACAGGGCTTTGAGGCCGCTGTTTCCGGGTGATTACCATGCCGATACACAGGTTCAAATCAACCTGATATCTGCTGATAAGGAGATTTTGCCAGATGCACTGGCCGGTTTAGCGGCATCAGCTGCATTGGCTGTATCTGATATCCCATTTGGCGGGCCTATTTCTGAGGCCCGTGTAGCCCGTGTGGATGGTAAATTTATTATCAATCCTAAGCGCAGCGACCTTGAGAAAGCTGATTTTGATATTATCCTTGCTGCTACCATGGACAACATTATGATGGTGGAAGGTGAGATGCAGGAGGCTTCAGAGGCTGATATGGTGGAAGCTATCAAATTGGGTCATGAGGCTATCAAGGTGCAATGTCAGGCCCAGCTTGACCTGGCAGCTGAAGTAGCTAAGGGTAATCCAAAAAGAGAATACAGCCACGAGGAGAATGATGATGAGTTGAAGGCTAAAATTTTTGAAGCTACCTATGAGAAAGCTAAAGCGGTTGCCTTGCAGGGAAATCCATCTAAGGAGGCAAGAAAAGAAGGTTTTAAAGCAGTGATTGATGAATTTACTGCTACACTTAGTGAGGAAGAAGCTGAAGAGAAAGCGGCATTGATTGGCAAATACTACCACGATGCTGAGAAGAAGGCTGTAAGGGATGCTATCCTTGAGAAAGGTATCAGGTTGGATGGCCGTGCACTAGACGAAGTAAGACCGATATGGACAGAGATAGATTACCTGCCTGCTGCCCACGGTTCTGCGATATTTACCCGCGGTGAGACACAATCTTTAACTACTGTTACCTTAGGTAGCAAAATGGATGCCCAGATGATTGATGGCGCCATGATTGAAGGTGAGAACACTTTCTTGTTGCACTACAACTTTCCGTCGTTCTCAACTGGTGAGGCAAGGCCCAACCGTGGAACAAGCAGGAGAGAAGTAGGGCATGGTAACCTGGCGATGAGGGCTTTGAAAGCGATGTTGCCTGGTGCTGACCAAAATCCATACACTTTGAGGGTGGTATCTGATATCCTTGAGTCTAATGGTTCTTCGTCAATGGCGACTGTGTGTGCAGGTTCAATGGCGTTGATGGATGCTGGTGTGAAAATGAAAAAGCCAGTAGCTGGTATCGCGATGGGACTGATTGCGGATGGTGAGCGATTTGCGGTACTTTCTGACATCCTGGGTGATGAAGACCATTTGGGTGATATGGACTTTAAAGTGGCTGGTACTGTTGATGGTATCACTGCTGTACAGATGGACATTAAGGTAGATGGCCTTTCATACGACGTATTGGCTCAAGCATTGGAGCAAGCACGCAAGGGTAGGTTACACATCTTGGGTGAGATGGTTAAGTCAATTACGGCGCCACGTGAGGACTACAAGCCGCATGCACCGAGAATTGTACAAATCAAGATAGCTAAAGAGTTTATCGGTGCTGTTATCGGCCCTGGTGGCAAGATAATACAAGAGATACAAAGAGAGACTGGCGCTGAAGTGATGATTGAGGAAGTAGGTGAGTTTGGTGTAGTTGACATCGCCAGCGCTAATAAGGCTTCTATCGACCAGGCATTGGCTCGCATCAAGGCGATTACTGCTGTGCCTGAAGTAGGTGAAGTATACAAAGGCAAGGTGAAGTCAATTATGCCATTTGGTGCTTTTGTGGAGATACTGCCAGGAAAAGATGGTTTGCTTCACATTTCTGAGATTGCCTGGAGGCGCCTAGAGAAAGTGGAAGACGAGTTGAAAGAAGGCCAGGAGTTGGACGTGAAGTTGATTGAGGTTGACCAGAAGTCTGGTAAGTTAAGGCTTTCACGCAAGGTGTTGTTGCCTAAGCCTGAACAGCAGAATTAACCCAATATAGAGACGCTGTTTATTTTATCACGATTTGTACCGAAGGTCGGCAACATTTTTTTGGAGAAATTGGGGGAGGTGAAATGAATTTGTCGTCCTTGGGAGAAATTGCCCAATCGTGTTGGTTTGAAATCCCTGAACATTTTCCTTTTGTGCATGTAGATTCTTTTGTGGTGATGCCTAACCACGTGCATGGGATATTAGTGATTGATAAGGTGGGGTATAATTCACAGAATGGTGTTGGGATGCGTAAAACCGTAGAGACGCAAAATCTTGCGTCTCTACCAATAGGAACGAAAAACCAATTTGGTCCCCAATCAAAGAATTTGGCATCTGTGGTTAGGGGGTATAAGGTGGGGGTGACAAAAAATGCCCGATTGATACATGCCGATTTCGGTTGGCAATCCCGTTATCATGATCATATCATCCGTAATTTGAAATCATACGATAAAATTGTCAATTACATTCAAAATAATCCTGTGAATTGGGAGGAGGATGAATTGTATTAGGTGTAATGCAGAGACGCAAAATCTTGCGTCTCTGTGTAATCAGAAGAACCACCTTTATGTAGAGACACAAAATCTTGTGTCTCTACATAAGGTATATTCCCACCGATTTAAGTGAGGCTTTTTTGTTATATTAAGATGATTTATTTTGACATAAAAAACCTGTATAATGAAAGATCGGAGAAAGGTGATTCAGGGCTTTCAAGAAGTCATGCATGAGGTATACGATCAGTACAATCTTACCAGTTTAAGAGGACTTAATCATGAGTACACTCTTAACGGAAAACAAATAGTTTCTTGGTATTTTGAAGTTGTGAGAAAAGGAAGGGTTAAATATCACGATAGTTTCGACTTCAATAAAAATTTTGATGATTTGATATTTTGCTCAGATGAAATATTGTACTTTTTAGCTCAAATGTATTTGTATAGACCCTTTATGAACAACCCATTGAATGATGGTTTTTTACATGGAGAAAAAATAGTATATCCTAATGAACAAAATTTAGAAGCTAAGAGGTATAATATGATAGCTAATATTGTTAGCGAAAAGCTATATAATTATTGGGATAGAATAGGGGACGTGCTTGCAGTATATTTTCCTGAATTAATAAAGCCAAAACAAGTTTATTTCGTTAAGATAATAGATGCCATTCCACAAGAGTTCCGGGATGATGAGAACTATAAGTGGCTTGAAGAATTTAAAGTTAATCATTATACTCAACTGAATAGGCTAAGAAAGCGGAATGTTCACTATATAACAGTTGATACTGAACTCAAGTATCATCACCTTAATAAAGTATGGAGCAGGGATGAAATGGTTCAATGGGTTGAAGATAGAAATGCTATAGCGGATTTTTATAGGAAGCAATATGATTATACATTTGAAGGATTTGAAAAGACCCTTAACTTAATCAAGAAAGTCACTGAAGTTAGTTTATCTGAGATTTATTGATAATCAGATTGTTCGAGGTCAGTATACCTAAGAAAATGAGAAGTAAATGTCTAGATATCTGGCTGCATCGTCTTTATCCTCATGAAATAAATAGAAATTTTCCTATACCATAGTGCAGTAGTTTTTAACACAGAACTGCTTGAAATAAACACAATAAAAACACACAAAAAAGGCCGAAAAACGCGTTCGTCTACACCCCCTAGGGACTCACGGAAAATCTTGGTGGGCGTGTAACATCGTTCAATTTTTCCCTACTACATTAAAGCGCTGTTTGAGGGATATTCCGTTTTCATCTACCAAGGTGAGGTAATGCTCGCCTACTGCTGGTGCCAGTTCCATTTGGTGTATGTCTTTGGTGGTGCCCAGGTATTTGTCGTCCACGTGCCAGTAGATAGTACTGGCCTTGTTTCTATGGGTGGCTTCAAACACCGTCCTGCTGAGGGTTCCATCCAATTGTATGGGTACGTAAATAGTGCTGGGTGTTTTGGGGTATATGAGAGCTATAGGTTTTTCGGTGGCATCAGCAAAGCAGTCTGCACGGTAGGTGGGTAGTGACTTGTAGTGTGGGTTCTTGCGCTTATAGAACCACTCCATAGTGGGTGGTAGCACAAACCAGGGTTCATGCCTCATATTGGTGACACTCTCGCATTCACTGTGCACCCTATGGTGGCCATCTTCGCTCAGGTGTACTAACTTATGATAAGGGCATGCTACTGTAGCCATTGATGATTGCGGGATGTAGGTGGTATCTACTACATCACACAGTACTGAAGCCCTGTGTCCGCTTAGCTTGCAGACTGGTGTTTGGGCTAGTTCGTCGTAGGGCTGGTCGAACCAGCTATTGCGGGGTAGTCGGTCAAACACATCAAACAGGATGGGTGCGGCAGCCTGGATTCCCACCACACCAGGCCGCCCTTCACCATCCGCATTGCCAACCCACACCGCCACGACGTAATCAGGGTTCACCCCGATAGCCCAGGCATCGCGGTTGCCAAAGCTGGTGCCCGTTTTCCATGCCACTTTACCAGAGGATGAAAAAGCCTTCCAGTTCACTTCGTCCTCAGGGCGGGTAACTTCCACCATGGCATTCATGGTGAACCACACGGCCCCCGCATTGAGGATAGGTGTGCTTCTTTCAGGTTTTACGGGCGTATATTCTATATCATTGATAGCCTTAATGTACTCAGGCTTCTGCATGATGTTTTCCTTATAGCTAGGGTATTGGTTGAGTGTTCTTCCCATTACTGAGTACATATAACCTAAGTCCCAAAGGGTGGCTTCTGCACCGCCTAGTATTAGTGATAGTCCATAGTGAGATGGTGGCCTGTAGAGTGTACTTAATCCCATCATACCCAGTTGTTTATGGAATTTTTCTGTACTGTAGCTTCTGAGCATTCTCACTGCCGGCACGTTGAGTGAGCGTGCCAAAGCCCGGCTGGCTGGCACTGCGCCATCGTATTGCTCGTCGTAGTTTTTTGGGGAGTAACTGCCGATAAGGG
>JANQJC010000114.1 GCA_028281825.1 Flavobacteriales bacterium
ATGTTGATTAAACAATAATCAATAGTATCACCTCCAATGCCATATCCTAGTTTTCCTAATATATCTATTTCATACTCAGTTTTGTTATTTTTTGAATTCTCCCCGATAGTTAGTAAAGTAACGTTAATAGTTGCCCCACCCATATCAAACATCAATAGGGTTTCATCTCTTGCATCTTTCTTACTCTGGTTCAAATAATAAAAAGCAACTGCTTCAGCTTCATGGATATACCTTACTTCCTTAAAGTTTTCCAATTCTGAAAAGCAATCAATCATATCCTGCGTTTTAGCGGCCGTGAAATTGTTAGGAATAGCTACCACTGCCCTTGAGGGCATGAATGTTCCATTACTTTCAACTAAATCCTTACTATGTGGACTTTGATTGCTCTCAACATAGTTTTTCATGTCAGTGTATATTCCTCTTATTAGAAGAGAACTCAGCAATTTACCCGTTATTGGGTGAGTATGATTATCTAATTCTAACAAGGTTTCGTTTTTGTATCCCAATAATTTTTTTACTGACAAAAAAGTATTATTTGAGTCTCTCTCTAGTGTGCGCTCAACAGAAAAACCATGCCTAAACCAGAGGTTATGCTTGTAATCAGGTAAGAATTTTTCGGTTTCTTTTGTCCTTGAAATGTATATAAAAGAAGGAGTAATTTCTTTTCCATATTCATCCCTACCAATCACAATATGTCTTGCAAATTTGCCCGCGGCAATACAACTACCGCTTGTACCTGGGTCAAAACCTACCCATAAGTCACCTAAATCAGGTCCTATGTAAAATTCATTTTCCACATAGTGTGTAATTTTTTTTCTCTGACCGAAAAACAAAAAAGGCCTTGTCATCACTTCAACCTCAACTTTGTACGCAACCGAAGTTGGGGTTTCAAGTTGGAATGCATTATTAATCTGTTCAACAACTATCGAGAAACTAAAAGCATCATCACTTATTTTTCTTGAAGTAATGAAGATATCCTTGCCTTTGATAGCTGTTTTTCTAAGAGAGGCAATATTCTCTTCAGACATATAAATGTTAAAGTTCTCTAAATCGGAACACTCTATCAACCGCACCCTAACTATTTCGCTAATTTTAAGCAGTGCAGATGGTCGAAAAACCAAACCTACTTTAGTTTGAAACTTTTCTTTTTTTGAGTTCCAGAACCAGTATCTATACTGTTTCCTTCCCTGGTGATTGAAATCTACCTTTTGGTAAGTATCATTAATAAGGGGGGGAGTGGAGTGGAAACCAATTGGCATTCCCCAGTACATTATCCAAAGAAAAAAGATAATAACCAAACCAAGTATTAGCAGTGAAATCGGCATTAATAGAGAGCTTTTATAACTAAGTATAACATTTTCTTTCGAAAGAAAGCGTTCGGTTTTATATATAAAGTTTAATGGGTTTGCTTTCTCTGGTTGATAACGAGCTTTGAACTTATATTCACAAATGTAATTAATTTTGTTGAGCGAGAAATTTGGTTCAAAAAATAACTTTATAGCAGGAATGTGATACACTTGTCTTGTTGCATCGAAAAACATTAAATTATCATCATTAGTGTAATGAGAAGTCCATTTTCCAAATCTATCAAGTGTTGCTATCGTTCTATTAAAAACAGTTGCTCCCACTTCAGAAGAAGCGTGGCTTGACTCTGTAATGTTAAGTACAACCTCTGAAATTGATAGTTTTGAGTTATGTGTAAACCTCAGTTCTATTGGAGATAGTTCATAAAACGTATCTGTATACTTTCGTTGAGATAGTGTAATATCAGAGTCAATAAATACAGAAACATCTTCGGGTCGGGAACTGCCTGCTTTAGGCTTTACTTTAGTTCCGATAATAGCTATAGACTTTTGACTCTTTCGAGGAAAAAATGAGAATTCAAAAAAATCAACTGTAAAGAATTGGGAGGATAAGTAATCGATATGGTTCTTTATGTAATAGGCAGGAGTTCCGTTATTAAGCTTAGCGTCATATTGAATTTTGTAAATATCCTTAATACGTTTGAAGTCTTCCTTGTTTCCATGTGCAGATCCTGCCAAAAAATCACTTAAAGTGATAATTATGTATTCTTCAGCATGAGTGGTTTTGTCTACTAAATCTAGAGTTAATGGATAAACAAAATTACTCATAGAAACTCCGCGTCCGAAGTTTGATGGGGATGGTGGAATGCTCAATATTGTTGTAAAATAGTCATCAATGGTGCCTCCATTGGAATGAAAGTCGGACCAGTACTTTGACCCCTCTCCAGTATACTTCTTTTTCAAATAGACTAAATTAAATAATCGAATAGCTTCCTTTTTGTTTGAAAAATCTAAAGATCTGAGATAGTCGAACTCATACTGTGAGATATTGAAATGAAAAAATGAAATTTGATCTTCAGATGGATTGAAAAAGGGTATGTTGTTTTCTTTTTCAGTCAATAAGTTTTGGTTGTTATATTCTACTGCTGTTACTGAAATGTTGTTGTTAAATAACTCTTTTAATGTATTGGTATATTCAGGACATCTATTCTTGGCATTTATAAATGGTGTGGAAATATCATATGCTATGAGAAAATGGCGTCTGAATGTTTTTTTATTTCCATTTTCTTGCTGTCCAAAACATTCAAAACCAATTAATAAAGAGAGAGAGAATGCAATAGTTCTAAACAATAACGCAGCACTAGATTGACTCATTAATTTCAATGTTATATTCCGACGTGGAATATAAGGATAATAATGTTATTCTATAGTGTATAGGTCAACAAATTCCTCCTTGGCATAGGGGGTTAGAATAGTGATTGAGCGTTTACATTTTCAAAGTAAGCCTCCTTAAAATTACATCTCGTAAAACGTATTGAAGAGATATTACTATTGTTGAATCGTATCTTTTTGAAGTTATAATCTTCAAACTCATGAAAGTGTCTTAAATCAAGTTCGCTTAAATCAACTACCGTTATAGATGTAGATGTTATTTTTGCATTTCTTAAAGGAACACGGCTATAGCCTTTAATTTTAGGTATATCCTACCAGTTTAACTTCATTCAATTGTTTTACACTATAAAAGGTTCTCTGTTGTTTAAACATGACGCAACAAGGGTATTTAGGGTGTCTTGGTCCTTTGAAAATTTAGACGAACGACTTACTTTTGTATTCAAAATAGATTATCTGATAATCAATTGTTTCCCTTCCTGCCTTGCCTCATTATTGATTTTGATTATATAGAAATAGAGACTGGGGCTTAGGTCAAATACAGGTATCGAATTCAACCCTGACCGGACATTCTCATTTTTTATTAGTGTCCCGGTAGCGGACCATAATTCAAACTTACCGCTACAATCGTCACGTTATCACTGGCCCCCGGCACGCCATTGGGTGTCCAGTTGGCAGCTGTTCCCCAGGCTGAGGAAGAGCTACCATTCCAGGTATAGGAGGTGGTATAGGTTAATTGACAGGAAATGAGAACAAAAAGAGCAGAAAGAAGAAGGTTACATAATCTCATGATGGCAGATGTATTGGTGTTTTTAAATATCAAGTAAGTTGAAAGCGAGAAGGAGAAGGCTTAGTTAAGCGTAGCCCTCACGCCAGTCTCGACAGTGCCATTGGTGCGGATAGCGATCACTTCAGTATAGTAAGCGCCATAGCCGCTAAAGCTCCCCAACCCATTAATCAGAGGGTAATAGGTTCAAGTCCTAGAGGGGGAGCTAGAGCAGCAAGGGATACAGCAATGTATCCCTTTTCGGTTTTAAAATTTGCACGCAAATTTTGGTTCTAAATGAACTTAAATGAATAGAGATGAAATGTAAAACTTTGAAAACCAGTCAAATAGAATTATTTAATTTCATTTAAGACCAATAAAAAAATTCATACAGATAGAATTCAGCAAGATAATAGTACTTGAATCGAGTAATAATTACGTATTAATACACATAGAAGATAAGCCAAATCCATTGCTTGAAAGAGTAAAAATGAAGGATTTAGTGGAGCAATTTCCATCTAACCTGTTTGTGAGGATACATCGATGCCTACTACATTAATATGGGTCATATTGTATCCAGACCGTCAAAATATGTGGTCAAGATGTCTAATGGAATAATGCTAAACGTATCCCGCAGTTATGTTGATAAATTGGGGAGCCGTTTTCTGAAGCAGGGAGCTGTTTAAACTAAATAAGCCTTGTCCAACTCAAGGGTTAATCTGTCATCACTATTTAATCTTTCTATCAAACCACGGGTTTTTGGCAATTCATAATTATAGAAATACTTTAACGCGGCCATTTTGCCTTGATAGAAATTCAATTCTTCACCTTGAGGGGTGTCTGCAAGCTTTTCTTGAACTACAACTGCTTGTTTCAGCCATTGCCAAGCAATAGACATAATTCCAGCAGTCTCAAGATACAATGATGCATCTGCCAGAAATACCTCTGGGTCTTGAGATTGGGCCAGCCCCATCAATTTCATGGTAGTTTCTGAGAATTTTTGAAGTACAGCTTCTAGCTTTTCTGCATAGGGCTTTATGGCGTCATTAGCTTTTGCCTGACCAATTGTCTCATTAATCTCGGCTGCATAAAGCATCAGGCTCTTCCCCATTTTTGCTGGAACTTTTCTACCAAGCAAATCCATTGCCTGTATACCAGTTGTTCCTTCGTAAATGGGGTTAATCCTTGTGTCTCTGAAAAACTGTTGCAGTGGAAAATCAGCACAATAACCAGCACCACCTAGTACTTGAACTCCTGCACTGGTTGATTGAACGCTCATTTCAGCAGGGTAGCTCTTCGCAATTGGAGTTAATAGGTCAAGTAATAGTTGGTATTTTTCTCGTTCTTCTCCTTCTGATGCTTTTATCATATCAGCGTAGTAAGCACATTGGGTAACGAAGGAAAGGCAGCCTTCCACTATCGACTTTTGGAAAAGAAGCATTCTTTTCACATCGGCATACTCGATAATCAAAGATGGGCTGGTAGTCATGTCCCTTACGTTTACCTTCCTGCCTTGCGGCCTTTCATGCGCATACTCCAATGAGGCATAATAAGCCGCAGAAGCTAATCCTGTTGACATCATGCCAACGCTCAACCTGGCACCGTTCATCATTTGAAACATATAGCGGATACCATTATGAGGCTCACCAACAAGCCAGCCTTTGCAGTCTCCTTTATCTCCCATAATCAAGTGGGCAATGGGGCAACCTTTCATTCCCATTTTAGCCTCAAAGCCAGCAGTTTGAAGGTCATTGGGCACTAATTCGCCATTTTCAATGCGCTTCTTAGGTACCACAAAAAGTGAAATACCTTTAGTTCCCGGAGGACCTCCTGGTATCTTAGCTAGCATAAGATGAATCACATTTTCCACACCATCATGATCACCAGCCGAAATGAATATTTTTTGTCCTTTAATCAGGTAGGTGCCATCTTCTTGCGGCTCAGCTGAAGTAGTAATATCACCCAACGAGCTACCTGCATGCGGTTCAGTCAAAGCCATAGTACCCTGCCATTCACCTGCATACATTTTTGATAGGTAGGCATCTTTTAACTCATCACTGCCATAAGTTAGGATAAGGTCTGCTGCGCCTGTGGTTAAACCAGGGTATGATGCAGCTGCAGTATTAGCCGAGTGGAAAATGAAGTTACATGAGTTGTAAATTACGGCAGGCATTTTTTGTCCACCATGCTCATAGTCCTCTGGGGCAGCAATCCAACCGCCATCACCAAACTCCTTCATAATAGCCCTCACCTGCGGGTGAACATGAATGATGTTGTCACCCAACTCAGGCTTATTCTTGTCCATTTCTTCATAGATAGGGTGCAGCAGGGTGTCACTAATTTGCTTAGCGGTATCCAACATCATATCAAAGGTCTCTTTGCTATGGTCTTGGTATATGGGTTGTTTGGTAAGTTCTTCTACTTTAAAAACCTCGTTTAATAAAAAACGCAGGTTTCTCATACTCATGTATTGCTTAGCCATTGTCGTAAAATTTTAAAGAAAGGCAAAACTAAGTTTTTGCACTTAAAATGCTTGTATAAATTAAATTTTGGGTACTAATTACCACACAACATCATATTTTTCATATTCAAACCCGAGTGCTAATACAGCACGTCTCAATTTCACGGCGTCTTTAGGTCTTATTACAACTGGTATATAGCAATCGCAATTTATATCAATATTCACCAGCAAGTAGTTTTTTTCAATCAAATAGCGACCAAATGTTTCATGCTCAGAGAAAAAATCATCATTATCTATGTTAGCTTCAAGCACAGAATCTCTCACGCTTTCATAAGTTGTACTATCCTGAAAGTTTTTAATTAAGGCTTGTTCCACATGATATTCTATGGCAGTCATTTCTTGTTTCCAATCTACATATCGATAAATGAGTATTTCACTGGTATCAACAAAATTCATAAAGTCATCACAAATGAAGTATTCGCCTTCGTCAATGTTCTTATTCTTAGCCAAGGTATCTTTCATGAAGACAACCAGCTTATCATAATCTGATTTGTTGAGGCTAATTTTAGCTATTTGCTGAATGTTTTCTAAACCTTTTAGCTCGGTGTTTTGTGCATTGCTACAATTAGAAAAACTTACAGCCAATAGGCTTAATATGGGAATAAGAAATCTCATCACTCAAAAATGGGTAAGTCAACGCTTGATGGATGCTCCTTGTCGTGATAAAGTGTAATAGTCGGAAGCGTATCAAAATCTTTATAGATATTTCTAAAATGGTCTTTATCATGCCCAGCGATAGATAACCTTATTGTATGCCCTTCCTTGAATTGATAAGAGATAGGCAAGAAATCAAAAACAAGTTCGGCTATTTCACCAGGTATAAGTGGCATAGCATCTTCCTTTTCAAAGGTGCGATAAGGCACGGCGCCATCGTACGTGGCTTCTTCATTGTTTATCTTGCGATGCACAGCACGCAACATACCTTCTGTAACATATGTTACATGCCCATCGGGAGCTACATCTTCAAGGTAAACTATTAGCTGAAGGTCTTCGGCATCCGCAGAAATATACAGGTTAGCGATTGGGTGGCCTGTAACTTCAATGTCTTGGGCAAGAGGTTCATCTCCGTCATAAACTAAAAGTAACTTATCTCTCTCGTTTCTGTCAGGATAAGTAACCGCTTGCCTTAATTGACCAGCTACTGACTCATACCTTGTAAAAGAACCAGTACCTGTTAGTGTATCAACTATGTAATGGTCAGGTAGTTCCATAGTTAAAGGTTCTGACCATCTCATTTGTTTGTTTTCTCTGAAGAAAATTTTTTGATATTCACTTCGTTTAGGTGGCCATTCATTAGCTGACTTCCATTTTTCCTCACCAAGAGTGAAATAATGTACTCTTGGCTCATACGCCAGGCTATTCTGAATACCTTTCAGGTGGTAATCAAAAAATTTTAGTATCTCGGCCATGTGGTCAAAACCAGCCGGGCCAGGATTGAAGGGGCTGGTATTAAAACTGCCACCATGTTCCCATGGGCCAATTATTAACTTATTATTGGGGTTAGATAGGCTCAAAAAACGTTTAATGGCAGCGTGTTGATAAGATCCATCAGACCAGCCGGTATAACTATAAACGGCAGCGCCTGAATTATTTTCCTCATTGAGATAGGTATGTGGGCTAAATACATCCACACTAAAATCTTCACCCATATCGGGCATTACGTTATCATCCCTAAAGGTCACTTTCAATGCGCCATCATTCACGTTGCGGTTATTGGCATGGCTGGCGATTGCTTCTTGCAGCATCTTTTTTCTTTTCTTTCCTTGCACTGGCCTTACCCCCTTTATAGCCATTCTGGCTACCTTGTTCTTGGTGGGTATCTCGTTATTGTCTAGTTGTGAATTAGCATGTCCCCAAATTGAGGTGAACCAAACATTATGCAACCCTCCTGGGAAGGCATTATCCTCATACACATCAAAAAGCGAGTACATATTCACCACTGCTTTCACAGCAGGGTGATTAGTTGTCAATAAAAACTCGCCAGTAGTGCCACTATACGATGCTCCCGCTGAACCTATCATACCATTAGACCATGGTTGTTTGATAATCCAATCGGCTATTTCATACCCATCTTTTGTTTCATCTTCATGCCAAGGGTAGGGCCTAAAACCATAAGAAGCGCCAGAACCTCTTGCGTCAACATTTACTAAGGCATATCCTTGCGAAATTAAAATGTCCTTAAACTTTTCAAGCACACCAAACATGTTGCCCATAAACATGCTAAAAGGCCACCTAGCTGCATACGACCTCCAATAGCGAGTTTGATGCATGATTGCAGGAATTTTCTCCCCATCTTCTAAACCCCGGGGCAGATAAACTTCTACAGCAATTTTGTTACCATCACGCATAGTGAGGTAAAAAGAAGAATACTTCTGTCCTTTGTATTTCTTGTTTTGGGAATAATCGTAAGGTGTGGGTACTGTTACGGCTTTGTCTGTAGGTAGATATCCTTTTTGCGCCACTGATGAAAATGTGGTTAGCAGAAAGAGTGCGAGAAAAAAATGTTTCAAGGACTTAGTCAGTATTTATGGTTTAGTATCTTATTTCTTTTCTGAATCTGGTGCTGCCGGGGGTAAAGCTTCTAGTTTTTTCTTCACAACTGTGGCTTTTTCAAATTCTTCAGTCGTTTTGTAGATTTCCTTCAAAGTATTAAGCGTCATAGCATCCTTCGGATTAATGGCGATTACTTTTTCGAAGTATTTGGCAGCGTGGGCATAGTTCTCGTTAGCTTCTTTTTTCATGTTGGCATAAGTAGGGTCGTCACTTTTTACGGCACCGGTTAACTCCAATGCCTTATTGTAGTATAGAGCGCCAACGTTATATAATGCGTCAGAGTAGTTAGGGTCAGCAGCAATAGATTTTTCATAAGCAGTAATGGCTTTCTCATTCTCCCCCTTTATTGAAAACTGAATTGCTTCGTTAAAGTGGTTTTGTGCTATTTCACTCTCACTTTGGGCAAATGAAAAACCGCTCACCATTATCAATGTCGCTAAGGAAAATAACTTGATTTCATTCATAGTAATACCAATTTGGGTTTTGCCCGATAAAGATAGCCAATGATACGCAAAGCGAGTATGTGTGGTTCCAAATAATCACATTATCAATGTTTGGCAAATCAATCGGGGTGATTAATTTTGGATAATTAGTTAATATTGTCAATGTATTACTCCTTGATTAAGCCTGAGAATGAGTGCTAAAAAAGTATTGTTTATTGATACTGTTCATCCGGTATTTATGGATGAACTGCAACGCGGTGGTTTTACCTGTGTAGATGGCTCTAAGCTTGGTAGGGGTGAGATACTCGAAGGTTTGCATAAGTATGAGGGTGTAGTTATCCGCAGCAGGATTAAGGTCGATGAGGAGTTTATGGATAGCGGTTCTAATCTTAAGTTTATTGCACGTGCTGGTTCTGGAATGGAGAATATAGATGTGACCTATGCCAAGAGTAAAGGGATTGTATGCCTTTCTGCCCCAGAAGGTAATAGAGACGCTGTTGCTGAGCATGCTATGGCGATGCTTTTATCACTACTACACAATGTTTACAGAGCTGATAATGAGGTAAGGAAAGGTATTTGGAAACGGGAGGAAAACCGTGGCGTTGAATTGATGTATAAGACGGTTGGTATTATTGGTTATGGTAATACGGGTAGCGAAATGGCGTTGCGTTTGAGTGGTTTTAGGATGCTTACACTGGCCTACGACAAATACAAGCAAGGCTTTAGTAATGACTATGCCACCGAGTGTGATATGGAAGGCTTATACCAGGAGGCTGATATCATTAGTTTACACTTGCCTCTTACCAAAGAGACCGAATACTTGGTGAATAAAGATTTTCTGGCAAAGTTCCATAAACCCATTTATATCATCAATACTTCTCGTGGTAAAGTCGTTAACACTGCTGACCTGGTTGAAGGACTGAAGAGTGGTAAAGTATTAGGTGCATGTCTGGATGTATTGGAATATGAGAAGTCTTCATTGGAAGACCTTGAAAGAGATAACCTCCCCAAACCTTTTAAGTACTTGCTTGAAAGCGATAAAGTAATTCTATCCCCCCACATTGCTGGCTGGACTTATGAATCTAATGAGCGTATCAGCCATGTACTGATTGAGAAAATACTGGATTTGTATTAATGGCACTATCCTAGTATAAATGCTATTCTTGAGGAAAGTAACAGCTTTTCAAATAAAATTTTTCAAAACGTAAATTTCTGGTTATCAGGCTGTTCCTTTTTGTGTTCTGCCAATTTATAGGTGATGAAAGCGATTGTTAAACTAAAACTTTATCACCATGGCAGAGAGCAAGCAAACCCCCAGACAGAAAATGATTGGCATGATGTACCTAGTACTCACAGCCTTGTTAGCGCTAAACATTTCCAAGGATGTACTAGAGGCATTCCTACTAGTAAACAACAGTATTGAGAAAACGGTCTCCAGTTTTGGTTCAAAGAATGAACAACTGTATGCCGATTTCCGATTGGCGAAGAATGTAGACTCAGTAAAGGTAAAGCCTTACTGGGACAAAGCATTAGCAGCAAAAATACTGTCAGAAGAAATGCAAGGATATCTCGATAGTTTGAAAACCCTCTTGGTTATGGAAACCGAAGGTGTGGAGATAAATATTGCTGACACTATGCAACTAGTGAATGTGAGTAAGAAGGATGATGTAGATAACCCAACACGGGTTTTGATTGGCAAGAAAGAAGATGCTTCAGAGGGTAAGGCACATGAGCTTAAATTGAAAATTAGGGAATACAAGGAGCAGATGTTGGCCTTGTTGCCTGAAGATAAGCGTGACGGCTTTGACTTAGGTTTGGAAACAGATGATGTGAAGACAGAAGGGAAAACTCTGAATTGGGAGTTACACAACTTCTATCATAACCCATTAGTAGCTAGTGTTACTATTCTTTCCAAGCTACAGAATGATATCAAAAATGCGGAGTATGATGTTGTTAGCGCCTTATATTCAAAGGTGACTAAAAGTGATTTTCCCATTGATACTATTGCCGCAAAAGTACTGCCACAAAGCAATTACGTATTACTTGGTGACGAATACCACGCAGATATATTCGTGGCGGCTTTTAGTAAGACACGTAATCCAGATGTGTATTTAGGGAAATTAAATGAAGCTGGTAATGAGCTAGTTACTATCTCAGATAGCCTTGAAGCACAAAATGGCATGGGAAAAATGAGTGCTAAAGCGATCGGCGAGGGCTTTAAAACTTATGAAGGTATGGTGCGCATGCTCACCAGTGATAACCAATACAAATATTATCCCTTCAAGGCCGAGTATATAGTAGCACGCCCAAGTCTAGTAGTATCACCCACTGCCATGAATGTTTTCTATAAAGGTGTTGAAAACCCTGTGGATGTATCAGTGCCGGGTGTAGCAAGTGAGAATTTGGAAGTAACTATGAGTCCTGGAAATAGGATTAGTAAAGTGAGTTCGGGAAAATACGTAGTTACCCTTTCTAACGATGCTCCAAGGGACATAGAAGTATCAGTATCTGCAAGAATGCCTGACGGAAGCACCCGTAATATGGGCTCTCTTCTATTTCGTACAAAGTATCTGCCAAAACCTCATACAGTGATACTTGGTTTTGATGATAATAGACGATTGAATAAAAGTATGATAGAACAAATTGACTGGATAAACGCCAAATATGGAGATGATTTTGTTTTCAATGCTGTGCCTAAAGTGCTTTCATTTCAAGTAGTTATACTCAATAGAGGCGGAGATATTAAGGTAGAGCAAGTTTCAGGTCATAGATTACCTTCAGAGATTAAGCGAACATTAGAAAGACTGAGACCTGGCGATAGGGTGATATTTGAAGAAATTTACGCGAAAGGAGCCGACGATAGAAGACATAAAATCAACTCCATAATGTTTACCTCGGAATAGACTAAACCAGGGCTTTCTCAGAAATGATAATGCCATCTTCATCGGCATAGGCATAATGGCCAGGTTGAAATGTTACTCCGGCAAAACGTACGGGTATGTTCAACTGGCCTTCGTTTCTTTTCACACTTTTTATTGGACAGGTGTTCACAGCTTTAACACCAAGGTCAAACTCACCCACGTCTTTTGAGTCTCTTATGCACCCATATATGATTAGTCCTTCCCAATTACTATTTACGCCAAGCTCAGCTAGCCTGTCACCCAAAAGGGCACATCTTAATGAGCCACCACCATCAACAACCAATACCTTGCCTTTGCCTTCTTCACCCAGCTGCTGCCTCACAAGACTATTATCCTCGAATAATTTCAGGGTCACTATTTCACCCCCAAAAGCCGTTTTACCACCATAGTTATTAAACAGGGGTTCAGCTATTTGTAGGTTGTCACTATGCTCATCACAAAGGTCTGCTGTCTTAAAGCTCATAACTCAATTATAATTCTTGGGAGGTGAAAATATAAAGTGCGGCTTATCTCACAAGAGATACATGGCCATTATAGACGTACTCGTCTCCAAGTACGGTAGTTATTACAACTTGATAAACGTACACATCATTTTTGGCGGGCTTGTTTTTGTACAATCCATCCCAACCTTCTTCCATGCTATGCGAGAAGTAGATTTGTTCACCCCACCTGTCAAATATGTTCATTTCAAACGCTACAATTCCAATCCCATAGCAGTAGAAAACATCATTATAACTATCGCTATTGGGGCTGAATGCATTGGGGATATATAGTGTAAACTCAGGCTCAACGCGAATAGTTAACTCGGTAGTGTCCACGCATCCGTGTATGGTATACACAACTTGTGTTACTGTGTATATACCTGTATCCGGGAAGGTATACTCGAAATCACAATCGTGAGAAATATCCTGCCCATCCCAAAAATAAACACAACTATCACTGCCTGTTGACTGGTCTTCAAATTCTACTGTTGGGTCAAATATCGAAACAATCCTTGGTCTGCCATCAAAGCCAGCCTTAGGGAGTGGATATACAGTTATCATATCAGGTATCAGGGTGTCATCCTTACAACCTTCAACTGTAGTCACAGTTAAGTGCACATCGTAAGTGCCAGCCTGGGTGAAAGTATAGGATGGAGTGGTTTGGTTGCTGGTGGTTGTTTCCATATCCCAGTTGTAAGATAGCCCAGCACTATTGGGAGTTGAAAGGTCAATAAACCTAACAGATAGTGGGTCACAGCCTTCTAAGGGTAAAGCGTCTAAGCTAGCTATAGGCATTGGATACACTTCTGCCGAACCAACATAGGGTTCGCTTGTACACCCATTCTCAGTTACATTGAAATAAATGATACCTGTACCAGGGGCACTGTAGGTTATTCCAGTAGGGTTGGCTATGTTAGAAGTGCTGGGTGATGCTCCAGTTCCAAAATCCCATGAAAAGCTGGCGCCATTACCAAAAACTCCATCTGCCACAAAATTAAACGAATGTCCATCAATGCATTGTCCTTCAGGAATATCAAATTCAGCTACCGGAATAGGGTACACGGTTACTATTACAGAGTCCTTGGAATTGCAACCTAAACCACTAGTAGTGCTCACTGTGTATAAATGCACTTCCGTGGAGTCAGTGGTATTAAATAAAGTTACGTCGGGATTAGCAACAGAAGAGCTACTCAATCCTATAGCTGGAGACCAGGAATAAGTCATTCCAGTAACGGGCGCCGCTCCGAGGCTTCTGGTTTCTTCAGAACAAAAGGCTAAATCAATTCCTGCATTTGAAGTAGGAATAGGGTCAATGTTTATAACTTGTGTATCTGGTGGTGCAATACAACCATTTTCAATCACGCCCAGAATAACCGTATCAGTTCCAGTATTTCCCCAACTCATAGTAATAGGTCCCTGTCCTGTACCATTTACTATACTTGCGCTGCCAGGATTCCAATTATAGGTGGCGGAGGGCGTTGATGTGCCAGTGTAGGTTACTGTTACATCTGAGTTAAGGCAGGCATTAGCTGGCAATACAAAA
The DNA here is from genome assembly GCA_028281825.1 of Flavobacteriales bacterium. Classification (GTDB taxonomy): domain Bacteria; phylum Bacteroidota; class Bacteroidia; order JANQJC01; family JANQJC01; genus JANQJC01. The sequence goes on from JANQJC010000114.1 coordinate 13,923, forward strand.
TCCGAGGTAGGCAATGGAGTGACGGTTACCGTAACATCATCAGTACTGTCGCACCCATTAACATCTGTAACTGTCAGGGTATAGTTGGTGGTACTTAATGAGGTGCACATGGGGTCGGCAATATTGGGGTCGCTTAAATCAGTAGCTGGAGACCAGGAAAAACTAGTCCCACCGCTCCCATTTAGTTGTACACTATCACCCCAACATACTGAAACATCTGCTCCAGCATTTGCCACTGGTGAGGGATTAATAGTAAGGGTCATCACATCACTATTTATACATCCATTGCTGTCCACTACTGTAACTGTATATTGAGTGGTAGTGGGTGGGGATGCTGAAGGGTTCGCAATATTAGGATCACTTAAATCTGTTGTGGGATTCCAAGCATAGCTAACACCGCCAGAAGCACCAAGTGTTACACTTTCTCCACCACACATTGAGGTGTCAGGGCCAGCATCTACAATCGGTATGGGTCTCTCGATTACAGCTACGGTATCATAATCGTAGCATCCACCATTGTGAGCGTACACATAGTAGTTTGCATTACCAACAGGGTTAACAGTGATAGATGCAGTAGTGTCAATTAATGTATTGCCCGGTAATGAATACCATTGATAAGAGTTGGCACCAGAGGCAGTTAGCGATACTGCATCGCCAACGCAGTATAGCACATCTTGCCCAGCGTTGGCAACGGGTATAGGCTCAGCATAAACGGTAACCTGTGCCGTATCTGACGAAGAGGTGCATGTGCTATCACTTAAGGTAACGGTATAAGTGGTAGTTGATGTTGGGCTCACATTAGTGCTATCTTGATTTCCTGCACCTTGGTCCCACGAATACAAATAAATTCCACTCCCACCTGAGCCAACAGCCCATATGGGTACTGGGCCACCTTGCCCTCCACAAATACTAGTGTCGCCAAAGGCATTAACTGATACTGGGTCGTTGTCATCAATGAATACATAAATGGTATCGTAACCACACACTGATGTTTGAACCGAAACAATAATTGTCTCAAGCCCTTCAGGCAGATTGTCATTAATGGGTTCAACAGTGAGGTTGGTAGTTGTTTGCCCGGCTGGGATGGTCACACTAGTCGGTAATTGAGTGTAATCCGTTCCGTTAACAGCAGTACCACTAAGTGTAAAGTTGATGGTGTAATCAGATGATGAGGGCTGAGAAAGTGTAAAGTTGATGGTTCCGTTGGTGCAGCCTTCATATGCTGTTGAGTCAGCAGTAACAGTTGTGGCAGATACATTAACTACATTACTCACCAAGCTATTTTCTTCAATAAATACACCAGAATCAAACAAGGCATCACCACCATCTGCAATACTTAATACCAGGTGATAGGTAGAGCATGCCTGAACAGTAGAAGTTGCCGTTAGTACAGTTGTAAATGCGTCGTATTGAACACTCTGCCCACCCGTATTATCAACATAGTATTGGCTATAGGAGCCAGCGTTGATATTATCAATGGTTACTGGTTGGGTGGTGCCTGGTACAACTGCAATGTTTTGTTGTCCGATAATCCCTGGCCCGCTAATGTAGAACGCAAAGGCATCATTATATCCCTGGTTGACCCACTCAGGATATTCCTCAGAGGCAAAAATATACTTGAAAGAAGCAGTATTAGATTGTGGAATAAAATCAAATTCCAAAGTTGCTGCATCATAAGTAAAATCCCCTGCTATTCCATCTAGTTGCGGATTACCTGGTGTGCCATTAATTCCAGTGATTCCCCCTTGGGTATTAGGCCCAACTGCAAAGGTTAAATCTCCAGTCGTTAGAAGGACGCCAGAAGCGACTCCTATATTAGAATTGGTGCCATCAAATGAACCTGATGCAATGGCAGCACCATTATAGGTTGCGTTAGATACCGTGATTCCAGGCCCGGCGATTATGTTAGCCATTTGGGTGGCTGTGAGGCCATTGGCTACCGCAAGCTGCGCTCTTGTTTTCAAGCTACAAAACACACATAAAACCACAAAAAGCGAAAGTAATCGCCCGTTGTATTTTAGTAGCTTGATAAACATAGTGGTCCTTGAGTGTCGTTAAAGTTAAGGATATAAAACTAATAACGAAATACAACATCCTGGCGTTGGGTTTTAATAAGATTTACCCAAATTTATCAACAAAAAAAGGATAGTTAATTACTTAATTAGAGTTAGGTGGCCCTGTCTTACTATAGTCTCTCCGAGCGGAGTAATAAATTCAAAAACATAATGGTAAACACCTGTGGAAGCTTCTTGCCCATATTTGGTAAATCCATCCCAGGGATTGCGTTTACTATTTGAGTGGAAAATGTGTCCTCCCCAGCGGTCAAAAATATCCATCTTGAATTGTATATACCCCTCACCTTTGGCAAAGAAATAGTCATTAATGTTGTTTCGACCCGGAGTGAATGCATTTGGTATATACACGTGAAAATCAGCATAGGTGATAATGATGTCTGTAATGGTATCCAGGCACCCTTCTGCATTTTCCACTATTTGAGTTACCACAAATGTTCCCGAGTCAGGATAAATGTGAGCAGGATTATCTTCTTCTGAAAACTCACCATCATCAAAATCCCACCAAGTATAAACGGCATCCGGTGAAGTGTTTTCAAAAAGAATGCTTCTATTACCAATATAGTCCCATTCAAAGGCAGCATTTGCGGTGACTATTTCAGCAGCACCACGCCCTTCCTCTTCTACATCACAGCTATCAGTTACAGTAACTATATAATTGGTCGTTTGTGAAGGGTTAACCCATAAAGTGTCAGTGAAACTCAAGCTATTCTCCCACTCAAAGCTCAATGGGGGTGAGCCTCCAATAACTGTTGCCACAAGCTTTGCCTCTTCGCCTTTGCATATCACATCATTTTTTACGGTAACATGCATGGGGTTATAAGAAGGGATAAGCACAGTAACCGAATCAGTAGCTGAAGATGTGCCGCAAGTATCAGTTGCTGTCACTACATAAGTTGTTGTTTGGATAGGAGATACATTTACTATAGAGTCTGAACCTGCATTATTGTTCCAGGTATATATATAACCTCCCATGCCTCCAGATGCCGAAGCGGTTAAAGGAACTTCCATTGGACATACCAAGGTAGTGTCTCCGGCTGCTACAACATTTAGTTCCGGTGAATCGGATAATGTCAATGTAAGGTCCAGGGTACCAGAACTAGCACAAGGTGATGTAGAATTTTGAAGTGTAAGTATTATAGTTTCTGTCCCTTCTGTTTGTCCGTCAATAATCCCATTTATGTTTAACGTAGCAGATGTTTGCCCTGCAGGTATAACTACGCTATCAGGGATAAAGTCGTAATCAACCCCATTAGTGGCTGTTCCGCTTACCTGAAATGGAATAACTGTTGGATTATTTGAAAGGCCGGCTCTCTCAAAAGTGATAATTCCTTGCCCGCACCCTTCTACCAGATTGGTATCGTTAGTTGATGAATTGGGGTTGAAGGTTGTTGTGGCCGAGATTGAAATAGTTCCTGCACTGAAACTTCCAGCTTCAAGAAAGACGCCTGAGTCCCATGCTCCGTCAATCACATCTACAATCGCTAAAACAATATGATAAGTATCACAGGCGGTTACAACTGCCTTAGCTTCCAGAACAGTGGTAAAGCCATCGTATTGTACACTTTGCCCGCCACAGTTATCCACATAATAATTGCAGTTTACACATCCGGATGTAGGGCCAGGGCAATTAAAATTACCGGCATTGATATTATCAATGGCAACTGGCAATGTGGTGTTTGGGACAAGTGCTATATTTTGCGCTCCTACAATCCCTGGTCCGCTAATAAAGAAACCGAATACGTCATTAAAATTTAACCCAACATATTCAGGATATTCTTCAGAGGCAAATACATACCTGAAAGATAGTGAATCTGATATTGGCACGAAGTCAAATTCTAAGATTGCTGCGTCGTTAGTATTGTTGCCTGAGAGGTTTGTTAATGGGGTATAACCAGGCAAGAAAAAGTCAGTATAGTTAAGTCCCCCATCATCATTATTAGGACCAACAGCGTTATTCGCCTGGCCAGTACTTAAAATGACTCCCTCCTGCAGACCTATATTACTATTTTGTCCATTGAAGTATCCTATTGCAGCCGTAGACCCTGAATAAGTGACATTAAAAGCTGTAACTCCCCCACCCAACAAAACATCTTGAACCAACTGGGTTGGTGTTTGCCCTTGATTAACAACAAGTTGTGCATAAGTTGTTATTGGAGAGCCAAACATAAGTAGGCTAAATACACTAAAACAATATATGAACAGGTTTCTCAATTACAAGGGCTTAAACTCACAAAATTATACGAAAAAATTGGAATTATCGATAGAAATAATGCTTTTGTCATGCTTTTTCGTCGATTTATTGTCTTGTTTTACAGGTCCTGGATGTCAGTTCATGCAATTTGGGTGAAATAGACCTAAAATAGTTTCAGTATTTATACATTTGTTGCATTCCCAAAATAAACTTGAAAAAATGCTTGATACTGTAAGAACATATCTGGATAACAATAAAGACCGATTTGTGGATGAATTGGTGGAATTACTCAAAATAGCCTCGGTCAGCGCTGACCCAAAATACAAAGCAGAAGTATTTAAAACTGCTGATGAAATAAAAGCTAGATTAACTGAGGCTGGTGCTGATAATGTGGAAGTTTGTCCTACTAAGGGTTTTCCAATAGTATACGGGGAGAAGCTTGTATCATCAGATTTGCCAACAGTATTAGTATATGGGCACTACGACGTTCAGCCGCCAGACCCTATGGATTTGTGGGACTCACCACCCTTTGAGCCTGTGGTTAAAGATGGTAAAATATATGCCAGGGGTGCTTGTGATGACAAAGGACAGATGTACATGCATGTTAAGGCATTTGAAATCATGATGCAAACAGATAACCTTCCTTGCAACGTGAAGTTTATGATTGAAGGTGAAGAGGAAGTAGGTTCAGACAATTTGGGTGATTTTGTGAAGGCTAATAAGGAAAAACTGGCGGCAGATGTGGTACTTATTTCTGATACTTCTATGATTGCCAATGATGTGCCTTCTATTACGGTAGGGCTCAGAGGGTTAAGTTATCTTGAGGTTGAAGTTACAGGACCTAACAGGGATTTGCATTCGGGAATATACGGGGGTGCCGTGGCTAACCCGATAAATATTCTTTGCGAGATGATAGCCTCTCTTCAGGATGAAAATGGACATATCACAATCCCCGGTTTTTATGATAAGGTGGAGGAGTTGAGCGATGAGCTAAGAGCGGAAATGGCAAAGGCACCATTTGATATCAATGAGTATAAAAAGCATTTGGATATTGATGATGTTTATGGTGAAACTGGTTACAGCTCCATGGAAAGGACTTCTATTCGCCCAACCTTGGATGTAAATGGCATTTGGGGCGGATATATAGGTGAGGGGGCAAAAACCGTGATTGCTTCGAAAGCTTATGCTAAGATATCAATGAGGCTAGTGCCACACCAAAAATCTGATGAGATTACTCAATTATTTTCTGACCATTTCAAGAGAATAGCTCCTAAATCAGTTAAGGTGAAAGTAACACCACATCATGGTGGAGAGCCAGTAGTTACGCCGACTGATTTCCCCGGGTATATAGCAGCAAGTAAGGCCATGGAAGATACTTTTAACAAGAAACCAATTCCAGTTCGCACTGGTGGTAGTATACCAATTGTAGCCTTATTTGAAGAAGTTTTAGGGTTGAAAACAATACTTATGGGCTTTGGACTGGATTCAGATGCCATACACTCGCCGAATGAACATTATGGGCTCTTTAACTATTACAAGGGTATTGAGACCATTCCGCTTTTCTACAAGTATTTCGCGGACGAAATGAAAAAACAAGGGGGAGATTAAACCTTTTTTGACGGATACAATCTTACATAGGAATTTACAATTTAATAATGAACGGTGTTGCGGCACGTTATTAAGTTACTTAACTTTACGTCAAACAAGGTTAGCCTCAAATGAATAAATTAATTGGTTTGCTCATGGCTGTCGCGGTGGCTTTTGCTGCCTGTAAAAAGACAGAAGAAGTTTTAGTTCCAGATAATACCGCTCCTCCTGATACAACTGTTTCAGATATAGTTATCCAAAACTATGTGAACAAGACTTACATTAGTGTATTAGGGAGAAAGCCTACTGATACCGAAAAAGAAAACGGTATTACCATTCTTGAGGAGAACAATCTGGCTATGGCTGACAGACAAGAGTTTGTTGACTTAGTGTTGAACGGTGAAGAGTATAATGAACAATTATTGAAGGTAGCATCCAATGATATCCTTAACAGTTTTGATACCATAGCTGTAAGGCAACAAGTAATTATTTTTGAGTTATTGCTAAGTGACCCACAATATGCTTCAGTTGCAGATGTATTGCAATATGAGATTGATAGATTAGAAGAGTTGCTAGCCTCGCTAGACGATTTGAATAATGGAACACTTACTATTAGTGGAATGCATAGGCGCTTGATAAACAATAATTTCTATGACCAATTGAATATGGGGACTGAAAATTTTGTTAGGGCCACATTTGAGCATTTCCTATTCAGGTACCCAACATTAGCTGAATTGGAAGATGCAAAGTTAATGGTAGATGGTTTTAACTCTATCCTTTTCTTAGAAGAGGGTTCTTCAAAAGATGATTTCATGGATATATTTTTCAACTCAGAGAGTTATTATGAAGGACAGGTAAGGTATCTATTTCTGAAATATCTGTTCAGAGAACCAGACTCTGAAGAGTTATCAGCTTATGCCAATCAGTATAAGTACTCAGGCAACTATAAACTACTACAAAAAACCATTCTCACATTTGATGAATATGTGGGATTATAAAGAATTGATGTATGAGTAAGTCAATCAATCCGTTATTTTTATTGCTGTTCGTTGTTCTGGCATTTACAGCCTGCAAAAAAGAGCAGATATATGTTTATGATGTTAACGATGTTACTGTCCGTCAACCTGATGCGGACAAGCCTAATGTCAAGTCAACAACTGAATTTATTTCCATTGCCTACTCAGACCTTTTCGGTACACAAATAACGCAAGCTAAATTGGTTAACCTTCAATTGGCTTATGCGGCTTTTGGTGATTTAAAGTTGATGGAAGAAATGATTATCAAGAATTTTTTAAATGAGTCTGGTGTAGACATACCAAGTGATGCTGAAATGAGAAATGATGTTGGGACATTTGTTGATGACTCCTACATCAAGTTTTATAATAGAAGACCTAATGAGTTTGAAAAATGGCACGTTGTGAGCGCTATCAATAATGATTCGCAACTTACTCCAGAACTTCTTTGGTTTTCAATGATGACATCTAACGAATACAGATATTACTAATGAAAAGACGAAGTTTTATAAAGAAAGCTGCTGCTGCAACAGCCGGTGCATTTGCTGCACCTTATATCTTACCATCAGGTAGGTTGTTTGCTGCAACAGGTCAAAGAATTGCTGACCACGTTGTATTCTGCCTTTTTGCTGGAGGTGTTCGTAATTTTGAATCAATGCATAAGGCTGAAGGAAACTTGATGCCTTATACATTAAATGGTAATGAGAGCGTTACGTTGAGTGGCATGTCTCCTTTGCCATCTCCATCTGGCCCGAGATTGCAAACCATGGGTACTCTTTTTAAGGAGGCTCGTTTTTCACTTGGCCCTACCGGACACTTTAGTGGGCATTCAACAGCTATTACGGGTAAATACAACCTTGCTGATATTAATATCAAGCAGCGTCCAAGCACGCCAACGGTTTTTGAGCTGTATAGAAAGCATAACTCACCATCAATGTCAGCTTTAAACGCTTGGTGGGTGTCTAATGCTCTAGGGCCTTACCCGGCACTTAATTTTAGTACATATCCAGGCTATGGTGCAGAATATGGAGCTAATTATATTCAGCCAGCGTCAATCATCAGTACCGCGGGTTATGATGTTTTAGGGCATCCGAAAAACTTCAGTCAATCTGACATAGATAAAGTAAAAGACTTAAGAGAGTTTTTTGACAATAACTTTGCTAGTCAATATTCCCCTGGTGATGCTGGAATTGTAAATACTGAGCAGGATGCTGTTCAATTAGAAGAATTTATCAATACTTCGTTTGCTGAAGCTACAGGTGGACAATACAATGACCCATGGGGGCTTGGTGGTGGAGTGATGAATAATGATATGTACAATATCTTTTTCGCTATTAAGGTGCTACAACGTTTCAAGCCTGAGTTGATGGTAGTAAACATGCAAGATATTGATGTGTGCCATACCAACTTCACTCAGTATTGTAATAATATTCGTCGTGCTGATTATGCTTTATATAAGTTGTGGGAGTCGATTCAGAGTACCCCTGGTATGCAAGACAATACCATATTAATCGTGGCACCTGAGCACGGAAGAAATTTGGAGCCAAACACATTAGTTGACCAAAATGGACGATATGCTCTTGATCATACTAGCGATGCCACATCAAGAGAAATATTTACATTGGTTGTTGGGCCTTCAGGTAAGGTAAATCAAAATCAAGTGATTTCAAGTGTTATGGGTGAGAGTGTGGATATTGTACCTACAATAGCCAATATTTTAGGTTTCCATTCTGATGTTCCCGGTGGATTTTTTGAAGGAAGTCACTTACAAGCAGCTTTTGTATAACAAGAAAGTTAATCAATGAATAAGAAATTCAAGTTTATAATTCTCACTGGTTTTGTGCTGGTAGTATTAGCTATTCTTTTTGATAGTTGTAAAAAGGAGGAGCCTGTTCCTGATAACCCATATGATAAAGTAGAGTATGTCACTCCTCCTTCACCAGTTGATACTCTAGACCCGAAATCTTTTGTGGCCATTCACAAGAATATTTTGTTTCCAAAGTGCGGCACACTAGGTTGTCATGATGGTAATTTTGAGCCCGATTTCAGAACGATTCAGAGTTCATACGCTACCTTGGTATATCATCCTGTAATAAAGAATAATGCAGATAGCGCATTCGTGCATAGAGTGGTGCCATATGATACAGCAATGTCAGTGTTGCATGAGAGAATAACTAATTGCTGCTTTGTAAATCAGGATGATCGTATGCCTCAGGATAATATTGGTGTTCCATTGCCTTCAGAAGATATCAGCAACATTGAGCAATGGATATTGGGAGGAGCAAGGGATATGTTTGGACAACTACCCACTTATCCAAATCAGAAGCCAAATGTTATTTTTTACATAGCAGTCTCAACTGATTTCACTACCATCTATTCTGATGTAAATAATAGAATTGATAGTGTTTTCTATAATCCTTTTATCATGCCACCAAATACAAGTATGTATTTGGCATTTGTAGTGGAAGATGATAGTACAGCCGTTGCTGATTTGCAAGTGAACAAAGTAAGAATGTCTTATGACCCTAATGACTTTTCGACTTCAGCGCCGGGTTATAGAGAATACACAGCAACCTATAGCAATTTGGGAGGTGGCAACGAGGGTCATTTAGCCTTGGTTAATACTGGTGATTTTGCGACAGACCAGGTTGTATATATGAGATATTACGTGAATGACGGTGACCATACAGAAAATGTTGAGTTTCCAATAGATGAGTCACTAGACCCATACAAAACCTTTTATGCCTTTTACATCACGCCTTAAGACAAAACAATGAAAAAGAGCTTTTCAAAACTGATATTTGCTTTGTGCTTGATTTTATTTATTGCCTCTTGCAAGAAGGATGATGAAGGAATTAGCAATACACCGGAAATTGAGTTTGTAAGTGTTACTCCAAGCAATGTTGTGGAATATCAGGACTCGTTAGTGTTCAGGATTTCATATCGCGATGGTGATGGCGATTTAGGCGAAAATGGAAATGGGGTGGACAATTTCTTTCTGACCGACTCAAGAAATAGCGTCACCTATAAGTTTCGCATTCAGCAACTAGCTCCAGACGATGCGAACATTGCCATTCAAGGAGAATTGGATGTTGTATTGCAAAGTGCCGCAGTATTGAATGGACAAGCTAGTGAGACGGTGACTTACAGCATACACATCGTTGATAGGGCTGGTAATCAAAGCAATACAGTTACCTCACCTGTGGTTACTGTAACGGCTCAATAGACTTTTATGAGCGCACTGACCTCTGCTCAAAAACTTGAGTATTGCCTAACTTGCACTAAAAGACGTGTTACCTTCAAGGAGGGTACGATATGCAGTCTAACCAATAAGAAGCCTGAGTTTGAAACCTCATGTCCATTCTATGAAATGGATGAGCAAGCATATCATGAGCGAGTTGAGCAAATGAAGCTTCGTGAAGCGCGAGATTTAGCAGAAGCAACTGGTGGTTTAAGTGAGTATGGAATTAAAGACCCTAAGATAGCGGGGTTTGTTCTTATTGGAATTTCACTTGCAGGTTCATTATTCCTATTTGTCGTTGCACAGAGGGTATCGCTTTTCTTATGTGTTATGTTTGTTGTGGGCTTGTTGGTGTTGGCCGGTATAATCAGGCCAAAAAAGGAATAATGAACCTTCCTGTAAAAGATTAATCAATTCTCTACCTTTGCGCTGAATAAAAAGTAGATAAGAAAAATGACAAAAAACCGCACGGTTAATATTGGCATAGTTCAAACCGCCTGTTCAGGTGAGCCTGAGGAGAATTTCCAAAAGGCTATTGATGGAATAAAGGAAGCTGCTGGAAAAGGCGCGCAAATAGTATGCTTGCAAGAGCTTTTTCGTTCCTTGTACTTCTGTGATGTGGAAGACTATGATAATTTCAATTTAGCGGAACCTATTCCTGGCGCATCCACAGATGCATTGTGTAAAGTAGCCAAGGAGAATAATGTAGTAATAGTTGCATCGCTTTTTGAGAAAAGGGCGCAAGGTTTGTATCATAACACTGCCGCAGTGATTGACGCTGATGGTTC
>JANQJC010000115.1 GCA_028281825.1 Flavobacteriales bacterium
AATTTTAGCATCAAAGGCTGCAGTACAAGCACTCACCGTATGGCTACAATTACTCAATGCAACAAACTCAAACCATATATCACCATCAATTTGCGTGAAGCTATTGAAATTGCACAAAGTTGGTTCATCAGGCCCATCAGTAGTGGCACCTGTGGTGTTAAAAAGTGTTGCTCCGTATGTTACCTCTATTGCATCTACACAATCATCATTGGCGGGTTGTGCAAAAGCACCCATACTTACCAACATCAGGCAGCACGTTGCAAACAATAGAAAAGCTTGGGGTTTTGTATAGTTGAATCTCAAAGCGTAAGTTTATTGAAATAGCCGATAAAACTAATTATTTCTTCGATGAAGGGCAAAAATAATAAAATTGGGCTTGCAAGCGTCCAAAACTTTACAAGAAGTATTTAAGGTTGTTCAAACGGTTAAAAACTATAAGAAATAAATGGCTAATTTTACCGTTACGCTTGCAATGAAACCCACATCCTACCTTTTGGCCACCACTCTTTTTATTGCGCTTTCCTCCTGCAAAAAAGATGTTATGCTTCCCCCATCTGACCTTGGTTTCCCGTTTGAGAAAACTATTGGTGGTGTAAATGATGATATCGCTAATTCTATCATATATAGCGATGGGTACCTGATGATATTGGGTACAACAAAAAGTAACGGTGATGAAAAAGGTGACCTGTATTTAGTGAAAATGGACCTCAATGGTAATGTGGTGTGGGAAAAGACCTATGGAAGTAGCCTTGAAGAAGAAGGGGTAAGAATTATTGAAACCAGTAATGGAGACTACATGCTGGTGGGAGCGGTTAAGAACAATTCCATTTACCGCGATTTTTATCTAGTGAGGGTCAACAAAAAAGGTGAACAGTTGTGGGAACAAAATTATGGTGGAGACCTGGATGACATCCCGACAGATATTATTGAACTGGCGGATGGCAGTTTTACAATAACAGGTGGAACGCAAAGCTATGGTGCAGGCTCAATAGATTTAATCCTATTAAAAATAGATGGTGACGGTATGCAAATCGGGCAGCGTGTATATGGTGGTGTCGACCTTGATTTTGGAACCCGTTTTGCACCAACACTAAGTGATGAAATTATGCTGCTTGGTTTTACCAATAATTTTGGTGAAGGAGATAGAGATTTTTATTTATTAAAGATTGACAATCAAGGAGATACAATATTCAGTAAAACCTATGGTGGAAGTGCTTACGATGAACCAAAAAGCATCGTGCAACTGCACAATGGTAACTACCTACTACACGGGCACAGCGCTAGTACCAGGCCAGAACATGATGTACTAAGTTTTGTGGTAAACCAAAGTGGCGATGTGATTTGGCAGAAAGAATTTGGAGGAACGGAACATGACGGCGGGCAAACCGCTCTGCAGGATAAAAAGAACAATCTTGTGCTAATTGCAGAAAGTAACAGCTTTGGTAACGATAGACAAATCTATTTGGTCAAGACTGACATTGACGGGCAAGTGTTAACCGAGAAAACATTTGGTGGTGCCGGGGATGATTTCCCCCTTGATGTAGTAGAAGCTGGTTCTTCCTACTTCATAGTAGGTATGACCAACTCTATGGGTGCTGGTGGCTACGATATGTATATCATCAAAGAAAAGAGGTAAACTTTTTATTGATAACATTGAGTAAATTTGTTGTACGGGTTATGAGGTATTGGCTAGTAGGTATGCTGTTTCTGTTGGGCCTGAGTGTTCATGCTCAAGACACATTTTCTATTGTTGCTGTTGACCCTGAAACAGGTGAAGTAGGTGCCGCCGGAGCTTCTTGTGTCGACCTGTCCTCTTCCCCACTCGCTCCTGACTTTATCAGCGAATTGCTACCGGGAAAGGGAGCTATCAATTGCCAATCTTTCTTTTTCCTCCTCAACCAGCAGAATGCTTATGAAATGCTTGAGAAAGGTTTATCATCTGATGAAATAATAGCCTGGTTACCTGAAAACGATGCTGAAGGTAAGCCTGAAATACGTCAGTATGGAATTGCAGTATTGAAGGATGGAAAAGCTGAAGCAGCAGCATACACTGGAGGAAAATGTTTCAAATGGGCTGGACAGATAGTTGGAGAAAACTACACTATACAAGGCAATATGCTGGCTGGTGAAGATGTGCTGAAGCAAATGGAGAAAAACTTCTTGGAAACCAAAGGCACACTTGCGGATAAATTGATGGCAGCTATGCAAGGCGCAAATATGAAAGGTGCAGACAAAAGATGTGCCCAGTTTGGCACTTCCTCTCTTTTTGCTTTTGTCAAAGTAGCGTATGCAGATGACAACCTATCTAATTTACATCTCAACATACAAGTAAAAACCAAGCCTGGTTCTGGTGATGAGCCCATTGACGGGCTTCAGGATTTGTACAGCAGTTGGAAAGAGGAGCAGGAATAAAGCTCCAATTTTCTATATTAGCTTAACAAAACCTAAACACCTAAGTCTTGTGAATTTTATCCAAAAACTTTATTGCAGCCAATACTATGAGCTAAAGAAGAAAGGAAAAGAAGCATCTGCGAAGCAAAATGGAACGGTGTTAGTGACTCTTGCATTGCTCTTAAACTTTCTGTCAATCATGTTTTTGTTAATAGCTGTATCACCAGATTTTAAAGATACTATGGAAGACGCCATCGAGAGCGTATTTGGAAGAAGAGCGGGGCGAAGTGTAGGCAAAATATTAGGCCTTATTCCATTTGTGATTATTTATGGAATCATTTACTTTACCTATGGCAGCGATGCCAGCTACAATAAGGCTATCAGAGAGTTTGACACCTATCATGAAGAAGCAAAAAAACAGTTATCAAAAGGCTCATTGAAATATTTTATTGGTTCGATAATAGTTTTTGTAGCTTGCATGATACTTTTCTTTATAACTCTTTAAACAGAAAAAATGGCTGAACTCAAAACCAAGAAAAACGACGCTAGCGTTGAAGGATTCCTGAACAGCGTTGAGCATGAAAAAAGACGCACTGATAGCTTCAAGGTGCTGGACATCATGAAAAGGATAACTGGTGAAGAACCCAAAATGTGGGGAAGCAGTATCATTGGTTTTGGTTCATATCATTACAAGTATGCAAGTGGCCGAGAGGGTGATTGGTTTGTGGCTGGTTTCTCACCACGCAAGCAGAGCCTTACACTATATATCATGTCAGGTTTTAAGCATTATGGTAACCTACTGGGTAAGTTGGGCAAACATAAAACAGGAAAGGGTTGTCTTTATATCAATAAGTTGGAAGATATAGACCAAAGCGTTTTGGAGGAACTTATCACAGAAAGCATTAACTGGCTGAAGGAATACGAGAAAAAGCAATCTTAGTGAAAGGCTTCCCAAAATGCCTTAGTTTTGCGGAGTGAAGCAATCGGCCTTTATTCTCCTTCTATTTTCGAGCCTGGGTAGCCTGGCTCAAATCAACAATACCGCTGATAGTACCTACATTGGATTAAAACGCAATTACTTACAAACGGTTTTAAGAAATTACCGTATCATTGAATATGAGAAGAGCCATACTGGTCTTGACTTGAATGAAGGAAACGTACTTTACTTGTTTTTTGATGATGAGTTCTGTAGTAAATACTATTGGCTTGTAGAAAAGCAAAGTGAAGGGGCTTTTAGAGATATTTTATTAAAGAAAGGTTGGGTTAGAAAGCAAGAAAACCTGTTTGAGAAAGATACCACACTTACCTGCAAAATAAGCCCAATAAACGAAGGGCAAAACATATTATTCTTGGTGGAAAGCAAACAACTGGCAGCTGAGTTGGCACTTAAGGAAAAAGAAAGCAAAAAGGTTGCATTGAAAGAAAAGCCAAAGCCTGTTCAGGCTGCAAACACTAAAAGGATTGAGACCGAAAAGAAAACAGAAAAGCCTAAACCCCAACCAGAATATGTTGAAGAACCCAAATATCAAGGGGTGAAAATATGGGGCTGGGAAGTGATTAAGTTTTGACGGAAGTGGAAGGACAATACATAACTGCCAATAATAAGAAGATACATTACACCTGGGTTAATCACCAGTACCAAGAAGAAGGTAAACCTGTAATTATCTTTCTGCATGATGCTTTGGGCAGCATTGGGCAATGGAAGGATTTTCCTCAGGCTTTATCAGATAAACTGCAACTGCCCGCATTGGTGTATGACCGCTATGGTCATGGTAAGTCAGAGCGGTTAGCAGAAAAGAGAACACCCTACTACCTTCACGATGAAGCACTCAAATTCTTACCGGATATCCTCCAAAAACTGGAGATTAATAATCCCCTCATACTCCTGGGCCATAGTGATGGTGGTGCCATTGCCTTGCTCTATGCGAGCCATTTTCCTGATAAAGTGATAGGTGTAATTTCAGAAGCAGGCCACGTATTTGTGGAAGAAGAAATGAGGATTGGCATCAGGAAATCTACTGGGTTGTATGACAGCAAACTGAAAGACCTTTTCTGGAAGTTTCATGGGGACAATACCAAATCCATCTTTTTTGCCTGGGTGGACATTTGGCTTTCAGAAGAATTTGCAGACTGGAATATTGAAGACTGCTTAGCAAGCATTACTGCACCAGTGCTTGCCATACAAGGTGAAGGTGATGAATTCGGACACCTAAGGCAACCCAAGCCTATTGTAGCTGGCGTAAGTGGGCCAGCTAGGGAATTATGGGTAAAAGATTGCGGCCATATCCCCCACCACCAGCAAAGGGAGTTGGTGCTTAGGGAGATGTCGGAGTTTATTGAAGCCTTAAGCTATTAGCAGTTAGCTTTTAGCGAACGCGCTCGTCACTGCGAGGATACTTTCTAAGCAGTCTCAAATCCATATCATTAACCTGAGAAAAAAGGATTTATAATGGAATAGCAGAGCTAGCTAACAATTTATAGAAAATAATAAATTTTATTCCATAAAAAACCACTTTCACAGTACATTATTTCTTGATTTATCTAAAATTCCCAACCTTATTCTGATTTTTTTGTATATTGGCTAATTATTTCTCAAATAATCAAGCATGACTGAAACGGCAACTGCAATAAAGAAGAAGAAAGTGGGAATATCAAAAGAGACTTTATTGCGCGCCTGGAAACTGATGAACACTGCCAAAGCGATGGCTGATGTTTATGAGGAGAATGCCAAAGTAACCAGTAAATACGTTCATGCTACTTCTCGTGGCCACGAGGCGATACAGTTAGCTGTTGGCCTACAGTTGAAACCACAGGATTTTGTTGCCCCCTATTACCGTGATGATTCTATACTACTAGGTATTGGTATGGAGCCATATGAGTTGATGCTACAGTTGATGGCTAAGCGAGACGACCCATTCTCTGGCGGACGTACCTATTACAGTCACCCAAGCCTAAACAGGGATGACATGCCTAAAATCCCTCATCAAAGCTCGGCTACTGGGATGCAAGCCATACCTACAACTGGCGTTGCTATGGGTATCGATTATAAGGAAAAGCAGGGCTTGGCAGAAGACTATAAGGGAGATAACCCAGTGGTTGTATGCTCCCTGGGTGATGCTTCCGTGACCGAGGGCGAGGTGTCTGAGGCCTTCCAAATGGCGGTATTGAAAAAACTACCCATCCTATACTTAGTGCAAGATAACGAGTGGGATATATCAGCAACAGCTAAAGAAACCCGTGCGCAAGATGCTTCACATTATGCCAAAGGCTTTAAGGGCCTTGAAGTGCGCACTATAGACGGCACCGATATGGTGGAGTCTTACTCTACTATTGAGGAAGTAATTCAGCTGATACGCAAAGAAAGAAGGCCGTTTTTGGTACATGCCAAGGTTCCTTTATTGAATCACCATACCTCTGGGGTGCGCAAAGAGTTTTACCGTGATGATTTGGAGGAAGCTGCCAAGCGCGACCCGCTGCCTAAATTCAGAAAGCAACTACTTGAGCAAGGCTTCACCGAAAAGGAACTGGATAAAGTGATAACTGAAGCCAGGGAAATAGTTGAGCAAGACTATAAAAAAGCCTTGCAAGCTGAAGACCCAAGGCCAGAAGACCTTCATGACTATATATTTGCCCCTACTCCAATAACTGAAGAAAAAGGAGAAAGGGAACCGGCAGGGAAAGAACCAACCGTAATGGTTGATAGCGCCTTGTTTGCCATACAGGAATTGATGGCCAAGCACCCTGAGTGCTTGCTTTACGGCCAGGATGTAGGTGGCAGGTTAGGCGGTGTATTCCGTGAGGCAGCAACCCTGGCTTCAAAGTTTGGGGATGACAGGGTGTTTAATACTCCAATTCAAGAAGCCTTCATCATTGGTAGTACTGTTGGTATGAGTGCAGTTGGTTTGAAGCCTATCGTTGAAGTGCAGTTTGCAGACTATATATGGCCGGGCCTGAACCAGTTGTTTACCGAAGTGAGCCGCTCTTATTACCTATCGAATGGCAAATGGCCTGTGAGTAGTATTTTGAGAGTACCGATTGGTGCCTATGGAAGTGGTGGGCCTTACCACTCTTCAAGTGTAGAGTCTGTTGTACTCAACATTCGCGGGGTGAAAGTGGCCTATCCAAGCACTGGTGCCGACCTGAAAGGCTTAATGAAAGCTGCTTATTACGACCCGAATCCAGTGGTGATGTTTGAGCACAAAGGCTTGTATTGGTCAAAAATTAAGGGTACTGAGGCTGCCAAAACCATTGAACCCGATGAAGACTATGTGGTACCGTTTGGTAAAGCCAGAATTGCCTTAGAGGCTGATACAGATAAGACTGAAAATGGAGAAAGTGTAACTATCATCACTTATGGAATGGGTGTTTATTGGGCCACCAATGCTGCCAAGCAATATCCTGGTCAAGTGGAAGTGATAGACCTACGCACGCTTAATCCATTAGATGAAGAGACTGTTTTCAATTCTGTGAAAAAGCATGGAAAGTGCATTGTGGTGACTGAAGAGCCTATTTTCAATACGTTTGCCCAAGGCCTGGCAGGAAGAATCCAAAAAGAGTGCTTCACATATTTGGATGCGCCAGTGGATGTTGTTGGTTCTGAAGATACACCAGCAATACCTCTTAATTCTACTTTAGAGGCTACTTTATTGCCCAATGCTGAAAAAGTGGCGGCAAGAATTGGGGAAATTTTGGAGTTTTAGGCTTGAATCATACCCAAACAATCTTCCAATAATTTACCTAATACTGGAATAATATTCTATTAATATCTTGTTTACCAAGATAAACCCCTCTTAACACCTCATAAACCACTTTCAAACCCTTATCTATCAGGGAATTAGCATTCGACAAGATGTAGCAGATAGTCGCTCAAAAACTTGACGAAAGGAGGTAGAATCCCGAAATTTGCGGCATGGAAGGATTAAAGGAGTTGACCAGCGCCTTTGTCCCTTGGTTTCTGGCCTCTTTATTGTTGTTTCAGGTTGTAACGGTAAGAGCACAGGTAAACCTTGGGCCTGATACCACCGTTTGTGCTAACACTCCCCTAACATTGGATGTTTACACCAACGGATTAGTAGGTACTCCCGTTGTGTTAACAGATGACAGGCACAGCGGAGTTATCCCTATTGGTTTTCCATTTACCTACTTTGGCAATACCTACAACAATCTTGTAATTGCTTCCAATAACTATATCACTTTTGACCTTACAACTGCCGGGACTGCTGCTCCGTGGAATATTACGGCTGCTATACCCAGTGCTACCTTGCCTACCAACGCTATCATGGGGCCTTATCAGGATATAAACCCAAACACCGGAGGAGCTATAAGTTATATCACCATTGGTACTGCACCTAACAGGATTTTCGTGGTTACTTTCTTCGAAGTTCCCATGTTTAGTTGCTCCAGTCTGTGTTTTACCAACCAGATAAAACTATTTGAGGGTAGTAATAATATTGAGATACATATTGGTAACAAACCCTTGTGTGGCACATGGAACAACGGTGTAGCCATCGAGGGAATACAAAATGCTACAGGTACTATTGCTTATGCAGTGCCTGGAAGGAATTACCCTACCCAATGGACTGCCGTGAATGATGGTTATCGCTTCTCACCAACAGGACCCACCACTTACAACCTGAGTAGCATAGCCTATAACTCAACCAATGTTCTGAGCCCAGGCAATGGTGTTCAGATTAATTGGTACGAGGGAAATACACTCTTGAGTGGTGGCACCAGCCCCACTATAACAGTTAACCCTACCCAAAATACGACCTATACTGGTGAAGTTGTTTATGATTGCAGTGGCCTTGTTTTCACTGATGACATCAATGTAACTGTTGTGCAACCCAACGTATCAGTCACTCCTACCAATGCAACTGTTTGTGTGGGCCAAAGTGTAAACCTTACGGCTAGCGGAGCCCAGACTTATTCATGGGCACCAGTCGCCTCACTTAACCAAAGCACGGGAGTAACGGTTGCTGCCAGTCCAAGCAGCACTACAACCTATACTGTAACTGGAACAGATAATGTTGGTTGCACTGCAACAGCAACTGCAACTGTTAATATTGGCGCTTCTTTCAATACTTCCATTTCAAACCAAACCAATGTATCATGCGCTGGAAGCAGTGACGGTTCGGCAACAGCAACTGCTAATGGCGGCGTACCTCCTTACACTTATCAGTGGAGCAATGGACAAAATGGAGCAACTGCAAATAACCTGGCAGCTGGTACCTATACCGTAACCATCACCGATAATACAAGCTGTGCCGGCCCTCTTGCAGTGACTATTACCGAGCCTCAAGCGCTCAGTGCTTCAATGGCTTCGCCCCAGTCAAACAACTACAATATATCATGTAATGGTGCTAGCACAGGCTCAATAGACTTAACACCTAACGGCGGAACCTCACCTTTCAACTACACTTGGAGTGATGGAAGTTATTCGCAAGACCTAAACAACATAATGGCTGGAACCTATACGGTAACTCTCACCGATGCCAATGGATGCAACAGTACCAACAGCATTACTTTGAGTGAGCCACCTGCCATGACAGCCACCTTAGTACCCACCAACGCTAACTGCAACGGGAATAATGACGGAGCTGTTGATATTACAGTTTCTGGTGGAGCAAACCCTTATACATATAACTGGAACAACGGTGCCACTACAGAAGATATTAGCAACCTGGCAGCTGGTACTTATATCGTAACTGTTACTGATGCCAATGGGTGTACAGCAAGTTTTTCACAGACACTCACTGAGCCCTCAGGTTTGACTGTCAGCCTATCAAGTTCTTCTTTTGCTGGAGGAAATAATATCTCTTGCAATGGTGCTAGCGATGGAAGTATTGACCTATCTGTTGCAGGTGGTACCTTGCCTTACAGTTATAACTGGAGTAATGGTGCAAGTAGTGAAGACTTAAGTAACCTTTCGGGGGGAGCTTACACAGTAACAGTAACTGGTGGTAATGGATGTATAGTAACCGCGAGCACAATACTAGTAGAACCTGCAGTGCTGAGCGTCACTCTTTCACCACAAGTATACACTAGTGGTAGTAATATATCCTGTGCTGGTGATAATGATGGAAGTATTGACTTGAGTACAATGGGCGGGGCTAGCCCATATTCCTACCAATGGAGCAATGGATATAATACTGAAGATATAAGCGCATTGACTGCGGGTGGTTATACCGTGAGTATAACTGATGCGAATGGTTGCACCGTAACTGAGGCTGTCACTCTTACAGAACCTGCCACCATGAGCAGTTCTATTGCCTCACCTACGGCGAATGGTGGCTATAATGTTTCTTGCGAGAGCGGAACAGATGGCTCAATAGACCTTACAGTATCTGGTGGGGCAGCCCTATATTCTTATTCATGGAATGGTGGTCAATCTACAGAAGATTTGACTAACGTCAGTGCTGGATATTATGAAGTAACCATAACTGATGGAAATGGGTGCGTGCTAATAGATAGCTTAACACTTACTGAGCCACAGGCCTTGGCAGCATATATTATTGAACCAACACATCCTAGTGGTAATAACATTTCATGTTTTGGACTTGCTAATGGTATTGCAAACCTATCAGCTGTTGGAGGAACATCGCCATATACCTATAACTGGAGTAATGGCGCAACGACTGAAGACCTGAATAATGTTGCCGCCGGAAACTACACTGTAACAATCACTGATGCCAATGGATGCACCTCTACCGGTATTTCCACTTTGACAGAACCTGCAGAGTTGGTATCCAACATCAATAGTCCTACTTTTCCATCGGGTGATAATATCTCCTGTAATGGTTTGAGTGATGGAGAAATAGAATTTGAGCCCTCAGGTGGAAGCACACCCTTTAGTTATGTATGGAGCAATAATGCTAGCACGGAGGACCTAACCGGTTTAACAGCAGGGAGCTACACCGTTACGCTTACCGACCAAAATGGATGTACACTTACTGAAACCATCACTCTTACCGAACCAACTACTTTTGCAGCCTCTATTACCACTACTACTGATGCCAGTTGCTCAGGAGGTAATGACGGCACCGCTACCGTAAGCGCTAATGGTGGTGCAGGTAACTATTCTTACAACTGGAACAATGGACAATCGACGCCAATTGCAACTGACCTCTCAGTAGGAGCTTATACAGTAACGGTGAGCGATGATAATGGCTGTACTATAACAGATGATACCACCATTACTTCTCCAAGTAGCCTGAATGCTGATATTACCTCTAGTATGGATATTACCTGCAACAAGGGTAATGATGGTGAAGCCACCGTTACAGCTACTGGTGGTAGTTCTCCGTATGCTTACTTGTGGAGTGATGGGCAGGTGGCAACTAATGCTATTGACCTGAGTGCCGGCATATATAGCGTTACGGTTACAGATAATCAAGGATGTATCTCAACTGCCTCTATAACACTTATAGAACCTGATTCTCTCACACTTTCAGCTACCGCAATAGATACCATTTGTATTGGAAGTAGCACCACTTTAGCTGGTGTTGTGAATGGAGGAACACCTGGCTATTCTTACAGTTGGTCTTCGACTCCTGCTGACCCAAGCTTAAGTAATAACCTACCTAATCCTACGGTATCGCCTGTGGTAAGCACTGATTACGAACTTACTGTGACAGATTCCAACGGTTGTATTGCCATTTTCCCAGTAATCAACATACCAGTTAACCAACCCTTAAATATTTCCACCGATATAGTTGGACCCGCAGGTATCTGCCCCGGCGAAAGCACCATTATAGGATATACTGCAACTGGCGGTGATGGTAATTACTATTTCACTTCCAATACTTCGTTAACTTCATTGCCTCCTGACCAAACGGTGGTAACACCGCCATCATCTACTACTTATACTTTTATTGTTAACGATGGCTGTGGCACTCCTACCGATTCCACCACTGTTGACATTGAGGTATTTCCATTACCAGTCCCTGTTTTTAGCACAGACCCGATGGAAGGCTGTGTCCCGCTTGAAGTAAATTTTACCAACACGAGCACCAATGCTGTAAGTTACAGATGGGATTTTGATGACACGTTTGGTTCATTAGTGTCTAATGCATTTGAGCCTACCCATACTTTTCAAGAAGCAGGCGGTTATTACGTCAAGTTAGTCGCAACCAGTGCTGAAGGCTGTAAGGACTCAATCACTTCAGTTGCTCCTATTGTTGTGCGTCCTTTGCCTAATGTTAGTTTTGACTTTGACCCGAAAACCATCAACTTACATCAAGCATGGATAGATTTTGAGGATGAAACGGATGATGCAGTAAGTTGGTATTGGGATTTCGGGGATGGAGCAAGCTCAATGGCGCAATACCCGGAGCACTTATACACTGATACTGGTGAGTTTATTGTTTGGTTGACAACAGAAACCCAATACGGCTGCCTAGATAGTACAGAGGCTATCGTACGTGTTACCCCTGATGTATTTGTATACATCCCCAATGCATTTACGCCAGATGGTGATGGGCTGAACGATGAGTTTATGGCTTCAACTTATGGCATGGATGACTTAAATCTATCTATGAGGGTATTCAATCGTTGGGGGGAGCAGGTTTACTTTACCCAAAGACAACATGAAGGCTGGGACGGATACTTTAAAGGAACTGAGGCTCCGCAAGGTGCTTACACATATATCATAAAAATTGACAATGGTGACCAAGAAATTCAGAAATTTAGCGGCAGAGTTTATTTAATCCGTTAAGTGCTATGAAACTGAGTTACAATTCACCAGTAATTCTCACCTTTTCCCTTATCTGTGTTATCGTATACCTTGTCAATACCTTTTCGGGTGGAGCAACTGTACCTTTTTTCTCACTTAAACCCTTTTTTAATTTTACTGACGTAACCCACTATACAGGTTTCATACTTTATACCACTGGGCATGCTAATCTGGAGCATTTAGTGAGCAACCTCACTTTTGTGCTATTGCTTGGGCCAATACTGGAAGAAAAGTATAAAGCAAGCAACCTTCTTCTGATGATATTGATTACCACCGTGATAACCGCCCTACTTCACTTGTTCTTTTTCAATGCTATCCTTATTGGTGCCAGCGGAATCGTGTTTATGTTTATCGTGCTCATCTCTTTCGTGAATGTGAAAGAAGGCACTATTCCCCTAACCTTTATCATTGTCTTGGCGCTGTTTATCAGTAAGGAAGTTTACATGAGCTTTAGGGATGATAATATCTCCCAATTTGCCCATATTATTGGTGGCTTGTGTGGAAGCGTATTTGGCTTTACCATGAAGCCAAACAGGGCTGTTAGTCTTTAGCTATTAGCAGTTAGCCTAGCAATCAACGCATCAATCCCTATCGCATCTTGAGTGCCTGCCTGCATATCTTTTACAGACAACTGCCCTGATTGCATCTCGTTATTACCTACCAGCACCACATAAGGGATGTTCTTATTGTTGGCATAAGTCATCTGCTTTTTCATTTTAGCAGACTCGGGATATATCTCGGTATTGATACCCGCCGCCCTTAGCCTGGCAACCAAAGGCAGGCAATAAGTCTCTTCTTTCTCACCAAAGTTGACAAACATCACCTGAGTTGTTGCTCCTTTAAAATCAGGGAACAAACCCGCTTCGTCCATTACCACATATATCCTGTCGGCACCAAAAGAGATACCTACACCAGATACATCAGGCAGACCAAAAATACCTGTTAAGTCATCATACCTGCCACCACCGCATATACTGCTAGTAAATTCGCCCAGGTTAGCTTTTACCTCTATAATGGCACCAGTATAGTAATCCAATCCACGGGCAAGAGTGATATCCAATTCCAGTTCAGTCTTGCTCAAAGCTAGTTGGGAAAGAGTAGCTGTGATGTACTCCAACTCCTCAATACCTTTTTGGCCTATTTCACTGTCCGATAAAAAGTCTTTCAGTAGATCGAACTTCTGTTGATTATCACCTGAGAATTCCAATAAAGGAGATAGCTTATCAATAGCATTATCACTGATGCCTTTACCTTTCAGCTCTTCTACTACTTTATCCTGACCTATTTTGTCCAGCTTATCAATAGCAACCGTAATATCAACGATGCGCTCTTTTTCACCTATTACTTCAGCAATACCGCTTAGTATCTTCCTATTGTTCAGCTTGATGATTACAGGTAAGTTGAGTTTGGTAAACACCGCATCAATAATCTGCAATAACTCAACTTCGTTCAATAGCGAGTTGCTGCCAATTACATCGGCATCGCATTGATAAAACTCACGGAAACGCCCCTTCTGTGGCCTATCAGCCCTCCAAACGGATTGTATTTGGTAACGCTTAAAAGGAAAAGAAATCTCATTCTGATGCTGTACAACATAGCGAGCAAAAGGCACGGTCAAGTCATAGCGAAGGGCTTTTTCTGATAACTGATTAGCAACAGTATTGCTGTTCTTTTCGGCTAATGCCTTATCATCAACTTTATCTAGAAAGTCTCCAGAATTAAGTATTTTAAAAATTAACCTGTCCCCTTCTTCGCCATACTTACCCATCAAGGTATCCATGTTTTCCATAGCAGGTGTCTCAATAGGCAAATAGCCGTAAAGTTGATACACGTTGCGAATAGTATCGAAAATGTAATTCCTTTTCACCATTTCTTCTGGTGAAAAATCACGTGTTCCTTTGGGGATACTTGGTTTCAAAATTTAGCTTATTCTCGGTTAATTGTAGTTTACTTCTTTATCTCAGGGTTTTCTTAGATACTTTGCCATTTTCGCCTTGGTCAAAGAAAATCAAAGTTTTGGTATCACCAACCATCATATCACATTGTTTTTGACCTTTTTGTTCCCTTTGAAGAATAGCTGGCTTGCGCGCAACACCCTCACCCATCTTAAGGGTATAGTAATAACGTTTACTGCCAGAGCTCACTGTCATATATGAAATCACCAGTTCACCCGTTGTCTCATCATAGGCATAATCCTCAATAAGGTCACCCATCACTTGGTAAATCTTTTTTAGCTCCAGTTCTGATATCATATCAAAGCCTTGTTTAGCAACTTCAAGTGTAGAACTAACTATAAAATACCCAAAACCAAAGGTTCTTCCTACATAATTAGCTACGTCTGTCCTCATGGTAAGAGCAGTTTCCCAACCAACTCCTGAATTTCCAGATGTAACTTTATACTCACCTACCACAAGGTAATCTCCATCACTCAATTTTTCAATAGCAAATGGTTTAAATGCGCAATAATCAAAGTGATTTTTTGAGAAGGATTTGGCAATCTCTTCATATTCATTGTAAAAATCGGGGAACTTATTATCTGATGATTTAGTGATATTACCTTTATCATCAATTAGTCCGAAATAAGCTCCTTCAAAATCAGCAAAACTTAGTTTCTTCTTGTCTTTCGCATCAATGTAGTTACCTGCAAAAAAAGTTGGTTCGCCATCAGTCATATAAAACTTGGTAGCCACCCTTCTATAACCACCTTCGTTTAGCTGAGAGTTAAAGCCGAGTGTACCTTTGTCTTTATGAAGGGTAAAAAACCTTTGGTCCCATTCCTCGTTTTCAGTTTCAATATCTGTGTATACCAAAACATTGTCACCTTTTATGCCAACTATTTTGCCCGAGTGTAGTTTTTCTTGCTTACCACCAAAAGCTTTATCTGTACTAAAGTCCCACTTAAGTCTATAATAAGGCTTGAAGTTAGGTACCTCCACTTCTTCAAATTTTCTTATTACTGCCCTGTTATCTTCAGTCTTAGTACCGGTCTCATCTCTTGTATCAACACTAATCTCGTAATAGTTATTGTCAGCAAAGTACATATCCTTTAACCTGCTGAAGCTATATGAGGCTACCTCTTTTTCTGGTGTGTATGCATTCCAGTCAGTCTTACCAACTGATGCAGCTCTATATTCCTCCACTCCAGGTGTTGTTTTATCATAAACCATTTTAGAAACCTCGTTCAAGTCCGCATCTAAAATGTAGCAAATACCCTCTAATGCCATCATTTTATTGTTAAGGGCTATATATATCTTACCGCTGGTTTCATCATACACAACACTTGAAGTTGATGCTTTCTTAGGTAACTTTTTCTTGAAGTTAGCTAATTTCTCCATTAGCATACCTTGTTTAGTTACCTTCAGGTAATAGTCTTTTTCAACCTTTTCAACTTTAACCACATAAAAGAACTCTTTACTGCTTTGGGGCCTGATTAGCACTGGTGTACTAGATGTTAAAGTATGAAATTGCCTGCCTCTGCTGGGGAGCACGCTTGAATTATAGGTAAACATTTGCTTAACAACATTATTACCATCATTCAATTTAACTTGTGCGTTGCCTATTTGCGCACTTATAAGTAGCACCCCCAATACCAGACCTACATTTTTGATTGTTTTTAGATTCATGTAGCTGTTTGGTGTTATTTTATTGTAAGGAAATAATTTAAGGCTATGTTTGGCTTACCAATTATCTTGTAAATACTTGGCTTTAAAGCTTTTAATCTGATTGTTTGGTCTCGATTAGTTAGCTATCAGCTTCTTGTACTTTATCCTCTTAGGTGCTTCATCACCCAGGCGTTTCTTGCGGTTTTCTTCATAGTCACTATAGCCACCTTCAAAGTAGTATACGCTTGAGTTACCCTCAAATGCCAAGATATGGGTACATACCCTATCCAAGAACCACCTGTCGTGAGAGATAATTACTGCACAACCCGCGAAGTTTTCCAAACCTTCTTCCAAAGCACGAAGGGTGTTCACATCGATATCGTTGGTAGGCTCATCCAGCAAAAGCACGTTGGCTTCTTCTTTCAGGGTCATTGCCAGATGCAGGCGGTTACGCTCACCACCTGATAGCACTTTCACTTTTTTACCTTGGTCGGCACCAGAGAAATTAAATTTAGCCACATAAGCACGTGAGTTGATACTTCTACCCCCCATCTCCACTATCTCATTACCACCACTGATTACTTCCCAAACAGTTTTCTCTGAATCAATATCGGCATGGGCTTGGTCAACATAAGCTACCTTCACGGTTTCACCTACTTTAAAGCTACCTTTATCAGGCGTATCTTGCCCCATTATCAGGCGGAAAAGTGTGGTTTTACCAGCACCATTAGGCCCGATGATACCTACAATACCCGCTGGTGGCAGTTTAAAATTCAGGTTTTCATAAAGTAGCTTATCACCAAAGGCCTTAGATACATCCACTGCCTCAATGACCTCATTACCTAAGCGCGGACCATTAGGGATGTATAGCTCCAGCTTTTCTTCTTTCTGCTTGCTATCTTCACTCAGCATTTTGTCGTAAGCGCTCAACCTTGCCTTGCTTTTGGCTTGACGTGCCTTAGGCGACATCCTCACCCATTCTAGCTCTCGTTCTAATGTTTTCCTGCGCTTACTGGCTTGTTTCTCTTCTTGCTCCAGCCTCTTAGATTTTTGGTCTAGCCATGAGGAGTAGTTGCCTTTCCATGGAATACCTTCACCGCGGTCAAGCTCTAATATCCAGCCAGCTACATTATCCAAAAAGTACCTATCGTGGGTAATGGCAATCACCGTGCCCTCATACCTTTGCAAATGCTGTTCCAACCAGTCAATTGATTCTGCGTCTAAGTGGTTGGTAGGCTCATCCAGGAGTAAAACGTCAGGCTGTTGTAGTAATAAGCGACAAAGTGCTACCCTCCTGGCCTCACCACCAGATAGTGTTTCTACTAATTGGTCCTCAGGTGGGCAACGCAATGCATCCATAGCCCTGCCTAATTTACTGTCCAGTTCCCAGGCATCGTGTTTTTCAATAAGGTCGCTTAGCTCTGCTTGCCTTTCCATGAGTTTGTTCATCTCGTCATCGCTCATGGGCTCGGCAAACTTCAGGTTCACTTCTTCATATTCTTTCAGGATATCAGCAACCTCTTTCACTCCTTCCATCACGATTTCTTTCACTGTTTTGCCAGCTTCCAAACGTGGCTCTTGTTCCAGATATCCCACTGAATAACCTGGTGAAAATACTACCTCACCGTCAAAGGATTTATCAACTCCAGCAATAATTTTGAGCAATGATGACTTACCAGAACCATTCAAGCCTATGATACCAATTTTGGCTCCATAGTAGAAGGATAGGTAAATATTGTTCAGTACCTTTTTTTGTGGTGGATAGGTCTTGCTCACCCCCACCATTGAGAAAATTATCTTTTTATCGTCAGACATGGTCGTTTAGTTATTGGTAACACCCTGGTCTCGGGTTTTTAATCTTAAGGCGCAAATATCGTAAATAGAAGGGAAAATCTCTAGTAATTATCTAGCCGGGAAATAAATAGGGTGGGCTTCATTGTATCTCCTAAGATAAATGAACATTTTTTGCCGCTGATGCCGCTTTTTGAGATGAATGAATTCCCTGTGAAGCCGATCATCCTTTCTTAGCAGGCTAATAAAATTCTCTAGGGTGTAATCATAGATACTACCAGTATCAAAATCAAGCATAAACTGTTGTAACTCACTTCTTGTCTGGTCGGCAGGCATGCCATACCAAGGGTCATAAAAGCCTGTTTCTATTATCTCTACAATAGCTACAAAATGTGAAATACTACCCAAAACGGGTATCCTGTAAAAGTCATTGCTGTAATTGACATAAACATTGCCATTTCTGCAGAAGCCCCAAACTCCTTGAGTATTTAATTCAATTACCGAGTCACTGTTTACTCTGATTTTTATTGAATTCTCACTTAATAAGTCATAATAAAACTCCTGACTTTTAGGGTCATACCGGGTCTCAATAGCGTTTTTAGGAATTGGCCGGTTATTCTGAAGATCATTAAAAGTCAGGTAAATCCCCTCATTGAGAGTAAAGTCCCTATCATACATAACCAACTCCTGGGCTGAAATTGGCCAGCTTATAATGGATATGAATAACAAAAAAAACAACCGCATATACAAATGTAAGGATTGAGCAGTACTAATTGTTCATCAATTTATGACCACACAAGTTGAGTAATTTCATAATTTCCATACAATGTTGTTTATCTAAAAAACTAAAATCAAGTGAATTATTTGTTATTTTTGCTTAGTTATCGATGAATTTCATCTATTTATCTAAAAACTAACTGTATATGAAAAGATTTATACTCCTGCTTAGTTTATGTACACTTGGGATGCTCCAGGTTGCTGATGCCCAAAACAACATGGGTATTGGTATTGTAAACCCTGACGCCTCTGCCATACTCGACCTTAGTGCAAGTGACAAAGGTCTGCTTGTTCCAAGATTGAGTACTATAGAACGCCTTGCTATTGGTACTCCTGCAACAGGACTTTTGGTATATGATACAGATACTGATGATTTCTGGTATTACGATGGAACCCAATGGGTTCAGGCATTAGGTCCG
>JANQJC010000026.1 GCA_028281825.1 Flavobacteriales bacterium
GTCTTTTGGTCATAGAGTTGCCATCCCAAAACACCTGATAGCAACACAAGTATAATAGTAAGAGCTATAAATAGCTTATTACCTGATTTTTTTTGTTCGTTTTCCATAGTTATGGCGGCGTATTTTTAGTTTTCGTCCGATGCAAAAGTAAAAAAATTTAAATATCACTCCTTAAAATACTGGAATTTAGGGGCATAAGATGTTATGTTTGCTAAATTAATTACCCATGGCATTAATAAAGTCATACTTTTCTGATTTTGTCTCCCTTATTTTCCCGCGCTCCTGCTTAGCTTGTGGTAGTTCGCTATTCAAGCATGAGAATAGCATTTGCACCATGTGCCTACATCAACTTCCTAAAACAAACTTTCACTTAGAACCAGACAATATGGTTACCAAACACTTTTGGGGCAAAGTGCCATTAGAAGCTGGAGCATCGCTTTATTACTTCGAAAAAGGAGGGCGAGTACAAAACCTGCTTCACCAATTTAAATACAAGAAATTTACTGAAGTAGGTATGGAACTTGGCTTGCTTTATGGCAAAAAGTTAAAGAAAGCAGAACCCTACCAATCCTGTGATTACATCATTCCCGTACCCCTTCATAAGAGTAAACTCAAAAAAAGAGGCTTCAACCAAAGCGCCATTTTTGCCGAAGGGCTTTCACAAGCTATGAGCATACCTACCCTATTTGACAATCTGGTAAGAAAAATAGCCACTCAAACACAAACAAAAAAACACGCCTATGAGCGATATCAAAACACCAGTGCGATTTTTGAATTGAAGAACCCGAAACAACTGGAGGGCAAACATATTTTGCTGGTAGATGACGTAATTACCACTGGCTCCACGCTTGAGGCATGTATCGCTGCGTTGCAAAGGGCCCAAAACGTAAAAGTAAGTGTTGCAACCATTGCTTGCGCTAAGTAAAAAGCTGTGTTTTATGAGTCATAACACCTACTAGCTTGTACTGGATACTCTTGATTTAGGATTCTTTAACACACTGCTTTATACTAAACCTTAAATTCCTACGTGTTTTGGGTGGAAATCGCAGATATTCCTATCTTTGCTTAATATTTAGGTAACATTATTTGGATGGAGTTTGTACCCGGCCCCCTTCTGGCAAAACTTGATAGCCCAGCTGACCTTAGGAAATTAGACGAAAAAGACCTTCCCGAAGTTTGTAAAGAACTTAGGCAGTACATAGTTGATATCGTGTCTGTTAAAGGTGGGCATTTTGGTGCCAGCCTAGGTGTAGTTGAGCTTACGGTAGCCCTTCACTGGGCCTTCAATACCCCTTACGACCAATTAGTGTGGGACGTAGGCCATCAGGCTTATGGTCACAAAATACTTACTGGTAGAAGGGATAACTTCCACACCAACCGTATTTATAAAGGTATTAGCGGCTTCCCAAAGCGCAGTGAGAGCGAATACGACACCTTTGGTGTAGGCCACTCATCAACTTCAATATCAGCCGCACTGGGCATGGCAGTTGCCAGTAGGCTCAAAGGTGAGAATGATAGACAACATATTGCCGTTATAGGTGACGGAGCCATTACTGGCGGTGTTTCTTTTGAAGGATTGAACCATGCTGGTATTGAAAACAGCAACCTTTTGGTTGTTCTCAATGACAACTGCATGTCTATCGACCCGAACGTTGGTGCATTGAAAGAATACCTCACAGACATCACTACTTCTCATGCCTATAATAAAGTAAAGGATGAAGTTTGGAACCTGCTGGGCAAGATGAGCAAGTTTGGTGCGAATGCACAAGAAGTTGCGTCCAAAGTAGAGAATGCATTCAAATCAGCACTGCTGAAGCAAAGTAATTACTTTGAATCATTAAACTTTAGGTATTTCGGGCCAATTGATGGTCATGATGTGAGGCACGTTGCCAAAGTAATGAAAGACCTGCAAGACATTCCTGGCCCAAAGATATTACATTGCGTTACCACAAAAGGCAAAGGCTACAAACCAGCTGAACAAGGCAATGCCACCAAATGGCATGCCCCTGGCTTGTTTGACAAAGATACAGGCGAGATAATCAAGATAAAACCAAAAAGACCTGAACCACCTAAGTTTCAGGAAGTATTTGGGCATACCATAGTTGAACTAGCCGAGAAGAATGAAAAAATAATAGGTGTTACACCTGCCATGCCTTCAGGCTGCTCTCTCAACATCATGATGAAAACCATGCCTGACAGGGCTTTTGATGTGGCAATAGCAGAGCAACATGCGGTGACCTTTTCAGCGGGTCTAGCTACACAGGGCATGATACCGTTCTGTAACATTTACTCAACATTCATGCAAAGGGCCTACGACCAGGTAATACATGATGTAGCCCTGCAAAACCTGCATGTGATATTTTGCCTGGATAGAGGTGGCTTAGTGGGTGCAGATGGTCCTACCCACCACGGCGCTTATGATATTGCCTATATGCGTTGCATCCCCAATATGATTGTTTCTGCCCCAATGAATGAACAGGAACTGCGCAATCTCATGTATACTGCACAGTATAAAAATAATGGTCCATTCTCTATACGCTACCCACGTGGTACTGGTGTTATGCCTGAATGGAGGACATCATTTAAGTTGGTTGAAATTGGTAAAGGCAGAAAAATTAAGGTTGGTGAACATGTAGCCGTATTAACCATTGGAGCTATAGGCAACTATGCCGCTAATGCCATCCGAGACCTTGAAGTGATGGGTATCTCTGCAGCGCACTATGATATGCGTTTCATAAAACCATTGGATGAAGAACTACTGCATGAGGTGTTTAAGAAGTACAAACGTGTAATAACCGTTGAAGATGGCTGCCTTATGGGTGGTTTCGGTAGTGCTATCATTGAGTTTATGGCTGATAATAACTACTCAGCCAATATTCAAAGGCTTGGCATTCCAGATAAGTACATAGAACACGGCACCCAAAAAGAATTATACAAAGAGTGTGGCTACTTTGAGGAACACATTATTGAGACCGCTAAAAAATTAATGGCAGCTGATTCTGGTAAAAAGATAATGGTAGGCTAATTACCTCACTACCATCATTTTCTTGCTCAATACCTTTTCTTTGGTCGTAAGTGTATAAGTGTAGATACCTTCTGCCAGCTTATTCGTACTGACATTTACCTTATAGTTGCCTTTGTCTGCATTGGTATACTCAAACCTATTCACCATTCTTCCAGCATTATCAAATATAGATAGAATAGCATCCATACTCTCATTCAAATAAAATTCAATTATTGTTGCCTCACTAGCGGGGTTAGGGTAATTCTGACCCAGATAGACACCTTCATTAATCACTATGTGGCTTTCATCAATTGTAAGAGCACTAGTATCAGGTGTCGCTCCTGTAGCATCCAATATTACCCTCATGGCTAAGTCTTCCCCTTCGGCCAACCTGTATTTTTCCCAGCCTCCGTCCAGTATCTCGTATGACCTGCGTGAGTATGGCGCCCTATTATCAGTTCCTAAGGCAATAGAGTCACCGCCCATTATCCACTGAACGTAAAAGTCCTCCGTTACAATAGCCGGTGAAGGAAAATCAATCCTGTTCCATTGATTGGCTTGCATGGCCGATGCAGGTTGAGTATGCCCTGCCAACTCATTACCAGGTTCCCCTGATATTGGATGTATCTCCCTAACGTTCACCCTACATCCATTCACCAATGGGACCGTTGGGTTCAACACATCCCCTTTGGTCACAAATACCTCAATCGCTTTTACAGTTGCTGGGTAATATGGACTTTTAATATGCATACCCACTCCACTATTATTACCACCTCCCTGCCACATCACAACCCCTGAAGGCATACTATCTGGTGTAAAAAAACTCAGAGCCACCTCTCCATTCGTACTATCCACCACCACAAACTCCACGTCATTATTGTTATTGGTCAGGTTCAAGTCGGTATTATTGCTTACTGACACACGATAACTATAATCACCTGAAACAGGCATATGCAGCACATCAGGAAAACCAATGGTAGTATCACCACCTGGAACAATACTCGCTAAATTACGCTGCGATACAAAAGATGAAATCTGTGACTGGTCCATCAAATTGGCAATCGCTGTTGATGGTGGGTCAACTGTAGTATTACCCACATTTGTAATATTAGAGATAAGCGATGCATAGCTGCCTTTAAAATAGAAAGTACCTTCGTTTTCTTCATTTTGGTTCCAAGCTGGCTCCAAATCAGGTATTTGTAAAGTGATATTGGTTGGATAGGTAAACTTGATTGCAGATGGAGCAATAAAGTAAACGTCGTTGGCACATTCCAAACCAATTGTTCCACTCACGTTTTCAATACCAAATACTGCATCTATTAGAGTAGTGTTTGGTCCAAAACCCGTTTGTTCTTGATATTGAAATGTAATAGAGTTATCAGCACCATTCAATATCACCTGAAAAGTATTGGAGC
Organism: Flavobacteriales bacterium; assembly: GCA_028281825.1. GTDB lineage: Bacteria > Bacteroidota > Bacteroidia > JANQJC01 > JANQJC01 > JANQJC01. The sequence continues at coordinate 4,420 of JANQJC010000026.1, forward strand.
CGGTATAATCAGGTGTTGAATTGGTCCAAAATGGAGCCTCGTAGTAAGTCACTACAAAGCTATCCACATTATTGCTCCAGTAGAAAACTGCCCCCGGGTTGCTTTCTCCGCCAAAATTAAGGTCGGTGAGAAATGGCGCTAAAAAATTATCGCCTGCTCCGCCCGGTGTGGGTATATTAGGAAAACCATGTGCGATATTGCTGATATTATTGAATGATATCCATCCGTTGGAACCTATCCTCACTTTATCATAGTCGTTCCAATAATACCTGAAATCAAAGCCAATAGGTATCCAACCTACAGAGTTATCATCTTCAAGGCCATACATTTGAGTACCACCACCATTGGGGGGCAATATATCTACCCAGTTATATACTGGCCCTCCTGGCGCATTGGTGTGCAACCAAGAATAACCAAAGGCATCTGGCCCTCCTGATATTTGTGCAAAGGGATATTGAACTATGCTAAATAGAAAAAAGAATAGTAAGAGTATCTTTTTTAACATGAGGGTGGTTTATTAGTGGTTAAAGCTAAAATTAACATAAATTTAAGCCCAATAAAAATTAATTTCCAATTTAAAGGGGGCTTTTTCAGCCTTTAATTGGTAATCAATAAGAATAAATGATAAAAAAAATTTGCGCCATTCTCCTCGTATTTATTGCCTGCCAGCAGGTATTTGCGCAAATATCATTAACCAATAGAAACCGACATATCAACCAAAGTGCAGTATACCTTGAGGCTGGTGGCACGGGCTTTATTTATAGCGTAAACTATGAGCATCTGCTCACAAGAAACAAAAAGAAGCTATCTTTATTTGGGCGCGTTGGTATTGAATACCTCCCCATTAAGGTGGCTGAAGCCGTATTGCATTTACCAGCGGGATTCAATATGATACTTGGCCGCAGAAGCAGCAATTTTGAGCTTGGCCTTAATGCCCTTTTCAGGGTTGATTTTTCTCGTAATGTAACAGGTGATGGTTTTTATATCTCCAATCCACCTACTCGTATTTTCTTCTCTCCTATTGCTGGATACCGATGGTATTCAAAGCCGAATGAATATGGCGAAACTGTGATGGTTCGTCTTACTTTCACGCCACTTATCGGCCTCGATGTATTCTCCGACCAACCTTTTGTTAAGTATTGGGCCGGCATCAGTATTGGGAAAACATGGACCTCAGAAAAGAAGTGGAAAAAATAAATCCACTCCCTATTAAAATAGACCTTTCAAAAATTTTATACATTTTTCAGGAAATCCTATAACGGATTAAAACGCTTGTACTGCTAATTTTACTATCAGTAACTATTAAAGCAGTGTAACATGTCCCGATTACTTTTACTTTTTCTCTCAATTGTATCAGCCAGTGCAATGGCTCAAGGCCCTCAATTTGACTATTGGTGGTACAACACCAATGGTAACACCGTTGGAGGTATCCTAGCGGATGTTGAAAGCGTTTATTATGATAACACCTATGTATATATTTCTTCAAGTGGTGTACCCAGCTATTACCAATTTGGTCAATCTGTATTTGATGCTGAAGACCAGGATTGGACTTTCCGCATCCCAAGAGCCCCTCAGGAAGCGACCAATAAAACTGCAATGGGTGGCGGGCCAGTTGGATTGCTGGTAGACGGCAGTTCATTCTTCAATCCTTTTGATGCACGCTCCTGGCAAAATGCAGGTGAATGGAACCAAATAGCCTACTATTTTGAGGGTAATGATTTTGATGCAACTGGTGGACACTCTACGCCTGGGAACATATACCACCACCACGTGGACAATACCGAGCTACATGATTTTGATTCAAGTCAACATTCGCCTATCATTGGTTTTGCTTGGGATGGTTTCCCAGTCTATGGCCCATTTGGTTATGCGGATCCTTACAACTCCAATAACGATATCACCAGGATAAAACCCAGCTATCAACTAAGAAACATATCTCAACGCACTACCTTACCTGATGGTACGGTAGCTTCTGGCCCACCAATCAATGCTACTTATCCTTTAGGCGGCTATGGCGAAGATTGGGAATATGTGGATGCTTCAGGCCATCTTGATGAATACAATGGACGCTGGTGCGTTACTCCAGAATATCCTGATACTACATACGCCTACTTTTGCACGGTAGATATCAACCTTGACCCCAGATACCCTTATTTTATCGGCCCTTATGAATACTACGGGGTTATAGCTCCTGGAAATACAGGACCTAATGGAGGTAATGTGAATGTACCTGTTAATGCAACTCAATATAACCCAATTATTACAGGCGTTTCAGGCATCGATGAAATTGAAATAAGTATATACCCCAATCCTGCCTCTGAGTTAATTAATATAACAACAGATGGCAACCATATCTACACGCTAGATATCGCTGATATGAATGGCCGTTTAGTTGCAAGAAATATTATCTCAAGCAACCTCACTCAAGTAAATATTCAACATCTAAGTGACGGGATGTATATGCTTTCTTTGACTGACAACACAATAGGCACTAGATATATAAACAGGTTGGTTAAACAATGATTGAGATTGTCTTGGTGAAACTTCCCAATCATCCCCCGGCCTACTCCGTTTTGCCCCGGAGTAGCGTTATCCCTCGCGAGAGGCGCATTGCGCCTCTCGCCTTTTTTCTATTTACCCTGCTAATTTCACTCAATTCGTTTGGGCAATTTCAACTGGGTGAAGATTTTGGAAATATAGGTCAAATGAGCTTTGCCCCAGATATTTACAATAAAGCACTAGATATTATCACTTTAGATAATGACTCCTTGTTAATACTCTCCAATGCGGGCCATATCGACACGACATTTGATAATGATGTTGTTCTCACCAAGCTCACCCCAAACGGTGAAATCGATACGGAATATGGTAATAATGGCCATACCCGTTTTGATTTTCCTGAATTAGACCATTCCATAGCCGATGAAATGCTCAAACTTGCAGACGGTAGTATCATGGTGCTTGGTTCAGGTTACTCTTATGACAATACGGAGTATTTACCCACCTGTATCACACATGTGTTAACCAATGGACAAATAGACTCTACTTTTGGAGATTACGGCACAAAAGTTCTGCCATTTGCTGGCTTTCAGGATTTTCCCAACTCGATTGAGCAGGACGCATCGGGTAGAATACTCATAAGTGGTTCCACCTTGGATACTGGCCACCTGCATTCCGACGTACCAGTCATTGCCCGCATGGACATCAATGGCAACCTTGACCAAAGCTTTGGCGAAGGTGGTAAAGTATACTTACGCTTTGCGAATGGAGCTATACAGGAAACTAGGGATAGTCGTCACTTTTCAGGCGGTGTAATTTATGACTTGCTAGAGGCTGGTAATGGACAACTAATCATAAGCGGTGCGCATTCAAACGGCGTAAACTATATAGCTTTCATTGCCCGCCTAAATGCTGATGGCAGCTTGGATAGCGCATTTTTCGATGATGGACATATTGGATTTGATATCTACCCTTATGAGAACAGTATTGCAGTTAAGCTCTTAAAAGGGGAAAACAATTCTGTTTGGTTTGGAGCTCACACCCAAGCGCTAGATTACAACGACTTTTTCTTTGGGAATATAGACCTCACACACATGAGTTATGACGTCAGCACCATAGATATCAATGATAATGAAGACTTCATTATGGAAATATTGGATGGACATAACGGCTTACCCATTTTTATTGGCAGTTCTCGCAAGCCTGAGAACAACATACTGCACTATCACTCCGATTATTTCTCTGTAGTTCAACTCACTGCTGATAACTTTCCCTACTCTTCAGTAAGCTATACATTTGAGTTTAACCCTGGTTTCCAGTCAGGGGCTGTGGCTGCAACATATCAATCTGATAATAGACTGGTGTGTTTGGGCTTTTCTAACCTTGACTCAGCAGGAACAAATGAACTGGCACTAGTTGCCCTAGATTATATAACCGATGGACTAAATGAAAACAATCCATTTCAACCCATCCTTTATCCAAACCCTGCAAGTGACATACTTCAAGTTAAGCTGCCACTTCAGGACGATTATACCATATCTGTTTACAACTCCCTGTCACAAATAGTCCTTCAAAAAGAGTCGATTGGAATTACAAATGAAACGTTGAATATAAGCACCTTACCTCAAGGGTTTTATCCTGTCACTATCATCAACTCAAATGGTGATTCACACACCTCCATTATCATTAAAAAATAGTTTACTACAAAACATATTTCATTTTACTATCTTGGTTTAACAAATTATTCACAATTCTTTCTAAAAAATCTTTCTCCAGCCAAAGGCAATGCTGTACATTTGTGAACAGTGAAAAACCTGACACTAACACTCTTATTTTTCTTGGTTGCTACTTTTTCTGTTCAAGCCCAAAAAGTGGGTTTGGTATTCAGTGGGGGGGGCTCTAGCGGTATTTCCCATGTTGGAGTACTAAAAGTGCTTGAGGAAAACGATATCCCAATTGATTATGTAGCGGGCACATCCATGGGAGCTCTTATCGCTGGTATGTATGCTATAGGTATGTCTCCAGCAGAAATTGAAGAGCTTGTCTTATCTCCTGACTTTGAGCAACAAGCCAAAGGCATTATTAGTGATGAGTATATCTACTATTTCAAATCCAAAGAAGAAAACTCCTCATGGGTAACATTGCGCTTTAACCGTGATAGGGACTCCATTTTCAAAACTAGCCTTCCTACTAATATTATTCCTCCCTACTCCATGGATTTCAAATTGATGGAGCAACTGGCGGGGCCTACTGCAGCGTGCAAGTATAACTTTGATAGCCTTTTTGTGCCATTCAGGTGCGTAGCTGCTGATGCCGCAAAAAAAGAACAAGTAATTTTCAGAAATGGTAATTTATCACAAGCCATTAGGGCCTCCGTATCATATCCATTATACCTGAAACCCATTACAGTAAATGGTAGGCTACTTTTTGATGGTGGTCTTTACAATAACTTCCCGGCTGATATTGTTTTGGAAGATTTCTATCCTGACATCATTATCGGCAGCACAGTAGCCGGAGAAATGCGCCCGCCAGATGAGAACGATTTATTCTCACAAGTAAAAAGCCTGGTGATGTCTCGCACTGAGTACAGCGTAATTTGCGAGAATGGTATTATCATTGAACCTATTATTGACGATGTGCCGTTGTTTGACTTCTCACGAAACAAGCACCTGGTAAATGGTGGTTATGCTGGTGCCATGGAAAAAATTGAAGAAATAAAAGCAGCAATATCAAGAAGGGTAAGCAAGGAGGACAGGGCCGCAAAAAGGGCTGCTTTCAGGAGTAAAATACCTGAATTGGCTTTTGATAAGATTTATATCAATGGCTTGAACCGCTATCAGGCCGGGTATGTAAGAAGAGTGCTTAGGCCAAAAACTGAAGAGCCCATCTCAGCCGAAAAGCTGAAAAGCAACTACTTTAAGCTAGTTGCAGATGATAAAATAAAGCACATTTACCCACTTGCTAAATACAACTCAGAAACGGGTTATTACGACTTGTACCTTGACATTAAAAGGGATGATGACCTGATAGCCCAATTCGGGGGCGGCTTCTCATCTCGTTCTATCAATCATGCTTTTATTGGGGCTGAGTACAAATGGTTGGGTAGTACTGCCATCGGTGTGAGCGCCAACTCCTACTTTGGTAAATTTTATACTTCAGGGCAAGTGCGCGGCAGACTCGACTTTCCTCTTAGCCTTCCGTTTTATTTAGAGGCGGGGATTACCCTCTCCCAATGGGATTATTTCACAAGCCTTTCTACTTTTTTTGAAGATAGAAAAGCCTCCTTCTTGGTTCAAAACGAGCAATCAACCGAATTTAATATAGGACTACCAGGCACCAGGAAAAGCAAAATACTGGCCGGGGTAAGTCTCGCCCGTATAATCAATGAGTATTACCAAAACAATGATTTCACAGCATCAGACGATGCTGATAGAGCTGTATTCCGTGTAATATCACCTTTCTTATCTTACGAAGTAAACACCTTAAACCGCAAGCAGTATGCTAATGCAGGCCGAAGGTTTACACTTAGAGGTAGATATGTTGAAGGATATGAAAGCAACAGGCCTGGCACAACTGCACCATATGATGGCACCGTTGAAGCAATCAGAAAATGGTTCCAAACCAAATTGACCTACGATAACTACTTCAAAAGCCGTGGCAAATTGAGGTTAGGCGTTTATTTTGAAGCCGCCTATTCATCTGCAGGTTTCTTTGCCAACTATGCCACTACAACTCACATGGCAATGGCATTTCAACCTATCCCAGAGAGCGTCACCCTTTTCATGCAAGACTTCCGCTCTAACCTTTATGCCGCTTTGGGCTTGAAAAACATATTCAGGATATTCAACAGTCTTGATCTTCGTGTGGAAGGTTATGCCTTTCAGCCGTACAGGCGTATAGTTCCTAAGGATGAATTTTTTACGGAATACAAGGACGAAATTGAATTCCCTCTATTTATTGGCTCGGCTGCCTTAGTCTACAACTCGCCAATTGGTCCCGTAAGCTTAAGCTTCAACTATTACCAAGATCAGGAAAAACCTTTCTCCCTCCTATTCAATATCGGTTACCTGATATTCAATAAGAGGCCCCTGGAGTAATTTCCTACTACACCTTATGGAATTTTAGATTAAGTGCATCTAAACCAAAAAAACACTTTGGTTTATGAAAACACTATTTACTCTCCCACTGTTCACGCTTTCATTACTTGCACTTGGGCAAACCTCCATTAATCAACTTGACACCTTAGGCAAAAGACACGGCAAATGGCAAATATACCTGGATGATAGGTGGAGAGAAGTAGAGGACAGCACACAGGCTTATTATAGTAAATACGCCTACTATGACCATGGTAAGTTTACCCATCACATGTTTAAAGCAAAAAAGAAATGGAAGTTGGAGCCGCCTGAGGGTTTCATTCCACAAAAAGGCAAACCCCAATTACTGGAGGGCACTTTCAAACGCATCAACAAAAAGGGGAAGGTAATGTCCATTGAAGAATTTCATAACGGCTGGTATACTTCATCCAAAAGCTTCTATCCTAGTGGAGAGCTTTTCGCAACGTGGAATAATACTCCCCAACCAGACACAGGCATGCCCATCATTTATCCTATACTTAACTACACGAAAGATGGGCAAGTGAGGGATTACTATTACGAGTCGAAACACCTCATTGGCATATACTACCAGCAACAGGATGAATTACTGTCTCACCCAATCATTGGAGATTTATACACAGTATATGATGACAACACTGGAAAAGGTATATGGAACCTAGCTAAAATCGTTGCCATCAATCAAGACTCTCTAACTCTAGCCATTTCAAACAAATCAGCCAGAAAACGCGGTGCACTATATACTGATATAGTAAATGGAGTAACGGATAGTCCTTCCTACTTTAGTACCAATCATGTAATTATTTCAAAAACCGACCCAAAACTATACTGGAGATGGGTGAAGGAGGTAATAAGGTAGTAATTACTCAGAGATATTATAAATCAACGGCATTTTGCCTTTCCATTTCTCCCATAAATCGGCTTCTGTTATAAGTCTTGCCATAAAGTTTCCCACATTTATTCGGCTTGTTTTTCCAGCGTTGAAAATTGCACTTCTAATTGGTGAGGGATGTAACTCATATTCAGTCACCGTATCTTGGTCAATCAAGTTATCTGGTCTCACAGCTACCCACTCAATTAATGGATTATTTTGACCAATACCAACCCTTAAGTGCTCTGCAGCTTGTTCATTATCCGTATGCGGCGGAACCAAAAAGCGAACCAATGCAACCACTATCCTTTCACCAAAAGATATAGACTCGTTCAAGTCCTTGTTCCTATTACCTGACGTATTCATTAATACAAACTTAGTTGCCTGGCCTGCAACGTTTTGTTCAACGGCTGCGCAAAGCAACTTAACAGCATCTGTCACCAGTTTTCTGGGTTTTCCATAGATGCCCTTCAAGGTAAGATTATGTCCAAGGCAACACGCTATCGCATCACAGCCTGCCACATAATTAGCTGCTTCGTCCACACTTATTCCTGAAATGCCAACTCTAATGATAGTTACGTTAGTATTACTCTCCCAAGTCTTGGGCACATTACTAGCAGGGCGGACTATTACCTTTACGTTCTGCCCCATTTCCAAAAGTTGTTCTACTAAGAGTTTACCCGTCTCGCCGCTGGCACCTACTACTAATGTTGTCATACTGTTGATTGCAGGGTAATTGGTAATAAACTATGCTGTCCTCAAAATCTTCTCCATCTTTCTGCCTTTAGCCAATTCGTCCACCAATTTATCCAAATACCTTGTTTGTTTTGTAATTGGATTTTCAAGCTCTTCTATCCGGTAGCCGCAAATTACCCCCGTAATCAAATGGGCATTCGGGTTTAATTTTGCATTTTTGAAAAATGTCTCAAAGTTCACCTTCTCCTCAATCAACTCTTGCAGTTTCTTGTCGTCATAGCCAGTAAGCCATTTTATTACCTGGTGTAATTCCTCTTTTGTTCTGCCCTTTTTCTCCACTTTTGTAATGTAGTGTGGGTAAACTGAAGCAAAAGTCATTTTTGCTATCCGCTCATTGTGCTCTGCTGTTGCCTTCATACTTATTGAACTAGAGTGTAAATTTTGAAATCTCCCCTTAGCGGAGATTTAGAGGGGTCTCCTTTTTAAGCCAACCCTGTAGGCCCACCAAAATTCATGGGTATTGGTGGCACGTTATGGTCACTTTTCTTAATTTCTCCATGCTCTGCTTCAAACTTCGCAATATTGTCTTTCAAGGCACTCATAAGTCGCTTGGCATGTTCAGGAGTGAGAATCACTCTTGATTTCACTTTTGCCTTTGGGATGCCTGGCATCACTTGCACAAAATCAACCACGAACTCTGTAGGGGAATGGGTTATGATAGCAAGATTAGAGTAAGTCCCGCCAGCTACTTCTTCGCTCAGCTCGATATTCAACTGATTCTTATTTTCTTCTTCCATAATGTTTTTCCTTTAGAATTTTAAAGATAGGTATTTATAAAAAACCCCGATATCAACATTGCGATATCGGGGTTATATTGGGTCATAAAATTAGTTTATTCTACATCAACTTCCATTTCCTCTTCTTTAGAAGCCATCAGCCTTTCGTATTCTTCCTTAGAACCTACGATTAGCTTGTCATACTCCCTCAAGCCAGTACCCGCTGGTATCTTGTGTCCAACGATAACGTTTTCTTTCAAGCCCATTAAGTGGTCAACTTTAGCGCGCACTGCAGCCTCATTCAACACCTTGGTTGTCTCTTGGAATGAAGCAGCTGATATCCAGCTTTCTGTTTGCAATGAGGCTCTGGTGATACCTTGAAGCACTGAGCTTGAAGTGGCTGGAACGGCATCTCTGGCTTCAACCAACTTCTGGTCTCTTCTCTTCAATAGAGAATTTTCTTCTCTCAGCTTTCTTGCGCTCACAATCTGACCTCTCTTGAAAGTAGAAGAATCACCTGGCTCAACAACCACTTTTTTACCAAACACCCAATCGTTTTCTTCCATGAACTCAAATTTGTTCACGATTTCCTTCTCTAGGAATTTAGTATCACCTGGGTCAGCGATATCAACCTTACGCATCATTTGGCGTACAATCACCTCAAAGTGCTTGTCGTTCAGTTTCTGGCCTTGCAAACGGTATACTTCCTGTATCTCGTTAACTAGGTATTCCTGAACCGCAGTTGGGCCTTTGATAGCCAATATATCAGATGGAGTAATGGCACCGTCGGATAATGGAACCCCAGCGCGAACAAAGTCGTTCTCTTGTACAAGTATGTGCCTTGACAATGGAACCAGATAACGTTTGATTTCACCAGTACGAGACTCGATGATAATCTCCCTGTTACCTCTCTTCACCTTACCGAATGATACAATACCATCAATTTCAGACACTACAGCTGGGTTTGAGGGGTTCCTTGCTTCAAAAAGCTCCGTTACCCTTGGCAGACCACCTGTGATATCACCTGTTTTACCAACAGTTCTAGGTATTTTCACCAATATCTTACCAGCCTTAATCTTAGCACCTTCATCTACTACAATGTGTGCACCAACTGGTATGTTATATGTTCTTAATACTTCACCTTTGTTTACAATCTTGATAGATGGGTTCTTAGTCTTGTCCCTACTATCAACAATCACTTTCTCGTTGAAGCCTGTTTGCTCATCACTTTCAAGACGGTAGGTAACACCTTCTTCAATATGCTCGAACTCAACAGCACCGTCAGTCTCTGAAAGGATAACAGCATTGTAAGGATCCCACTCACATATCAGTTTGCTCTTCTCAACCTTCTCGCCATCCTTCACATATAGATATGAACCATAAGGTATATTGTGAGTAGAAAGCGTCATGTTAGTCTTAGGGTCAATAATTCTAAGTTCAGCACTACGGCCAATCACTACATCCACTTTCTTGCCCTCATTATTCTCAACCTTCACTGTTCTTAGCTCTTCTATTTCAGCAGTACCTTCAGACTTAGCAACGATGCTAGACTCTGCAGCCAAACCAGTTGCAACACCACCGACGTGGAAGGTACGAAGTGTCAACTGTGTACCTGGCTCACCGATTGACTGAGCAGCGATAACACCCACGGCTTCACCTTTCTGAACCAGTTTACCAGTTGCAAGGTTACGACCATAACACTTGGTACAGACACCCCTCTTCGACTCACATGTCAGTACTGAGCGTATCTCAACAGATTCAACTCCAGCTTCCTCAATTGCCCTTGCTGTTTTCTCGTTAAGTTCTTCACCAGCTTCAACCAATACTTCTCCAGTCTCAGGATGTTCAACGTCATGCAAGCTAACACGGCCTAGTATCCTGTCATATAGAGACTCAACAATTTCTTCGTTGTTTCTAAGCGCTGTAGCCACAATACCTCTCAAGGTACCACAATCCTCATCGCTGATGATGACGTCTTGAGCAACGTCAACCAAACGACGGGTCAGGTAACCAGCATCCGCTGTTTTCAAGGCTGTATCCGCCAAACCTTTACGAGCACCGTGAGTAGAGATGAAGTACTCCAAAATTGAAAGACCTTCCTTAAAGTTTGAAAGGATGGGGTTTTCAATAATCTCACCTCCGGTTGCTCCAGATTTCTGTGGCTTGGCCATCAAACCCCTCATACCTGACAGCTGGCGAATCTGCTCCTTAGAACCCCTCGCACCAGAGTCAAGCATCATAAATACTGAGTTGAAACCTTGCCTGTCATTCGTCAACCTGTTCATCACAGTTTGAGTAAGGCGTGAATTGGTGTGTGTCCAGATATCAATAATCTGGTTATAACGCTCATTATTAGTAATGAAACCCATTTGGAAGTTACTCATTACTTCGTCTACCTGAGCATTAGCCTTGTCTATCATGGTTTCCTTCTCATCAGGAATAATCACGTCAGAAAGGTTAAATGACAGACCACCTTTAAAGGCCATGTAAAAACCAAGGTCTTTAATATTATCAAGGAAGTCTGCTGTTCTCGCAAGACCAGTAACTTTCAATACAGTACTGATAATCTCCCTTAGTGATTTCTTAGTCAACAACTCATTGATGAAACCCACTTCTTCAGGAACAACCTCATTGAAAAGGACCCTACCTACAGTTGTCTCAATAACTTGAGGAACCAACTCATCACCTTCTTTCAGGTTCACTTTTAACTTAATGAAAGTATGCAGGTCGATACTACCTTCGTTGTAAGCAATGGTTACTTCTTCAGGAGAGTAGAACATTTTTCCTTCTCCCTTCATCTCTCTTTGCTCATCGCTCCTGTAGCCTTTGGTCATGTAGTACAGACCCAAAACCATATCCTGAGAAGGAACGGTAATTGGAGCACCATTAGATGGGTTAAGGATATTATGAGAAGCCAACATCAATATTTGAGCTTCCAATATAGCTGCGTGGCCAAGTGGTACGTGAACCGCCATTTGGTCTCCATCAAAGTCAGCGTTAAATGCAGTACATACTAATGGATGCAACTGGATAGCCTTACCTTCAATCAGCTTAGGCTGGAATGATTGGATACCCAACCTGTGAAGGGTGGGGGCCCGGTTCAACATCACAGGGTGGCCTTTCAATACGTTTTCAAGGATATCCCAAACCACAGGGTCTCTCCTGTCAACTATTTTCTTAGCTGACTTTACAGTTTTAACGATACCCCTTTCAATCATCTTACGGATGATAAACGGCTTGTATAATTCAGCAGCCATCTGCTTTGGAAGACCGCACTCGTGCAATTTCAAGTCAGGACCAACAACAATAACCGAACGGGCAGAGTAGTCAACCCTCTTACCCAAAAGGTTTTGACGGAAACGTCCTTGCTTACCTTTCAAGCTATCACTCAATGACTTAAGAGCCCTGTTGCTCTCAGTTTTCACTGCGCTTGATTTTCTTGAGTTGTCAAATAATGAATCAACAGCTTCTTGAAGCATCCTTTTCTCATTACGAAGGATTACTTCTGGAGCCTTAATCTCAATAAGCCTTTTCAAACGGTTATTTCTGATGATAACCCTTCTGTAAAGGTCATTCAAGTCAGATGTAGCAAAACGACCACCATCTAATGGAACAAGAGGTCTCAAATCTGGCGGAATAACAGGAATAACCTTCACTATCATCCACTCAGGATTGTTCTCAATATTGTCTTGCGCGCCTCTGAAGGCTTCCACAACTTGCAACCTTTTAAGCGCTTCGTTTTTCCTCTGTTGCGATGTTTCAGTATTGGCTTTATGCCTCAGGTCATAAGACAATTGGTCTAAATCCAGCCTTCTCAATAAATCGTGAAGGGCTTCAGCGCCCATCTTAGCTACGAACTTGTTAGGGTCGAAATCATCCAAATATTGATTTTCTTTTGGAAGCTTTTCTAGGATATCCAGATACTCGTCTTCTGTTAAGTATTCCATATACTCAACTGGCTCACCGTCAGGCTTGGTAGCAATACCCGGCTGCACAACTACATACCTTTCATAGTATATAATCATATCCAACTTCTTAGATGGCAAACCAAGCAGGTAACCAATTTTGTTGGGTAATGAGCGGAAGTACCAGATATGGGCTACAGGAACAACCAACTGGATGTGTCCCATTCTCTCACGGCGTACTTTCTTCTCAGTTACTTCAACACCACACCTATCACAAATGATACCCTTATAGCGTATCCTCTTATATTTACCGCAATGGCATTCGTAATCCTTCACAGGTCCGAAAATCCTCTCACAAAACAAACCATCTCTCTCAGGCTTGTAGGTACGGTAATTAATTGTTTCAGGCTTCAATACCTCACCTCTCGACTGCTCCAAAATATGCTCTGGAGATGATAAGCTGATAGTTATCTTGGTGAAGTTGCTTTTAACTTTCTGTTCTTTTTTATAAGCCATATTACTTTTCAGTATTGAAAGATTAATACTTAAATTCTTAGTCTAGGGTCACCTTCAATCCGAGGCCACGCAATTCGTGCAGCAACACGTTGAATGACTCAGGGATACCTGGTGTTGGCATGGTTTCGCCTTTCACGATTGCCTCGTATGCTTTAGCCCTACCAATCACATCGTCAGACTTTACGGTCAACAATTCTTGAAGGATATTGGCAGCACCAAATGCTTCAATCGCCCACACCTCCATCTCACCAAATCTCTGACCACCAAATTGTGCTTTACCACCAAGCGGTTGTTGAGTGATGAGTGAGTATGGCCCGATTGACCTTGCATGCATTTTATCGTCCACCATGTGACCCAACTTAAGCATATAGATAACACCCACAGTTGCTGGCTGGTCAAAACGCTCACCAGTACCACCATCATATAGATAAGTAGCACCAACAGCAGGCAATCCAGCTTCTTCAACATACTTGTCGATATCTTCAGTAGAAGCTCCGTCAAAAATTGGCGTAGCAAATTTTCTGCCTAGCTTCAGACCAGCCCATCCAAGTACTGTTTCGTATATCTGACCCAAGTTCATCCTTGAAGGTACACCCAATGGGTTCAACACAATATCCACTGGAGTTCCATCCTCTAGGAATGGCATATCCTCTTCACGAACAATCTTAGCAACGATACCTTTGTTACCGTGGCGCCCAGCCATCTTATCACCCACTTTCAGTTTACGCTTCATAGCCACATAAACTTTAGCCATCTGCACAATACCAGCTGGTAGTTCATCACCAATGGTGATAGCAAACTTCTTGCGCTTGTGAACTCCCATAACATCATTCAACTTGATGTTGTAGTTGTGCAGCAATTGCTTGATAAGTTGGTTTTTAGCTTTATCGTTGGTCCAACCTTCTGGGCTTACAGTTACATAATCAACTTTTTGAAGGATTTTTTGGGTGTACTTAGTACCCTTTGGTATAATCTCTTCTTTGTAGTGATTATGAACCCCACTTGATTTTAAGCCATTAACTATAATGAAAAGCTTGTCAACCAACTTGTTTTTCAATTCAGTTGAATCCTTTTCAAACTCTTTGTCAACAGAGGCTATCAAACCTTTTTCCTCGGCTTTTGACTTTTTATCTTTAAATACCCTTGAGAACAACTTCTTATCAATTACCACACCTTTCAATGAAGGAGAGGCTTTCAAAGAAGCATCTTTGACATCACCAGCTTTATCACCGAAGATAGCCCTTAGTAGCTTCTCTTCAGGAGATGGGTCTGTTTCTCCTTTAGGCGTAATCTTACCGATAAGAATATCACCAGCGCCTATTTCAGCACCAACACGTATCAAACCATTCTCATCCAAGTCTTTGGTAGCTTCTTCGCTCACGTTAGGTATATCAGCAGTAAGTTCTTCCAAACCACGCTTGGTATCCCTTACATCCAATGAATACTCATCAATGTGAACTGAAGTATAGATATCGTCTTTAACTACCTTTTCTGATATCACAATCGCATCCTCAAAGTTGTAACCCTTCCACGGCATGAAAGCCACTTTCAAGTTACGACCCAATGCTAGTTCACCATCTTGTGTACCATAACCTTCACAAAGTGCCTGACCTTTAGTTACCTTCTCTCCTTTTTTAACAATTGGCTTAAGGTTGATACAAGTACTTTGGTTGGTTTTTCTAAACTTAGGTAGCGTATACGTCTTAGTATCGTCGTCAAAGCTTACGAGTTTTTCATCGTCATTGCGAGAGTACCTGATAGTAATGGTATTGGCATCAACTGCTTCAACCACGCCATCACCTTCAGCATTAATAAGCACCCTTGAGTCACGAGCAACACGCCCTTCCAAGCCTGTACCTACAATTGGAGCCTCTGGCCTCAATAATGGAACTGCCTGTCGCATCATGTTTGATCCCATCAGTGCCCTGTTCGCATCATCATGCTCCAAGAATGGAATAAGTGATGCTGCGATAGATGCAATTTGGTTTGGCGCAACGTCCATCAGGTCAATCTCTCCCGGCTCATTCACTGGGAAGTCACCCTCGTAGCGACACTTAATTTTATCGTTCAAGAAATCGCCATTCTTATCAAATGGAGCATTCGCTTGCGCAATCACCTTACTTTCTTCTTCTTCAGCACTCAAGTAAACTACAGGGTTCTTAAGGTCAATCTTACCTTTCTCAACCTTACGGTATGGTGTCTCGATAAACCCAAGCCTGTTGATTTTAGCAAATACACATAATGAAGAAATCAAACCAATATTTGGCCCTTCCGGTGTTTCAATAGTACATAAACGACCATAGTGTGTGTAGTGTACGTCCCTTACCTCGAAACCTGCACGCTCACGTGAAAGACCACCAGGCCCAAGAGCTGACAACCTTCTTTTGTGTGTTACCTCACTCAATGGATTAGTTTGATCCATGAACTGAGATAACTGGTTGGTTCCGAAGAATGAGTTAATAACAGATGATAAAGTCTTGGCGTTAATCAGGTCAGTTGGGGTAAACACTTCGTTATCACGAACGTTCATCCTTTCACGAATGGTTCTTGCCATCCTTGCCAAACCTACACCAAATTGAGAGTATAACTGCTCACCAACTGTTCTTACCCTTCTGTTGCTCAAGTGGTCGATATCATCCACGTCAGCCTTAGAGTTAATCAACTCAATAAGGTACTTGATGATACAAATGATATCTTCTTTAGTCAATACCTTGATTTCTTCATCCGTTTGCAGGTTCAATTTCTTATTGATTCTGTAACGGCCTACTTCACCAAGGTCATATCTCTTATCAGAGAAGAATAGCTTATCAATCACACCGCGTGCAGTTTCCTCGTCAGGTGGCTCAGCATTACGTAGCTGACGGTAGATATGCTCAACAGCTTCTTTCTCTGAGTTTGAAGTATCTTTTTGAAGCGTGTTATGGATAATAGAGTAATCAATAGATGTTGTATCCTCTTTGTGCAGGATAATTGTTTTCACACCTGATTCTACTATTAGTTCGATATGCTCAGCTTCAAGCACCGTCTCCCTTTCCATGATTACTTCGTTTCTTTCAATAGATACCACCTCACCAGTATCTTCATCCACAAAGTCTTCAATCCATGTTTTCAAAACCCTCGCTGCAAGTTTACGCCCCACAGCTTTCTTCAAACCTGTTTTAGTAACTTTCACTTCGTCAGCAAGGTCAAATATCTCGAGAATGTCCTTATCACTCTCATAACCTATCGCCCTTAAAAGTGTGGTTACAGGAAGTTTTTTCTTTCTATCGATGTAAGCATACATCGTATTATTGATATCAGTAGCAAACTCAATCCATGAACCCTTGAATGGGATTACCCTGGCTGAATAAAGTTTAGTACCGTTTGCGTGATAGCTTTGTCCAAAGAATACACCTGGCGACCTATGCAGCTGAGATACTACTACCCTTTCAGCTCCATTAATAACGAAGGTACCTTTAGGTGTCATGTAAGGTATTGTACCTAGATATACATCCTGAACAATCGTTTCAAAATCCTCATGCTCGGGGTCAGTACAATATAGTTTAAGCTTAGCCTTTAGTGGTACACTATGGGTAAGCCCCCTCTCAATACACTCTTCTATTGAATAGCGCGGTGGGTCAATAAAATAATCCAGGAACTCCAATACAAAGTTATTCCTGGCATCAGTAATCGGAAAGTTTTCGGAGAAAACTTTATACAAGCCCTCGCTCTCACGATTTTCAGGAGTTGTTTCCAATTGAAAAAAGTCTTGGAAAGACTGCAATTGGATATCCAGAAAATCAGGATACTCAGCCTGTTGTTGAATTGAAGCGAAATTAATTCGTTCTTTAATATTTTTCTTCTGAGCCAATGTAGTAAGGATTTTCGGGTTAAAGAATAGTTGCAGGTTTCGATATAAACACGTTTAGACCTGTCCCATTTTGGGAAGGTCTAAACGTAGAATTATGCGAACCTTTTATTTAAGCTCAACTTCAGCTCCGGCGTCAGTAAGCTGTTTTTGGATAGCTTCAGCTTCGTCTTTAGCCACACCTTCTTTAATTGGCTTAGGAGCACCGTCAACTATTTCCTTAGCTTCTTTCAAACCTAGTCCAGTGATTTCTTTAACCACTTTAACTACTTGAAGCTTGGCTGCACCGCCTGAAGTTAAGATTACGTCAAACTCAGTCTTTTCTTCAGCGCCGCCGCCTTCGCCGCCGCCAGCAGCAGGACCTGCAACAGCAACAGCTGCAGCAGCTGGTTCGATGCCGTATTCATCCTTAAGGATTTCTGAAAGTTCGTTTACTTCTTTTACAGTTAAATTAACTAACTGCTCTGCAAAAGCTTTTAAATCTGCCATTTTTATTAATTATTAATCGTTAGTTACTAAAAAATTTAAGTTAATTAAGATTCTCTTTCCGATAGCGTCTTGAGTACACCAGTCAACTTCTGACCACCTGAAGAAAGCTGTGAAACAACATTCTTGGCTGGTGATTGAAGTAGCGCAATGACTTCAGCTATAAGCTCGTTCTTAGATTTGAGTGACTCAAGCATCTTCAATTGGTCGTCGCCTAAGTACACACTTTCTTCAACGTAAGCCGCCTTCAATACCGGTTTTGGGTGCTTTTTGCGAAATTTCACAATAAGCTTTGCAGGTGCATTACCCGTCTCACAAAACATGATTGAAGTTGAGCCTTTCAAGGTATCATAAAGCTCATCAAAGTTCTTTTCAGAACGCTCAAAAGCTTTTTTAAGCAAGGTGTTTTTCACCACTTGCAATTGGATACCTTCCTTGAAGCAATTTCTTCTAAGGTCATTGGTATGCTCAACCGTTAATTCAGAAATGTCAGTAAGATAAAAGTTATCGGTTGATGCCAATTTGGCTACCAATTCTTCTATCTCCTTATCTTTTTCAATTCTATTCATAAACCTTCTGAATTGATTGGTTTTTAATTACTGCTAACTGTCTTTAGATCAACTGGAATACTAGGTGACATAGTACTTGACATGTAAACACTCTTAATGTAAGTACCTTTAACACCAGCTGGTTTCAACTTCACTATGGTGTTTAGCAATTCGTTGGCATTTTCAGTGATCTTTTCTTGATCAAAACTTACTTTACCAACAGCAGCGTGGATGATACCGTACTTATCAACTTTAAAGTCAATCTTACCGGCTTTTACATCTTCAACCGCTTTTGCTACATCCATCGTTACAGTTCCAGTTTTTGGGTTTGGCATCAAGCCACGCGGACCTAATATCCTACCCAAAGCACCTACTTTGGCCATTACGCTGGGCATAGTGATGATAACATCAACATCTGTCCAACCACCTTTGATTTTTTCAACATAATCGTCCAAACCAACGTGATCAGCACCAGCGTCTTTTGCCTCTTGCTCCTTATCAGGGGAGCACAAAACAAGTACCCTAACTGTTTTTCCTGTACCGTGCGGAAGTTTTACCGTTCCCCTTACCATCTCATTTGCTTTACGAGGGTCAACACCCAGCCTCACAGCAACGTCAATTGACTGATCTAGCTTTGTGTTGTTGAACTCTTTCAACAAACCAGCGGCTTCGTTCACGGAATAAACCTTATTCGCGTCTATCTTTTCCAGTGCAGCTTTCCTGTTCTTGGTTAATTTTGCCATTTTTTCAACAAATTAAGATTGTGAAGGAAATGCGCCCTTTACTGTGATTCCCATACTGCGAGCAGTACCAGCTACCATTCTCATGGCAGACTCTACAGTGAAGCAATTCAAATCAGGCATCTTATCTTCGGCAATTACTTTTACCTGGTCCCAGGTAACACTTGCCACTTTAACCCTATTGGGTTCAGCTGAACCTGACTTAAGTTTTGTAGCTTCTTTTAACTGCACAGCCACTGGTGGAGTTTTAATGATAAATTCAAAAGACTTATCACTGTATACAGTAATTACCACTGGCAACACCTTTCCAGGCTTATCTTGCGTGCGGGCATTGAACTGCTTGCAAAACTCCATGATGTTCACACCCTTGGCACCCAATGCAGGGCCCACGGGAGGTGAAGGGTTTGCAGCTCCTCCTCTAATCTGAAGTTTGATTAAAGCTTGAACTTCTTTAGCCATTTCTTTTTTATTAGACTATTAGTTTTACACTTGCTCCAATAAGAGGGAAGCAGTTCTCTTATTGAATATATCGATTGCTCACATCGAATTTTCGTTATTACTCTTTTTCTACCTGCATGTAGCTCAACTCAAGCGGCGTCTTTCTTCCGAAGATTTTCACCATCACTTTCAACTTCTTCTTCTCTTCGTTTATATCTTCTATCACACCGCTAAAGCTATTGAAAGGCCCATCAATCACCTTCACTGTCTCACCTACAATGAATGGTATATTTAGTTCCTCATCGCTTTCTGCAAGCTCATCTACTTTACCTAATATCCTGTTCACCTCACTCTCACGCATAGGCACTGGCTCACCACCTTTGGTTTCACCAAGGAAACCTATCACGTTAGGCACATTCTTGATAGTGTGAGGTATCTCACCTACCAATAATGCCTCAATCAAAATGTATCCAGGATAAAAACTCCTTTCTTTACTTACTTTTTTACCCTTTCTTATCTGGTATACCTTCTCAGTAGGAATAAGAACCTGCGACACATAATCCTGCATACCCAAACGGCCAATCTCCATCTCGATATACTCCTTCGCTTTCTTCTCCTTACCGCTAACGGCGCGAACTACGTACCATTTCTTTTCTTTTTGGTCAACCATTCTTCGTATCCTCCGCCTTTTTTACTTAAACAAGTCGTAGAAAAATCCGAGTACCCCTCTCCACAAATCACCTTCGTCACCTGTGATACCAACTACAAAATCCATCACAAACACCATCAAGGCAATGATAATTGAAGCAACCGTAACCAATACTGTACTGTTTTGCAGCTCACTCCACGTTGGCCATGTTACTTTATGAACCAGCTCATCGTACGACTCCTTTATATAGTTGGTAACCTTATTCACTACTCTTTTTTTTATTTGCACGGGTGGAGCGACTCGAACACTCAACCTACGGTTTTGGAGACCGTTGCTCTGCCAATTGAGCTACACCCGTTTATATTCTATTTGCCCTTCAGGTATCGCTGCTTTCAACCGCCAATTTCATGGCTCCCAAAACCTCAGGAATGCTTCATTAACCCACTCCTATTAATCACCGACCTTTTTAGGGCATGAAAGGTGTTCCGAAAAAATCGGAACACCTTAAAGCCTCAATTATTTATTTCTAATTACTTAATTACTTCAGTAACCTGACCGGCACCTACCGTTCTACCACCCTCACGGATAGCGAAACGAAGACCTTTATCCATCGCTACAGGTACAATCAGTTTTACAGTAATAGTAACGTTGTCTCCAGGCATAATCATTTCTTGTCCTTCTGGCAAGAAAATTTCACCCGTTACGTCAGTTGTTCTGAAATAGAACTGTGGCCTGTATTTGTTATGGAATGGAGTGTGACGTCCACCTTCTTCTTTTTTCAAGATATACACCTCAGCCTTAAACTCAGTATGAGGAGTGATAGAACCTGGCTTAGCCAATACCATACCTCTCTTAATCTCATCTTTATCAACACCTCTCAAAAGAAGACCAACGTTATCACCAGCCTCACCCCTGTCAAGAATTTTTCTAAACATCTCAACACCAGTTACAACTGACTTCATTTTCTCTTCTTGCATGCCTACGATATCAACCTCGTCACCCGAGTTGATAACACCTCTCTCGATACGGCCAGTAGCAACTGTACCACGACCAGTAATTGAGAATACGTCCTCAACTGGCATTAAGAAATCTTTATCAACAGCCCTTGGTGGAACTGGGATATACTCATCCACAGCAGCCATCAATTCAAGGATTTTATCAACCCATTGACCTTCGTTGTTCAGGCCGCCCAATGCAGAACCTTGAATGATTGGAGTGTTATCGCCATCAAACTCGTAGAAAGAAAGAAGTTCACGAATTTCCATCTCAACCAGCTCAAGAAGCTCAGCATCATCAACCATGTCCACTTTATTCATGAACACTACAATTTTAGGAACACCCACCTGACGAGCAAGAAGGATATGCTCCCTTGTTTGAGGCATCGGACCATCAGTAGAAGCAACTACAAGGATAGCACCGTCCATTTGGGCAGCACCTGTTACCATGTTCTTCACATAGTCGGCGTGACCTGGACAGTCAACGTGAGCATAGTGCCTGTTTTCTGTTTCGTACTCAACGTGTGAAGTGTTAATGGTAATACCACGCTCTTTCTCTTCAGGAGCGTTGTCAATTGAATCAAATGACCTCGTTTGAGCCCATCCCTTGTTTGCAAGTACTGTTGTAATTGCAGCAGTCAAGGTAGTTTTACCGTGGTCAACGTGACCAATAGTTCCAATGTTTACGTGTGGTTTACTACGTACAAATGCTTCTTTAGCCATGGGAAATATTTGTTTTTGTTTATATTAATTTTACTTGTTTACTATATTCTATTAAAGTTCTTTTTCAATCTTGCCTGCGCTTCCTTTAGGTAAAGAGCCAATGACGGGAATTGAACCCGTGACCTCTTCCTTACCAAGGAAGTGCTCTACCTCTGAGCTACATTGGCTATTCTCAGTTTTAACAAGAGCGGGAAACGGGATTCGAACCCGCGACCCTCAGCTTGGAAGGCTGATGCTCTAGCCAGCTGAGCTACTCCCGCTTGTTAAAATTTCTCCATTG
>JANQJC010000030.1 GCA_028281825.1 Flavobacteriales bacterium
GGAAGCCAGTGAGAGGGATATGCATACCATTCCCAGTTTTTCATTTATCAATCAATTGGGTGAGGCATGTACTGAAGCCGATTTTGATGGTAAGATATATGTGGCGGACTTCTTTTTTACTTCATGCCCGGGTATTTGCCCTAAGTTGACCAATAACCTGAAAGCAGTAGCCGATACCTTTGCGAACGAAGCGGACGTGATGTTTTTATCACATTCCGTTACGCCGTTGCAGGATAGTGTATCTAAATTGAAATTGTATGCCGAGAATTATGAAATTGACCCAGAAAAGTGGCATTTGGTAACGGGGAACAGGGCAGAAATTTATAAGATAGCACGCCAATCTTATTTTGCTGAAGAAGAACCAGGGTTTAATCGCGACTCATCGGAGTTTTTGCATACTGAGCACTTCCTGCTTATAGATAAGCATAAGCGCATCAGGGGGCTTTATAATGGCACGCTTGAGCTGGAAACCCAGCGACTCATGGATGATATAAACATCTTGCTGAAGGAATAAAAAAGCCCCGCTATTTAGCGGGGCTTTTTTATGGGTCATCTTTTGGATATGACAACTTTTCGGGTGTCTCTTATTTTATCATTTTCTGTTAAGGATATAAAGTAAAACCCTGAGGCCAAATCGTCTACAACTATTGTTGTCCTGATCTGGTTGAGAGGTAGTTGTTTTATTACCTGTCCAGACACATTGGTCATCAATAATTCAATGCTACCCACTTTGTTTCTATCGGTGATTTCGATATTGATTAGGTCTGAAGTTGGGTTAGGGTAAATATTAACCGGTAGATTGATACCAGCCTCTGAGATGCCTTCAAGTATCTTCACTTCAGTAACCGTTGTATTGGTGATTACAGGGGTGTTGAAGTCAAAATATATAGCCGCTGTGTTGTGTATCTCATCACCCAAAACCAGATTTGATTTTGGCTTGATACGATACTTGATGTAGCCATGGCTAGCAGGTTCATTCACGTTGCTGTCAGGTAGAAGAATATTATTGAAAGTCCATTTCAGGTATCCCGGCCCCTCTAGTTCAGTGGTGCAAGGGTGGCTTGTAGACAGCATTTCAAAGGTTTCAATTTCAAGATTTGAACTTAAAGTGTCCCGAACAACAACGGTAAACGCAGTATCGGTTCCGGTATTTTGGAAGCGAATGTGGTATGTTAAAGGATGATGTGCAGCCACTTGTTCGGGTGTGATACCTTCGGCAGGAACCACAGCTTTATCATTGGGGTCATAAGAGCCTTGAATAATCTGTGCGTGGTTATCCACATTGTCCGCTGGCACAGTATCACCGTTTACAGGATAAGCAGAAGCAGTAGTATAGGTATAATCTCCCAAAACAGCTTGAGTATCAACGGTGAAATATGCGCGGTATTGAGTTGTTTCACCAGGTTGAAGGGGTCCATAGTCCCAGCTAATAATATTGTTGTTATAGGATGAGTGAATAGGAAAAGAGTGATTACTAAAGTGGAGTAATGCATCGTGTTGTAATTCCACAGTGCCAGAGAGTGTTGTAGTTCCTACATTTTTCACATCCACCTTATAATGATGTTGAAACCCTGGCCTCGCACAATTGAGGTTGGTTACCAACACCTGTATATCATTGATATTGGGAATTCGTTGTGAACCAAAGTCTCTACCAGATATGATAAGGTTTTGAGTGGTAACGTCCACAGTGTGAGTAGCCGCTGGCGATGGGCAATTGTTCTGCCAATATGCTTGGTTGTCAACTGTAAAGTCATGAATTCCTGCATTCTGAACTTTTAATGAATATCCGCCGCCTTGTGTAGTTATTGTATGATTATTCCCTGGGGTAGCACTTACTACTCTACCAGCTAAACCTGGCTCTCCGACATCCTGAATACAATTGCCGTTTAGGTCATCATATACCACACCTGTTACTATATCCATATCATAAGCGTAATCGAAAGTATAGGTACTTGACATTAGACTTGGAAAAGGAAAGTTCATTGGTTCAAGAGATACCTTAAGTCGGTCATTAGGGCCTAAAGTGACATTGGGTGTTCCAGTGATTGTTATGCAACCACTAGAACCAGGAGTGAACATGCAATATGGAGTTGAGCACGAGTAAGACAAGCCTATTGAAGATAGGGGGCCTTCTGTAAAAAAGGGAGGAACGGAGTCGATCCTAGTAACCCAAATCGGGTTCAGTACTAAAGTATCTGGAGTATTGGGAAAGCCTATTTCCACAGGAACTACGGTTATCACCGTGTTATATGGTACGCCTTGAATAATAGGAGGTATGCCAATGGAAGCATCAGGATATATGTCTGGATGCGTATAAGAAGGAACTGGTACGCATTGTGCCTTAGCCGTATTACTAAAGAGTATTATTGACAGTAATACTGATAACCCGAGGGAAAGTGTTTTGAACGAATAAGAACTTGTTTTCATTGTAATGAAATTTGACTGTGTACAATCAATGACATTGCTAAAGTCGTACTACTTACTGGCTCATTCAACCATAATTTTTACAATTTGTCTTTTTAAATAGGTATCATTTTTTAATAAAATAACGTTATTATTGATTAATAGAATATATTTTGTCTTTCAATAATTGGTTGTTTGATAGAGGAAGTTTTAAGCGGAGCTATAGGTGTTTAAACAAAAAAGCCCCGAAATTTTCGGGGCTTTTTTCAAATATTTTAAGACTAAAATTAACCGTCTTCCAAAGCAGCAGCACCACCACCAATCTCAAGAATTTCAGTAGTAATAGCTGCCTGACGGGCTTTATTGTAGCTTAGTTTAAGCTCACCCAGTAATGTGGTTGCATTATCAGTTGCCTGATGCATAGCAGTCATCCTTGCGCCGTGCTCGGCTGCGTGGCTATCTAAAATGCCTTTGTAAAGCTGAATTTTCAAGGACTTAGGTATCAAGTCTTTAACGATGTCTTCTTTATTAGGCTCGAAAATATAGTCTACCTTGCTGGTATTCACTACTTCAGTATCGTCTGACTTTACAGGAAGGTATTGCTCTAAAGTGGGTATCTGCGTGGCAGCATTTTTAAACTGATTGTATACTACTTCAACCTTATCATATTTGCCAGTGGCAAATTCAGACATAATAGTTTTAGCTATCGGGGCTACGTTATCAAAGGTCAAATCATCAAACAGAGCATCATGTGATGAAACCAAGTTATAAGATGACTTTTTAAAGTAGTCAGTCGCTTTTTTACCGATAGTAAGAATATGTATACCACCTGTGCTTTTCAGGTTGGCGTAATCCTTGTTAATAGCCTTATTAGTGCGCTTGAGAATAGCAGAGTTGAAACCACCGCAGAGCCCCCTGTTTGAAGTAATGGCTACCAACAATACGTTTTTTACTTCGCGCTCGGTGCTGTAAACACCATCAGAAGATGAATCTAAAGAAGCACTCAGGTTTTGAAGTATCTCTTTTAGTTTGCCAGCATAAGGCCTTAAACGTGTGATAGCATTCTGGGCGCGCTTCAACTTGGCAGCCGATACCATTTTCATGGCGCTGGTAATCTGCCTGGTAGAGCTAACCGAGGTTATTCTATTTCTTACTTCCTTTAAGTTTGGCATTTTCTATCCCTCTTTTTGAAGCTTATTATTGAGCGTACTTGGCAG
Source organism: Flavobacteriales bacterium (assembly GCA_028281825.1). Taxonomy (GTDB): domain Bacteria; phylum Bacteroidota; class Bacteroidia; order JANQJC01; family JANQJC01; genus JANQJC01. Next base: position 3,621 of record JANQJC010000030.1, read on the forward strand.
ACAATTCTTTAGCCACTGACTCCAATGTGCTTGTAATCTCGTCAGTTAGTTTACCTGCTTTAAGGTCGTTCAATAGGTCTTTGTGCTTTTCGTTCAGGTATGCAGTGTATTCAGTTTCAAACTCTTTTACTCTATCCACAGGAACTGAACGCAGTAGGCCTTTAGTACCAGCGTAGATGATAGCCACCTGGTCTTCCACCTTAACGGGTTGGTATTGACCTTGCTTCAAAATCTCTACGTTACGTCTACCTTTGTCAAGTACTGATTGAGTAGCAGCATCAAGGTCAGAACCGAACTTGGCAAAGGCTTCCAATTCGCGGAACTGTGCCTGGTCAAGTTTCAATGTACCTGATACTTTCTTCATTGACTTGATTTGAGCAGAACCACCCACCCTTGATACTGAGATACCTACGTTAATCGCAGGGCGTACACCAGAGTTGAATAGGTTTGACTCCAAGAATATCTGACCATCAGTAATAGAAATTACGTTGGTTGGGATATATGCAGATACGTCACCAGCTTGTGTTTCAATGATAGGCAATGCAGTTAATGAACCACCACCTTTTACCATTGGCTTCAATACGTCTGGTAAGTCATTCATTTGAGCAGCGATTTCATCAGAGTCAATCACTTTTGCAGCCCTTTCCAATAGGCGGCTGTGCAAGTAGAATACGTCACCGGGGTATGCTTCACGACCTGGAGGCCTTCTCAATAGAAGAGATACCTCACGGTAAGCCACCGCTTGCTTTGATAAATCATCATATACAATCAAAGCAGGACGGCCTGTATCACGGAAGAACTCACCAATCGCAGCACCTGCAAATGGAGCGTAGAACTGAAGTGGAGCAGGGTCAGCAGCGGGGGCAGAAACGATTACTGTGTATGGCAATGCACCTGCATCTTCCAACGTTTTTGCTAATGCGGCTACAGTAGAGCCTTTTTGGCCTATCGCAACATATATACAGAATACTGGCTCACCAGCATCGTAAAATTCTTTTTGGTTGATGATGGTATCGATAGCTACCGCTGTTTTACCAGTTTGACGGTCACCGATAATCAACTCCCTTTGACCACGGCCGATTGGAATCATCGCGTCAATCGCTTTGATACCAGTTTGCAATGGCTCATTTACAGGCTGACGGTAGATAACACCAGGAGCTTTTCTTTCCAATGGCATCTCATACAAATCACCTTTGATTTCTCCCTTACCATCAACAGGTTCACCCAATGTGTTTACCACACGGCCCAACATGCCTTCACCTACTTTGATAGAGGCGATGCGGCCAGTTCTTTTAGCTACAGCGCCTTCTTTAATGCCGCTTGAGCCACCTAAAAGTACTGCACCAACGTTGTCTTCTTCAAGGTTCAATACGATACCCATCAAGCCATTTTCGAACTCAATCAACTCACCTGATTGTACGTTTGATAAACCATATATCCTGGCGATACCGTCACCCACCTGGAGTACTGTACCCACCTCTTGCAACTCGCTTTCGGTTTTAAAGCCAGCTAACTGTTGCCTTAGAATTCCTGAAATTTCTGCAGGTTTAATTTCTGCCATGATTCCCTTGTTTGTTGTTTATTAATTAAAGTCTTTAATGTATAAGTTCTTGCTGAAGTCTTGTTTCATCTCCCTTATCTTGCTTGAGATGCTGGTATCCACTTGCTTATCCTTAACGCGAAGGATAAAACCTCCGATAAGGCTAGGGTCAACTTGTTCAACTAATTCTACTTCTCCATCGGTGCCAGCTTTCACTAGCTCCAATACCTTTTTCCTTGATTCATCTGTAAGCCTGGCTGCTGAGAATACAGTAGCAGTTTCAATGCCTTTGCTCTCTTTGTAAAGGCTTACATATGCATCAGCGATATCCCTAACATCTGATTCCCTGCCTTTCTTAGTCAACAGCTCTAAAAAGGCCATGGTGATTTGACTGATAGTGCCACCGAATACTTCTTTCAATATCACTAGCTTTTTATCAGCATTGATGATGGGGCTTTTCAATACCCTATTCAGTTCTTTGCTCTCTTTACAGGCTGCCAGGATGAATTCCATATCCTTATATGAATCTTCAGCCTTGCCTTGCTCGGTTACAAGCCCAAGTAATGATTTAGCGTATCTGCGTGAAAGTTTTGCGCTCGCCATTCTTAGTTCAGTTTAATGTCTTCCAATAGCGTACTTACCAATTGCTTTTGCTTTTCCTCATTGTCCAACTCGGCTTTCAATATTTTTTCAGCTATCTCGATAGAAAGTGTAGCTACGTGATTTTTCAATTCAGTGATAGCCGCATTTTTCTCATTTTGTATGCTTTCGCGGGCTTTGGCTACAATAGCGTTGCCTTCTTCAGTAGCAGCAGCTTTAGCTTCGGCTACGATACGTTCTTTGGTCTCACGAGCTTCTTTCAGCATTGCATCTCTCTCGTTGCGAGCTTCTTGCAATAGTTTCTCATTGTCATTCTTAAGTGCTGCAACTTCTTCTTTTGCTTTTTTAGCTGAGTTCAAAGCATCTTCAATTGAAGACTCACGCTCTTTTAATGATTTAAGGATAGGCTTCCATGCGAATTTCCCTAAAAGGAACCACACCACAAGGAACGCTACCGTCATCCAAACTATAAGACCTACACCAGGTTGAACTAACATCTTACTTTATATTTTTTGTTTATCAATTTCAATTCAACCCCTGCGGTAACCAACCGTTACTCGCAGGGGTAAACCCATTTGAGTGATTACTTCAGTAGAACTACAAGTAAGCACACAATGATTCCGAAGAAAGCAGCACCTTCCACAAGGGCGGCAGCAACAATCATGTTGGCACGGATATCACCAGTAGACTCAGGTTGTCTTGCCATTGACTCAAGGGCAGATGCACCGATTTTACCGATACCGATACCAGCTCCGATAGCTGCAACACCTGCACCGATACCGGCGCCCATGTAAGCGTAAGCTGCTTCTAGCAATACTGCAATTAGATCCATTGTTGTTATATATTAAGGGTTAATAGATACATGATTAATGATGTGCCTCCTCAACTGCCGCACCGAAGTACAAGGCTGAAAGAAGCGTGAAAACATATGCTTGAAGGAATGCAACCAGCAATTCCATCAGGTTCATAAAAATTCCGAATGCCAACGATAATACTGATACACCATAACCAGCGATGTTGCCATAAAGGCTGCTGAAAATGAATATCAAACTCATGAATGACAAGATGATAATGTGACCTGCCGTGATGTTAGCAAAAAGACGCAAGCACAGTACAATAGGCTTAATGAAGATGCCCATTATTTCGATTGGAATCATGAGTGGTAATAACCATACTGGTACACCTGGCGTAGCGAAGATGTGTGCCCAGTAGTTTTTATTAGCATTGACTGTAGTTACTACGAAAGTAAATACTGCCAATACGATAGTTACTGAGATATTACCCGTGATGTTGAAACCACCAATAAATGGTATCAAGCCTAGCATGTTGCTTATCCAAATGAAGAAGAAAATGCTCAATAGGAATGGCATGAACCTTTCATAATGATGACCGATAGATGGCTTAGCCACTTCGTCACGGATGAAGATGATGAGTGGTTCCATAAAAGATTGAAGTCCTTTTGGAGCCTGACCTTCTCTTTTCTTGTAGGCTTTAGCTACTGAAAGGAACATCCAGAACATCAAGAAAACAGCAATCAGCATACCAGCTACTGTTTTAGTGATAGAGAAATCCAATGGTTTGGCATTGATTGGGTCGTGACCACCATCAACGTACTCTAGTTCGCCATTTTCATTAGCAATATAGATTTGCTCGTGGTGCAGGAAGTACCTATCGTATTTGTGCTCATCATTATGAAACTTAGATGATGAGAAAAACTCAACGCCCCTATCAGGAGTATATAATATTACTGGCAACGGGATAGAAAGGTGACTCTCTTCAGGAGTACCTTCATTAAAAGTCATGAAGTGGATTTCGTGGGCATCCAAAACGTGGTGCATAATCATATCACCAGCGTTGAAGCCACCGCCGTGCTGCTCGTCATGAGCATCATGAGCATCGTCATGGCCTACATGTTCTTCAGTATATTCATCACCCGTAATGGCAGAGTCAGAAGGGTGAACTGCTTCAACCTTATCCTCTTGTCCATCACTTTCACCATGAGGATTGCTAGCTAAAACTTGAATATTAAATGAAAAAACACCCAGAATCACTAAGATTAAGGATGTATTAAAAAGTTGTGTAAGGCTTGATTTTACTGGCATTTCAGCGAATTTAGCTGTCCCTTTTGTTTTGCGAGTGCAAACATAGGCAATAAAATTTTATTGCCCAATACCTGTATAGTTGTTTTTTTAGGTTTTTTCGATGAGGGGAAAGAAGGTACTAAGAATTAGGTATTAAGTACTAGGATATTGGAGGTGAGTTGGAATAGCCTAGAATTATCCAAAAAACTCAATTGTCCTTAAAATCATCATGAAAGTAGAGGCGATTGCAAAAATAATGGTACCAGCAATCGGTATATTCTCTTGCTCTATTTCAAATTTATTCTTAGCCCAATACGAGAAGCGAATTAGCGGAGCAGTTATACTTAGATAGGCTAACTGCACAAAGTACCATAAGTAAACAAGAAGCAAGATTTGAATTAATACTGCAAAAATTAATAAATAACCTTTGTAGGCCCAGGAAAAAAGTCTGAATTGAGGGAACCTACTAATTGCTTCAGGAGTGTAGGCATTAATTAGATCAATCGTTTGAAGATATTTATTCTCAAAATCAACAGAAGAAAACTTAGGTAATGGTATTTGAGAAACATCTCCAAAGATTTGAGAAACTGCTTCTGAAAACCAGACATAAGGCATTAAAGTTGAATATACCACTTTCGAGTAATCACTATCACTAAAAACTAAATTGTCGGGAGAAGATAATATTTCGATTAACCAAGGGAGTGCTATAGGGATGATAATAAAAAACAAAAGCAGATAAACAGAACTTTTATTATTTGAATTATTATACTCATAAACAATGGCTATGATAACTATCAATAAGGCAAAGGGAGCTATGTAAGGAAAAAAACGAACTAAAATATAAAAGCTAGTCGCAAGTAAAAGAGTATTGACAAGTAATTTCCATGTCAATTTCTTAGTGACATATTCATCAATTCTTTTTCGTCTGGTTGCTGGTAAAAAATCATAAACAACAACTAACCCACCAACATATAAGACCAGCTCACTGATGTATTCTAGAGTTTCCATAAGCAAAGAGCTTTCATTGTTGCCTCAAACCTACAAAAACAAACTAATCATAATCAAACCACTTGGCGGTTTCTTTACGGTCTTTTTCTAGTTCTTCCTGTTCTTTTTTCTCTTTCCATTTTTGTTGTGATATGGATGCTACTATTGCTGAAATGGCAAAGGCTATGAAAAGTGAGAAGACGAAAAGCAGTGTAGGCCCTTTTTCTTCTTTGGGTGATTCGGGAGCTTGTTCTTCTGTTTCAGTATTTGAAACCGGTTGAGTTTTCCCGTATTCGAATAGGATGGATTTTTTACCTTGCTCAGTAATCAGGGTAATCCTTGGGCCTACCAGCCCGTTTTTACCAAATCGGCTTTCCAGTATGTAGGCATCACCGGCAAAAAAGTCGATGCCACATGGGAACCAGTCTCCATCAGACTTGTAGAAGGTTTCGGTTTGCCCGTCTTCCAATATCTTGATTATCCTTTGCCCTGCTGTTTCCGCTATGTAGATATGGTCATCGCAGCCCTTGGTGATGCCCAAGAGTACATCCTGATGTGGGTTAATGGGCCTATCCAGTTTGCTGTAAAGATTAGTGGCAATGGTGTAAGACTTGCCATTGGAGTCAATTTTGACAAGTGAGCCCTTGCCTATCTTAATATCAGGTGCGTAGATGTTGCCCTCTTCATCAGCGTATATCGTTTGTGTCCATTTGAAAATGTGTTCACTCGCCTGACGCTTATTGCCTTCTTTATCAATGGCCCAAATGCGATTGTGAATGCTGAAAAGGATTTCTCCGTTAGGTGAATAAGTGCAATTACCACCAAAGAAAGCCTTGATATCGGTGGTGCTAATGAGGGTGTCAATTTTGCCATTTGGCGGGAGCCTGAGCATGGTGTGATTGCCCTCACCGTGGGCAGTATACAGGTTCCCCTCTTTATCTATGCTCACATTGTGGGCGTGAAAATCACCTAATAGCAATTCCAACTTCCCATCGGGGTTGAGCTTCCAGACGGAGCCTCGTCCATTATGCACGATATCTGCAAAGTAGATATTTTTATGCTTATCCACTACTATGCCCCATGCCGGGTGGGCAATTGAATGAAAACATGGAGCAAAAGCAAGTAGTAAAAAGAGGAAAAGTTTCTTCATGTTTTTGCTTTTATCAATGCAAAATAGGAGAAAAGTAACAGAAACGAATTTGGGGTATGTTAAACGTTCATGCTTGAGTGGTAGCAATATTTCTTTAACTTGGCAGGACTTGTTTAACCTTATAAATCAATTTAGTCACCTTATTTACTTTACCTATGTTTATACTATTCAATATGAAATTGAAGTTATTTGTAACGGTAATAGTTTTGATGGCAAATGTTTACCTTACTATAGCCCAAGCTCCTCCTAAAGATACAGAAACAGGGAAATATAAGTATGAAATTGTTACCCAGACGGAAGGCATTTCGCAAGAAGAAATATACAAAAGGGCAAAAGAGTGGATGCTCCGAACTCTTAAAACTTCAGATAATATGGTGAGTTTTGATGATGAGAGTAAATCATCATTAATATCTACAGGGAATATATTTCTGGAATCGCAAGGTGGCTGGTGCGCTTGGAATCAAATCACTTTAAACTTCAAGATTAGTATTTATTGTAAGGAGGGAAGATACAAAACGATAATTGAAAGTTTTATTCATAATGCTATAGTTAATTGCGGCACTACTTCGTCTAATAGTAGCACTCCACTGGAAGATTTAAGACAGTCTAAGCAAGGTAAAAGGTCATTAGAAGATGCTGACAATAAAATCCAGGCTATGCTAAAAGAAATAGAAACTACGATTAAATCTGGCAATATCGGTGGCGTAGATGATGATTGGTAATCAATCAATCTGCTTTCCTCACTTCACCCATAAGTGCGGTGATATCAAAAACGGTATAGATAAGGTATAGGATAGCGAAGGCAATCACGAAGGGTATTGCGCCTTCACGGTTGATGAGCAACACATATATGGCTAATGCTGCTATGTATGCCAATAACTTCATGCCACTTACACCCATGAAATAGGCAATGAACCTTTTGGGTGAGTTTTCATTGGCTTTTACCAGTATATAATGCGCACCTGCTGAGAGCAGATAGAAAAAAGCCGACAGCGGTAAAAACGCATTCGGGAAGTACTGGGGTGGCAGCATGGTTTGGGCGATTAAACCAATCGCCACTATGATGCCTGTGAGTATACTCAACCTGATAATATACTTGCGAAAAGCTTGTGGCATGCTACTTTTTAAGAAAGTCTTTGATTACAAAATAAATAGAGAGGAAAACGCCAAATACCGTAAGAATTGCTGTTAAAATGGGCTTCTCATTACCGAAGTATTCGTCTGCCTTGATGCCCCCAAAAACGCTGGCCAGTATAATGGCTATCATTTGGGTAGCCATACCACTATAGCGCAGGAACTCGTTAGGCTGTTTGTTCTTCTGGTTTTGGTTGTCTTTGCTCTTGTTGGCCATGCTTCAGGTCTTTAACTACCGCGCCCATACTGCAGGTGCCTGAGAAGTTGGCACCAGGCTCAATGGCCAGCTTATTGGTAACTATATCACCCATTAGCTTGGCAGTTGACTTTAATTGGAGCAGTTCAGCCACCACAATGTTTCCTTTTATTTCACCTGAAACATCGGCGTGGGTGCATTGTATCTCACCTTCAATCTTGCCTGTGCTGCCTATCACCAATTTGCCTTTGGTTTGTAATGAGCCTTTGATATAACCATCAACCCTAATGTCACCATTAGACTTAACGTCGCCTTCCATGCTAGTTCCAGAGGCTATTTGATTGAATGAAGGAGTGCTGCCTTCTTGCGTTTTAGAATTCTTTTGCCCGTTTTTAATGTTGTCAAACATTGTATTGCTTGCTTAGTATTGTAGTGCAAAGATATGAATTTTTAAAACAGAAGTCAGAAGCTAGAAGACAGGAGGCAGAAGTACCAAATCACAATAATCAAATTGCAAATCCTGTATGGTGTTCACCTAAGTAGGCAACAATACAGCAATATCACAGTTTGGTAATTTGTTAATGAAGATTCGCCGTCTTAATACCTCATACCTGATACTTAATACTAAATTTACGCACTTATGCCCCAGCTATCAGTTGTAATAATCACCTATAATGAAGAGCATAATATTGGTCGCTGCCTAACCTCAGCGCAAGGTGTGGCCGATGATATTGTGGTGGTTGATTCAATGTCGACTGACAAGACGAAAGAGATATGTGAAGGGTATGGAGTGAATTTCATCACGAGGGAGTGGGAAGGGTACTCAGCGACAAAAAACTTTGCCAATGAGCAAGCTAAGCATGATTGGATACTCTCGCTGGATGCCGATGAAGCACTTTCGGATGAGTTGAAGGTTTCTATATTAGCTGCTAAAGAAGGTGAAGCAAGGTTTTATCGTGTGAGCCGCCTGACCAATTATTGCGGAAAATGGATAAAACATGGGGGATGGTATCCAGATTATAAATTGCGCTTGTTTGACAGAAGAAGGACGAAATGGGAGGGACTTGTCCATGAGAATTTGGTTGTGGAAGGCCATCCAAAAACAAAAAACCTGAAAGGTGACCTTTTGCATTACAGCTTTTACACCATGGATGACCACCTGCAACAAGCTGATAAGTTTGCCCGACTAAAAGCGAAGCAAATGTTTGAGAAAGGCAAAAGCCACAACCTGCTAAAAACAATTATTGCACCTACCTGGAAGTTCTTTCACCAGTATTTCGTTAAGCTTGGATTTTTAGATGGTTATTATGGGTTTGTGATAGCCAAGGTATCGGCGAGGGCTGTGAGGCAGCGCTATGATTACCTCAAGGAGCTTCAGGCCAATTCCTGATATATCTTAAGATACTCCTGGGTAGTTTTTTCCAAGGAGTAGTTTCCCAAAACGTCTTTATGGGCTTTGGTGGTGAGTTCTTGAGCCAGTTCAGGTTGGTTCAAAAGTTTGTGGATATTCTCGGCCAGTGCTTTAGGGTCGTGAATAGGGGAGAGTAGTCCGCGGTCTTCAACGGTTTCTTTTAGGCCTCCGGCATCGGTGCTGGCAACAGGTACTTTATAAAGAAAAGCGTCTAAGACGCTACTGCCCAAGCCTTCTTCCTGCGAACTCATGGTGAACACCTCAAAAACAGAATAGAAATCTTCTACGTTTTCGAGATATCCCATTAAGTGGTAAATGTCTTGCAGTCCTTTTTGTGTAATAGTTTTCTTCATCTGAGGTTCTAGTTCACCATCTCCAAAATGGAGAAAAATGAAATCATCGCGCAAGGCTTTTAGTTCCGCTATGGCTGCTACCATAGTAAGTGGGTCTTTATGAGGAACCATGGCAGCGATAGTGGCAATTACTTTTTTGTCGTTTGGGTTGAGGGTTTTAAGGGTGTTTTTTGCCCTTTCAACATCCAGTTTTTTTTGCTGAACAACTGAAGGGATAACGCTAATATTACTCAGTCCCTGCTTTTGCATTATATTTTTTATTGCAGTTGAAATGGCCACGAGTTTATCTGTTTGTTGATATTTCCATTTGCTTAGTCCGCCTTTGATATTGAAATCAACGCGTCGGGTATAAACCACAGGCTTTTGATGGAACATTTTGGAGGCAATGGCATTGGTTTGCCCTTTGGCGCTTTGGGCGTGAATGATATCGTATTCTTTCCCGTTTATAGATAAAAAGCTAAAAGAAGCCCTATGGCTTTTTACCTCGTGAGTGGTTATTCCCGCAGCTTTGGCCTTCTTGGCAAGGGGGTAGCCCTCAAGGCAGAGTAATGCAATATCGCAGCCTGCTTTAATCAGTCCCTGGCATACGTATAGTGTTTGGCGCTCGCCACCTCTCCATGTTTTTTCGGTATTTACCTGTAGTATTTTCATTTAAGGAATTGGAAACGCTTAAGTTTCTGGATGCCGGGCTGTGCAAATAGCAGCAAGGTATTGAAAAAGGCAAAGAAAGTAACACCAGCTTGAGTTTCAAGGGTGTCTTCGGTTATCATTGAGGTGACGATGATGAGAAAGAAAATAGTGTATAAATAACCAAGCCCAAAACGAGTTGTAATGAATGGATATATCAAGGAAAGAATGAAGATAATTAATCCAATTACGCCAAAGGCCACGGTAAATGTTAGAAATTGGTTGTGTGACCTGTGCCAGTATTTTTCATCAAGAGAGGTGTTCATAGATTGATACTCTTCTTTGAAGGCTTGATTGAGGTCTCCGGTGCCTACCCCAAAGACAGGGTTTTTCTTGATAATGCCCGACGCTGCTTTCCAGAACACAAAACGCTGGGTGGTAGAATGTCCACTTGCGGCATCGTGCTTGAAGTAGGTGTCAAGTTCGTATAGGGTTTGCCCTAGTCGATAGCCAATACCAACTTTATCAAAATACCTGTAACTGCTTACGCCGTTTTCAATTGCACGAATTTCTTCATCGCTCAGTTGGCTGATGCCAATTGAATCTTTTCGCAAGCCTCGTGAACTCATATAGCGCAGTACGGTGCCATAAACGGGATTGCCTTTATTATCCAAGCTATCAAAGTTGTGCTGACTTCGCTTGTTCCATTCATCCTGTAACTCACCATTGGCGATGTATATCCAAACATAGTGACCATTTTCCATCTCGGTGTTGGTGGTGTCGTGATAATAGTAAGTGCCTTTGGCGGATTGGCGCTCAAGGTTACTCAGGTCTTCTTTGGTGCCGATGCCATAATACTGTTTGGCAATGAACGCAAGATAAAAGACGGCGAGCAATGGGATACCCAAAACAAATACCAATAGGCTCCTGCGCAAAGTTTTATTTTGGACAGAGTAAGCCATCCAGATGAGGGTTCCGAAAAGAGAAATACCAAGCGCAACCACACCGATAAGCACATCTAATATAAACAGGAAGGTAATGAACCATGCAACGGTTATTGGCAGTAATATTTTATGGGTCATGTTCAATCGCTTCCATTGAAGGAGTAGCATCCATAATAGCATCACTACAGCCAGAACTATCAATAGGCTAAAACGAATGTGTGAGATGAAGCGAGAAAGGTATCTTAAATCATATATCTGCTCATCAGAGAAACCCAGATAGTAATACATGCTTACTGCAGTTCCTGCGAAGATGGCAGCGGCAAAAAGCAGCACCAGCAATCTAAAGCGCTTGAAATCGAGTGGAGCCGAAGTGCCTATAATGACTGGTAGTGCCAATAGTGGTAATTTGATGCGTAGGTCTTTGAAGGCGTAAGCCATGTCTGTGCTCCATAGCAACCCAAGTGCATGTATAAAATAAATTGAAAGCAAAGCCCAAATAAGTTTATTGCTCTTGAGTGCTTGCCACTTGTTACGGAAGTTGCCTTCCCAAAACCAGTTGCCTAGTATGATAAACTGGGAGACGCTCATGGTAAACTTACTCAGGGGTAGTGAGGCTGCCATGAGGGTAAGGCCAGCGAAGTAAATCCATTCGTGCTGGTGTGGTTTTAGGCTTATCTTCATTGCTCCACCAGTTCGGGTTGTTTAAAGAATAGTAACGAATTGAAAAAGGCGAAAAATATCACGCCTGCCTGCCGTTCGAAAATAGCCTCAGTTATTGCACTGATTACAATCAATAGCATAAAGGCGATGTAGACTACCATTTTGTTCCTCCATGCGAATAATGATGGTACTACCATACTGGCTATAAAGGCCAGTAAACCCAATAGGCCAATGGCTACAGCTGTTTGAAAAAACTGGCTATGAAAGTTTAATTCTTTATTGAGGATTGAAGGAATGTTTTGTTCTTTGGCGCGGGAAAGTAGTTCGTCTTTCACATCTCCTGTGCCAACACCAATAAAGGTATTGTCAGCAATGATTTCCGTCCCGATTTCCCAGATAAGAAAACGTGTATTAATGCCGTTAAGGTAGGGGCTGTGCTTGTCTGCATCTTGCCTTGTGAGGTCGGTATAGGCTAACTCAACACGCGCCCTTGACTGCGGGTGAAAGGCAAGGGCTGCAATGAAGCCCATAATGCCACACGAAATAAGCACTATTGCTTTTAGCTGACCTATTCGTTTTCTAAGAAAGAGAAAACCAAACAGGGGTAATATGAATAAGAAAGCGAGTAACTGCGCTCGTGCTGAGAGCAATACCAGCATGGCTCCGCACGCGATTAGGGAGATCAGATGAACCAAAGAAAAGCGCTTGATACGGGTGGTCCAGTCGAATACTATCAAGATGGCGGCTAAAGTAAGATACATGGCATAATACCCTACCTGAACGAAAATTGAGAGCTTATCGTATAAAAAGTGATTTTCACCAGTAGTAATTGTTTTATAGCCGGCATGAATAAGACAGGCACTAATTGAAACTAAGCAGCCAATTGCAAAAGCCTTGAGAATGGTAATACTGTGTTTTTTGGTTAGCTCAGTTGCTGTAGCGATAACCAACGGAAACAGGAACAGCGATAATTTGAGTTGAATGTTTTTTGCGGCTTCATGACTGTTATGTGAGTAGAGCCCGCTTAACAGATAAAGGAGGAAAATGAGCGAGAATAGAAGGGCAAATTTGTTGGTAAAAAAAGCTTTGAACTTGTCAATGAGTTTACCCTCAACCAGCCAAGCCAAAACGGCCAAGCCAATACCCACGCCAACGGGGATTTGAGGCCCGTGAAAAGGAAGAATAAATGCCACATAAACTAGTGACAGGTACATCAGCCTTGAGCCTGTTTGCGATATGGTAAGCTTATTCAAGTGGTTTGATTTATGCTACCTAGCTTAAGGGCAAAAGTAATAAGAAGCAGCTAAGTTGGTTGCATGCAAACAAAACGGGGCAATACGTGAGTATGCCCCGTTACATCCTGTGCTTATTTAAAACTAATTTTTCACAGCAGTTCCATTTCCTTGATTCGGATCGGGACAGCTGCCGAATGAATAAGTAAACTCTATGGTAATCGTGTTGCCACTTTTTGTGCCGGTACCATTGTACCAGTCAGGTTCGGTAATTACAAAAGAGTTGTCTGTAATGTCTATTACAACTTCTGTGTTTGAATTTTTCACCAGGTTTTTAATTACCAGCTGATTAGCCGCCAATACACCATCATTATAAGTATCATTGATAGTTATCAGGTGAGTTTCTGTCTCGGTTTCTGACTCGCATTGTTGCAGTGGATTGCTCCAAGTGTGCGTTTCTGTTGTTACTGTAAAATTGTAACTGCCGATAAAGCTTTCAATTCCAGTTTGTTGCTCATCATCGTCATCATCATCATCTTTTTTGCATGAGTTTAATGAAACCAGTGAGAAGGCCATCAAGCCCATTAAAATAAAGTTAAAACTCTTTTTCATAAGATTTTTTGTAGGTGTTACTAACGAAGCAAAGGTAAGAAAAAAGAAGTAAGTATTATTCTTTCTGCGCCTTATCCTCAGGCTTAAAAGTGCTTGCCAGGATAGACTGATACTTCTCTTTGTCTTCTATTACTTTTAGTGCTTCTACTACTTCCGGGTCGTCTTTTAGCATTGACTCCAGTCGGCCTTTTTGGTAGTAGTAGCGAGAAACTATCTCTCCTTTCAATATTTCCTTTATCTCGTCTTTGAAGCTTTTCAGGTCTTCTTTTTTGTTGTGCATTAGTTTTTCTTTCAAAGCATGGAATTCGGTTTCAACCTTGTCGTAGTATTTGTCCTCTTTCGCGATTTTCTCAAATTCTTCTACCATTCTCTCACTGTCAGTGGAGTAGTCCAATTCTTTGTCCGAGATAAAGGTCAGGAAATCCTGATAGATTTCTTCTGTCAATTCAAAGTCTTTGGGTGATGCAATGGAGTCATGTTTTTGCCTGAACTCCGTTGCGAAGTCAAATATCATGTAGTTCTTTACCAGTGCAGTCAAGATGTCGGAGTATATAATTTCATCCAACTGAACATCAGGGATGATGCCACCACCGTCTAATACCGTCCTGCCATGCAGGGTTTTAAATTCTGTCATTAAAGAATCTGGTACTTTGCCCACGCTGCCATCTTCGCGCCTGTTGGAGTAATCCAATGCCTGTATGCATCGCCCACTTGGGATGTAATACTTAGCCGTAGTAACTTTTAATTGAGAGCCATAGCTCAGCGGGCGGGTGGTTTGCACCAAGCCCTTGCCATAGGTGCGTTGACCTATAACGACGCCCCTGTCTAAATCCTGAATAGTGCCAGAAACAATTTCAGACGCAGATGCCGAGCCACTGTTTACCAATACTACTATTGGTATCTCGGTATCCATTGGGGTATTTTCGGCCTTGTAGGTTTTTGACCACTCTTTTACCTTGCCTTTGGTGCTTACGATGGTTTGCCCTTTTTCCACAAACAGGTTACATAATTGAACGGCCTCTCTTAAAAGCCCGCCTGGGTTGCCGCGCAGGTCGAGTACGAGTGCTTCCGGCCCAGCCTCTTTTTTGAGGCCCATGTAGGCGTTTTTTACTTCATCAGCACACTCATCTGTAAAACTGGTTAAGCGAATGTAAGCTACCTTATCGTTTAGCATTTCGTAATGTGGAACGCTTTCTATTTTCACCTCTTCCCTTTTCAGGGTTTGCTCAATCGTTTTTTCTTGTCCAGGCCTTTTCACCACCAGTTTCACGTTGGTGTTTGCCTGGCCTTTGAGTAGCTTACTAATGTCGTTGGTGTTTTTGTCTTTAGTGCTTTTGCCGTTTACCTCAATGATAACATCGCCTGCCATAAGGCCTGCTTTGTCTGCTGGGAAACCCTCATATGGCTCGGCTATCATGATGTATTCATCACGCTTTTGGATGAGGGCGCCAATACCTCCATATTCGCCTGTTGTTTGAAAGCGGTAATCCTCAATTTCAGACTCAGGGATGTAAACCGTGAATGGGTCCAGCGACTTAAGCATACCATCGATACCTTTTTTCATCAGGTCGCCTGGGTTGGTTTCATCTACGTAATAGAGGTCAAGCTCACGGTAAAGTGTCACGAAGATGTCTACATTTTTGCTTATCTCAAAGTAGTTGTCTACAAAACTGAAGGAGATAAATGAAGATATGCTGATGAGTGCTATAAGGCCAAAGAGCTTGGCTTTTGTACTCAATTTTTTAAGTCTGTCAATCATTATTCTGAGGTTTTTTGCTGAGCAGCGTGCTCTTCGCATAAACGTTGCAAAGCTAAGATTATTTTGTCTTTCGTTTCATCGTAGTTGGGCATTTCGCGGCCTATGTAAATGAACATAACAGCCAGTTTTACATCTTGTTCTTGCAGATATTTATACAGTACGTTTTTATTGGTGCGATAGGCTTCCCGCATCAGTCTTTTTATGCGGTTTCTGTCCACTGCTTTTTTGAAGTTTCGTTTCGAAACACCTGTCAACACTTGGGCCGGGTAAGGCTCAGTATGCGTGCTTTCAATATAGCTTACGCGAAATGGGTGTACCAGAAAAGAATGCCCCTTGCCCATTACTTCGGCAATGGTTTTGCGGCTGCAAAGTTTTTCTCCTTTCCTGAATGTGAAATTGCCCATGAGGCAAAGATATAATGCTTCGCTTAGTACTGGGGTATCAAGTATGGAGTATTAGGTTTTTTTGGGAAATGATTGCTGTTTTTTGCTCTCACGGTTTCTCTTAATGGCATTATTGTTTCATTAATACTTTTTGGTCAAGCAAAAAGTATTAATGAAGTCAAGGCCGCCTAGAATTGCCTTGAAACATGGCATATCATCCACCACGGATGTGTTGCAAGCCGTCCACTTCGTGGACTTCGGGCAATCCATCCATAGGCCAGCGCTGCTATGCTGTTTGCCGCGGTAATTTCAGGAATGCCAATTTGCATTGGTTGGAGGTCGCGGGTCTTCGCCCGTGAATTGGTGTTGCCATTCATTGAAAAAAACAATGCATTGGTTGAAGGAAATTGACCTTGGGATAGTGTGGTGGTAATTTTCAAAATAAAAAAGCTATGACTATCGCAACTATCCTTTTGGCCTTTGTATTGGGCATTATCACGTGGACGTTTTTAGAGTATGCCCTTCACCGTTTTGTGGGACATAAAAAACACGGGAAAAATGAATTCACTAAGGAGCATCAAACGCACCACCGTTTGGGGCATTACTTTGCGCCGATGTGGAAAAAACTACTTTTTGCCCTGGGAGTATTAGCTGTTTCAGGCGCCTTGAGTGGATTAGTGTTTGGTTGGGGCTTTGGGTTTGTCTATTCATTTGGTATTGCCGCGATGTATCTATTCTATGAGTGGCTACACAAGAGGGCGCATACCCATGGGCCGCTCAACTTCTATGGCCGCTGGCTGCGCAAGCACCATTTCTATCATCACTTTGGAGACCCTAAGATGAACCACGGTGTGACCACGCCTTTTTGGGATATGGTTTTTAGGACTAACGCAAAAGTGGGTGAGCTTGCTGTGCCACGCAAAATGGTGTTGCCCTGGCTGGTGGATAACCAGGGGGAAATGTTGCCTGAGTTTGAGGGGGAGTATGTGGTGAGGTAACCAAACCTCCTTAGTTTCGCCCCACAATGATGGATTCTTTCTCGATGCTTTTTGTTTGGCCAGGGTGTAAATAAATAATTTGCCCTCTCCCTAAATCCATCTCCCGCAGGGCGAGGGACTTTTATTGATGCGGTGATTCAGGTGGCAGAGATTGCGGCGGTCGCTAACGCTCCCTCGCAATGACGGGATTTCTGCTTTATACTTTTTGGTCAAGCAAAAAGTATTAATGAAGTCAAGGCCGCCTAGAATTGCC
>JANQJC010000050.1 GCA_028281825.1 Flavobacteriales bacterium
CTTGTCCCAGTTCTCGTCGCTGCCTATATATTTTTCTTTATTCTCAGGGTCTCTCAATGATATCTGCGCTTTGAAGTCCTTGAAATCCAATGCGTTGAATACATAAAGCACCAGGTCAATCACTTTCATAAACTCCTCGCCTACCTGGTCAGGACGGCAAAAGATATGCGCATCATCCTGAGTGAAACCACGCACCCTTGTGAGGCCATGTAACTCGCCACTCTGCTCATAGCGATATACCGTACCAAACTCGGCGAGCCTTAGTGGTAAATCCTTGTATGAACGTGGGCTTGCCTTGTACACCTCACAGTGGAAGGGGCAGTTCATTGGTTTCAGGAAAAACTCTTCATCAGGGTTGGGAGTTTTAATCGGTTGGAATGAATCTTCGCCGTATTTCTCATAGTGCCCTGAAGTAACGAACAAGTTTTTATGCCCAATATGTGGTGTACCTACTTGCACGTAGCCACTGTTTCTCTGTGCTTTTTTCAGGAAGTTCTCCAATCTCTCTCTTAGTGCAGCACCTTTGGGTAACCACAATGGCAGGCCTGCGCCTACCTTTTCTGAGAAAGTGAACAATTCCAACTCGGCGCCTAATTTCCTGTGGTCGCGCTTTTCAGCTTCTTCCAGCAAGTGCAGGTATTCATCCAAGTCTTTGTTCTTCTCAAAGGTGATACCGTAAATGCGTGTCAACTGCTTGCGGCTTTCATCACCACGCCAGTAAGCTCCAGCCACTTTCAATAACTTGATGGCTTTTATCTTGCTGGTATTGGGTATATGCGGCCCACGGCACAAATCAGTAAAATTACCTTGTGTATAAAAGGTTATCTCCCCGTCATTAAGACCTTCCAATAGCTCCAGCTTATATTCATCACCTTTCTCCCTAAAGTAAGCAATGGCTTCAGCCTTGGGCACTTCTTTCCTCACATACTCGCTTTTCTTTTGTGCCAACTCTTTCATCTTGGCCTCTATCTTCGCGAAGTCATCAGTAGATAGTTTTCTATCGCCTAGGTCTATATCATAGTAAAAACCACGCTCAATGGGTGGACCAATACCAAACTTCACGCCCGGGTAAAGTTCTTCCAGTGCCTCAGCCATAAGGTGGGCGCTTGAATGCCAAAAAGCATACATACCATCATCATCCCTACCCGTGAGCAGCACCAGGTTTGCATCGGTATTGATAGGGCGTGTAGCATCCCATATCTCACCATCAACCTTTGCTGCCAATACATTGCGTGCCAGTCCCTCACTGATGGACATGGCTACATCCATAGCAGTAGCGCCTTTCTCAAACTGCTTTACACTTCCGTCGGGTAAAGTAATGTTAATCATCTCTGCTCTTTGATTTCAAGGGGGCAAATATACTATTTAGCCATGAGCTATTAGCCATTAGTTCTTAGGTTTTTGGTTGAGTTATCAAGTTATGAATGTTGAGAAAGTTTGGAAAGTTGGCAGTTTACAATTTGCAGTTGGCAATATCGCGTTTGTCATTCTGATTCCGAATACTTTCGGAAGTGGCAGGAATTGGCGTATTGTGCCCTCATCCCCAACCCTTCTCCCCAAGGAGAAGGGAGTTTAAAGTCCCTCGCCTGAGGGAGAGGGATATAGGGAGAGGGCTTTTACCAAGCTAATCCTAAAACAACCTATTGGAGTTTCTCACCTTGCCGCCGATTAGCCAGATGTAAAACCTGAAGAAGCTATTGATGGGCTGTATGGCATCCCAGTGGTCAAGTATTTCACCATCCACTACCTTCCACCTGTCTGTGATGATGAAGCCATACTTTTCATTTCCCCTGTTTTTGGCTTTGGTAGTAACGTGTGAGTGGAACACTACCATATCACCACTGGCCATGATGTATTTCACATCATAACTATACTCAGGAAAATTCTTCACGAAACCCTTCACATAACCAATAAGCCCCGTTATACCTTCTGGTATGGCTAGGTTGTGCTGCACGTAATTATGGTTCCCGAACTTGTTCTGGATATAATCAAAGTCGTGCTCATTCATTAGGTGTTGAATAAAGTCTGCCACTACTGCTGCATTCTTTTTTTCAGCCTCTGTCCAGTGTGGTAGGCTTAGCTTCTCGAAATCTATCTTTTGTACGTTCATTTCTTTACAGTTTTAATGTGTAATGTTCTATTTTGTACCGAATGGTCAAATATATAAATTATTTTGTACCAATCAGTACAATTAAAACAATTTTGTATTTTTGAGCCATGCCACGGACAAAAGACTTTAATGAAGAAGAAGCCTTGCTAAAAGCCCTGAACCTTTTCTGGACAAAGGGCTATGAAG
Organism: Flavobacteriales bacterium; assembly: GCA_028281825.1. Taxonomy (GTDB): domain Bacteria; phylum Bacteroidota; class Bacteroidia; order JANQJC01; family JANQJC01; genus JANQJC01. Next base: position 2,297 of record JANQJC010000050.1, read on the forward strand.
CTACTTCGCTCAGCGACCTGACTACCCACCTGGGTATAGGTAAGGGTAGTTTTTACGACACATTTGGCAGCAAAAAAAAACTGCTTAACAGGTCGTTGGAAGTATACCGGTCACAGGCTTACACATTACTCATGGCAGCTTTAAATGCAAAAGAAGACAGGATTGAAGGCATCAAAAACCTGATAGCCCTACACACTGAAACGATGCTATCGAGCAATGCTTCAAAAGGCTGCTTTGTGGCAAACTCAACTGCTGAATTGGCTAGTGATGAAACTGTTAGCGCAGTATTGAAAGACCACAATACCAATATGAAGGCAGGCATAGTAGCTTATTTAAAAGCTAGCAACATAACTACTGATAGTGCAGCACTTGCCGACCTGATACTCAGCCACCTTTCGGGTATCAGTTTACTATCAAAGATTATCACCGACCCCAAAAGGTTCAAAGCTGCTAATACTGCTTTTATAAAGGCTGTGGCAGCTATTGGTTGATGCTACCCACCGTCTTGTTTGCTTTGCTCTGCTTTTATTCGTTCAAGCCTTGCCTTGCTGATATGCAAAGGTGGTTTTGGTGGTGTAGGCGGTGGTGGTGGCTTGGCCAATTGTATTGAGGCCCAGTTGAAGAAGTGTTTTTTAACTTCTTTGATATCCTTATCCAGTTCACCTTTGATGCGCATTTCCCAGATAAACTCATTTAATAGTTGGCGTATGCGTGCATCTGTGGTTTTCTTCATTATGGCTATCTCATTGAGCCATCTCTCTGAGTTTTTTATTTCATATATAATTTGATCTTCTGTTAATTGTTTTTTCTCTCCGCTCGGCACATTATCATTTACATTTTGATTCTCTTTTTCATTGGCATTAAGATTCTCATTTGCATTTACATTATCATTAAGGGGTTTTTCAGAATCGCCTTGGGGGTTATCTAGGGGTTTACTAAAATCACCCTGGGGGTTATCTAGGGGTTTTTTAGGGGTTTCTGTTTTTGATGGCCTACCACCTTTTTTACCATGCTCACTCCCCTTCTTTCCATTTTTGATACTTGCCCTGTATCGCTTGGCATTAGCGTCTAATTGAGGACGTATCAATAACCACATACCCTCATTAATGGGGTTGGTGAATTGAGGTTCATTTTTGGTGAATGAAAAATCTGATATCGCATTCCACATTTCCAGTTGATATTCTTCTGGTAACTTACGAATGGCATCTGTGAATGACTTGTAGATAACTATGCTATCTTTCATGGTTTGGTGGTTAAAAATGTATACTTACAAATATACTCAAAAAGTAAATATAATTTACATATTGTAAATAAATATACTACCTGATTGCGAGTGAGCATAAAGTAGCACAACACATTCAAAAAGAACAAAGCTCAAGCTATAACCTTGCACGCCCTACTTTCGTAGCAATATAGTTTAGCACCTGTAGCCAGAGCTATGAGGAGAGTATTACCCAAGCCATATATCCACACCTTGCTGTTTACCCTGGTGCTTTTACTGGGTGCTATGGTAATGCTCGGCTGGCTTCTGAAAATACCAGCACTGGTGCAAGTACTGCCTACCTTATCCCCTATGCAGTTTAATAATGCCCTGTGCTTTCTGATATTTGGCTTATGCGGCATCTTTTATACCCTCAACTGGAAAACACCTTATATAACTTTTATTGTTTTAGGTTTGCTATTATCAGGGCTTACCTTTATTCAGTATCCTTTAGGGATTGACTTTGGTATTGACCAATTGCTCATGAAAGAAGAAAGTGTAGTGCAAACGGCTCACCCAGGACGTATGGCACCCAATTCAGCCATCGGTCACTTTTTTGCTTTTCTATCCTTTTTTCTACTCTCCATTGGCAAGCCTTTTTATATAAGGTCAGCTGGATGGGCAGGTGCACTGGTGCTGGGAGCTGGTATTGTTTCCCTTTCAGGGTACATCATTGACCCTACGGGTGGCTACAGTTGGGGATTATACACCCAAATGGCCTTACATACCTCTTTAGGTTTTATTTTGTCAGGTGCGGCCCTGGGTTTTACAGTTATCCCCAAACGTATGCGGATTGAGAAAAGCCGATTCAATTTATGGCCCTATCAGGTAATATTGATGGCAATGGTTTTCTTTATCGACCTACAGATACCACAAGGTGTGGCTGTTGGCCTGCTGTATTTTATACCTGTTATGGTTTCGTGGTTTTTCCGCGACCGTAAAAACATACTAATAGTAGCAGGTATAGCCAATGCACTGATTGTATTGGATATAATATTTGCCACTGAAAGCTTTGAGCGTGAAGCAGTCATCTTTAACCAGGTTATGAGTATTATAAATGTTTGGGTTGCAGCAGCTATCTTCTATTACTTGAAAACATCTGTACAAAAACGACAAGAAGCTGACACTAAATTCAAGTTGGCTGTAAAAGGAACCACTGCGGGTATATGGGAATGGATGGATGTGAGCAAGGACAAAGAATGGTGGTCGCCAACATTTTATGAATTGCTTGGCTACAAAAACGAGGAGATAGAGGCATCACTACAAACCTTTGCCGGCCTACTACACCCTGACGATAAGGAGGCTACCTTTAAACTAGTTGATGAACATTTTGAAAAGAAAAAGCCGTTTGTAATCGAGTACCGCCTAAAGCATAAATCAGGACAATATAAATGGTTCTTAGGCTCTGGTCAAGCTATATGGGATGATGATGACCAACCTAAAAGTATGGTGGGGACTATTATCAATATCCACCCTAAAAAAGCAGCCGAACAAGCTGAAAGAGAGAGAGCTGCACAACTGGAGAAGAAGAACAAAGAACTGGAAGAGCTCACCTATATCACTTCTCACGATTTGCAAGAACCGGTGCGCACCATAGCTAGTTTTTCAGAACTATTGGCGCAGGAGTATTATGACCAGCTTGATGAAGAAGGGCGGCAATATCTTGATTTCATTAAGCAATCAAGTGAGCGCTCTCAGGAATTGATAGTTGACCTATTGGAGTATAACCGTATTGGTGCTGATAGCAACATGCAGGAAGTAAACCTTGAAAAACTGGTGGAAGGCGTTTTAACCGACCTCTCAATACTGATACAACAAAAGCATGCCCAAATAAATATTGATAAACTACCCCTTGTAAAAGGCCACCCTACTGAGTTACGCCTGTTACTCCAAAACTTGATAAGTAATGCCATCAAATTTCACCAACCAGGCACTAGTCCTGAAATATCACTTAGAACCCAAAAGCAAAATGGTTATTGCACCATAGCCATTAAAGACAACGGAATTGGCATAGACCAAAAACACCTTGACCTTATTTTCGTTATATTCAAGCGTCTGCACAGCAGAAATGATTTTGAAGGCACGGGAATTGGCCTGGCCCATTGCAAAAAGATAGTTGAACACCACGGTGGCAAGATTTGGGTAGAGTCAACAATTGGTGAAGGCAGTACTTTCTATTTTACCATACCTGTTTCTGAGGCTTAGAAACTGAACTAAGACAAAACTTTACTGTTTCATAAGGCAAGTTTGGTTGTTATGCCTTACATTTACTACTTAAACCAAACCGATAGTTATGTCAACAGATTACAAACCCAAAGGCTGCCAGGATGTGATACCCTACCTGATAATGCCTGACATTAAAGCGCTAACCGAGTTCATCAAAAAAACTTTTGACAATGCTACCGAGGTAAGCATGATGCCCGACGATAAAGGCAACGTGATGCATGGTGAAATGACCATTGGTGACAGCAGGATAATGATGGGACAATCAAGCGAGCAGTTTGCTTCTATGCCTATGATGTTTTATATCTATGTGAAAGATGTAGATGCAACTTACCAAAGAGCCTTAGATGCTGGGGCAACCTCTGTGCGCCCTGTGGAAAACCAGTTTTATGGAGACCGTAGTGGAGGCGTTGTAGACCAATGGGGCAACCAATGGTGGCTTGGAACTAAGATTGAGGATGTGAGCGATGAAGAAATGGAGAAAAGACACCAGGAATATGTAGAAAGCCAGAAGCAATAGTGAGAAAAATAAAACTGATTTGGGATTTTCGTGGGCCTGATGCAGAAGGTATTGCTAAACACCATGCTATCCACCTAAGGGAGTTTGCCAAGAGGGAGAACATTACCAGCGATGACATTGGGCATACGCCAGTGAGTGATATGTATTGTATCGCCTATATGGTGGTAGAAGAAAAAGATATGATACCCGCCCGGGATGCCCTTCGCCCACACCGCGGAGAAGTGGCTTAAGCCCTCTCCCTATGGGTAAAGGCTTCTATAGCTCCACCCTATATTTGATAACAGGCAATATCCCAATATGGGATTTGCTCTTGAACGAGTTAGTTTCCGGGTCATAATCCCGATGCACTTCGTTACGGTGATTGGTAGCGTTTTGCACGTCTAAAGACAACTCCCAGGCCCAGCGAGGGTTATTTTTGCGATAACTTACACTGGCATCTACCCTGAAATAATTGGTAGCCCTATCCGTGAAACCTTCTTCCCAAAGCCGCTCTTCAAGTCCGCTTATGGCCGATGCCTCATAATCTATGGGGTAATACCTACGCCCGCCAGCCCACATTACACGACTATTAACCCCAATAATATTGGCCTTTGCTTTCCCAACCCTAAAGTCTTTTCCTCCTGTGAAAGTGGAGATAAAGTTACCATTATACCTTGTGCTTTTCCAAACACCATCATGACCCGTGAACTCTGAGTTGTAAAGCGAGGCCGTAAATAGTGTATACCAATTGTTTTGCAAGCCCTTTTCCACTGTAAGCTCTATACCATAGTTCCTACCCAGTCCTTCATTCACTAAGGTATTATCCTGGTAATATTCATCCTCATTCAATACTGAGTAATACTTTCTTCCTCTTGGCCTTATAGGAACATCATAAAGATATTGGTAATAGGCTTCCACTTTGGTATTCAGCTTTGGGGTAAAGTAGTGTGTGTAGCCCAACACGGCATGTACAGCTTTGGTTAGCAGCAAATGGCTATTAGTCCTATATGCTTCATCTTCCCAAAAGGTAATCATATATGTACCAAGAGGCTCCATGCGGCTATGTATACCAGCCCCTATGTTTATCACATCTTTTGTTGTAAGCTCCCAGGTTAGCCCTAATCTTGGCTCTACAGTGTGGCTATTATTAAGCATAAACGCAGTGTAGTGCAAGCCACTCATCATTGTAATGCGTTTATTAAAGCGGTGTTTCCACTGTGTATAGGCTTGCAGTAAATCTGTTTCACCTCTCTCCTCACCTTCAAATAAGCTGTATGTTTCACTGTAGCGAGACACATAATGCAGATTACTAAATATAACACCTGAGCGCAATGAGTTGCGGGCATTAAATTTAGCATTGGCTTGCACTGTATTCCTAATATAGTAATTGATGATATCACTGCGTTGCAAGGTTTGAAACTTATTATCATCATTGATATAGCCGTACTTCCACAACACATCATAGCCCGATACTGAACTGATGGCTTTCAACCATAACTTATCATTGATAAAATAGGAGTATGACAACCCAGCAGCGCCCATGTTGTAGCCTGATATGCTTTCAGTTTGATAAAGGGTTTTAAAGAAATTGTCCTCATCTTCAATAGTGGCATCGCTTTGTCCTCCCAGCCCCCAAACGGAGAGATAGCCCTTTTTACCCGTGGGTATAAAAAAGTTAAAATTCAAATCCTGGAAACCAATCTTCAAATCACCCTGAATATCATACCCCGTAGCTTCTATCACTGCAAGGGTAGAATAACGATAATTAATAAGATAAGATGCTTTTGACTTTTTGGTGAAAGGACCTTCCAACGCTACATCTAGACCCAAAGTACCAATTTGAAAGGCATATTCTCTTTTCTCATTGTTACCCTTCTTGTATTTTAAGTCAAACACACCAGACAGTGCATTACCATACTCAGCCGGAAAGGCACCAGTATAGAAATCACTAGTGCCCAATACATTATTGCTTAGCATACTAATACTGCCAGCCCCACCACCCTCTTGAGTCAAATGGTTTGGGCTGGGAATCTCCACCCCTTCCAATTTCCACAGCAATCCACGAGGTGAGTTGCCCCGGATAACTATTTCATTAAAAAGGTCATTAGTTGGGCGCACACCAGCAAAGGACAGTACTAACCTTGATGGGTCGTCACCAGTAGCAGCAAAACGGTCTGTTTCTTCATTGCTAAATGAGCGGGCACTCACCGTAGCCATCTCGTTCAAGGCTTGGCCTTGTTTGCGTTCATCGGTTACAACCACCGCTTTAAGTTCTGTGAGGGCTTCCTGCATATCAAAATTGGCAATCAGCTCTTTACCAGTGCTTACCAGTACCTGTGATATTACCTGCTCCTCATACCCTGTATAAGTAGCTTTGATGTCATGCCTGCCAACAGGCACTTCTTTTATCTCATAGTAACCATCCACATCAGTGCTTGAGCCTAAGAAGTTTTCTGAAGAAAGCACTACAATACTGGCACCAATGAGTGGCTGCTTTGATTCAATATCCACTATCCTACCCCTAACCGTTTGGGTAAGTTCTTGCCCAAAAACAATGATATTTGTCAATAATAACAAACATAACAATATACATTTCGGACACCTTTTCTTCACTATTTGCAGCTTATCGAAAACAAAAGTTACAATATTACATAGAAGCAACCTATTAAAAGGTATAGTCGTCTATTAAAATAAGGTATTTGTCTAAAACTTAGATTTAAGTTCATATCAAAGGCATAAGGTCTTATTTTTAAAAATAATGGACGAAGCAAGAAAGTTGGATCATTTAATGCTCGAGCTGCGTTCTGTAACCGGTAAAATTCAAGCTGATAGTATTATTGGCATGTATCCCTCTAAAACGTTACAGGATGAGAGGCGTGAATTGCTTAGTACCCTCATCAAAAATAAACATGTAGACTGCTCCACCGATAGTTTTGAGGATAGTAGCGATATTTGGCTTACAGAAGAGGGCTTACAATTTATTATGAAAGGTGGCTACAGGAAAAGAAAAGCCACTAACTCAGACAGGGAAGAAGTTACCCCAAGGCAGAAAGCGATACGTATTGCTATGTATGCCATCCCTATCCTCTTTTTGATAATTCTGCTACTTATTCTTTACAAGGTGATATAGAAAATGTTAAATACTAAGTATTAAGGTAGCTAGCAGTTTACAATTTACAGTTGGCAATCCCAATTCTTGCAACATACGAACGCTCAAAAAGGTCACGGAGAGAGTTGAATGTCGTCAAGAGCCGGTAGTACCTTTTGCTAACCGAGCAGCTTTTAAACCCTTGCCCAAACATCCCCTTAAATTCTGGCTTTTGGCTATAACTGGGTGTAGTTTCCCCCTTAAGGGGGAAACTACAAACCGAAAGTAACAGGTGCAACACAATGAGGGGGGTGTATTGAGGTATGCAAGGTTGGCAATTTGCTGACTATGATTTGGTACTTTTTACTAATGGTAAATTTCAAGCTGTCAACTGTAACACTTCCTTCAATTTCCATTATTAATTAAACAAGCGCACAATAATTACAAAAACAAACAGTTATTAAATCAACAGCTAGCCAGATAGAGTGATGTAAAAAACACCTACTTCAGCACATCGGTCTTTTCCAAAACTATTAACTAAAACATTACCGTTATGACCTGGCGAGCATTCATCATTGTAATACTGTTTTTAAGCCCAGCTACCTTGCTGGCACAAAGTAAAGGTGGTTACATACTTGACCCCCTGGAGTCTAAGTATCAAAAACGTCCCACCCCGTATCCAAACCTGCGCGAAGCTAATATTATGTGGAGCAAAAGGATATGGAGAAAGTTAGACCTGAGGGAAAAACTGAATCATCCACTTTACTTCCCAATTGAGCCAACGGCTAATAGGGTAAGCCTGGCACAGGTACTTGTGAGCGCTGCTAAAGAAGGCGGCATTGCAGCTTATGACCCTTTTGATGATTCATTCACCACTATGCTAACCAAGGCACAGATTAACGCCAAGCTCTTTAAGATTGACACCTTTTACTTTCCCAACCCCGACCCGCCATACGATATGGAGATGAAGGTTGTGAGAAAGGAGCTGAATTATGGTGACATCAAAGAGATAAGGATAAAAGAAAATTGGGTGTTTGATAAAGAACGCTCAGTACTTGAAGTAAGGATAGTAGGCTTGCAACTGGTGAAAGAGAATATTGACCCTACCACTGGTGAAGTACGTGGAACAGAACCACTTTTCTGGTTCTACTTTCCTGAACTAAGGCCTTTATTGGTGAACACCCCTGTGTTCAACACCTTTAATGATGCTGAACAAATGAGTTATGACGACCTATTTTGGAAGCGTCGTTTTGCAAGCTATATCTACAAAGAGAGTAATGTGTACGACAGGAATATTAATGAATATACCACTGGCATTGATGCTATGCTTGAGGCCGAAAACGTAAAAGAAGACATCTTCATTTTTGAGGATGGGCTATGGGAATATTGATGTAAATTAGCCCCATGAGTGAGGCTAAGAGAAAGGACAAAATTCTCAGGCAATTGAAGTCTGGTGGTGGATATGTGGATATGGAGAGCCTGATAAGCCTGCAACCTGAGAGAAAAGATAAAGAGTTTGCCCGGGTAGCTCTTAAAGCAATGCTAAAAGAAGGCATCATAGAATGTGATACTGAAGAGATTAGCTCTACCAGCAAAATAAAATTAACTGTTGAAGGCAATGAGTTTCTCTATGCGGGGGGCTACAAACGCAAAGAGCGCAAACCAAAAGTTGAAGACCATCGGCCAGAGCCTATCATGCCTTACTTAATAACCATACTGATATTTGGCTTACTGATAGCATTTCTGTACTACCTACTACCCGTGATATGGGCGTTATAAAAAGAACATCCCCGGTAACCAGCCGGGGATGTAACCACTAACTAAAACCTAACCACACGTTCCAACCTCACATTTTTCTACTTATTGTTTTATAATCTTTTTACTGAACTGCTGTCCTTTTTGTGATATGATAAGGAAATAAACCCCATTAGGCTCATTGCTTATATTAATACGGTTTTCAAACCTACCTTGAAAAGCAGGTAGCATTTCATAATACACTTGCCTGCCATTGCCATCATACACTTTAATCTCCGTATCACCTGTATTTTGCAAGTCAAAGGTCAACTGAAAATCACCGTTATTAGGATTTGGCGCAAATTGTAGTGACTTGATAGCTAAATCACTTTCAGGGCTCACTTCAATACCTGTTTCTTCATTCAGCATTTCGGCTTCGTCTGCAGTAATATCGGCAATTTCTATTATTACTTTCACCTCTTTTTCAATAATGTGCGGCTCGTCCATATGCTCACCGTCATGAAAAAAGAATGCATTTTCAGACGGGTCTCCATAGGTTTCATGCCTACTCTTCAGCACGCCTTGCAGATTCACTTTCTTGCCATCGCGCAGCAATTCAATCTTTACATTATCGCCAGGCTTCATTTCTCTCAACTCATCAGCCAAATCTTTAAAAGTGCCGACACCTTCACCATTTAACTCGGAGATAATATCACCTCTCTGTATACCAATGGCTTCAGCAGTTGAATTCTCGATTACACTACCTATTTCCACACCATCTTCAACATCATCACCGGGAGTAACTCCTAAAAAAGCCCTGTCCTTACCTGCCTGGTCATCAAAATGGAAACGGAACTTCTGGTCACCATGCTGCTCCATATGTTCCTCAAATTCTTCAAACTTCCACTCCAGGTGCTCACCCATTTCTTCCAACTTTTCACCCAGTTGCTCCATGTAGCGCTCAAACTCTTCTGAATTGAAGCCTTCTCCATCATAGTCAAATTCAAAATCAAAGTCATAGTTTTCATGGTCTTCATCAAATGGAACCACAATCACCCTTCTCTCCATTTTCTTTTCACCCAACTCTACAGCAACAGTATGAAAATGACCATCTTCATAAAGCTCTATTTCCACCACGTCACCTGGCTTATGTGAACGAACCATTTCTACCAGGTCACTATGACCAAATACTTGTTTTCCATCAAATTTTGTGATTATCTCACCCTCACGCAGCCCGGCCACTTCAGCTGATGTACCTTCAATTACACTCTTGATATAAGCGCCTTTCACATTCTTGAGTCCCATTTCTTCATAGTCTTTATCCTCCAGGCTCTCAATATATACCCCTAAAAAGGCTTTTTTGGCACAGGTAGCTTCATCAGGAAATGCATATGCCCTAACTGAATGCCTTGGTGAGCGCATGTGGACACTCACATCTTTCTCATCTACACCACCCACTTTTTTCTTAATGTCAACCTCAATCTGTTGACCTTTGGAAGTCAGTTCCATACCTTCCAACACGCCTAAATCACGTAGGATGCTGTCAACGTCAACTTCTCTATCTGATTCTACTTCACGCGTAATTTCTTTAGTCTCACCATTTTCAGTGATTTTCACGTGTACTTTAACTTTTTGCTTGGGCTCTGCATTTTGGTCTTGTGCTTGCAGGCTAAAAGAACCTGCAATCAAGGCAGCTAACAATAAGTAGAATTTTGCTTTCATAACTATGTGGGTATTAGTTTTCAAAAACAAATGTAAACGCCTACCTAACAAGGAAATGCAAAGAAATTCTAAAAAATGTTAAATGGATTTTAACGTCTGCTACGGTATTCGTAATAACGCCCTTTGATATAGACACAAAACTCATATTGCGTGCTGCGTTTCAGAAACTCATCGCTCACCCTACAGAAATCGATAAAGTCGTCAAACTCTTCATCATTTAGGTAGATGATATCAGCATCAATATATCTTCGGAACAACTCTTTGAGCAGCTCACGCTTTCTATCTTCATTCTCCAACTCAGCTACCTTACGCCTTGAACGCTCTCTCCTGCTGAATGATTGATAAAGAAAAGTGATAGGACTCTGAATGGCATCAATATCTGATAGAATATAATCTTCCTCGTTATAGCCTAACTTTTGAATATCTTCTTGTATCTCGTTCAAATCACGCTTGGTGAATACAGCTACGGGCTTTAACTCGTACTGAATTTGCTGAAGTGGTATCTCAATAGTATATACCTCCTTCCTTACCGAATCACGAAAAGAAAAGCCTTTTGTTTTATACCCTACCACGTTGATAGAGATAGAGTCATTCTTGCGACAAGTGATAGTAAAAGTTCCGTTTTTCTCTCCGAATATACCTACCAACTCTGTTTGGTTGAGAACCATCAGGTTGTATTGGGTTTCACTATCGTTGGGGTCATACACCTTACCTTTCACCTTGATATAGGGATTATCTTGCGCTGATACAAAAGCAGCCACCAATAACAGCAAAAAGAGAAGGAAAGACTTAAGCCAGTTCATTTTTTCGGGTGTGCAAGATACTTCAAAAACATGGGGATAGTGCTTGAAGTACCTATAAATTCTACAATTATCTTTTTTTACATACCGGGAACAATTCCTGTAACTTGTATCCGTTGTTTTATAACTATCAAATTAAATACCAAAAAACCACCGTCCTATGATTAGGTTTTTATCAATTATTGTGGTACTACTAAGTATGGGTTTGAATTCCGTAGCCCAAACCAAAATGATACACGTATACGTTGCCCTATGTGATAACGAAAATCAGGGCATTGTACCCGTACCTAAATTAATTGGGAATGGACAAGACCCATTTAATAATCTTTACTGGGGAGCATTGTACGGCATAAAAACCCATTTCAAGAAACACAAGAATTGGCAACTCTTGGAAACTATTAAGAACCCTAAAGCTAATGTATTAGAAAGATGCATCTTTAAGCATTCCACTGAAAATGCCTACATGGTGGCCGACGCTTATGACGGCGCTTACATGAAGAATACTGTGGTTGATTTCCTGCGATCAGCTTCGGGCAATTCAAAAGAGACTATTACAATCAATGACAAAGCTGTCCCCATTGCGGGTAAGGCCAACCTTATTGCCTTTATTGGGCACAATGGCTTAATGGATTTCAGGCTGGAAAACTACCCCACCAAAGCCAATGATGATAAACGGGAAACTGTGATACTGGCTTGTGTGAGTAAATCGTATTTTACAGATGCCATCAAAAAAGCAGGCGCCACTCCCTTGGTTTGGAGCACAGGATTGATGGCACCGGAAGCGTATACCTTAGAATACTTACTAAGGGGGTGGCTGGCTGGCGAAAGCAATGAACAAATTAGACAGCGTGCTGCACAAGGCTATCACGATTATCAAAAATGCGGTATCAATGGAGCCAAAAGGTTATTAGTTACTGGATTCTAAACAAAAAAAGAGGGATCCCTCGCCAAGGACCCCTACAAAACACAAAACAAACTAAGCTATGAGTATTTGATTGTTTTCTCTTTATTATAAGCCGGTATCTTCTACATCCACAATTCTTGCTACATCTATATCGTTCTGCTCGGCTAATTTTACTACTTTTTCCTTATCGTTCTTAAGAGACTTTGCCTCTTGTGTTGAAACTGAACCTGTTGAGATTAAAACTGCTAGTATAACTTCTATCATGACCTTAAAATTTTTATTGTTGGTTTGCAGTTCCTTTTATGTAAATGGTTGTCTCTTCGTTTAGTCGTTTATCACGACAAGTGTGTCGTTCGTCGATACATTTTCTTTTTTTCATTCACTTTGGGTTAGAAATCATCAAAAACACCCTAAAAAGTGAATCAAAAACAGGGGTGGTTTTTACCAGTTGGGTGTTAACAATTTCTCATAACAGCATGTAATTGGCTTTAAAGTGTTTCATTAATTTGTGGAGAAACACCCTTACAAGGTTGGTTTATTCTTAAGTCTATATGTTATTCATCCCTCTCTAGCGGGGATGTGCATACTGGCTAGAATTACAAGCAGTTAGTATATGAGGTGTTAAAAGTTAAGGCTGGTAACTAAATGAAAGAGGAAAAGCTTAAATACCTGAAACAGATATTGGATACCCTTGATAAAAGAGAGTTAACGGTATTAGGTGACTACCTCACAGCTTTTGATTCAAGAAGCAAAGGATACAAACCCAAGACCTTAATCCTGTTCCAGCTTTTCCAGAAGTATGATGATATAGCAGACGTGTATCGCCTCTTTAAAAAGAAGATGCCTAGCGAGGATGCCATGCGCATGACTATATATAGGTTGAAGGAAAAGATTGGAGAAAGCCTGTTGCTGGACATTAATATATCCCACGAAGAAAGTTATGACGAGTTATCAAGGGTGCGTGTGGATGTAGCCAAAAAGAAACTGGTGGCACTTATATATGCCAGCCGTGGATTAAGAGCAGAAACCATTGACATGTATAATAAGGTAATAGAACTCTCTAAAAAGTATGAGTTATACAACGACCTGGTTGAAGTGCTTTACCTAAAGCAAAGAGCGATTGGATTAACTCAGGGCAAGAAAGAGTTCGAGAAACTGGATAAGGATATTGAACACTATGAGGTTTGCAGGGCTGCCTTCCAAAGGGCTGGAAAGATATACCATGAGATTATCCTTAACTATGGTTTCAAGGGTTTGAGCCATAGCGGAGCGGATAAAGCCTACCAAGCCGAACTGGAAAATAAACTGGAGCAACTCAAGGCAGATTACAAGGCTACCAAGAGCGGACAGGTTGGTTATTACTACAACCTGTTAATGATTGAATACAACCAAATAACTGATAATATCGGCAAAGCCAGTAAGTATTGCCAACGTCTGGTAGAAACGGTTCAGGATAACCCTTCTGTATATCATAGAAGAAGGCTGGGTATCGCTTACCTTAACTATTGCCAGAACGAGCTATTCAACTTTGCATTCGATTCATCACTAGAAAAAGCACATGAGGCTATCCCCTGCTTTAAGGATAACAGCCCCAACCAAAGTGTTGCCAAAGAAATGGAATTTTATGGGCATTTCTACAAAGGTGATATGCATCAGGCTGAGCAAGTAATTGCTGAACTATTGAATAATGAAAAGCTGGAGCAAAGTGGTTTCCGTTATGCCAAGTGGAGTTACCTGTTAGCCTGTGTTAACTTTATTAATGGTGTGTATAATAAAACCCTACTCAACCTGCAGGATGCACATAAGATGGATAAAGACCGTGAAGGCTGGAACATAGGCATAAGAGTGCTTACCATACTATATGCCATAGAGAACGAACAGCACGACTATGCTGATTCATTAATAGTTAACCTTCGCCAGTTCATTAAAGAAGGTTTAAAAGACCAGGCTGTAAGAGAAAGAGACAAAAACATACTGGATATACTACTACAGCTAAGAAAAACTGCTTATAACTTCAAAGAGACCGCGGAGAGTAAGCAAGCAGAACTAAACTCTCTCTACCAAGAAAAACCACAACTAGCCTGGCACATCCAATCTCCAGAATTGATTGTTTTCCACCAATGGTTTGCAAGTAAGTTGGCTGGTAAAAAGTATAGCCCAGAGTATAGTAAAGAGGCTATTTTCAAGCTCCCCGTTGTTATTAATTAGCTGATTGGCTAATTGCTTTCAAATCATATCTTTAATTAGCTAATAATCTCATTTGCTAATCAGCTCATTTTAATACCCTTTGTTTATCGAACGAGCAACAAAAATTGGTCGTTTATCCAAAAAATATGTCGTTTGTCGATACATTTGAAACATTTTATCTTGCCTTTTTTGGAATTTATACATCCCTTTAATACCAATGATTTTATAACATTTTAATAGCATTTGAGTGTTCAAATAACTTGTTTTTTTATACATATATATATATAGGGCATGCCACATTTGCATCAACAAAACGCAAACAAATTATTAATCGCTGAACGGCTCGCCCCCGTGAGGCACTAAAAAACAAACGCTATGAGCATCGTAAAAAACTTTAAAAAACTAAAGACTGACGGGCACAAGATTACCGTAGTTACTTCTTATGACTATTGGAGTGCCCGCATCTTGAGCGAAACCAATGTGGATGGTATCTTGATTGGTGATTGCTCGTCAATGGTAATGCATGGTAATGACACCACTTTGAATTGTGATGTTGATATCATTGCGCTACACACCAGGGCTGTTGTCAAGGGTGCCAACAACAAATTCATAATCGCCGCCCTTCCGTTTATGGCTAACCGCAAAGGCTTTGAAAAAGCAATGGACAACGTTGAGACATTGATGAAAGCTGGTGCTAAAGCTGTGAAGATAGAAGGTGTTGATGGTAATGAAAGGTTAATCGCCCATTTATCAGAGTCTGGTATACCAGTAGTTGGTCATATCGGATTAACCCCATCTCATCACCATTATGTGGGTGGTTTTAAAGTACAAGGAAAAACTCAGGAAGCAGAAGAGAAAATTGTTGCCGATGCTATCAAACTTCAAGAGCTAGGTTGCTTCTCAGTTGTGCTAGAGGCAGTTCCCCCACACGTGGGCGCCGCAGTAAGGGATGTTATTGATATACCAGTTATTGGCGTTGGCGCAGGCCCTCATGTTGATGGACAAGCATTGGTATTACAAGACATGCTTGGCATGTGCGTTGATTTCAAGCCTAAGTTTGTAAGGACTTACATGTATGGCGCTGATTTGATGCGCGAAGCCGTTAACCAATTTGTTCAGGATGTTGCAGAGCAGGCATTCCCTTCGCAAAATGAGTGCTATGCACCTGGAAAAACACAATTAAGAAAAGTAGCTTAATCACAAACACAATTAAAACACAAAACTCTTCTAGTTATGGGAACTGTAATAAATCTATCAATGATAAGTGTACCTCAAAGTACACCTTCTACAATGCCAATTGGACAACAAATCAATGGCATGATTGAAAATGACATGGAATGGTTTGCCATGTTCAAAACACACATCACCGAGGCTATCGATACCAAGCCTTTCAATACTATGCTTAACAAAAACAAGAACTTGAAGGCACCAACTAATATTTTGGTTGCTATGAAAGTATTGAAAGAGTCTTTCGGCTGGACTAATAAACAATTGTTCACGCAAAGCCACAGCGATATTAAACTTCGTTTCGCCTTGGGCTTGAGTCAATCTTTCAACATTCCTTCAATGTTTGTATTCAGGGCATTTGAAAATATGTTGGAAGACTACAAGTCAAACACTGGTAATGATTTGGTTAAAGAAGCTATTGAAAACTTAGCTAAAACTCAGGCTCCCGTATTTAAGGTAGGCGAGAAAAGATTAATGCTTTGGGCAACTAAAGTAGCGTAATTGGAAAGTGGGGTTAAATAATTTTTAAACACAAAAAACACCATACTATGAAATCCTCTCTAACTATTGTAAAGTCACCCAAGCAAACCAATGTGGTTGAATGGTTTGAAACAACCAGAAAAAACATTGAGAATGCAGACCTATCTAAATTTGAAATGCTGTACAGCTTGTTTTACAACAAGCCAAGCAAAAATATAGAAGCATTGGTAACCATGAAAACCTTACAAGAAAATTTTGATTGGAAGGATGGTGAAGTATTTAAAAATTACAGCAGATTAACAAGTATGTTAATTCACTTAGGGCGAATGGTGAAGCGAGAAGAAACCCCTACCCTGTTTGAGTTTGCAACCTTCAGCAAACTTTTGAAGAAGTTGAAAAGAGAAACAGGAGATGACTTAATAAAGGAAATCTTGAATGATTTTTACAATAATGGTAACATTATAGCGTTTGTACCGTATATAGCAACACCTTCCGCTGCAACTAGGGCAGCATAAAGGTTTGGTTAGGTTAGTTGGAAGCCGGTCTGAGGAGGCCGGCTTTCCGATTCTATATACCTCTCATTGTTTATACATCTATCCTTCTACTTCCTTATATTAGCGGTTTAGAAGCACAGCTTAAATGATAAAAAGGTTATTGGTTTTAGGAGTATTATTAACTACCATACTTCTATTGAGTGTGCAGTTTAGGCAAATGAATGAAGCCCAAGCCTTCCATACCAAAGATGAACTAGCTTATTTCAAAGCCATCTTTCGGGGTAGTAATGGCCTACCTGAAGCAAACAATACACTATTCGCAGCCTCTGGCAAATGTGTTACTTGTCATGGTTACGACTCTGACCTGATTGCTAGTATAGATAATAATGATGTGGATGTGAACGTGGTAGATGACTGGCGAAGCACCATGATGGCCAACTCAGCCAAAGACCCTTTTTGGAGAGCTAAAGTAAGTCATGAAGTATTGGTTAACCCAGGTCATCAAACAGAATTGGAAGATAAATGTACTAGCTGCCATGCACCTATGGGTCACTTTAACGCCAAGCATATTGGACAAACCCACTACTCTATTGCGGATATGGTTGGTGACCCAGTGGCATTAGATGGTGTTTCATGCAATGCTTGCCACCAAATAAAGAATGATTCATTAGGGCTTTTATTCTCAGGAAACGTAAAGTATGATACCGACTACTTCCTTTATGGCCCATACCCTAACCCAGTTGGACCTCCAATGATACAAATTGGATATGAGCCTATTTACAGCACTCACATCAATAATGCCGGGCTATGTGCATCTTGCCACACGCTGATTACCGAAACTGCTGATACCTTTGGCAATCTAACAGGTGACCAATTTGTTGAACAGGCTACCTACCATGAATGGGTAAACTCATCCTACAATAATAATATCAGTTGCCAGGGTTGTCATATCCCAAGAATACAGGATAGTATTATTATCTCAGCTGATCCACCAGACCTACCTAAACGCAGCCCTTATGGCTTACACCAGTTAGTTGGGGGTAACACTTTTATGCTTAGGATGTTCCAGGAAAACTTGAATAACTTGGGTATAACTGCAACCATTGAGCAGTTTGATTCAACTATCGCAAGAACAGAACGAATGCTGAGATATCAGACAATGGATATTGAGCTAACTGAAACTTCAAGAACTACCGACACTGTTTTTTATAGCCTGAAGCTAACCAATAAAGCGGGGCATAAATTCCCTTCAGGATATCCATCACGCAGGGCTTTTGTTGAATTTGTTGTAATGAACAGCACCTTAGATACCCTCTTTCGCTCAGGTATTTTGAATTACAACTATGAAGTAAGTGGGCACAACGCCGACTATGAACCACACTACAATATGATAAATCAACCTGACCAAGCACAGATATATGAAATGGTGATGGCTGACGTAAATGGAAACAAAACAACTGTACTTGAACGGGCCAAAGAGCCGCTGAAAGATAATCGCATACCGCCATTAGGTTTCACAACCACTCATTTTGCTTATGACACTACCAAAATTGCTGGCAATGCTTTGAGTGATGCTGACTTTAATATTGAGAACAGCCAGGAAGGCTCTGGAACTGATATAGTGCATTATCACGTACCTCTGAATGGCTACACAGGTAATTTAAACATAACTGCTAGAGTTTATTACCAACCGGTACCACCCAAATGGAACGAGGAAATGTTTAGCTACAATTCAACCGAGATAGATGCCTTCAGGGATTTATACCAAAGCGCTGATGGTTCTCCTTCTCTGGTAGCTGAAACAGCACTGGGAGATATCACAATAGGAATGGATGAAGTTGAGTTAAAGGTGAGCATATACCCTAACCCATTCAGCGATTTTGTTGTAGCACAGTATCAAGGCAAAGAAGTTTTGGACTTTATCTTGTATGATATAAGTGGCAAACTAATCCTTAGGCAACCTGTACAATCAAGGCAAAGGATTGACTTAAGCTCTCAAGGTATTAAGCCGGGAGTTTATTTGTATCATATAACTAAAGAAAGGAAGTCTGTGAAATCTGGCAAACTGGTGAAGCATTAAATCCTCTTCAACTGCATTTCAATCATTTTCACTTGTTCCTTCATCATTCCAGCGCTTTTTGACTTTTTCACCTCTGTAAGCATGTTGATGGCTAAGCGCTTTTTTCGTTGGGATATATAGATACCTGCCAAGCTCAATTGAGCCATAGCTTTATCATGGTCCATTTTTAGGCCTATACCCAGCGCTTTCTTCAATAAGTGCTCCGCCTTGCCACCACCTGGTTGTTGTGAAGCTATCATACCTTTTAGTAAGTAATGATAAGCCTCTTGTGGCTTGCGCATATGCTCCGGATGTTTCACCGATTCTAAAATTTGAGATGCCTTTTGAAAGTTTTGTTTTCTCAAGTACCACATCGCCAATATATTTCGTGCATTGATGAAAAGAAAAAAGATGGGGATACCTGTTAGCAATACCAAGAAAATGCCATTACCAATATTACCCACCACAAATTGATACACTGCAAAAGCAAGTGTCAATGCTGCCAAAACAATTTTTACTAAGCGTGAAGACATAATTTTCCAGTCGACTTTAATTAAAACGACCGCAAAGTTAGGTTTAATTCTTTGAGGAACAAGGCTTGAAATACCCATGAAAAAAGCGATGCCTAAATAACAGTTAAATTTTTGCAATTATTCCTTTTTTAACTCAAAATTTACTTTTAATTTAGAAACGTATTAACCAAAATTAATAAGCTATGAACATTACTTTCAATGAGCTTAGGCAGCTAAAAGACCGTTTGCCAAATGGTGCGATGCATCAAATTGCTGAAAAACTACAACTTGATGTTGACACTGTGAGAAACTATTTTGGTGGAGCCAATTACAAGCAAGGAAAAGCAACCGTAGGTATCCATTATGAAGAAGGACCTAATGGTGGCGTTGTTCATCTTGACGACACAAAAGTGCTTGATTTGGCGCAAGAAATATTAAAGAAAGAGAAGCAAAACTAGGTTTCTCTTTTTTTGTTTAAGGTTCTTTCTAACACTCTTAACTGGCTTACCGCCAAAGCCAGCAAGGGGTGAAATATTCTAAATTTGGAGGATGGTTTTAGAAACCATCCTTCTTTATTATACATTAGGCCCATGAAATATTTTTTCACCTTACTTATTGGTGTTTTACCTCTTGCTTTTAATTCCTGCACTCAAACCGACCCTAATAAGGAAATAGACGAAGGTATTGTGGAAGAAAACACCTACACCAGCCAGGAACTTGGCTGGACCATCAATATCCCTGATAAATGGGAAGTAGTAAGCAGAGATGAATTGCAGGAAAAAATGTCTATGGGCGAAGAAGCCATTGAAGAGACTTATGAGGAAGATATTGACGCTTCAACGGTTAAAAATCTTATTAGCTTTAAAAAAGACCAATTCAATATTTTTACTTCCACATCGCAACCGTTTGATGAAGAGTACCCAAATCAATGGAACGAAGTAAACACCGAAATAAGAGGTATGCTTTACCACACTTATGTGAGCAAGGGCATCAAGGTTGATAGCTCATCCTCTGAGACAGTTATTGATGGACAAAAGTTTTATGTTTCGAGTTTTGCCTTATACTCTCCTAAAGGTGAACTCATCCTAAATCAGGACATGTATAGCTGTTTGCGCAATGATATTGATTTTGCAGCTACATTAAACTACAACAATCCTGTTGACAAAGAGATAATGGAAAAAGCCCTGAAAGGCTCAAAGTTTCAATAATACCGGTTTTTTGTTTCCTATCATAAACTGATTTACATTTACCTTGTGAGTGGTAGAATTACAAATAACAGTTACCAATATCAACTGGAATTAAAAGCGAGGTTTATTTCGCCATTTAACTCCGATACTCGAATCATCTATTCTGTATTTCCAGCATTCTATGAAGGTAATTATTCTCTACAATTGATTGATGAAGACGAACCTTACATATTGGTTCGTAAATGGAAACAAGATATATCTAACTCATCACATCTGGGTATTTACAAGCCTGACGATATTTCGTTTGAAGAAACCCAAATAAATATTTCAAAGGAGCAAAGAGATAAATTGCTAGAAATCGCTGAAAGAAAGTTAATAGCGAATGGACTTGAAACAGTTATGCTGGATGGAGTTACCTTTGACCTAATTATTTATGGCAAAGAAAACCAAAAGCTCACTTGGCAATTGCCAGAGCAATTAAACAACCAAGCTCTCAAACTTACCAATCAGTTGGAGGAACTTGTCTTTGCTCATCTAGAATCCTAATTCCTAATACTGATACTTAGTACCTATCTATATCACATCATAGTCCACCACAACCCTCTCCGTAAGTGGGTGTGCTTGGCAAGTGAGTATATAGCCTTCTTCTACTTCGCCATCACTTAGGGCATAGTTTTGCTCCATACGTGCTTTACCCTCAAGCACTTTGCCTTTACAGGTGGCACACACAGCCCCTTTGCATGAGAAAGGAGCGTCTGCACCAGCTTCAATAGCTGCATCTAGTATCGGCTCTCCCTTTGATGACAATTCAAAGTCAAACTCATCACCATCCATGATGACTGTTATCTGGCTGATTACTTCTGCACTATCATCAACCACTTTTGGAACATTTTCTTTATTGAGAACTGTGGTAAAGTATTCTAGATGTATCTTATCCTTGTCCACACCGAGGCTCTTCAAAGAGTTCTCAATATTCTGCATCATTGGCCCAGGCCCACAAATAAAGTATTCATTATTTGGAGTTAGCTGAACAAATTGATTGACTACAACTTTGGTTTTCTCCTCGGTCATGATACCCTTCAGCACATCTTCCACAGCACCAGATGGATTATTAAGTACGTGGTAAACCTTCAATCTATCAGGATAATCAGCATTCCACTTAAGCAACTCATCTTTAAAAATAATGGCTGACTCGTTTTCGTTTGCATAGATTAAAATCACTTTGCTATTTGGCTCTTGACTAAGAACAGTCTTAAGTATTGAAATAACTGGAGTAATTCCACTACCACCTGCAAACAGTACATAGGTTTTTGAGTTTTCCTCACTTATTGGGGTAGTAAAACCGCCAGCTGGTGTCATTACATCTAGTTCGTCACCTACTTTAAGGGTATCGGTCAAATATGGTGACAGAGCACCAGAATCCACTTTCTTAACTGCTACCCTGAAAGATTCATTTAAAGCTGGACTGCTGCACAATGAATAAGAGCGTCTTACATCTTCTCCAGCTATATCCATTCTTATGGTAATATATTGCCCTGACTTATATTGGTAATCATTCTTCAGGCTTTCAGGTATATCAAACACAATAGAAACACACTGGGCTGTTTCCCTTCTTACTTCTGCTACTTTAAGTTTATGGAATTTCACGCTTTGTCTATTTTTTAGTCGCGTGCAAAAATATCATTTCTAAAATAAATCATTCATTACCTCTCACCTGTCATTCACTCCCTTAACAATTCTATCTATACCCGATGAAGTCCAATATATGTTGGTTAAAAAGCAAGTTATTAACTATTAATCGTTGAAAAAATAGATGTAATATTTTGTTAGTTTCGTTTGAAAGGGTTTACTTTGCCAAAAAATCACTTTAAAAATTTCAACCCAAATGAAAAAAAATGTATTTATGCTAGTGTTTGCTGCAGCCGTAGCATTCTCTTTCACTTCATGTAAGAAGTGTTTCCAATGTACTGTAACCAATGCTATCTACGGTTCTGTTTATACTGAGCCAATGGTAACTTGTGGAGAAAAAATGGATGATCACAAGTCAGTTCTTGAGCAAACTTTCTCTTGCGCTACTTGCAACTACACAGTTGAGCAATTCGGTGGTACTACTACGTTTACTGATACTCAGTGCGGTACTACTGAAGATGTTGACATCTTTGTAGCTGACGAGTTGGATGAAGATGATCCAGATTTATCAGTTACTTGCAGCAAGTCTACTCCGACAGTAAACTGCTACGAGGCTAGCTAATTAAGATTTTAAAATCTATAAAAAGGGGCTGCGAGCCCCTTTTTTATTGCACTAAAATGAACAATAATGACCTGTATCATTTTAATTAGTAACTAAGCTTCTGTAAATTTGTCATTAGATTTTATTTCCTAAAAGTTTATTTTAGGACCTTCAAAAAAATATACCAGTACAATGGAGAATCAAGAATTGGAAATACTTTTCCAGCAAAAGATAGACCGAGAGGAAAAGATAGAACCAAAAGATTGGATGCCAGAAGCATACAGAAAACATCTTATCAGGCAGATATCTCAACATGCCCACTCAGAGGTGATTGGCATGCAACCTGAAGGCAATTGGATAACCCGGGCTCCCAGTTTGAGAAGCAAAGTAGTTCTTCTTGCAAAGATTCAGGATGAAGCAGGTCATGGTTTATACCTATATAGCGCGGCTGAGACTCTCGGTGTTACCAGAGACGAAATGCTTAATGCATTGCACGAAGAAAGAGCTAAGTATTCCAGTATATTTAACTACCCTACCCTCACTTGGGCTGATATAGGTGCAGTTGGCTGGTTGGTAGATGGAGCTGCGATTGTTAATCAGGTTTCACTGCAAAGAACATCTTATGGCCCATACTCCCGTGGAATGGTGAGAATATGCAAAGAAGAAAGCTTCCACCAACGCCAGGGTTATGAAATAATGGCCCACATGGCTCAAGGCACACCAGAGCAGAAAGCTATGGCCCAAGACGCACTAAATCGTTTTTGGTGGCCATCACTTATGATGTTTGGCCCTCATGACTCCGACTCAGCGCACTCAGCAAAAGCTATGCGATGGAAAATAAAGAGAGAAACCAATGATGAGCTAAGGCAAAAGTTTGTTGACAAAACAGTTCAACAAGTAGAAGTAATTGGACTAACCATACCTGATCCAGAGCTAAAATGGAACGAAGAAAAAGGTCATTATGACTTTGGTGAAATAAACTGGGATGAGTTTTATAATGTGATTAGTGGCAATGGGCCATGTAATAAGCAAAGGCTTAGCCATCACAAAAAGGCACATGATAATGGTGCTTGGGTGCGTGAAGCAGCTGAAGCCTATGCCAGGAAAAAACAAAAAAGTGTAGCCGCATAAAGAAACCTAAGAACAAATGAGCAAACAAGATAATCAATGGCCCCTTTGGGAAGTTTTTATTCAAAGTAAAACGGGACTACCTTATAAACATGCAGGTAGTGTACACGCCCCTGACAAGGAAATGGCTTTGCAAAATGCACGCGATGTATATACCCGCCGCAGTGAGGGTACAAGCATTTGGGTAGTGCTAAGCGATAATATAGTGGCCAGCAATCCTGACGACCAAGAGGCGTTTTTTGACCCTGCTAATGATAAAGTATATAGGCACCCCACTTTTTACGTAATGCCTGAAGGCGCCAAACACATCTAAGGCATGGATACTAAAGAAGCATTATTTAAATATTGCCTGAGGTTGGCAGATAACAACTTGGTATTAGGTCATCGCCTTTCTGAACTTTGCAGTAATGGCCCTATTCTTGAGGAAGACATAGCCACTACCAATATTGCTTTGGACTTGATTGGGCAAGCGCGTCATCTTTACCAATACGCAGCTGAAGTAGAAGGCAAAGGTCGCACCGAAGATGATTTAGCCTATAAGCGAGCAGAAAGAGAATTTTACAACACATTGCTTTCTGAACAACCAAATGGTGACTTTGCAGTAACTATAGCCAGACAATTTTTTATAGACGTATTTGATTATTACTTCTATAAGGAATTATTGAATAGTAAGGATGAAAGGTTAAAAGAGCTGGCTGCAAGAGCGATAAAAGAAGTGACCTACCACCTTCGCCATAGCACACAATGGATATTGCGCCTTGGTGATGGAACTGAAGAAAGTCATAAACGATTACAAACAGCAGTTGATGGCTTGTGGATGTACACAGGTGAGCTGTTTGAAATGAATGAAGTTGATGAAATACTAATCAAAGAAGGTATTGCCCCTAATTTGAATGATATTAAAACCAAATGGGAAAGTAAGGTGAGTGAGGTACTGGCGGAATCTACCATCACCAAGCCCGAAGATGGCTGGATGCAAACAGGTAGCAGAAAAGGCATGCACTCAGAGCACCTTGGCTATATATTAGCTGAAATGCAGTACCTGCAAAGAGCCTATCCTGATGCACAATGGTAAGTATTGATACAGATAAGGAAAGGATTTATCAACTACTCAACGAAATACCCGACCCAGAAATACCAGTAATTAGTGTAACTGACCTGGGGGTGATAAGAAAAGTTGAGTGGGAAGATGATACCCTCACCATTTCAATCACTCCTACCTACTCTGGATGCCCTGCTATGAAGCAAATAGAGCAGGACATTGAAAAAAAACTAGCCGATTCAGGATACGAGAAAGTTAAAGTAAAAACAGTTTTTACTCCTGCCTGGACAACTGACTGGATAAGCGATGAGGCAAGAGAAAGATTACGTAAATATGGCATAGCCCCGCCCCAAGGTAGTGCAGATAAAAGTTTGATAACTACCGAACCCAAAGTAGTGCCTTGCCCACAATGTGGCTCAAGAAACACACAACTTACCAGCCAATTTGGTTCCACCCCTTGCAAAGCGCTATATAAGTGCCTGGATTGCAAAGAACCTTTTGATTATTTTAAGTGTATTTAAATGCTCTTTTTCCTAATTTTGGAAACCTAAACAATACTCTTATGAAAATTAGACTCATCTATTGCCTGTTAGCGGTATCACTTTTAGCGTGTAATAAAGAGGAAGAAGCAAGTTGTAAGGTTAGCAGCTTTAGTCCTGAAGTTAATGGTGGAATTGTCAGCATATTTGTCTCATCAGATGGTGGCTCTGGAATATACGAATTGGAATATGGCTCAAACGGTTTCTCACAAGGAAGTGGAACAAAAGACACCATAAGCAATGGCGATCAAGTACATAACCTATCTCCAGGTATCCATGATTTTTATATTCGAGCTAATTGCGATGGCACCGAATGGAGTGAATGGGTAGGTCCTAAA
Organism: Flavobacteriales bacterium; assembly: GCA_028281825.1. GTDB lineage: Bacteria > Bacteroidota > Bacteroidia > JANQJC01 > JANQJC01 > JANQJC01. The sequence goes on from JANQJC010000050.1 coordinate 27,951, forward strand.
AGTGTTTTGCTTAATTAGGATTTTACTTCACATATTTGTGCTTTATATCTCCTTTTGGCTTTGCCCCTAAATCCTTGATTTGATAACCCTTCGTGTAAGTCTTATTCTTTCGGGTTGTTCTGAGAGTTGGTTTCTTAGGTAATGGCATAAACTGCATAAAAAAGGCTCTTACTGCCATTACACTATTCACAAGTCCTCTAATAAATATAGATGGCTGCTTGTAATTAAAGGCATCCAGCAAAGGCTTATCCATAATCGCCAAGACAAATGGCCTACCCAACCAATGCAGCCATTTAGGCAAATACCAACCTAAGAATAAGTTTAGTGTAGAATCGGCCACTCTCCTGCCACCTTCGCAATAAGCAAAGTGCTCCTTTTCATATCGAATATTGAATTGCTCTAGCTCTTCATAGGAGTTGGGCACATCTTTAATGTTCATCCTTTTGCCCATCTCCCGCCAAAAGATATAGGCTGATTGCCTTTCCTTTTCTGTACTCTTTCTATAACCGAACTTGGCATTCCACCTTACTGGCTCCATCACAAAGGTGGAGAGCACATACAGGTAGTCGTCATTGGAAATATTAAAATCATGATGAATAGAGTTCATTCTGCGCAAAGCTTCCTTACCCCTTTCGCTATCATAACCATTCTCCAATATCTCACTTAATATTAGGTCGGTATCGTCATAACGCTTTTGGGGACGTTTTTCAAACTCGTGGGTGGCTGAGAGTAGTTCACCAATTGTTGGTACAGCAAAAGTTCTGAAAAGGGCAAACTCTAAAGAGCGAGCCGTATCCCATGGGAAATCATAATAGCTTACTAACCTTGAGATTTCAATGTGGTCTTCCTCAGGCTCCAGTTGTTCAATTTTCTTTAGGAATTGTTTTTTCCTGAACATAAAGGCTCACTCCTTTTTGTCCCCACCACCTTTTCTTCTACCTTTTTGAAACGGTTTTCCTCCTTTCCCCCTGTTGTTTTTCCCTCGGTGGCTTCTTTTACCTTTGTATTTCTTCTTCTTACCCTTAAAGTCTGCAGGGTTGTATGCTGGGCCCTGCTCCATGCCCTCTGGTAGTGCCAACTTATCTACCGTTTGTCTTATCAGTCTTTCTATCTTATGAAAACGCTGCACATCATCTCCATTGATTAGTGTGATGGCTTCACCAGTTTTGGCTGCCCTTGCAGTACGCCCTACCCTATGTACATAATCTTCGGCATCACCTGGCACATCATAGTTGATAACCATATTAATGTCATCAATATCTATCCCTCTTGAGAGTACATCGGTGGCTACAATTATTTTGAGCTTCTTATTTCTAAAGTTAAGCAGTATCTCTTCCCTTGCTTTTTGCTCTAAATCTGAAGAAATACCTTCTACTTCAAAACCATTCTTTTTAAGACTGCGTGTCAACTCTTTAACAGTTGTTTTACGGGAAGCAAAAACTACTACACTATCATGGTCTTTCTCTTTTAAGATACCGGAGATTAACTCCAATTTCTGAGGATTGTGAACCAAATAGGCTTGCTGCTTTACCCCTTCTGCAGGCGCTGAAATGGCAATATCTACCTGGGCGTAGTTAGTTAACATCTTATTTGCCAACTGCCTTATCTTGGGTGGCATAGTAGCCGAAAACATTAAAGTTTGTTTCTTGGGAGGAAGGTGCTTGTATATCTTCATCAAGTCTTCAAAAAAGCCCATGTCCAACATTCTGTCGGCTTCATCCAATACCAAGAATTGAAGATTTTGAAATTTCACATAACCCAAATTGAGATGCGATATCAACCTACCCGGAGTTGCTATGATAACATCCGCTCCACTAGTAAGCGCTTTTTTCTCTATCTCCCACTCGCCTGAATCCCTGCCACCATAAACTGGGACAGAATGTAAGTTAAGGAAATAAGCCATTCCCTGAAACTGTTGGTCAATCTGAACTGCCAATTCTCTCGTTGGGGCAAGTATAAGTGCATTAGTGCCTTTTAGGTTTTTAGTGAATATCTCATTCATCACTGGTAACAGGTATGCTGCTGTTTTTCCTGTACCGGTTTGTGCACAGGCTATTATATCCTTTCCAGTCATCACTGGTGGTATGGCTTTCTCCTGAACGGGTGTTGCCTTTTGAAAACCCATCGCATTCAGACTTTCCATTAGCTCAGGAGAAAAACCAAATTCACTAAAATCCATCTCTGTTTATTAAGGTTGCTAAGTTATCTTTTTAAACCAATAAAAAATATTTGAAATATCAAGTCCTTTATTAGTTTTGTTCATCTTATGCGGTGGCTACTAAACTTTATGATGAAGGTTGGTTTCTCGGGCTACTTTGCCAAGCAGTTGAGTAATCCTCATGGTTTTTTGGGTTCACGCTTTATAACCAGAATGATGAACCAAGGCAATGAAGAGTTGGAGTATTTCGGGTTGGAACTTATGAATATAAATGGTGACGAACACATCTTAGAAATAGGCTTTGGCAATGGCAGGATAATGCAGGAAATGAACAACCAATTGAATACTGGAAAAATATATGGTATTGATATCTCAGATGAGATGATAACTCAAACCAGTAAACGACTGAAGGCTGATGTTAATTCAGGTAAAATAGTTTTAGGGAAAGCCAATGTCGAGAAAATACCATTTGATGATAACTCCATTGATAAAGCATTTACTTGCAACACCATTTATTTTTGGCCAAATTTGGAGAAATGCGCGAAGGAAGTAATGAGAGTTCTGAAACAAGGAGGAACCCTCTATTGTGGCTTTAGAGAAAAGGAAATAATGAGCAGATACCCTTTTGTTGCCCAATATCGCAATATATTTAAGCACACGATGACAGAGCAAGAAGTAAAAAACCTGTTTGAAAAAGCTGGCTTTTCAAAAGTTAATATTCAAGTAAAAAAAAGTGAGTTTGTAGATTCGTATTTTGCAGTCGCAACTAAATAATTAAAACCAATATACCATGGCACAAAGAGTTCAATATGAAGTTCACCCAAAAGAGAAGCTTTATTTTACTTTGAAAGTAATTTTTAGCGGAATTATTTATGTAATCCTTGCTATTGTTTTATTTACTTCACTCAGCACCCCGCAAGGCACAGTAGTTCTAACAGGTATTTTGTTTTATGCAGCTATTATTATGATAATTATACTTTTCAGTATTGGATTGTTAATAGGTCACCTAAAAGGCAATGCTGTAAAGATTACCGCAGACCAATTTCCGGATATATATGATATAGTTAGGAAACAATCTGAAGCACTGAGACTTTCCACCATTCCTCAAACTTATATATTGCAGTCAGGTGGTTTACTAAATGCTTTTGCCACTAAGTTCTTAGGAAGAAACTATATCGTTATCTACTCCGAAATTTTGGAAGAAGCCTATGAAAACAATTTAGAAACGGTAGAGTTCGTGATAGCTCATGAGCTTGGACATGTTCAGAGAAACCATATCACTAAGAACATGTTACTCTTTCCTTCAGCAATAGTACCGTTTCTTCAACAAGCCTACTCAAGGGGATGTGAATATACCTGTGATAGGATTGGTGCAGCACTTAGCCCTAAAGGTGTAGTCACTGGACTTACAGTTCTTGCGGCTGGTAAAAAGCTATACAAGAAAGTAAACGTAGATGCTTATGTGGCGCAAAATCGTACAGAGGCAGGCTTCTGGCCGTGGATTGCTGAAAAGTTATCTACGCACCCAAAACTGACAAAAAGGGTAGCAGAGTTTGCCAATCGCCCTGAGTTTACTCCAGCAGCCAAACCTGCCGTAAAAGAAGAAGTGAAAGAGCATGTAAGCAATGATCACAGCAAATATATGCCTGGGATGTGAACCGTTTCTTTTTCCTAAATTAGCAGGAACGGCAAGTAAATGGAAGATATCATTCAGCAAATAGAAGGTTTTAAATCCTACTTTGTACCAAGCCTTTATATTTTTGGTGTATCCATTATCATTCTAGAGACATTTCTCTATATCCTGAATAAGAAGCCGCGGGACAGAATGGCACGGATAGCCAGTATAGTATGCGGCATTCTGGCTTTCGGAAACGGCTACCTGGTTTCAATTACCATACTTTATGTAGCTCAAAGCTGGGTGTATGACCATCGACTGTTTACACTGGGGTTTGATTGGTATGTTTGGGTTCTATGTTTTTTTATCAACGATTTTGTGTTTTATGTAAACCATTGGGCTCACCATCAGGTCAGGCTGTTTTGGTGTACCCATGTGGTTCATCATTCAGCCAGACATTTTGACCTAACAACTGGTATTAGAGGAAGTTTTTTTGATGCTGTTTTCACTTTTCCGTTCATAGTTTGGATTCCTATTTTAGGTATCCACCCTATTATCATTATCATGCTTGACACAGCCTTTAAGTTCATAGGCTTATCCTATCACACTGCATTCATTAATAAACTAGGTTTTCTGGATAAAGTGTTAGTTACTCCCTCAAACCATAGGGTTCACCATGGCTCTGATGTGAAATATCTCGACCGAAATTACTCTGGGTTCTTTATTTTTTGGGATAAGCTTTTCGGGACATTTCAAAAAGAAGAAGAAACTCCTGAGTTTGGGATAAGAAAAGATAGCGACATGCACAACGTGTTAAAAATACAACTGCACGAGTTCGTCTCCCTATGGAAAGATGTTAAAGCAGCACCTACTTTTACGGATAAACTCAAATACATCTTCTATCCTCCGGGTTGGAGACATGACGGCAAGTTACAAACCACCAAACAACTGCGTATAGAAGCTGGATTAGATTTAGCACCCACAACACAAGCAGCCAGTTGAATTTACCTGAATTTTTCGTAAAAACCTCCCAAGCACTACTCGGGGAAGAGTGGCCTTTGTTCCTTAAGACTTTAGAAAGTGATAGCCCCACTAGCATTCGGTTAAATCCTTTCAAATCAACGAAGTCACGTTTTCAGGAAAAGGTCCCTTGGACTGAGCATGGGTATTACCTACCTGAAAGACCAAGCTTCACCTTTGACCCATTATTTCACGCTGGAACATATTATGTACAAGAAGCAAGTTCTATGTTTTTGGAACAGGCAGTGAAACAGAGTATTGACTTATCAGAGCCGATTATAGCCCTTGACTTGTGTGCTGCACCTGGCGGGAAGTCAACACACATTGCATCTCTCATCTCAAATGGTAGTCTATTAATCAGTAATGAGGTAATACGTTCTCGTGCAAACATACTGGCAGAAAACATAACGAAATGGGGAACTTCCAACGTCATCGTAACTAATAGTGACCCAAAGGATTTCAGTTCCTTCCCTCCTATTTTTGATTTAATGATAATTGATGCCCCATGTTCAGGCGAAGGTATGTTTAGGAAAGATAAAGGTGCAGTTGATGAATGGTCGGCCAATAATGTGCAGTTATGTGCTGAAAGGCAAAGAAGGATACTTTCAGATGTATGGGGATGTTTGAAAAAGGATGGAATTTTAATTTATAGCACTTGCACCTACAACCAACAAGAAAATGAAGAGAACCTAAACTGGCTATCAGAAAACTGCGAGTTTGAAAGCACTGAGATAGACTTCCCTAATACCTGGGGAATTGTAAAAAATAAGTTAAATAAGGCTACCGGATATAGATTTTACCCCCATAGGCTTTCTGGTGAAGGCTTCTTCTTGTCAGTATTAAGAAAAAAAGAAGGAAATGTAGGTGTTATAAAACCCAAAAAAAAGAACAGTATCAATCTTGCTACCAAGGCAGAGAAACAAATGGTTAATCAGCTGCTTGTAAATGGTAAAGAACCGGGCTTATTTAATTTTAATTACGCTTTGTATGCCTTCCCTGAAGTGTACCATCCCGTTCTTGAAACTGTTAAACAACAGCTACGTATTGTTCAATTTGGCACTCAATTGGCCACAATAAAAAAGAATGGTATTGTCCCCTCTCACAGCTTGGCTCTCTCCAATTACCTTAATAAAAGTGCTTTTCCAGCAGTTGAACTAACACTGGAAGAAACCATCAAATACCTTAGAAAAGAAAACCTACCTCCTGATACTTTCAAAGGTGGGTGGAATATAGTAACCTATGATAGCTGGCCTTTAGGCTTTATCAATCGCATTGGCAATAGGACAAACAATTATTACCCTAAAGAGTGGAGAATCAGGTCGGAGTGGAAAGACCAATGAGCGATTCTATTTGCTTATACCTATATAGAAACCTGAAAGAATAATGGTCTTGTGGAAATTGGGAAAAGTCAGCCTGAACTGGAATGTTAACCTGATACACTCCATCATGCTGCGAGACCTTTGCATTGAGCGCCTTTAACCTTTCAAGAAAATGGACATTACCCTTAATAAGGTAACCTTTTAGGTATTCCAAACCCGCTTCGCGGGCAAGGAGATAAATCAACGTAAATAATAATGTACCCAGACCTTGGTTGTGAAATTCATCTATCACTGTAATAGCATACTCTGCGGCATTAGGTTCTTCCGCTAAGCGAATAAAGCGCCCCACCCCATAACCTTCTGTTTCTTCAGGGTTCACAGCCACCCATGCAACATGGTTGGTTTGGTCTACATCGGTTAGATATCTCACCTGACTCTCACTAAGGGAATTTCTCGGTGTAAAAAACCTTTTCATTCTGGAGTCAGCAGACAAATGCTTAAACCCTTCCAAAAGCAAAGCACTGTCGCCCGATTTTATTGGTCGAAGCAGAACCCTACTCTCATCTGGAAGCTGGAAAACAAACTGCTTATTCACATCACGTCATATTAGAATACATCAACTCTCTTTCTGTATCTTGTGCCAAATTATTAAATCTAATTGATATGAAAAGGATAATTGGAATAGTAACTGCATTATTAACACTCTTTTTAACCAGTTGCATTACAATTGAAGAAATATACACTTTCAACAGTGATGGTTCAGGTAGCATGAAATACGTTATTGATATGGGCGAAATGGCTACCATGCTTAAAGCCTTTGGTGGGGACGAAGAAAATGAAGAAACAAGTGAATTAGATACCTCTATGCGAGAAGCATCAGTTGAACTTGAGTCAAAGGCTAAAAGACTAAGCAGTATAAAAGGCATATCTGGTATTACAAACTCTTCCGACGAAGAAAACTTTGTATTTACCTTGAGCTTTGATTTTAAAGATATAGACGCTTTAAATGCTGGCCTGAACGAAATACTAAAAGACAGTGCTGATACTCAATTCCACCAATATTTTATACAGAAAGGAAAAACACTACAAAGAAATTCTCTGCTAGGCAGCAAACTAAAAAGTGCAATGGGTTTAGAGGATGAAAGCGACGAAAACGATGAAGAACAAGAAATGGCTAATATGATGCTTGAGCAGATGAAATACAACCTGACTTTCAATTTTAATAAAGGGGTTAAGTCAGTTAAAACTAAGTCAACAGTTGGCAAATTAAGCAGTGATAAAAAAACCTATACTATGGAAACCAATTTTAAGCAGTTAGCTGAAAATGGTGAAATGTTAGATGCCAACTTTAAGCTAAAATAGTTGCAGACGAGTTTACTTTGAGCCCTGTTGGAAAGCAAAACCCAACGGGGCTTTTTGTTTTTTCGTGTATTTAAACACATCAATCCATAATCGATGGAAACCACAATACTCACTAATGCTAAGCATACATATCAATGCCCGAAAAAATGGGCAAGCATTGTGGATAAAAATGACCCGGAATTTTGCACACTTTGCCAAAAGAAAGTTTATGACCTTACAAGTAGAACTTCTGCAGAAATAGATGAACTTTTTGAGTTGCATAATGGTAGCATGTGTGCTAAACTTTACGAAGACCAATTGGATACGTGGGAAGAGCCTGCTAGCAGGTGGAAACTAATCGCTGCAACTCTGGCTGCTTTTTTCACTTTTAATGTGGGTAAAGTAATAGCACAGGATGTAAAAAATGAAGCACCTGTTGAGCAAATTGAAAGGATATATTACAAATACACACCAAATGGAGATGCAAAATGCGTTTTACCGAAAGAACAAATAGAGGATTTTGAAGTGGAAGAAGAAGTTATTACCGCTTGCGATACTAAAGCCAAATCAACCAAAAGAAGAAGAAGATACCGTTATAAAAAATCTATTTTTCGAAGCGCTTTCCGTTTATTCATAAGCGAAGAGCTTTGCGAGGTGTGATATCCTTCTGATACAGAATAACAAAAAAGCCGCTCAATTGAGCGGCTTTTTCTTTTTTATCTACGTAAGAGATATTATTTAGTCAATACCAACTTATCAGTTTTGATAATATTGTCGTTAGCATCTCTCATTTGCCATACGTAGGTGCCTGCAGGCAAGTGACCAATGGTAATTGTTTTGTTCTCCTTACTTAATTTAGCATCCAACACCCTTCCACCAATGATATTAAAGATACTCACTTTAGCTGTATTGTTGCTACCAAGGTTGAATGATACTTTATCAACAACCGGATTTGGGTAACTTGAAATAGAGCCTTTATCAGTATTTGAAATACCAACTGTTGGCAAATAAATCAAATCCAAATCATCAACATACATTTTAGTATCAACAATACCACCACTAGCTTGACCAGAAGTGGCGATAAAGATTGCTTTTTCAGGGTCACCGGTCAAAAAATAGTTTACCTTAACAGCAAATCGTGTCCAGTTTGGCTGAGCTACAAGAGCAGTAAAATTGCCCACACCAACTGTATCGTTTCCACTATTTCTAAGCAAGAAAACATTAACTGTAGCACCAGCATCATTACCTTGTGGCACATACTTATACCAGCCAACCAATGAGTCTGGACGAAGCGCAAAATCTACACCACCGGTAAATTGCTGTGTAAAAATATCCAATGTACCAGTAGCCATAGTTCCTGGAACCACACCAAAAGTACCAGCATTTTTTGTAGTAAGAATGGATGCTGAAGCTCCCCCGTGAAAATCACCAGCAGAAGTTCCTTGAGTGCATGAACCAGGAACAAAGCTATTTAGAGTTGTCCAACCTGTTGGGTTGCCACCACTCCAAGCTTCCATATCTGGATTAGGAATAGCATTCTGTGCCATTGCAGCCCATCCTGCGAATAAAAACATACTGGCAAGAGTAAAAATTTTCTTCATGATATTTTTTTGTTTATGAATTAGTTTTCTGCGCCTAAATTATAAACATTTTTCTCACTAATACAATTAATACCCTATTAGTTTTCAACCAAAACATTAAATTTGGAGGCAAACACTTTATATACCACGATTCTTATGAAGAAATTTTACTTTATTCTTAGTTTTATTTTTGTTGTCAATACTTCTTTTGCTCAATCAACTTTCGAGTCTGTTTATAACCTCTTTCAGGCAAATTGTACCGTATCATGCCATAGTGGAGCTACTCCAGCTGGGCAATTGAACCTTGCTGCTCCCATTATGGATGTGTATGCTGACCTTATTAATGTGACACCTGGAAATTTTGAAGCTGCAAGTAAAGGATACAAGCAAGTAGACCCAGGATACCCCGAAAGAAGTTTTTTGTTTAGAAAAGTGGCTCATGATATTGACCCAGACAGGGATTACCTAACGATACCAATGGGAAACCCTATGCCTGATGGACAAGCAGCCATGGACCATGACGAAATTGAATTAATAAGACAGTGGATACTTTATGGTGCTGGTGATACCAATGAAACTTATCTCGACCCCCAGATACTTGAAGATTTTTATGGTGGAATGGGTTTACCAAGAGTAGAAGCTCCTGACGCCCCTAATGTAAATGAGGGTTTTCAATTACATTACGGCCCCTTCTTTCTTGAACCACTTGCAGAAAAAGAGTTCATGTATAAGTATGACACGAAACTACCTGTTACTAAAGAAATTTACCGTGTGAATACCAAGATTAATGAGGAATCTCACCATACAGCTCTTTATCGTTATCACCCTCAAGCTGATAGCTTAATTAAACCAGGTTTACGTCAGGTAAATGGCCTGTTGGATGCAGCACAAGTATTCTTTGCTTCTGATATACTAGGTCAATGGCCAAACGACCAGAACTTAGTTTTGCCCGAGGGTTTGGCGTTTACTTTTCCTCAAAACTGCGTTCTTGACCTTAACTATCACATTTTAAATTACAGTTCTGACTCTATTTTAGCAGCGGAGTTTTATATGAACGTATATACTCAAGATGAAGGCACCGCCGAAGCTGAATTACTTTCTTTACCAGTTTACTATGGCGGACAGGAAGTATTCAACCTTATTATACCTCCTGGTGACAGCACTTTTGTGATAGAGCAATTTGAGACCGATACTGCCTATTCTATCTATCTTTGGTCCATCATGGCACATACGCATCAATTTGGGACATCTTTTGACGTATGGACAAGAGACTCATTAGGCGGTAAGGATGAACATATCTACAATGGAAACTATGACCCAACTTATACTTTCCTTACTCCTAGCTACGATTGGCAACACGCCCCATTCCGCACATTTGACCCATTGAAGGAAATAGACATGACCAAAGGACTCATTCATGAAGCTAGTTTTCACAACCCAGGAACAGAGAATATCGTATTTGGCTTGACCAATGATGATGAAATGTTTGTAACTTATCTGCAATATGCGAAGATACCTTTGACTGATGACACAGGAGAGAAAGAGATAGGCTTTGGCTACTTTAACGCTTATCCCAATCCCACCAAAGACCAGTTAACACTATCCTTTACTAATAATGCTGACTCTGATGGTTTTGTGAGCATTTTTGACAATATGGGGAGAGAAATATACAGTAAAAGTTACTCTCTGAAAACTGGCGTTCAAAAAATTCAACTCAGCAAAAGTGAATTGGGAATAAGTGCCGGAATGTACTCCGTTAGACTGTCAACTCATCGCGGAAACAAAGTTACTAAAGTGGTTTTTGAATAGAATAAGCTAAAAACACTACCGTTTGTCGAATAATATGTAACCTTTTTTAAACACACTTATCCACATTAAAACCCTTAAAAATAAAGGGTTACAGGAAATAAGTACCTTTATTGAGTGTTCAAACACTATAAAGTTTATTTGACATGCATTATATAATTGACTTATTTTTGCAATGCAAGCATTGATAATAAACGGGGTTCGCCGCCCAAAAAACAAACAAAATAAGCTATGAGTAGAAACTTTTACTTTACACTATTGAGTGTTGCAATGGTTGTATTTGGATACACAAATACACAAGCACAAAACTCAACTTTTACTGAAGTTTACAACATTTTTCAAGCTAAATGTACGTTTGGTTGCCATAGTGGAAGCAATCCTTCAGGGCTATTAAACTTATCGGGAACTGAACAGGAAGTTTATGAAAGACTTGTTGGAGTGACTGCAGCTAACCCATATGCTGCAGCTGAAGGTCAAATGTTGGTTAGACCTGGATACCCAAAAGAAAGTTTCTTACTTAAAAAAGTAAGTGCTGGACTGGATCCAGAACTTGACCTTACGGATATAGCTCAAGGTAATTCAATGCCTGCCTCTCAACCTTTGCAAAAAAACGAAGCTGAACTAATTCGCCAATGGATTTTATTTGGTGCAAAAGATACTGGAACTGTTATTGACCCACAGGTGTTGTTTGATTTCTACCAAAACGGCATGGGCCTTGAAGAAATAGATGCTCCAAGAACTCCAGAAGCTGATGGTTATGAGGGTCATCAAGTAAGAATAGGACCTATGTTCTTAAAGCCACTTGAGGAAATTGAATTCTTCTTGAAGCAAGAAGTAGGTTTGCCTCACGAGAAAGAAGTATATAGATTAGATGGTTTCATGAATGAAGAGTCTCATCACTACGCGTTATTCGATATGGATCCATTTGCCGCTCAATATCAACCCGATGGTTTGTATGAGGCCCATGGAATTAACGAAGTAGCGTTTGTTCACCTTAACTCTACTCTATTAGGCGCCTGGCAATACGACAGAAACATGGAGTTACCTGATAACGCCGCTTTCTTCTGGGATGAGAATTCTGTTTTAGCAGTCAATTATCACGTGCTTAACTACAGCTCAGACTCGATTCTTAAAGCTGACGCTTTTATCAACATATATACTAGAGACACAGTTGAAGGTACAAGAGAAATTGTTTCTGTTGTTGACCAATTAGGAAACAATGATCCTTTTATCCTTCAAATTCCGCCAATGGCTCAAGGTGAATTGCATACGGAAAGCTTCTTTTACAAGAAGCCTGGTGAGATTTGGGACATTTGGTCATTCCAGGCTCATACTCATAGTTGGGGAAGAGACTATGATGTCTACCTGGTAAATCCTGATGGAACTGTGAACTGGGATGAGCAGATTTATGAAGGTTTTTACGACCCAACATATACCTTCTTACAGCCGAGTTTTGATTTTGCTCATCCTCCAACAAGGACCTGGGATGATGAATTCTTAACTGTGAACATGGACCATGGCTTATATCTTGAGGCCAAATTTGCGAACACAACACAAGATACTGTTGGTTTTGGTTTCACAACTTATGATGAAATGTTTGCCTTCTATCTTCACTATCTTGACCATGTTGAAGATACTACCGGAACTGACACAAGTGGTATTGGTATTGCAGAACTTGGAGATGCTCATTTAACGGTATATCCTAACCCAATGACTGACCTTGCTGTCATTAATGTTTCTAACTCAAACGGTATTCAACTTGATAATGCTGAACTACAAATCCATGACATGATGGGTAAAGTGGTTAGAAGAGAAAGTGGGATCAACAGAAACTCAATAAGAGTTGAAAGAGAAGGTTTGCCCGCTGGTATTTATATATACAGCCTTTTGCAAAACGGGATTAAAATCGGTGCTGGTAAGCTGATAATGAAATAAAGCAGAACCACACTCAAATAAAAAAGGCGGGCTTGGTTCCCGCCTTTTTTATACGCTTTTCATAACTTTAAAACATTCTTGGACAATTGTTGTTTATACAACTGTTAAATTTACAGCAATCATGAAAACAACTATTGTTAGAGCTAATGAAAGAAGCTCAGTAAATCATGGATGGTTGAAAGTAAATCATACTTTCTCTTTTGCAGATTATTACAATCCGGATAGAATAAGATTTGGGCTCTTGAGAGTTTTTAATGACGATTTCATTGAGCCATCTATGGGCTTCCCTCCACATCCACATGATAACATGGAGATAGTCACTATTATTCTGGAAGGCACACTTCACCATAAAGATTCAATGGGTAATTCTGGTGTTATTAAGCCTGGGGAGGTTCAGATAATGTCAGCTGGCACTGGAGTGCAGCATTCGGAGTATAATGCTTCACCAACTGAAAGATGCAACGTTTTACAAACTTGGATATTCCCTAAAGTAAGAAATATCGAGCCTCGTTATGACCAATTGACCGTTGATGACGATAAACTTAAAAATCAGCTTTTTACTTTTGTTAGCCCTAATAAAGATGAAAAAGATGCTGTTTGGATAAACCAAGATGCCTTTTATAGTATGGGGAAGCTAGAAGCTGGCACCAAAATTGAATACAGTCCACAACATGAAGGTAATGGCGTGTGGTTATTTGTCATTGAAGGTTCAGTAAAAATAGAGAGTGAAATCTTACACAAAAGAGATTCTATTGGAATTTGGGAATACTCAAAAATTGAAATCGTTGCTAATGAAAACACTCAGATTATGGCAATTGATGCACCAATGAGCTAACTTAAATCAAATTAACTTAATACTCAGACAAAAAATGAAAACCAAAAACGTAATGATTGCCCTAATGATGGGCTTAGCTATGAATGCTTTTGCTAATGGCAATGAAAAAGAAAACAAGCATACTGATACCTATACTGTAAATACAGCCGAGAGTACTGTGGGTTGGTATGGTGAAAAAATTACTGGTAAAAACCACAACGGCACAGTGGTAGTTAAAAATGGCTCAATAGTGATGAATCACGGCACATTGCAAGGTGGTGAATTTACCATTGATATGACTACCATAGTATGCGAAGACCTTGAGGGCAAATGGGCTGACAAGCTAGTAGGTCATTTAAAGTCAGAAGACTTCTTTGGTGTGGAAAAATTTCCTACATCGAGTTTCAAAATAACTAAGGTGGAAAAAGTTGCAAACGATGCCGCAGGTCAAAAATTCAATGTGACTGGAGATTTAAGAGTGAGAGACAAAGTACAATCGATTACATTTCCTGCGACTATAGTTCAATCCAGCAATAACCTTTCTGTGGTTGCGAGTTTTGAGTTTGACCGCTCAAAACACGATGTGAAATACGGTTCTGGTGCTTTCTTTGACGGCCTTGGTGACAATCTTATAAAAGACAACATCAAGATTGATGTAAAGCTTAGGGCTAGCAGTAAATAATTACAATTATATAGTTGTAAAGAAAGGGGTGTGAGCCCCTTTTTTATTTTTGTGCTATGATTAGCCAAAAACAACTCTTCTTTCAACATGTAGCCCAAACCTCAAAATTTCCATTAGCCATTGAAATGGAAAAGGCAGATGGATGCTATATGTATGATACCAGTGGAATGAAATACCTAGACTTCATTTCGGGTATTTCAGTGAGTAGCCTGGGGCATGGGCACCCTGATATAGTGAAAGCTGTGAAAGAGCAAGCCGATAAATACATGCACCTATTGGTGTATGGTGAGTTTGTACAGTCTCCTCAAGTAGAGTTGGCAAATTTGTTAACCAGTAACCTACCAAGCAGTTTAGATAACGTCTATTTTGTCAATTCTGGAGCAGAAGCCATAGATGGTGCAATGAAGCTTGCCAAGACCTATACAGGCAGAACAGAATTAATCAGTTTTAAGAAGGCATACCACGGCAGTACGCAAGGCCCACTTAGCCTTATGGGTGATGAAACTTTAAAACTCCCCTCCCGCCCTCTTTTACCAGGAGTTAAACACCTTGAGTTTAATAATCCAGACAATATTGCCCAAATAGGCAATCATACAGCAGCAGTTTTTGTAGAACCTGTTCAAGGTGAGGCTGGTACTGTACCTGCTAATATGGAATGGCTTAAACAACTGAGAAAGCGATGCACTGAAACACGCACATTGCTTGTTTTTGATGAAATACAGACTGGTATGGGGCGCACTGGAAGCTTGTTCTGTTTTGAGCAATATGGCGTGATACCTGATATCCTATGTTTAGCCAAGGCCTTTGGTGGGGGTATGCCCCTAGGTGCATTTATTTCCAATAAAGAGATAATGGAAAAGTTTTCTGCAAACCCTGCACTTGGGCACATCACAACTTTTGGTGGGCACCCCGTATGCTGTGCTGCGGGTCTCGCTGCCCTTAAGGTATTGCTTGAAAAGCCTTATATTTTTCAAGTTAAAAAGAAAGAAGTATTAATGAGGGATAAGCTCCAACATCACAATATAAAAGAAGTGAGAGGAAAAGGATTGATATTAGCAATTCAATTTGAAAATATGGAATTCAATTTTAAGATAATAGAAAAGTGTATTAAAAAAGGATTGATGACAGATTGGTTCCTGTTTAACGACAGTGCTCTTAGGATAGCACCGCCACTCACCATTACAGAAGCAGAATTAGAATGGGCTTGTGATACTATTATTGCGAGTATTAATGAGGTCTAATACTGCCCTGAACCAAGCATAACAAGTGTGCAGGCTTCAATCGCCTTAATCCCGTTTTCTTTTGCAAGGTTTTCAAATGTAGGGTTTTCCGTACCTGGGTTAAATATTATTCTTTTGGGTTTTAATTCAAGTACTTTATCGTAATACTGTTCCTGAATTTTAGGGTTAATGTAAAGCGTAACAGTATCTACTTCATCAATACCCTGTAAATCAGGTTTGATAGGTTCACCAAACACTTCACCCTGGCTTCGCCCAACCAACTCAATAGGATGTCCATATTGATTGAGCCTTTCAGCTGCCAAATAGGAATATCTTGCTGGATTAGTACTTGCCCCTAGTATAAGTGTCTTTTTTTCTTCCATCCCCTCATTAACACCAAGAATACTATAATGTTCTATTTGCTCCCGTTGGCTTCCTGGTAAAGGCTTGTTTTTATCTTTTGCACCTCATTTTCAAGCATCTTAAGACTAGACACTGCTTCTTTTAACTCCTGATTATCAGATTGCAATAATTGATTAGTTGACTTAAGCTCCTCTATTTGAGCTTGTTGCTCTTGGATACCTTTCAATAGTACTGTAGTTAACTTATCATAGTGCACAATGTATCTGTCTGATTTCTCATCATGGAATACCATGTCAGGATAATATTTTAGTATTTCCTGAGCTATTACACCAATATGTTCATCATCATCAAGGTTTTCTTCTTCTTTATACTTGAACCTAATGGCGCTCAATTCCATCAATGTAGGTAGGGTCTCTTCAAGTGGCTTAATGTCTTTCTTGGTTCTTATATCAGAAACTGTAGTACCTGTAGCCCATATTGCTGCGCCGTCATACAATACCATGTTTCTATCCGCTTGCAGGGCAAGGAAAAAATTACCCCTGGTCTCAGACCTAAATATTCCATTAGCTGCCCTTATCTCTGTTCCTCTTATTGTTCCTGTAACATCCAATTTTTGAGCTGGACCAGTATTTCCTATCCCTACGTTGCCACCTGCTTGCACGTACAGCCTTGTAGTACCAAAGCCACTTCCATAAATTCCATCACCACCGTCCTCAGTAATTACAAAACCATTGTCTGTTCCTTCAATACCTCCCACCGACCAGTTTTTAGCATCCCTGCTTCTGAACAATATTTTAGCACCATCATTACCTGCGCCTGTAGTTCTAACCATGAGTGTTTGCCCCCAAGAGTTATTTCCGGGGCTGACAAACTGGGCTACTACGCGGTTATCTGTTGAAGCCCTCTCAACATGTAATGTATTGATGGGATTTAATGAATTAAGGCCCACAAATCCAGAATTAAGTATCGTCATCTTGGTTGAACCGTTGTAATTCCTGATACCAGCATGTGGATTTAAATCAGTACCCGCATGATAACCTATATCAAGAAATGTGCTATTAGCACCTGCTGTACCAATTGACCAATGTTTGTGAGCACCAGAAGCACCAGCATCATACCCACCTAACATAAAGGTAGCACCGTGGTTTCCATTACCAGAATTACCAGACATCATTACCATTTGCGGGTAAACTCCTGTAGCACCAACACCAGCCCTATCATTACCATCAGTGAATATTCCGTTACCGTGATTACCTGCAACATGCAATTTGCCAGAAGGGTTAGTAGTACCAATACCTACATTGCCATCATTAAACGTAACCATATCACCACCACTATTCCAATCGTAGAACCTTAATTGTTCAAATGCCATTCTATGAAAACTACCTTGAAGCTCCAGACTCAACCTATCAGCACCAGTACCTATCATAACCCACCCTTGAGACCTAAGGGTTCCTGCTACATCCAGCTTGTATCCTGGGTTTGTTGAACCAACACCTACATTACCACCAGGAAGCACCGCCAAGCGCGATGTACCAAAACCACCTACTCCAGCATCTTCATTCAGTGTAAATGTACCGACATTAACTCCATTCAAAATACCTAGTGACCAGTCTTTGGTGCTAGTCATAGTTTTACGGAACTGCATCTTAGGGCCATCAGAGTTGCCAATTGCATTTTGGTTAAGTAGAATACCCACCCCGTAAGCGCTAGCCCCATTGTGGTCAACTTCTAACTTTGCAATTGGAGAAGTACCGCCAATGGCCACATTACCACCTGAAGAGTTAAGGGCAAGATTTGCCCATGCACCAAGTCCACTATTGTGTCCACCAATTTGAGCTACTCCATTCAACTCTCCCATAATAACAGTAGCAGAAGTATAGCCAAAAGCACCGCCACCCTTCCAGTTGCCTGTGTTACTATAACCTCTTATCGTAACCGGTTGAACATCTGAAGAAGCTGCCCCTACCTGTAAGTGACTGGTTGGATTACTATTGCCAATACCAGTATTACCTTTTATAAATAAGCGGCCTGTTCCACCCTCAATATCCAATAACGGATCCCAACCAGATGAGAAGAATGCAAAATGCCTGGATGAGTGCATATGAATACCAAAACCTGTTCTACCCCACGCGCCGCGCGAAGAACTACCTTTAATTAAGCCTTCATCCCAATTATTACCTATATCACGCCTCCATTGAACCAATGGCCATTGATCTGAATCATTATTATCAAAATTTCCCAGAGTAATAGTACTACCATCGTTTGCAAGATTAGAAGTATTAACCCAACTTGTACCGTTATGATAAAGTGTTTGTGCAGCAGTACCAGCTGGTAATACTCCACCTGGCATTGATTGAGTGGTAAGTGTACCACCAGCATTTGCCACTACCATTCTATCTCCAGCACCAGAAAGCGTTCCTAGCGTAAGGTTACCTGTGCCATCCAATACCATTGATTCTCCTGGAGCATCCATATCAAACCTCACAATATTAGCCTCCCAACCCCCAAAACCATCACCTGTGCGTGCAAACCTTAAATCATTAGTGCCAGCAGCACCGTAGTGTATCCATAAAGACTTATTGTCCTGACCGTCCATTCTAATAGAAGCCCAACCGTCATCCGAAATACCTAAACCACCAGTACCAGTAGTATGAAGGTGAAGCTTAGCCCCAGGAGTTGTTGTATTTATACCCACATTACCGTTTTGGTTAAGTATAGTCAAGGCTTCAGAATCGCTGCCGTTTACCCTCCTAAAAATTCTAAAAGGAACACTGCCTCCGCCATTATCCCTTGTATCCAATCTCCAGCCATATAAATTGTTGGCTGATGCCATGTACAAATGATTATCATTACGCGGACCAATATGAACCTTTGCTGTTGGAGCAGCATTGCCAAACCCCACATTGCCACCACCTGAATTAATATATAAATCAGACCATGCGCCTAAACTTGAATTATGCCCCCCAATTTGGGCTACTCCACTTAATTCACCAAGAATTACAGCTCCACTGGTATAACCAAATGCCCCACCACCTTTCCAATTACCAATATTACTATAACCCCTTATTGTTACCGATTGACCGTCACTTGTAGCGTTACCTACACTTAATTTGTGACCCGGGGCAACATTGCCGACACCTACATTACCATTGTTAATAATTGACAATACCTGTGAATCATTAGCTGCAAAATCACCTGTATGCCCTCCAAAGCCATTATCCATTGCCGCAAGCTTAAAAATATTGCCATCGCTACCTAGTTTGTAACTTGAAACACCGCTTGAATGAAAAAGCACTACTGGATTAGAACCACTCTTATAAAGCTCCAGGCTTTCAACTGGTGTACCAGTACCAATACCTATATTAGTGCCATTGTCAAATAGCTGACTATTACCCAAGGCTGTGCCGCTTGGCGTCCATTTTGTCAAGTAGTTTACTGTACCAGAGCCTGAAAGAGAACCCTGGACAGTTGCAATCTGTGTCCAAGCTGAGCCAGTCCAGTAATATAGACCGTCAGGGCCTATGGCTCCGCCAACGTTATGGACCATTAGGCCAGTAGGCTTAGCCCCTGAAATTGGCAGATCATTACCATTAAGTTCTAACCTAGGAGGTAAGAAACCACGCCTATCGCTCGATAAGTCAAGAACAGCTTGAGTATTTGGTGTGAAGGTAGCATCACTTATGCCAACAGTTTGAGCTTCTACATCGAAGCATACCGCCAATATATACAATGCTATAGATAGTTTTTTAAGTAATCTTACTCTCATAGTTACCGCCTATTTTATTTTTTTAATGACGCTTGTAGAAAACAGTTATGTCTAAATTAAGATTATTGCCGACTAATCAAAGTATTCATTCCACCAATAACTTTTTTTTATCGACTAGCGACAAACTTAAGAGTAATTTAACATAGAAACCAAACATTTTTTTAGTATTATTAAGTTTCTAATTAGAACTTGGCAACTTTATCTCCACGTTTTTAGCTAACTAGAGAAGTTATAGTTTAATTTTTTAATAAATGAAAAAAGAACAAGCCCTTTTTGATCTTATTCATTCCTTGACAGCCTCAGAAAGGAGGTATTTTCACTTACAAATGGTATCCAATAGAAAGAGCAGCAATCTTTTACGACTGTTTGAAGTCATCTCAAACCAAAAAAAGTATGATGAGAATGGGATTAATGAAGCCTTTAAGGGAGAAAAGTTCCTAAGCCAATTGCATGTTACCCGAAACCATCTTTATGAAGCCATCTTGAAGCATATGCGATCATTTGATATGGAGAAAACCATTGACTATAGGATTAAGGGAATGATACAGGATGTGAAATTCTTATTTGAGAAACGCCTTTTTAATCATTGCAAGGCAGCACTAAAAAGGGCTATAAAGTTTGCTGAGAAGCATGAAAAATACCACTCAATGCTTGAACTACTTGAGTGGAGAGCAAAACTTTTGTCATTCACATTTTATAACGAGCGAGATGAGAATGACATTGAGGAAATATCAGAATTGTATTATGAAACCCTTGAAAAACTACAAAACATTAGGGAGTACAGCGATTTACAATCACGCATCTTTAACAACTACTATAAGATTGGAACCGAACGCAAGAATGAAAACTATAAGACCAATGACCAAATTATCAATCAATTTGCCTTGAAGGATATCAACCGCGCATTAACCTTTAAATCTTTATGCTGTTACCATAACATTCATGCTATTTACAGGAAGATAAACAATGATTGGGAGGGAGCTTATAAATACAGGACACAATTATTAGAGCTTTTAAGGAATAAACCTGATAAGACTGAGGAGCACATCCAAATGCTATTTGGAACACTTAATAATCTAATACCCATTTGTATCAAATTACAGAAATACGAGCTGATTGAGGAATATCTAGTTGAAATTAGAGAAATACCAGACAAATACAGCGGAGTGAAAATATCCGACAACCTTAAGATGAAGGTATTGACTCAATCTTATGTTGCAGAGCTGGGTTATTTCGTAAAAATCGGAGAAGTTGAAAGAGGTATTCAAACGATTGGCCAAATCACAGAATACATCAAGGAAAGTGAAAAAAGGCTTAGAAAATTCCCTCAACTTCATTTGTATTACAATATTTCTTACTTCTATTTTTCCATTGGCGAGTATTCAAAATCTTTGCAATGGCTTAATAAGATATTGAATGATAACAGCCTCCGCTCCATTGAAGACTTACATTCATCTAGCAGAATCCTTAATCTTTTGCTGCAATACGAGCTTGAAAAGGATGATTTTATGGAATATCTTACCAGATCGACCTACCGATACCTTTACAAGCTGGAAGGCCTTTATGATTTTGAAAAGATAATTCTAAACTTTTTGAAAAAGAACACTCGCTTCGACTCTGTTGAAGAACAAACCAAAGCATTCATTAAACTTAAATCCCAGCTGGAAAATACACGCTATGAACCAGGTGAAAGAAATGCCTTATCTACCCTAGATTTAGTGAGTTGGGTAAACAGCAAGATAGAGCAAGAGCCCTTTTATATTATCAAGCAAAAGCAACTAGAAAAATGAACAATTGTAGAATAATAGTGGTTTATTGGCTTGAATATTGATACCTTAGTGATAAGTATAATTCAGAGAGATTGAAAGAGAAGAACATAACGGCATTGATAAGCTTACTTGATGACCCAGATGAAGGAATATACTCTCATGTAAGAAATGAACTAGTTTCATATGGAGAAGATGTGATACCTTATCTAGAGAAAGAGTGGGAAAATGCATTTGGGAGTATCATACAAAACCGAATTGAAACCATTATCCACAAAATTCAATTTGACAACACTCTACAAAAGCTACAAGAGTGGGCATTAAGTGGTGGCATCAATTTGTTTAAGGGGGCTATGCTTGTTGCCAAGTATCAATACCCTGACCTTGATGAAGAAAGCATCAAAGCAAAAGTTGATATGCTCACACAAGATGCCTGGTTGGAAATGAGCCCAAGGCTTACTGCCTTGGAAAAGGTGAGGGTTTTAAATCATATAATCTTTGAAGTTCATGGTTATAGTGGCAACACCAAAAACTTCCACGCTCCCCAAAACAATTATCTGAATAATGTAATTGAGAGTAAAAAAGGCAATCCTTTATCGTTGTCTATTTTATATTCTATTGTAGCTCAAAACCTGCAAATACCTGTAAATGGTGTTAACCTACCCGAGCATTTTATTTTAGCTTATGTGAATGACCATATTGATATAGTAAAAAACGAAAACATTAAAATCCTTTTTTACATTAACCCCTTCAGTAAGGGAAGCATATTCACTCAAAAGGAGATTACTGCCTTTTTGAAACAACTAAATCTAGAACCTAAGGAAAGCTATTATGAGCCCTGCACCAATCTTGAAATGATAAAAAGGCTGATAAACAATCTTATTATCTCTTATGATAAATTGGGATACCCAGATAAAGTTGATGAACTAAGAGAGTTGGGGGAAGCCTTGGCTACCTAACCACTATTCTTAAGATAGTTTGAAACATAATTCCAATATCCGTCAAAAGGTTCCTATTGGCAAGGTATTCCAAGTTAATTTTCAGTTTTTGTGGCATTAATGTTTCTATGTAATACTTCTCTGGATTGTCTTGAACAGCTAGTAATTCACTCTCATTAATATAGGTGATTGAAGCAATGTCAGTAAGACCTGGCCTATGATTTAGAACTTTCAATTGTTCCTTGGAATATAAATCAACATACTTTCTGACCTCAGGCCGTGGCCCAACAAAACTCATATCACCCTTGAGTATATTTATCAACTGTGGAAACTCGTCTAACTTGTACTTCCTTAGATAATACCCAGAGTTAGTTACCCTCCTATCCCTATCTCCCATAGTTAACAGACCCTCTTTATCAGAATTAACTTTCATCGTCCTGAATTTGAGCAATGTGAAATCAACATTATTTCTTCCTACCCTGACTTGTTTGTATAGAATTGGTCCTTTTGAGTCAAATGCTACCCATAACGCAAGTACGACAAGTAAAGGCATCAGTATGGTGAGACCGAAAAGAGCCATAAAGATATCAAAGAGCCTTTTCATTAACTCCCCTTAAGTACATTTTCAATTACTTCTGTCAGCACTTTTATCACATATTGCACTTGCTCATCAGTTATGTTATAAAACACCGGTAATGAAATTTCACGAGTGAATTTATCTAAAGCAATTGGGCAATTATCCATATTATATCCTCTATCCCGATAAAAGGACATAAGTGGCACTGGAACAAAGTGCACATTAACTGCCACCCCACTCTCTCCTACTTCTTTTATAATTTCATTCCTCTGATCAGATGTAATACCCTTCACAATAAGGGGATATAAGTGACAACATGACTTTTTATGGTCACTTTCTAAAACGGGCAATTCCGCCCATGAATATTTGGAGAAAGCTTGTGAATAGGTATCACAAACTCGTCTCCGCTTTTCCAATGTCTTAGGGTATTTCTTTAGCTGGACTATACCTAATGAGGCTTGTAGGTCGCTCATATTCCATTTGTAGCCCGCTTCCACTATATCATAGCGCCAATTACCTGCTTGATTTTTCTCAAAAGCGTCCTTGGTCTGCCCATGTAGGGATTTTACTTTCAATGACTTATGTAACTCATCCTGATTGAATTTATCTCCTAAATTCAATACAACAGCACCACCTTCAGCAGTAGTTATATTTTTAACCGCATGAAAAGAAAATACAGTGGCATCAGCCAGAACACCAGTTTTCTTGCCTTTGTATTCGGCACCAATGGAGTGAGCAGCATCAGAAAGAACCATAATTCTACCTAGCTTTTCTTGCTCTGTGGTTGCTGCCTTGAATTGTGATGAAACTTCTGGCTTTTGAACCAATTCCAACACTGCGTCATAGTCACAAGGCCAGCCTCCAATGTCCACTGGCATGATAACTTTTGTGTTTGTGGTGATTGCCTTTTCAATGGCATCAACACTGACATTCAAATCATGAGAGTTGATATCCACAAAGACGGGGGTCGCACCGCAGTGTATCACTACATTTGCTGTTGCAGAGTAGGTATAAGCTGGGAGAATTACTTCATCACCTTTCTTCACTCCAAACCAACGCAGCATCAATTCAAGCCCAGCTGTTGCAGAGTTAAGACACACCACCTTTTCAGCACCACAAAATTCAGCAATTCGGTCTTCAAACTCTCTAATTTTAGGCCCAGTGGTAATCCATCCTGAACGCAAAGTAGCCACCACCCCAGCTATCATATCTTCATCTATATAGGGCGGCGAAAAGGGAACTTTCATACTTTAGCAAACTTTGCCCAAAGTTGCTAAAAAATAGATAATGACTGATAGCACACTCCATTAAAACACGTTTCTATGCACAAAAACGTATTGTGTATGAACTTATTTACAATATTAGCGAAGTGGAAAAGGGTATAACTTATTCAACCAAAAGTTTTATAACTGGCAACTTTACGCTAGGAATAATAATGGTTACGGGTATGAGCCTTGGCTTTATGTTTTTGTTAGTCGTGATTGGCTTACCTAATTATCTTACAATAGCTCTATTTATTGGCAGCTTGGTTGTATTTATTGCGTTTATCGCCGGTGATACCCAATACATAATCGATAAGAAAGGCATACATAGAAAAGTGAATACCATGCTTGTCAAGTTGACAGGCTTGTCAAGGGAGGATTTTTTTGCCTGGAAAGAAATTGAATGGTATGAGACAGGAAGTGACCTTAATCGCTCTATGACTGAATACAACTACCTGACCATTAAATTCAAAGGTGTTGGAAATCAGTGGAAGATAAGTGATAGTGCCGGAAAAGGGGATGGCTTTAGAACTTTTGCTAATGCTTTTATCAAACTGGCCGGTGCCTATAATGAGAGTGAACAACCTATTTCTGCAAGGCTTTCAAAAATTGATGAGCCAAGATTAAGGCGCACGGCAATCAAAAGAAAAAATAGTTTTTATGGCACATTGTGGTCTAAGGTACTAACAGGAATACTTTCCCTATTCTTATTCTGCATTTTTGCTTTTTATGCATTCAATCCAAATTACCTTAAAGCGACACATTTGTGGAGAATACTGTTAATATTATTACCTGGACTCAGTTATATGGTATACCGTACATTTATTAAAAAAGACTAGGGGTGTACTTTTTTGATAGATTTCTCTTTCCTACGGTTTATCCAATAGCTAATTATTGCCTGACCAAATACCGAAATTAATATAATAGCAGTACCCCAATAGAAGCCACTGCTCAAGTCTTTATTCTCCTGAAATATCAGAAAGGCCATTATAATCCCATAGATAGGTTCTAGATTAATAGCCAAATTAACTGTGAAAGGAGTCAATTCCCTTAAGGCAGACAAAGAAAGTGTGAAAGCCAAAGTGGTACAAAACAGACTGTGTATTAACAACCAAAAGAAATCTATTTTACTGGGAAGTATTTGAGGTGAGGGGAAAATGTATAAATAAGCAGGTAAAAGAATAGTTAAGAATAAAAAACCGCTTGTTATTTCCCAAAAAACAATAGTACTTGTATCATAGGTGGTTGTTAACTTTTTATTCATTACTGTAAAAACAGAAGCTAATAGAGCGCTTACTAGAGCGATGATAATACCTGTACTATAAAGTGTTTGAAATGAGAAGATTAAATAAACACCTAAAATCGCAAATAACCCCAATATAAGCTCAGAAGGGCGTATTTTAGATTTTGTCATTGCTGGCTCTACAAGCGCTGTAAATAATGCTGATGAAGCAAAACAACTAACTGTAATTGAAACATTAGAGTATTTAATAGCCCCATAAAAGGTCACCCAATGCACAGCTATGATAAAACCCACAAAACTTATTCGCAAAATCTCACGCCTGGATATTTTTTTGAACTTCTTACCAAAATAGAGTATCAAACCCAGACTTATTGCTGTGAACATCATGCGATACCATACCAAGAGCCCTTCTTGTAATGTGATTAATTTTCCAAGGATTCCAGAAAACCCAAACAAAAAGACAGAAGCGTGTAACTTAAAGTAAGCGTTTTTCATATTTATGCCTGCAAATATCTATTATTCCTTACTTTTGCGCATCATGTTAAGATTTTTTGTTAAAATAATTATTTCGGCTTTTGCAGTTATGATAAGCGCCTACTTGTTGCCAGGAGTAACTGTTGATGATTTTTCAAGCGCACTAATTGTAGCTGCTGTTTTGGCACTGTTAAACGCAATACTAAAGCCATTGCTGGTGATATTTACCATACCTATCACTATTTTCACACTCGGCCTATTTTTATTGGTGATTAATGCCGTGATTATACTCATTGCTGATAGGCTTGTTGGAGACTTTGCAGTAGCAGGCTTCTGGTGGGCACTACTTTTCAGTATTATCCTATCAGTTATTACTTCGATTTTTGAGGGCATCAACAAAAGTTACGAGAACAAAGACCAAAATAAAAATGGCTGAAAGAAAATATAAAAGCTTTGGGGAATTTTATCCCTATTACCTTACTGAGCATCAAGAGCCAGTATGCAGGGGGTTGCACTTTATAGGTACAGGTATAGTTATTGGTTTAGCTATTGCTGCGATTGCACTGCAAAAATGGATTTTGCTTGCATGGGTGCCAGTTGCTGGTTACGGCTTTGCCTGGGTAGGTCATTTCTTTTTTGAGAAAAACAAACCTGCTACATTTACTTATCCGTTATGGAGCCTTGGTAGCGATTTTGTAATGTTTTGGCACATTATCACAGGCCAATTACCTAAAAAACTTACAGAAGCCCGCAAAACCATTCTTGGAGAGCAGGCTTGACTAAGCCAGCTGAATATTGGGTTGAAAAACTCAGGATGGAGAAACATCCAGAAGGTGGTTGGTTTAAAGAAGTTTACCGCTCTGGTGAGATAATTCCGCACGAAACCCTCCCCCCTACTTTTTCAGGACCGAGAAACTTCTCTACTTCAATTTTTTTTTTATTGAAGGGCGAACAGTTTTCAGGCTTTCATAAGATATTGTCTGATGAGCTTTGGCATTTTTATTCGGGTTCTTCTTTAAACATCTATCAAATTGACAGAGAAGGATATCTTAAAGAGCATCACCTGGGACTTAATATGGATGCGGGTGAGCAGCCTCAATTGGTAATAGATAAAGAGACTTGGTTTGCATCAAGGCTCAAGGAGCCACTGACTGACAATTATGCACTAGTAGGCTGTACTGTTTCACCTGGATTTGATTTCAATGACTTTGAGTTAGCCAACGCTGAGCACTTAAAACAACAATTCCCCAATCATACTAAGATAATTGAGGAATTGTGTGTTAGGTAAGTTGACTTACTGTTGATTTGCCCTTCTCTTCCTTATGTACCTCCTGAGCAATAGAATTACTACTGCAATCAGCAATAAGAAAGGCCATAAATAAACCACCCCTATTATTAGGTTCAACAGCCCTTTCCAGCCTTTATCCAGCGCTTTAACAATTCTTTCTCCAAAACTCTTTCCTTTTTTAGGTATGTATTTGTAATCCAAGTTTTGGTAAACGTTCAAGTCAACCGTACTCATCCCCACCTGGTTTTCCAAATACTTTAACCTTCCTTCTTTAGCCTCAATCTCTTCCCTAATAACCCTTAACTGATTTTCAACCTGCAAAATTTCCTCAATTGATTTGGCCTTTTGAAGTATTTCGGTAAAGCGTTTCTCTACCTCTTTCTTAGTCTTTAACCTAGCCTCGATATCTACATACTCTTTTGTCACGTCTTGTGCACTAATGTGCTTATAGTCAAGCCTTTTTGGGCCAGCTGCAAGCGTATCCATAAAGCCATCTAAACGGTCTACAGGAATACGAATCACTAAATCATTGCTGATACGATAGTTGCTGTTTTCCTCACTCTCACTGGAAATATATCCGCCATGTAACTTTACTAACGCCTTTATCCTAGCTAATTCAAGCGTATAGTTCTCCACTTCATAGCCAATATCAGCTTGTTTGATAATCTTCTGCTCTATGGGTTCCTCCTGCTCCCAACCATTAGTTGTGCCGTTATTAATTGATACTCCTATTTCTTCATGATGAAAGGGCTCACCTTCGACAGTCATTTCATCATAATATGAAGGCCTATTTTTCACCAGTTCCATCTCATCATAATACCCTGGTGAGTTATTGTTTTGGCAGGATGCCAACACTGCCAACAAGAATACAATCATTAACTTTTTCATAGTTTTAGGCTTTATGGTTTTATATCTAGATGAAGTTTGTAGATAATTCCATAAACTCGGTTTTAGGGGTAAAATTTTTATCCTTGCAAAAAAACTCACATGGCTAAGTATGGTAAATGGATAGGCGGCGGCCTAGGATGGGCCCTAGGTGGTGGGCCTATAGGCGCAATTATAGGTTTTGCTTTGGGCTCTCTTTTTGATAATGCGGTTGACTTTGAAGTACTCAAGGACAAGACTGGCAAAAGAACCACCCCAGGCGATTTTGGAATATCGCTTCTTGTTCTTACGGCTGCTATTATGAAGGCCGATGAAAAAATAATGAAGTCTGAATTGGATTACGTTAAGAGCTTTTTCAACAGGCAATTTGGCAGTCACTATACCAAGGAAAGAATACTCTTATTGAGGGAAATACTTAAGCAAGAGTTTTCTATCAAGGATGTTTGCCTGCAGATTAAATCCCACTTAGATCACTCCTCACGCTTACAACTGGTTCACTACCTTTTTGGAATTGCCAAAGCTGACGGTGAAATCCATAACAAGGAGATTGAATTGATTGGGCAAATGGCCCGCTACTTGGGTATTAGCCGACCTGATTTCATATCAATCAAGGCCATGTTTGTTAAAGATACAAGTGGAGCTTATCTCATATTAGAAATAGACAAGAGCGCTAGTGAAGAAGAAATCAAAAAGGCTTACCGAAAAATGGCAGTCAAGTACCATCCTGATAAGGTGAGCCACTTGGGTGAAGAATTCCAAAAAGCAGCCCAAGAAAAATTCCAAAGCGTGCAAGATGCTTATGAGCAAATAAAAAAGGAAAGAGGGGTTTCTTAAAAAAGTAATCCTAAAAAAAGCCACCTATCAGAGGCGGCTTCCTTTATTCACTTGATAGGCACAACATCTTGTGCCTTTACTTTACTATTCTATATAAAAGCGTTTAGTGAGTTTCTCCCGCCTATCGCTATTATATATTTGCATCATATATAAACCCTTATCCAGGGTAGTCAAATCAACTTTCAAATTTAGGTCTTCAAATTTTCTGTAGAAAACCTGCTCTCCAATTATATTGTAGATGATAACTTCCTTTATCTCGTTACCAGTGTTGGTCAATATCTCAAACTTACCATTATTTGGATTGGGAAAAATGCTTACTTCAAATGGGCTTTGTTCGCTCTCAGTAAACCACACATCGTCAGAACCAATACTATTGGTTGATAAGTTAACCGCAAAAACATTTGCTGCCAAACTCACCAGAAATAAGGCCAATGTAATCTTAAGTATCCTTTTCATCATAGTATCCCCTCCCTATTATTTCACTAAAACTAAATTAATTTCAAAAACAATCAAAATTTTTTTTGTTAAAAATATTTAACTCCTGATTGCACAATAAAGTTACATCAAACATCGAGCCATTAATTTGATTTAATGAGTTCTGAAAATTCTTTTTGTAAGGTTTGTGCCTTATCTTTTAAATACCACATTTGTATTTTCTTTGTGAATTCGCCCTTTGATAAGCCTTTATTATCAACTTTGTACTCCATCATCATCTTCTGCGCAGGCTGTGGCCTTGGGCCCCAAGTAAAAATTTCCGACAATGTTTTTGCATCTACTGCAATAAGTTTAGGGATGGCACGTCCACCATTGGTAAGATAATCATCCATTATCTCCAGGTGTTCATCACGCAATACCAATTTCAATGATACTTTATCTGATAAATCAGCAATCTGACTGATAACAGGTACATTTATAGCTGCATCGCCACACCAACCCTCTGATAACACCACCCATATCTGTTCTTGTTCTATTCCACCCATTACTTGCTTAATTTCATCCCCTAGTTTCGTGGTTTTATCCATCCTATGCATGCGCTGCATGTTAAGTTTGGTATATTGTACTAAATTTTCTGATTGTTTAGGCCCCGTAGTCTTGCCTTCAGTTAGCAATGTATTAATCACTTCCAGATACTTTTGATAACTCATTCCATTATCGACTACCTCTCTTGTTATATGACTCATTTTGAATTTTAGATTGATTTGTTTGAACATAAAAACCATTCAGAACCTTAAGTGTTTAAAAAACTAACATTGACATGAATCTTTCACCAGAAATAATTCTTACAAAAGATGGTTCACACACCCTAAAATCCCCTATTTACAGTGCTGGGTACCATTCTGTGCATGGAGCAATTCAGGAGTCTAAATATGTTTTTATCGAAGCTGGGTTGGCCTCTTGGCTTAAAAAGCATCAAGAGAAAGAGATTCAAATCTTTGAAATGGGATTGGGAACTGGCCTCAATGCCTTTTTAACTTTACTTGAGGCTGAAAAAAGAAATATAAAGGTTGATTACACTGCAATTGAGGCTCACCCAATTGATTTAGAAACTGCTTTGCGGTTAAACTACCTTGAACAGTTAGAGGCTATAAATAAACAATCAGAATTTGAGAAAATACATACTGGTGGGTTTGATATTTCAAATTGTATAACTGACAATTTTTCGTTGACAAAGTTTAAAGAAAACTTGCTGAAATTTGAGCTACCAGCGCAATACAACCTTATCTACTACGACGCTTTTGCCCCGAATGACCAACCTGAGCTATGGACGGCTGATGTTTTCAAGAAGCTTTTTAGAAATTCCAAGACTAATGGGATGCTACTTACATATTGCGCAAAAGGAGACGTAAAAAGGGCGTTACAAGCAGCTGGATGGACAGTGGAAAAAATACCTGGCCCACCTGGAAAACGAGAAATGATACGAGCAATAAAGCCTTAAGCTCAACGTAACATAAATGGTATCTGGCATTATATCATATGCCTTTTATTCTTAGTATCTTTGTAGTCCAATAAATATGAAAAGGGAAATTTCAGTATTCATTGCGTCAAGCCTATTATCGGTAGCCGCTCTAGCACAGCCAGCGATGGTACCCAATGAGGTAGATGCCAATGGTAAAAAGCAGGGCAAATGGCAAAAGCTGTATGATGATGGCAAAGTAAGATACCAAGGCCAGTTTAAGGATGATATTCCTGTTGGGATGTTCAAATACTACTACAAAAAGGGACAACTGCAGGCTACCATCAATCATTTTGATAACGGTAAGCGCTCCGCAGCCCATATGTATTACCCCAATGGAGAATATAAAGCTGTAGGTCTCTACTATGAAGAAAAGAAAGATAGCCTTTGGAAGTATTTTGACGAGCAAGGAGCCTTGATATCAGAGGTGTTTTATAAGAGCGGAGAACCCCATGGTGTGATGAAAGACTACTATGTGAACGGTCAGTTGTTGCAGGAGTTGGGATACAAGAACGGTGTGAAGGATGGTGTGTGGAAGAAATACTATGCTGATGGTAAAGAAAGACAAACAGCTACCTATGTCGATGGAAAGCTAGACGGGGAGTTCAAGGTATATTTTGAGGACGGAAAACCCAATATTGAAGGAAAGTATCGCGATGATGTGAAAGTGGGTAATTGGTATTTTTATGACAGTTTTGGGACTTTGGAAAGGGTGCAATCTTGGGTAGATGGAGTAATGAAAAAAGACCAAAGGTTTAACGGTGAAGATATTAAGTACTACCCAAGCGGGATACCAAAATCAAAGACCACTTACAAGAATGGAAAGAAAAACGGTGTTTGGGAGGAGTACTTTGATGTAGGTGAGTGGAAAACTAAAACAGTGCCTGGCGACCCAAAATTCCAAACAGAGCCGGAAGAAGTAGAATACCTGGAAGGGCAGCAGATTTCTGCCAAAGGCAAGTATGTGAATGGCGAACTAAACGGTGAAGTTATTCACTATAAGATGGATGGAAGCATCTTGAGCAAGGAACAGTATAGCAACGGAGTAAAGCAATGAGCAGCAAAGGAAAAGTATTAGTAGCTATGAGTGGTGGGCTTGATAGCTCTGTGGTGGCTATGATGCTGCACGAGCAGGGTTATGAGGTGATTGGCATTACTATGAAAACATGGGATTATGCTACTGCTGGCGGAAACAAAAAAACCACTGGCTGTTGTAGCTTAGATGACATTAATGATGCCCGCCAAATGGCTGTGACCTTAGGTTTTCCACATTACATTCTTGATATAAGAAATGAGTTTGGGGATTACATTATCGACAACTTTGTAGAAGAGTATATAGCAGGACGCACGCCTAATCCATGTGTTTTATGCAACACCCATATCAAATGGGAAGCGTTGCTAAAAAGGGCTGACAAGCTAGGCTGCGAATTTATTGCTACAGGGCATTATGCTCAGGTAAGAAAAGAAAATGGCAGATACATAGTCTCTAAAGGCTTGGATGAAGCTAAAGACCAATCCTATGTACTTTGGGGGTTGAGCCAGGAAAGCCTTGCGAGAACTATTTTCCCATTAGGCAAATACCGCAAAAGTGAAATAAGGGATATGGCATTGAAAAGCGGATTTGAGGAAATAGCCAAGAAAAGTGAAAGCTATGAGATATGCTTCGTACCTGATAATGACTACCGTAGCTTTTTGAAACGAAGGGTAGATGGATTGGAAGAAAAAGTGAAAGGCGGAAAATTTGTTACTACTGACGGTGAAGTGTTGGGTGAGCATGAGGGGTATCCTTTTTATACTGTAGGTCAACGAAAGGGTTTGAATGTAGCTGTTGGACATCCACTATTTGTGACTAAAATTGAACCTGAAACAAATACAGTTGTTTTGGGTACAAAGGAAGAGCTTAATCGCCACGAGATGAAGGTTCGTGATGTGAACCTGATTAAATACAATGAGTTACCAAATGATATGGAAGCTCTGACAAAAATCAGGTATAAACATGCAGGGGCTATGAGCAGGTTAAATATGCAAGGAGATAAAGTGAAGGTTGAGTTTTACGAAAATGTATCAGCAATTGCGCCCGGGCAATCAGCAGTATTTTATGAAGGTAATGACTTGATTGGCGGTGGCTTTATTGAAAGATAATAAAATGAATAAAATATTGAAATACAGATTTTTATATTTATTTATATTAACTGTTACTTTATTTTACTCATCTTGTAAAGAAGAGATACTTGACCCACCCTTTTTAGGCTATGAATACTTCCCTAATGAAGCTGGTATTTGGGTTGAGTATCAGGTTGATTCTATCAGGTATGATGACCAGTTTGGGCACGATACTTTTAATTTTGAGCTGAGGGAAACTATCGAATCAAAATTTGTTGACAATGAAGGTAGGGATGCTCAAAGAATAGAAAGATACAAAAGAGGTGATTCGACGGCCAATTGGCAAATAAAGGATGTGTGGTATGCCAATCTGACCAGCACCACTGCTGAAAAAGTGGAAGAAAATGTAAGATTTGTGAAGCTTAACTTCCCCTTGAAGCTGGATAGACCTTGGGATGGAAACATTTATAATACCCTGGATGAGCAGGAATATGAGATTATCGAACTCAATGAGCCATACTCCATCAACGGAATGAACTTTGACAGTACTGTTACTGTTTTGCACATTGAGTTTATCACACTTGTTTCGGAAGATTATTCAATTGAGGTGTATGCTAAGGGCGTAGGTTTGATACATAAAAAGTTTATTTCAACGGTACTTGATCAAAATACTGGGCTTATTAAGACTGGTATAGAGTTTGAGTACATTATTACTGGTTATGGTTCGTAATATTTGTCTGCTTTTATTTGTGCTATTTGGAGCTATAACTACCATTGCTCAGGAAAATACGAAAAAATACTGGATACAATTTACCGATAAGGACAATAGCCCCTACTCTATCGAAACACCGGAAGACTTCCTTACTCAACGTGCGATTGATAGAAGACAAAAACAAGGAATAGAGATTAAGTGGAATGACTTGCCAGTAAACCCTTTTTATGTGGATAGTATTACTGATAAGGGTGCAA
The DNA here is from genome assembly GCA_028281825.1 of Flavobacteriales bacterium. Classification (GTDB taxonomy): domain Bacteria; phylum Bacteroidota; class Bacteroidia; order JANQJC01; family JANQJC01; genus JANQJC01. Next base: position 61,866 of record JANQJC010000050.1, read on the forward strand.
ATGTGTTGTATCGCTCAAGGTGGTTTAATGGAGTAACAATTGAAACAGACAGTATTACTCTTACCAAGATATTGGCACTACCCTTCGTAAATAATTACAAACCATTGACTAAAAAAACGCATCACCAAAGTACTTCTAAGTTTGATGACATTGGAATACCAAAGAACATTCCTGGAGAGCCAAAATTTGACCAGTCTGACTATGGAACCGCTCTTAATCAAATAGCCATGATTGGCGGCTTACCCTTACACGTCCAGGGAATGCGAGGAAACGGAATGGTAATAGCGGTGCTTGATGCAGGTTTTGAGAACATCAACAATATGAGTGTGTTCGATAAGATGTTTCAACAAGGGAGGCTATTGGGAATGAGAGATTTTGTTTCAGGTGGAAGCAATGTAATTGGGCATCACAATCACGGGACTCATGTGCTTTCTACCATGGCTGCCGACTTACCCGGACAAATGATTGGCACGGCTCCCGACGCATCTTATTGGTTGCTTCGCTCTGAAGAAGGTGGCTCTGAATTGATTATTGAGGAATACAACTGGGCCGCAGCAGCTGAATTCGCCGATAGTGTGGGTGCTGATATTATTAATTCATCTCTTGGGTATACGACGTTCGATGATACCACTCAAAATCACACTTATGCAGACATGGACGGCAACACCACCCCAGTTACCATTGCAGCTGACTTAGCTGCCAGCAAAGGTATGCTGGTTGTGACTAGCGCGGGCAATAAAGGCTCGTCGCCCTGGTATTATATCAGTGCACCAGCAGATGGTGATAGTGTATTAGCTGTTGGAGCAGTGGATACTTTAGGTTTTTATGCAAGTTTTAGCTCACGGGGGCCATCCTATGACGGGCGCATTAAACCAAATGTGGCAGCTAAAGGTTATCAAACAACTATCTCATCTGCCTGGGATGGAAGCATTATTACTGGCAATGGAACTTCGTTTTCTAGTCCTGTTATAGCAGGCATGTCTGCCTGTCTGTGGCAAGCCAACCCTGACATAACTAATATGGAGCTCTTTGATGCAATCCATCACAGTGCCAGTCAATATCACACACCAGATGACAAGCTAGGATTCGGCATCCCAAACTTCTCTACTGCCAATTTATACCTAAACAATATCCAAGTTGCTGATTATAATGACAGCCAGTTGGTGCATGTATCCCCTAACCCATTTAGCGACAGCTTCACCATGCATTTCTATTCAGCAACAGACCAATATGGCGTTTTTCAACTGAGTGACCTTACGGGCAAATTACTTCTGGAAGAAGTATGTGATATGCTAGGTGGCGCTTATTACCAAACAACTTTCGACGGTTTCCAGGGCTTAAACCAAGGTATCTACATTTTTGCGGTGAGAACCAATGAAAAAACTTACTACACCAAGTTGATGAAGAAGTAATCTTTGCCGTAATTTACAACCAAATACTTCACGATGAAAAAAGTAACTGTACTTGGCGCTGGACTGGTTGGTGCCGTGATGGCTATTGATTTGAAAGATAGCTTTGAAGTGACCTCTGTTGATGTGAGCGAGAAAGCACTTAAAAAACTTGCATCCCTTGGTATTAAGACCATTAAAGCCAATCTCTCAAAAGCCGATGAAATAAAACGACTTGTTGCTGATGCAGATATAGTAGTTGGCGCAGTACCCGGCTTTATGGGTTATAAGATGCTTCAAGCTGTAATTGAAGCAGGTAAAGACATCGTTGATATTTCCTTTTTTCCTGAAGACCCATTTATGTTGGATAAACTAGCTAAAGAAAGAGGAGTAACTGCGATTGTGGATTGTGGTGTAGCACCTGGCATGGGCAACATAATTCTGGGTTATCACAACCAGCGGATGAAAGTGAACGACTACAAATGCTTTGTAGGTGGATTGCCGCAAGTCCGTGAGTGGCCTTATGAGTACAAAGCGGTTTTCTCTCCAATTGACGTGATAGAAGAATACATTCGTCCTGCCAGATATATACAATCGGGTGAAGTTGTAACACGTGAAGCACTTAGCGACCCAGAACTTATCAACTTTGAGAAAGCAGGAACTTTAGAAGCTTTTAATACCGATGGGTTGCGCTCTTTGATAAAAACAATGGCTATCCCTAACATGATTGAGAAAACCATGCGCTATCCTGGGTGCATCGAATATTTAAGATTATTGAGAGAAACGGGCTATTTCTCTTATGAAGAAATTGAAGTGAATGGCCAAAAGATACGACCAGTTGATTTGACAGCCAAGTTACTCTTTCCAAAATGGAAACTAAAGCCAGGTGAAGGCGATATTACAGTTATGCGTGTTATTATTTCTGGCGAAGAGAATGGCAAAGAGGTATGTTATCAATATGACTTGCATGATGAGTTTGACAAAAAAAGCAATACCACCTCTATGGCACGCACTACTGGATACACCTGCACAGCTGCCGTTCATTTAGTTGCGAATGGTATGTACACCCGCAAAGGCATAAGTCCACCAGAGTATATTGGAGAGACTGAAAAAAATATTGATTTTGTGACTAGATACCTAGAAGAAAGAGGTGTGATTTATAGACAAAACAAGTTTTAAGAGTCAACTTTTTTCTTCTCCATATTTTCGTAATCCAGGATAAGGAAGTAATACCAGACCACGGCAATAGCGTATAACCCTGCTGTGATAAGAAAAACACTTGCGTATGATATTCCGTTTTCTCGGAGTACTTTAAACATAATGGAACTGGCAAACCAGCTACCTGACCATGTAGCAGATGTGAGGGCACTCATTATCTCTCGATTTCTCTCCCCTACATAGTTCATTACAATTTCAGAAGTCATAGGTTGTGCCATGTTCATCAACGGTTGACGCGCTATGAAGAAGAATACGGCAAGGTAGATAGCAATTGATAAATGAGCATACCATTCAGTACTTGCCAGCAAAACCAGCATCATTACGGCAGTGCCTTGTGTAAATGGAACAGCCGTGCGATAACCAAACTTATTCTTGATACTTGGAATGAAGAAAGCCACGGCGAATACTACACAATTAGCTATGGCACCCACTAATGAAAATTGCTCAGAATCTAAACCGTGAATATTGTAAAAGAATAGGCTGACGAATGGAATGGTCAACCCTGCACCCATTGCAATGATAAAGGTTGGCACCAAGGCTTTGGTTATTGGCAGCCAGTCATACTTCCTAAGGTTAAACCTATCCTGAGAAAAGCCAGGTGTTTCGCTTTTAGTGATGCCAAATGCGAATAGCACACCTATAAAGCTCAGCACAATGAATATCTGTAATACAAGGTGCTCATCAAACAAATTTGGATTGATAGAACGCAAGAGGAATATAGTTAAACCCGTGGTAATGGCACTTAAGCTCCACGTTGCAAAATTGAGTGTAATGGCTTGTGTTTGATAACGCTCATCCACCTGGCGAATAATATAAGGAAGCACACCTACCTGGAAGAAGTTAAAACTAATACCCCAAAAGAAAAGCATAAGGCTTATCATATCCTCATTGCGTTGCTCAACGAAGTACAATACAAGCCAACTTAAAATAGGTGTGACAATAGATGCTGTGATGAAAAATGGACGCAGTCTCAGCCCTTTTATCCACAACCCGAAGGGAACAGCAGTGAGCAGCACACCGAGAAAGCGATAGCTCACGAAGTTTGCGGCTTCGTGGTCGGGATAGCCCTGCTTGTCCATATAAATAAGTAGAACGAGATAAAAGGAAGCATTAAGTAATTGAAGAAAGAACTCAGCAGCTATAAGGCTAAGCGTTGGCTTGCCCACTAACCTGAACTGTCTTAAAATCTCACGCACTTAGTTTGGATTCTATATAGGTGATAATATTTTTCACTTCTTCAGGCTGAAACCATTTGATGCTATCATCTCTTCTAAACCATGTAATTTGCCTTTTCGCAAAGCGGCGTGTATTACGCTTAATCAGTTCCACAGCATCTTCTAAACTGGTTTTATCTTCCAAGTAATCAAAAAGCTCTTTGTAACCCACTGTTTGCAAGGCGTTTTTCTCTTTCAAATGCACCAAAGATTTCGCTTCATCCAATAACCCTGCGTCCATCATCTTATCTACCCTAAGGTTAATTCGCTCATAAAGCCGTTCGCGAGGCATCTCAACACCAATCTTTATTGTTTCAAACGGCCGTAGCTTCTTTTCCCCAACCCGAAAAGAAGAAAATTTGTTTCCTGTGCCAATACACACTTCCAATGCCCTAATAATACGTTGCGGGTTCTGTTTGTCTA
>JANQJC010000052.1 GCA_028281825.1 Flavobacteriales bacterium
CAGGCATATTTGCTACGGCAATTTCAGGAATGCCGATTTATAGGAAGCGGCTTATTTCCAAGGTGTTTTTTCTTTATGTGACAGGGATTGCTTCGTCGCTCCACTCCTTGCAATGACGGTGTTTTATTTTCAATACTTTTTGCTTGACCAAAAAGTATACAAAAAGTCAAGGCTGCCTGAAATTGCCTTGAAATATAGCCTGTCACCCACCACGGATGTGTTGCAAGCCGTCCACTTCGTGGACTTCGGGCAATCCATCCACAAGCTAGCGCTGCCAGGCATATTTGCTACAGCAATTTCAGGAATGCCGATTTATAGGAAGCGGCTTATTTCCAAGGTGTTTTATTTTCAATACTTTTTGTTTGACCAAAAAGTATACAAAAAGTCAAGGTTGCCTGAAATTGCTTGCTAGTGGCAAAAATCAATCATCCATTAGGCGCAAAATCTTGCGTCTCTACGGAATTAATGATATTTAAAATATTGATTTCCAATTAGTTATTGAAATGAAACAATAATATTGCACTCCCTTTTTAAACAGCGTGTACTTGTAAATTAACAGTGTTAAAATGGCGAAAAAAGGCCAAAAAACGCGTTTGTCGATACCCCCTAGGGACTCACGGAAAATCTTGGTCGACGAATAACACTGTGTATTTTTTGGTAAGAAAATCAACTGGTTTTGTAGGCTACTACTGAGATTTCAACATTTACATCTTTCGGAAGCCTTGATACTTGTACGGTCTCGCGTGCCGGGAAGTCAATAGTGAAGTAACTTCCATACACTTCGTTCACTTTCCCAAAGTTGTTCATGTCACTTAGGAAAATGCTGGTTTTTACTACGTGAGCAAGGCTCATACCTGCTGCTTCCAGCACGGCTTTCAGGTTTTGCATTACTTGGTGGCTTTCAGTTTCTATATCACCTGTTTTTAGTTCGCCGCTTTTGGGATCCAATGCTATTTGGCCTGATACGTAAAGGAAGTCGTTTACCAGAACGGCTTGATTATAGGGGCCTATAGGTGCTGGTGCATTGGAGGTGTTGATGATTTGTTTCATGGTTGTGGTAGAATTATCGCTTTATTTGTAGCACAAATAAAATGAAAGTACTGATACTCGACAACTACGATTCATTTACCTACAATTTGGTTCACTATGTGGAACAGTTTGTAGATAGCGTGACTGTGGCTAGAAATGACCAGATAAGCCTCGCAGAAGTAGGGGAGTATGAGGCCATTGTTATTTCACCTGGCCCTGGATTACCCAGGCGGGCAGGTATTACCCTTGAGGTAGTTAATACCTATGCGAAAACCAAAAAGATACTGGGTGTATGCCTTGGGCACCAAGCTATTGCAGAGGCTTTTGGCGGTAAACTGGTGAATATGAGTAAAGTACTCCATGGAGTTGCTGAAACTACTTATGTGCTTGACTCTACAGAGCCTGTTTTTAGTGGGGTGCCGAGGGTTTTTCTTACTGGGCATTACCATTCCTGGGCTGTAGATATGGCTACCTTGCCCATGGATTTTAAAATTACTGCCGCTGATGATAATGCTTACGTAATGGCTATGCGGCATAGGGAGTATGATTTGACCAGTGTGCAATTCCACCCTGAGTCTGTACTGACGGAGCATGGCTTGAAGATAATTGAGAATTGGGTGAAGGGATAACTACAGCTTTCGTAACTTCGCAGCATGGCAGATAGGGAAAAACTGTTTAATGAATTTCCACCTCATACTGAAGAGGATTGGCTGAAAAAGCTGGAAAAAGAGCTGAAAGGGAAGAAGGTTGAGGATATTTCTCAACGCAGCCGTGCAGAAGAGATTTACATTGAACCCTTCTTTGCCCGTGTGGAGCAACACCAGATGTTGCAGGCTGAGAAATTGGCTTGGCTCTTATCCTATCGCGATGATAATAGCTGGCAAATAATTGAGCATTCTAATCAGCAATTAAGAGAACAAACGGTTGATATCGCTCAATATCACAATAAAGGAGCTAATGTTACCCAGGAGTTGGCTATCGCCCTGGCTTTGGGTAACGAAGCCTTGAGCAAGGGTGTTGTTGACTCATTGGCCGAGACGTTGGCTTTCCACTTTGCAGTTGGTGGTGATTTCTTCTTAGAGATAGCCAAATTCAGGGTTTTTAGGCTGTTGTGGGCAAATATTATTCAGCAATACAAGCCAAAGGACTATAAGGGTTATTTCGCTTATGTGAGTGCCAGCACATCTTTGAGGGATTTCAGTGAAGTGGACGAGTATACTAACTTATTGAGGGCTACCACTCAAGCCATGAGTGCCGTGATTGGTGGTGCTGATGCAGTTTATACTGTTCCTTTTAATGCTAAAACCGCTGAGACCTCATTCTCTCAAAGGCTTTCAATCAACCTTCACCATTTATTGAAGCATGAAAGTAAACTGGATAAGGTAGTAGATGCTGGTGCTGGCTCATGGTATTTGGCCGAACTCACAGAAGCCTTATCTAAAAAAGCATGGGCGTTATTTCAAGAGATAGAGAAAAGAGGTGGGTTTGAGCAAGCACAGGATTTTATTGGAGGTGAAATTGAACGAGTAAATGCCATCAGGTTGGAGGATATAGATAGCGGCAAAGAAATACGTGTAGGTGTGAACAAATACATGCAGAAGATTGAAGCCTGATTTTAGCAACATAGTGTATGATAGCTTTCAGGTTCCTGGTAATGGCCTTGAAAAGGGAAGCACCTGGCAAAGCCCAGAGGGGATAAAAGTAAAATCCGTTTACCATAGCGAAGACTTAAGACATGCTGAGCATTTAGGCTATGTATCGGGCATAGCTCCTTATTTGAGAGGGCCTTATGCTTCGATGTATCTAGTTCGCCCATGGACTATACGACAATATGCAGGCTTCTCTACTGCTGAGGAATCAAACGCTTTTTATAGAAGAAATTTAGCAGCTGGACAAAAAGGATTGTCCGTAGCTTTTGACCTACCAACCCATAGAGGCTACGATAGTGACCATGAGAGGGTAGTAGGCGATGTAGGCAAGGCTGGTGTGGCTATTGATTCCATTGAGGACATGAAGTTACTTTTTGACCAGATTCCTTTGGATCAAATGTCGGTATCTATGACCATGAATGGGGCGGTGTTGCCAATCATGGCCTTTTATATCGCTGCTGCTAAAGAGCAGGGTGTGAATCCTGAACAGTTGAGTGGCACCATACAGAATGACATCCTTAAGGAGTTTATGGTGAGGAATACTTATATCTATCCACCAATCCCTTCTATGAAGATTGTGGGAGACATTTTTGAGTATACTTCACAGAATATGCCTCGTTTTAACTCCATAAGTGTATCGGGTTATCATATGCATGAGGCAGGTGCAACGGCGGATATTGAATTGGCTTATACCCTCGCTGATGGATTAGAATACTTGAAAACTGGGCTTGGTGCTGGATTGGATATAGACGATTTTGCTCCGCGTATTTCTTTCTTTTGGGGTATCGGGATGAACTTCTTTATGGAGATAGCCAAGATGCGTGCGGGTCGTTTGTTGTGGGCTAAACTGGTGAAGCAATACAATCCTCAAAATCCCAAGTCAATGGCTTTGAGGACACATTGCCAAACTTCGGGTTGGAGCTTAACGGAACAAGACCCATTTAATAATGTAGGACGTACATGTGTAGAAGCGTTGGCTGCTGCCTTTGGTGGAACCCAATCCTTACATACCAATTCATTAGATGAGGCTATTGCCTTGCCAACCGATTTTTCAGCCCGCATTGCCAGAAATACGCAGTTATACCTTCAGGATGAGACTTATATCACCAAGGCAATTGACCCGTGGGCAGGTTCATTCTACGTAGAGAAGTTGACTGAAGAACTCTGCCACAAGGCTTGGAAACTGATTCAAGAGATTGAAGAGTTAGGGGGAATGGCGAAGGCTATTGAGGCAGGTGTACCCAAAATGAGAATAGAAGAATCAGCTGCGAGAAAGCAAGCGAGGATTGACTCCCAACAAGAGATTATAGTGGGTGTAAATCGTTTCCAAACAGAGGAGAAGGAGGAGATAGATATTTTGGAAGTGGATAACGCCAAAGTGCGTAAACAGCAGATTAAACGGTTAAACAGAATAAAGGCCGAAAGGGACAATATAGCTGTTCAAGAGGCGCTAGATAAAATAACCCAGGCTTGCAAAACAGGTAAAGGTAATCTGCTAGCTTTAAGCGTAGATGCAGCTGAAAAAAGAGCTACATTGGGTGAAATTTCTTATGCTTGCGAGAAAATTTTTGGTCGGTATCAAGCAAGTATTAAAACCATTTCAGGCGTGTATTCATCTGAGTTTACATACGGAGAAGTCCTTGAGAAAGCAAGGGAACTGACTAGCCAGTTTGCGGATAAGCATGGCCGAAGGCCGCGTATTCTCGTTGCTAAAATGGGGCAGGATGGCCATGACCGCGGTGCCAAAGTAATAGCTACCAGTTTTGCTGACATTGGTTTTGACGTGGATATTGGCCCATTATTCCAAACACCGGCTGAGGTGGCTAAGCAAGCTATTGAAAATGATGTACATTTCTTAGGTATCTCTAGCTTGGCAGGTGGTCATAAAACACTTATCCCTGAAGTAGTTCAAAAGCTGAAAGAGCAGGGTGGTGGAGACATCAAAGTGATTGCTGGAGGGGTTATCCCACAGCAGGATTATAACTACTTGTATGATTCAGGAGTAGCCTTTGTATTTGGCCCTGGTACTGTAATACCAAAGGCGGCCCAGCAAATACTGGAAGGGTTATAAACTCAAAAAAATCCCAACAACCATGAAGATTATCGGGATTTTTCAGCTTTATCTTTAACCAACTTAAAGCTTCATAATAAAGGCTAGCGTGTAATATGCAGGCCTATTGTCTATTGTTGAACCAGTACCGGTATTACCAGTGGTAAAGCTATAGCTATGTGTATGGCTGCTCGAATTGTTCACACTTACACTATGCGTGTGATTACCAACGGTACTTGTAGTAAAGGTATGGTTGTGGTCACCATTGTAAGATGTATAAGGGTTGTTCACCGTTTGTATTGAACTTGCCCAGTTGTACCAAGGTATGGGGCCACCTGCTTGTTGCACAAGATTATAACCAGATGTCGTATGACGGTGATTTCCATTAGTACTTGTTGTACCGCTGTGGTTGTGTGAACCTGCACCGCTTGTACTTGCTGTATGTGAGTGAACACCACCAGCGGTTGTAGTTCCATTGCCTGTGTGGCTATGTGCTGGCAATTGATTTACATTCAACGAATAGGTGCTTGAGCCTCCTGTGGCACCTGGATTAGTACTTGAGTTAGGTACTGAAACAATAAAGCGGTTTCTAAGGTCAGGAGTGCCATTACTTCCGTCACACAGAGCGTAACCAGAAGGGATATTAGCAATTGTACCCGACCACATCATAATCACACCTGAAGGAATAGAGGCATTGTTTCCATCTGCTCCTGTTGGTC
>JANQJC010000096.1 GCA_028281825.1 Flavobacteriales bacterium
TCCTTCTTGACTCCATTACCCGTTTAGCCCGCGCTTACAATACCACGGCTCCGGCATCAGGCAAGGTGTTATCTGGTGGTGTTGATGCCAACGCATTGCATAAACCGAAGCGTTTCTTTGGTGCTGCACGTAAAATTGAAAAAGGTGGTTCACTAACTATTTTGGCTACAGCACTTATTGATACTGGCTCAAAGATGGATGAAGTAATTTTTGAGGAGTTTAAGGGTACGGGTAACATGGAGTTGCAACTTGATAGAAAACTATCTAACAAGCGTGTTTACCCAGCTATTGATATTGTTGCCTCCAGTACAAGGCGCGAAGACTTGCTGATTGAGAAAGATATATTGCAGCGCATATGGATATTGAGGAACCATCTGGCAGATATGACTCCATTAGAAGCGATGGAATTCCTAAAAGACCGAATGAAGAACACCCAAAACAATGAAGAGTTTCTAATCTCTATGAACGGGTAATTAGAGCTGTAAGCGCGGGAAGGCCTATGAATAATTACTCATGGGCTGTTTTTTTGTTAAAGTTGACCTAGCTCTATTCTTCTTACTATATCCTCTATCTCCTTATCAGAGCCTGTTGGATCATACTCTGATTTCAAATCAGACTCAAAAAGGGTGGCAATACCTTGCCAAAACATAGCCGATAATCGCCCCCTCATTTCTTCTATAATTTCATAGCCAGTATCTCCCGTTTCCCTATCTATCAGTTTAAGAAGAATATGTCCTTGAGTGATTGTTAAATCCTTTATTTCACCACCATATTCATCAAGCAACTCCTGCTCTACACGCTTCATGATACGTTTCTTACTCCAATTACCCTTACCTTCAAGTTCTTTTTCATATTTAACCATTTTTTCACCTGCTATCTTGGCATAAGGATATGCCTTTCTAACATTTCTCACCAACCGCCAATATCTCCTCTCTTCTCTCTTATTCCTGAATACTTTAGGAGCCAACACACTAACTGGTTGCATCTCAATCATTGGTAAGGTATCCCCATCAACAACCAAGTAATCCAAAATAATTGGAGACTTTTTTGTCATAGTCGCTTTTTTAGCTTTAATGGGATTAATTTCAGTCTCTTGAGCATAAGAGAAAAGAGAGATAAGGCACAGAAATATTACATATATACCTATCCGTTTCATAACCTTTTTCTTATTATTAACTCAAACACTTTGCCAAACTATCTTGACACACTTATCAATAACGAACAGGCTGTATGAAAATTGCAGTTTTTCTAATTAGTCTTAAGCCTGTTCACTTTCCACGCAGACACCTTCTCAGTATGTTTCGCTTGACCATTACTTTGGCCCTTCATTTCACCAATTATTGACGAAGCAAATATCGCGGCTATCCTCTCTCCTTCTTCATTTCCTTCAAATAACATTTCAGGTTTAAAGTGTTGCTTTACAAAATGTGTATCAAAATTACCGCTCCTGAAAGCTTCGTGTTCCATTACAAAACGGCAGAATGCCAAAGTTGTTTCTACACCGGATATCCTGTATTCATCTATGGCTCTAATCATTTTGTTCATGGCTTCTTCCCTGTTCTCAGCATGTACTACTAACTTGGCTATCATTGGATCATAGTATATGGGAATGTCCATTCCTTGCTCAAAGCCATCATCCACTCTCACCCCAGGGCCTTGAGGGCACTTGTACACTTCCAATTTTCCTGTATCTGGCAAAAAGTTATTAGCTGGGTTTTCAGCATAAACACGCACCTCAATTGAGTGGCCATTGATAGATAAGTCATCCTGGATAAAACTCAACTTTTCACCCATTGCCACTTTTATCTGCTCTTTCACAAGGTCTACTCCTGAAATCATTTCAGAAACAGGATGTTCTACCTGCAAACGGGTATTCATTTCCAAAAAGTAGAAATTGAGTTTTTCATCAAGTAAAAACTCTACAGTACCAGCGCCAACATAATCACACGCTTTTGCAACATCAACTGCGCATTTACCCATCGCTTCCCTTATCTCAGGTGTAAGAACTGAAGATGGTGCTTCCTCTATTACCTTTTGATGCCTGCGCTGAACAGAACACTCCCTTTCAAAGAGATAAACAGTGTTACCGTGTTTGTCGGCTAAGATTTGAATCTCAATATGTCTTGGTGAACCCACATATTTCTCGATAAAAACCGAACCATCCCCAAAAGCAGATTTAGCCTCACTAATAGCCCTATCCACTTGTTCCTCTAGCTCACCCTCATGCTCCACTACCCTCATTCCTTTTCCGCCGCCACCGGCAGCTGCTTTTATTAGTACTGGAAAACCTATCTCCTTAATTGCTTCGGCAGCAACTTTAAGGTCAGAAACAGCACCATCAGTACCTGGCACCAATGGTATATTATACTTTTTGGCGGCTTCTTTGGCTGATAGTTTATTCCCCATCACCTCCATTGAATACGCTGATGGACCAATGAAGTTGATTCCTTCTTTTTCTAACCTTTCAGCAAAGAGCGGATTTTCACTCAAAAAGCCATATCCCGGGTGTATGCCATCAACGTTCAATTTCTTGGCTACTTCCACAATCTTGTCAATTACCAAGTAAGACTGATTAGAAGGTGGTGGGCCGATACAAACTGACTCATCTGCATAACGTACATGGAGTGCATTTCTGTCAGCTTCAGAGTATACAGCCACTGTTTTGATGCCCATTTCCCTCGCAGAGCGCATAATACGCAAAGCAATTTCTCCTCTATTGGCTACTAAGATTTTCTTCATTTTGTTATTGTTTGAGCTTTTCAGTGCAAGCATAAAGCTCATGTTTCAACTTATAAAACTCTTTTTTAAATGACTCCATCAGTCTTGCATTTTGCTTATGCTTGTCATCGTAAACGTCATCATCTATAATCAGTTTATTCTCAGCAAGGTCTCTCAAAAACTCCTCATGATTGGCTATTTCACGCTTGTAATCCATTATTTCTTCATGCATGAAATAATCTAGTTTTTCTTGAAGGCTAGCAACTGTTATTTGATCCCTCTTTTCAATAATCTTTAAACCATAGATATCAAGTAGTCTTTTAAAAAATGATAACTCCACTTTCCAAAAGTCGATATCAGATTGCCATTTTCGGGCTTCCTCGTAATACTGTTTCACCTCCTGCTTTCTATAGAGGTTCTTTTTTGATGCAGCACTCATTGACATAGCACCGCTAAAATACAAAAGCCTTTGAGTGATTTGCAATTTCACATCCAATTTTGATACGAATAGTGGAATCTATGAGTTATCTTCACCGCGAACCAGATTGTTGCACTCCATGTTAGACCAAAACGATTTTTCTAAAGAGTTTGAAGCTTTTCGACCACAATTAAAGTCTTTCATCCTTCGCATGACCGCGAGCCAGGAAGATACAGAGGATTTAGTACAAGACACCTATATCAAGGCTACTGAAAAACTCAGCACCTTTAAGGGTGATTCTTCGTTAAAAACTTGGGTGTTTACAGTTAGCTCCAATCTTACCAGGGACTTCCTTCGTTCCAAAAAACTTTGGCCTGAAAACGTAACGGATATATGCCGTGGCAAAGCGTTAAGTAACCCAGACTTCCTCAAACAGATGATGCAAGTAAGGATGACATCACCGCAAGGTAATTTTGAAATCAGAGAGCATATAACTTTTTGTTTTACTTGCATTGGTAAATCATTACCCATTGAGCAACAACTGGCCTTATTACTCAAAGAAGTCTATAGCTTTAAGGTGAAAGAAATTGCAACTATACTGGAGTTAACTGAAGGTGTGGTAAAGCATTTGCTACATGATAGCCGCCAAAAAATGATTGACATTTTTGATAAGCGCTGTGCCCTGATTAATAAAGAAGGCATGTGCCATCAATGCAGTGAGTTGAATGGAATTTTCAACCCTAAACATGAGTTACAAAAAGAACTGATGAAAATTGAAATGGCCCGTGAAGCTGAAAACAAAAATAAAGAAGAACTTTTTGACTTGAGAATGAAAATCGTTCAAGCTATCGACCCCTATAACTCTGACGCCTCAGAACTCCAGTTACTTCACTTAAAGCATAATAAAAAAGCGATGGATGAATATTTAGGAGAGTAGATTTATACCTCTCCGATCGTTTTTTGTGGCTCGTTCGTCTAAAGACTTAAACGAACGAAATGACACGAAAAACAATTTTAATCCTATCAATTATTATGACAACAACTTTAGGTAAGGCTCAAGAGCCTAATGGTATAGCCGTATACAGTGGTAAAGGGTTCAAAATGCAATGTGCGGTGAGTATCCGCATTGATGCCAGCCCTGAAAAGATTTGGAAGATTATGACAACAGCCGAAAACTTCACTAAGTGGAACAGCACTATTGTAAGCTTAGAAGGGCCAATAAAACTAAAAGAGAAAATAACCTTAGTCTCGACAGTTGCACCTGAAAGAACCTTCAAAATAAAAGTGAGCAAAATGGAACAGCCTAGCTTAATGCAATGGAGTGATGGCTTTGCCCCTATGTTTCGCGGAGTAAGGAGTTTTATTACCAAGCCACAAGAAGATGGGACATGCGTCTTTACAATGAAAGAAGTATATAGTGGCTTGATGTTGCCAATGATAAAGAAATCTTTACCCGATTTCAGGCCATCATTTGAGCAATTTGTTGCAGATTTAAAGACCGAAGCAGAAAAGGATAATTAATGACTAAATAAAAGCGATAGATAAATGGCAAACTTAAGAGGAAACGGAACCAAAGAGAATCCATGGGTATTATTAACCCCTCCAGGCAGTTCAGAATTTACAGTATACAAAGATGAAACTAGTGACCCTCAAACATTGGTTGTTCAGGTAAAAACTACACAATTAAAGTATCAGTTGCGCTGCATAGAAGACCTGCATCAAATGCTTAAAGAACATGGTGATTGGATTTTACTGGGCAGCACTGATGAACAAAAAGAACCTAATGAGGGCACTGTTGAAGCATGGGGTCGCTCAGAAGACAATCCAGTTGGTGGATGGTATGGCTTAAGAAAAGGTTTTCGTGGAAGGTTTGGAATGTATATTCCACCCGTGCTTGAGGCCTTGGGCCTGGCCGAAGTCGAGCATAATGCTAGAAACAATAGAATGAGGGCGCTTTAATCCTTATCTCACTATTACTTTGGTAGCATAAAGTTTACTTCCATCGTCTGCCCTGAGGTTGTATATACCTTGGGGCAGGTTGTTTACGTCTATCCTATTTAAACCTGGTGTGATACTTGTTTGTGATAACACCATTTTGCCCATCATGTCATAAACCTCTATTTGCAATTTGTTTCGAAAAGGAATATTAAACCAGACAACATCATCAGCGGGATTAGGGTAAACTTGTAATTGTTCCACTTGCCTTTCCTCCTGCCCTATCACACCCCAAAACATATACTCCAAATCAACCCCATATAAAATTGGGTTAGCTGTTATCTCAGGACTTGCGACTACTTCACCATCTTCAATATTCACGATATAGAGTCTTTTTTTGCCTTCATCATCATTACCCGTAAAGAAATACCTTCTACCTATAGGGTCAAGAGTAGCGCTTCCAGTAAAAGGAACACTTAAATGATTGATATTATCAATATTAGCCACTAAGGCAGTATTAGATGATATTTCTGAGAAGTAATAAACCCCCTGGTTGTTTCTCACCAAACCATATAGTTTACCATTGATGGGGTCGTATTCCATTTCAAAAGGAGGTATCAATAGGGAAGTTGAATATGGTTTACCTATCACTGTGGAGTCGTCAAGATCTACGATATACATCTTGTAATCAGAAAACTCATCAGCAGCATTAAAGAAAAAACGATTTCCCAATTCATCCAAAGCACCAGAACCATTTATCTTAGAATTCACATTTACGACACTTTTTATTAAACCTAAAGTGCCGGTAGATGGGTCTATCTCAACAACATTTGCATTATCATTTCCAGATAATAAATTTAGTGCATACAGCTTATTCTTACCATTATGGTAATGAAACTCCATTCTGCCCTCAGATACAGAAGAGCTTAAAATGGTGTTACCAACAATATTCCCTGTATTCAAGTCAATTTGTAATAACCTTTTAGCGCCAGAGCTATCAACGGCCAAATAATATATCTCATGATTACGATTAATTGTCGAAGCAGTAGTAAAGTGGCTTTCGAAACCTGATAATGTTGGTCCCACATTATTAAATGCCGCGTTACCGATATCAACATTCATAAAATGATAGTTGTTGGA
This sequence comes from Flavobacteriales bacterium, assembly GCA_028281825.1. Taxonomy (GTDB): domain Bacteria; phylum Bacteroidota; class Bacteroidia; order JANQJC01; family JANQJC01; genus JANQJC01. The sequence continues at coordinate 6,212 of JANQJC010000096.1, forward strand.
TTGGTCTTCATAAACACCAAACAACTTATTGAGCACTTGGGTATAGCCAGCACTATACGCGCCAATCAAAAAACAAACGGTAAGTAATCTTTTCATCATGTCACTTTTGCTTTTTTAATCAATTTAGAAAACAAACCAGGGAAAAACCTTTTTACCAAAACTGCATACACCTCTCTTTTACCAACCAATATTTCTTCTTTCTCCTGCTTGATACCTTTAATAATGCCCTTGGCACAATTTTCTGGTGAAGTTCCCTTACCAGTGGCATCATCCATAGTTCCTTGTTTGGTGCCATCTCCAGTGAGTGCATTGATACTCACTTTCGTTTTAATAAAACCTGGGCAAACCAAAGTTACTTTAATATTGTCTTTGTATTGCTCAGCGCGCAGGCAATCAAAAAAACCGTGCAGCCCATGTTTAGAAGCTGCATAAGCTGAACGCTTAGGTGTGCCAAACTTACCCGTAAGACTGGTAATCGTTGCTATATGCCCACCCTGTTGCTTAACCATTACTGGCAATACTGCTTTTGTCAAAGCTATAGTGCCCAATAGATTAATGTCAATCAGCTTTTTATCTACCTCAAAGTCAGTATCAATCACAAATGAGCGTTGGCTCACCCCACCATTATTAATAAGGTAATCTATCCTCCCAAACTTATTGAGAACAGCTTCCACTTTCTGTGTCGTTTTATCATGCTCAATCAAGTCAAGTAGCAATATAAAGGACGTATCATCGCTTAAACCAGCTTCTTGTTTTACTCTTTGCAATTCAGCTTCATTACGAGCCGATAAAACTACCTTGGCTCCCTCTTTTGCAAATTCCTTTACCATTGCTTCACCAATACCAGATGAAGCCCCTGTAACCCACACCACCTTACCTTGAAATTTGCTCATACTAGTCCTTTATGAAATCTAATATTAATGAGTTTACCTTCTCTGGGTATTCATGCTGTACCCAATGACTACACCTACTCAGGTACTCTACTCTGTATGGTGCCGTAAAATACTTATCCATATCGTAGGTAAGTTCTTTACCCAATGCTTTATCATTCTCTCCCCAAATTATCAAGGTTGGGACAGAAACTGGTGGGCGCTTTTGTTGGTCTTTTTTAGTGCCACCAATAATGGCTCGATAGTAATTGATGCTACCATGCAATACACCTTTCTTTTTGAAGGCTTTCACATATTCATCAATATCAGCATCAGTAAACGACTCTTTATTGTATGCCCAACCTTGAAAAGTATCTTTCAAGAACTTCCTTAAGCCCAGCGATAGAAATAACTCTGGCAACACTGGAGTTTGGAAGGCAAACATGTACCAACTCCTTTTGCGTTGCTTAGGATTAGTTAACAAATGTTTTTTCATGATTGATGGGTGCGGTGAGTTGAGTATAATTAGTTTATCCAATAACTCTGGATAGTGAATACCCAACTCCCATGCAATACCACCACCCCAGTCGTGAGCTACAACAGTAGCTTTGCTTTTACCAGTACTTTGGATGAGTTCTACAATATCCCTGGTGAGAATATCCAAAGCATAGTTCTTTTTGCCACGGGGTTTATCAGTTTCATTATATCCGCGTAAGTCAGGTGCTATCACATGATAGTGCTTGGCCAACTCAGGTATTTGCTTGCGCCAGCTATACCAAAACTCAGGAAAACCATGCAACAAAACTATAAGCTCACCTTTACCTTGCTCTACGTAGTGCATATTAATGCCATTTACCTTGATATTCTTATGTTGTAGAGCGCCCTGTTCCATTGTAGTGCAGTTTAAGAAAGGGCTAAATATAAGTACTTATGGGAGAATGCAATTTAACAATTAACCTCATTTGTAGTTAAGCCACAATCACCTTATTCGATAAAGGTTAATCTAGTGTATGTAGCCAAATGGTCAGAGAAACCACCGTAATAATTTGGGCCACCATATGTATTACCTCAAATTGGACTTGGCACTATGAGAGAAAAATCCCACCAAAAAAGCCCCTCTGATAAGGGGCTTTTCTATTGTAGCGAGAGAGGGAGTTGAACCCTCGACCTCAGGGTTATGAATCCTGCGCTCTAACCACCTGAGCTACCTCGCCATATTGTATGCTTACTATACCGTGGTTATTTTTAAGCGGCTGCAAATATAATTGTTTTGCTTTATAGATTTAAATTTAATTTCAAGGCTTTTATTATTTATTTCCTATATTGCAAAAGCACGATTTAATAACGTTTTATGGCTGGAAGAAACAAGATCCAAATGGAGTATACAATTAAATCTTCAGTTGGTGTGTTATATAATTGTTTAAGCACCCCTAGCGGGCTTGAAAACTGGTTTGCTGATAAGGTAAACATCAGAGATAACATGTATACTTTTGAGTGGGATGGCTCAGAAGATACTGCCGAGCTTTTAACCAAAAAAGATGGTGAATTTGTTAAATTCCGTTGGGATTGGTCGGATAAAGATGAATTTTTTGAAATGCGCATCAAGATTGATGACATCACCTCTGATGTGGCCCTTATTATAACTGATTTTGCTGATGAAGGCGAAGAAGAAGAAGCTCGCCTATTATGGGACAGCCAAATTAGTGACCTTATGCATAACTTAGGCTCTTAAAAATTTAGCAGCCTGATTAAGTAATGCTCAATAAGAATAAGTACTTTTTCTACCCTTTTATTTTTTCTGTGTTGGTGGCTGTTGGTATTCTAATATACCTTGATAAAATGTCAATCCATCTTTACAGCAATCAGTATTACAGTAATTTTTTTGATTGTTTTTTTAGCCATTATACCCATATAGGGCATGGGCTTTTTCTTTGGGCTTGCATTCTAGTAATGTTTTTTACAAGGTATTCGCATGCCTTGGCAATGATTATCAATTTTGTTGTCACGGGATTAGTCATTCTTTTGCTCAAATTTGTAGTTTTTGATACATCCTTAAGGCCTAAAAAGTATTTCGAACAACTCGGTAATGAAGGATTAAGGTTAATTGAAGGACTTGAGGTTCACTCATTTAATAGCATGCCATCAGGGCATACAGCGACGGCATTTAGCCTGTTTTGTCTCTTGGCACTTCTCACACCCAAAAAAAAAATAGGTCTCTTGTATTTCTTTTTGGCCGCTTTGGTGGGCTACTCGAGAATCTATCTAAGCCAACATTTTCTTGAAGATGTTACTGTTGGCGCACTAGTTGGATGTATTTGTGCTATTGGGGTTTATCGTTTTCACGAAGCTAAATTGAGAACGCCAAAACTCTCAAAGTCATTATTCAACAGGTAAAGAAGAGCGATAAAACACAAATCCATTTTTTTCTCCCAACTTTACCAAACCCTCTCTATCATCTAAATAAATGGCTTTGTGTATCTTGGTTACAAAGTATATTGGCTCATTCAGTTCACCTGCAAAGAATTTATTCGTCGCTTCCTCATTCGTTAACTCCTTAGGCATTTGTTTTGAATAGAATGAGTTGGCATAAGTTTTATATCCTACAGTAGAAATATAGCAGTCCTCCCCTTCCCTGTTTTGAAAGAATTCAATAGCAGCCCTTTGAGAGTATCCTTCTATCCGTTTGATATAAAACACCAAAGAGGTCATTACGAATACGCCCGTGGAAACAAACAGCACATAATAGGGTTTAGCATTTCTTTGATTCTTGCTTGCGGATATTAAAAAGTAAATTAATACTGAAGCAATTAGGACACCTGGCAATACTTCCCAACCCGTCCAGCTTACATCGGCACCAAGATTGGCTAAAGTAAAAGGATGGCTCACATAGGGTTTTATCAGGTCAATGTTTTGCCCAAAAATTGGCGCAGCTATAAATATTACCAAAAACATCCCACCTATCAGGCCCAATAGTACTTTCATCCACAGTGCAAATTTGATTTTGCCCTCTAATATTCTTTCAATACTTAGTGCTCCTAAAAAAGTGAGTGGGAAATAACACATCGATGAATAATGAACAATTTTGGATTTGACTATAGTAAACAGAATTAACACTACCCAGAAGAGTATTATCATCCAAACTCTCATATCTTTTTCTTTGGCATCGGCATCTTTTGAAACGCTAAAAAATTCACGAATGCAGAATATAGATATAGGAAAACAGCCTATCAATAGTATTATAAAATGATAACCAGGAAATCCTCCATGCCCTGCATCAGGTGTACTAAACAAGCGATACTGATATTTAATAAAGGTCTCAGTGAACCAAAAACCATTTCGCATAGTTTCAATACCAAACCATATAGCAGGTATGGCAAGGGCAACTACTCCTAAAACTAAAAAGTTTAATGGTGAGATGTAAAATTTAAACCTTTTATATATCCAGTATACACCCATTGCTCCCCCTGCAATAACCATTGCTGCGGGCCCTTTGGTGAGCACAGCGAGTCCAAGAAAAACACCAGCATATATAAGAAAAGGTGACTTTTTTTCTTCCAAACCCTGCTTGCCCCAATAGAACCTTATGAAGAAATAGAGCCCTAAGAAAATAAACACGTTAAACCAAGGGTCTATTATTCCAGACTTAAAGTATAAGTGTGGCAATATGCTTCCAAAGTAAGCCAATGCCCATAATAGTCCGAATCGAGCATTTTTTAATTTGGCTCCAATGTTGAATAATATACTTAATGTAAGCATACCACAAATGGCATTGGGCAGTCGAGCAGCGAACTCCCCTACTCCAAATATTTTCATGCATACTACTTGCAACCAAAAAAACAAGGGTGGCTTTTCCCAAAATGGTTCAAAATTGATATGCACCCTCAAATAGTCTTTTAGAACTATCATCTCGCGAGCTGCTTCGGCAAAATTGATTTCATCCCAGTCAAAAAGATGAACCCCGCCAAGAAAGGGAATGAAGAAAATAGCCCCAAGGGCTGCAATAAGTAGAGTATATTTTATTCGAGCTCTTTGCAAAATAATGCTGACTTTTTACAAATATATCAGCATAAATGAAGTTTAAGCATGAAAGATGCGCGACTTCAGTATACCAAGTTTATTGAAGAAATAAACCAAAGAAACCTTAATCACACCAAGACCATAAATTGAGCTTCTTTTCAAGTTGATTGAAGATGCTTCGTCAAAGTACTTGGTAGGGCAAGTTATTTCTCCTATCTCGTACCCCTTGTAGAATATCTGGGCTATCATCTGGTTATCAAAAATAAAGTCGTCACTATTTACCTCATAATTGATATTTTCTAAGACTTCCCTTGAAAAAGCCCTATATCCGGTATGATACTCAGAAAGTTTTTGATTGATAAGTGTGTTCTGAAAAAAAGTAAGCAAGCGGTTGGCTATGTATTTATAAATAGGCATTCCGCCTTTTAAAGCTCCTTTGCCCAATATTCTTGACCCCAATACTACTGGATACAAATCTTGGCCAATAATACTAGCCATTGCCGGAACTAACTTTGGCGTATACTGGTAGTCAGGGTGAACCATTATTACAATATCAGCCCCAATTTCCAGGGCTTTATTGTAGCAAGACTTCTGGTTGCCTCCATAGCCTTTGTTTTTCTCATGCCTTATCAGGTGCTTAATTCCGAGTTGTCTACCTACCTCAATTGTATTGTCTCCACTGGCATCGTCTACTAGCACTACGTCGTCTACTATATCGAGTGGCAGTTCTTTATATGTCTTCTCAAGCGTAAGGCTGGCATTGTACGCTGGTAATACTACTACTACTTTTTTTCCGTTGACCATAAGTAAAACTAAGCCGCAAAAATAAAATTTAAGCCCAAAGGCAGCTAATTTATACAACAGATATTGAGAATTAAGTAAAGTTCATAACTCAAGGAGCCTACCCAACACATAAACCTAACTATAAATTATCTTTGCCCCCAATGAAAAAATTGCATAAGCTAGTATTGCGCTCGTGGTTAGGACCTTTTATCCTTACCTTTTTCATTGCGCTGTTTATCTTACTCATGCAATTCCTATGGAAATACATTGATGATTTCGTAGGTAAAGGGCTTGAATGGTATATTATAGCTGAGTTGATGTTTTATGCATCTGCCAGCTTAGTCCCCATGGCATTGCCGCTAGCCATCTTGTTATCCTCTTTAATGACATTTGGTAACCTGGGTGAGCATTTGGAGTTAGCAGCATGCAAAAGCGCTGGGATATCATTGCAGAGAGTAATGCGCCCACTCACTATCACCGCCATAATTGTCAGCTTAAGTGCTTTCTATTTTTCTAATAATATTTTGCCTGTATCTAACCTTAAAATGGGCACCTTATTATATGATATACAGCAACAAAGGCCTGCTTTAAACATCAAGGAGGGAGTATTTTACTCAGGCATCCCTGGTTATATAATTAAGGTGAATAATAAAAGTGAAGATGGCAAAATACTCAAAGGAGTAATGATATACGACCATGTGGATAGATTAGGGGCTAATAAAGTAATTGTAGCCGATTCAGGTAAAATGGAGATGACGTCGGATGAACAATTTCTCCTTCTCACATTGTACAATGGTTATTCATACGAAGAAGTAGAGCCAAAAAATAGGCGACAAAACACCTACCCACACCAGAGAAGCAGTTTTAGTGAAAACGTCATCAAATTTGATATGAGCGAGTTTCAATTGGAGCGCCATGACGAAGAAATATTCAAGAATAATCATCAAATGCTGAATGTATGGCAATTGGCTGCTCAAAGAGATACTCTTGTAATGAAACTAAAAGAGCAACGTCACACTATGGCAACCGGAGTAATGAAGAGTATTTTGTATTTCAATACCCTACTGGATACAACACCGGCTGCTGATACCTTGAAAGCTCTTATCAATGCACCTACTCGAAAACCAAACATGGATATTTTAGCAAACTTTCCGGCGGAATACCACAAAGGCATATTGGAAAATGCCACTAACATGGCGCGTCAAAATAAGGCTTATGTTAATTCTTCAGCTATGGGGCTTGATGGAAGAATGAGAATGATATGGCGACATGAGATTGAATGGCATCGTAAGTTTACTCTATCTGTTGCGTGTTTAGTGCTTTTCTTTATTGGCGCCCCGCTTGGAGCTATCATCCGTAAAGGAGGCTTAGGCTTGCCTGCAGTTATTTCAATTATCTTTTTTGTTCTCTATCATTCAGTATCAATGATTGGTGAAAAGTTTGCCAGACAAGGTTCAATAGATCCTCTAATCGGAATGTGGATGGCGTCTGTAGTCTTGCTGCCAATAGGCATTTTTCTTACTTATAAGGCTACTACTGATTCAGTTATTCTAGATATGAACACTTATCTCAAACCATTTGAGAAAGTGGTTAGCTTTATTAGGAGCTATGCCGGTAGATTTATTTCAAACTAGTAGTGAAGGTATTACAGATATGCAATAAACCCCCTTTTCCACCGGTCGATGGTGGCTGTATTGCAATGGCTTCTATCACAGAAGGCCTTATAAAGCAAGGCATTCAGGTAAAAATACTATCAGTTGCCACTTCGAAACACCCATTTGAGCTAAATAAGATACCACCAGAATATCTTGAGAAAACCAATTTCGAAGCTGTTTTTATAGATACTTCTATCAAGATTTGGCCAGCACTCAAAAATTTACTCAGTTCGCAATCATACAATATAGAACGTTTTTGGTCAGACGGGTTGGCTAAAAGATTAAAGGAAATACTCATTGAAGAAAAGTTTGATGTTGTACACCTTGAAAGTCTATTCGTTGCGCCATACATTGAAACAATCAGAAAGCATACCAACGCTCCAATTGTATTAAGAGCGCACAATGTAGAACATGTTATTTGGGAAAGGCTTTCTGCAAGCTCAGGTTTTCCATTAAAGAAAGTTTATTTAAAACTACTTGCAAAAAGGCTTAGAGTTTACGAAACTAAAACTATTAACCAGGTAGGTGGAATTGCTGCTATAACTGAAAATGACAAGAAAAAATTTGAAGAAATGGGATGCGATAAACCCATTGAGGTATTTCCAGTGGGCGTAGATAGTACTCGTTATCCCATTTCATCCAAAAAGCCTGAATTTCCAACTATCTTTCATCTTGGAGCTATGAATTGGGAGCCAAACATTGAAGGAGTACAATGGTTTCTAACCGAGGTTTGGCCGTCTCTTTCAAGAGAATTACCTGATTTAAAATTTTATATCGCAGGCAGAAACATGCCCGAATGGATGAAGGTGTTAAAGTTGGATAATGTATTTATCAAACCAGATGTACCTAGCGCCATTGATTTTATTAATTCAAAAGCTGTAATGGTTGTGCCTATGCTTTCTGGTGGTGGCATGAGGGTGAAAATTATTGAAGGAATGGCTTTGGGCAAAACCATTGTATCAACTGACATTGGTGCTGAAGGCATCGATTGGGAAGATGGTAAAAACATTTTAATCGCCAACCAGCCTCACGAATTTGTTGAAAAACTAAAAATCTGCTTTAACGACCCAAATTACTGTGACTCCATAGGCAAAGCAGCTAGAAAGCTCATAGCTGATAACTACGACAACAAAAAGATTTGTGGCAATTTAAGTTACTTTTACCGCCAAATAATTGACGATTTAAGTTGAGAATTCTATTCCTTGTTTCCCGGATACCATGGCCACTTGAAAAAGGCGATAAACTGCGTGCCTATAATCAATTACGAATATTATCTCAACACCACGCAGTTGCCCTTTGCGCCTTGCATGACGAACCGGCACACCCTGAAGCATTGGAAAAGCTATCTCCTTTTTGCGAATCAATTGAGTTTGTCCAATTAAGCAAAACAACAATTGCTTTTAACCTATTTAAAGCCTTAATGAGCGGCAAACCATTCCAGGTAGGTTACTTCTATAATTATTACTCCAAGGTTATAGTAGAAAAGATGATAGGAGAGTTTAAGCCAGACCACATTTATTGCCAATTGCTGAGAACGGCTGAATACGTGAAGGATGTGAGAGACATTCCGAAGACAATCGATTATCAGGATGCTTTTGCAAAAGGCCTGGAAAGGCGCATAAAGGGAGAGCCTTTCTACATGAAGTGGCTCTTGGAAATGGAAAACAAAAGGCTATCAAAATATGAACTCGAGACTTTTGACTGGTTTGAGCATAAAGCCATAATTTCTGAACAAGACAGGCAATTTATACATCACCCGAAAAGAGAAGACATTGAGATAGTGCCCAATGGTGTTGATTTTGACTTCTTTTCTCCTCTAGAAAGAGAAAAAAAGTACGACCTTGTGTTTACGGGAAATATGGCCTACCCTCCCAATATTGCGAGTGTTGAATATCTTGTGCAAAGCATTATGCCTATTGTATGGAAAAAAAGGCCGGAAACTACAGTATTGATTTCTGGAGCTAGCCCTCATACTAAAGTTTTACAACTACAATCAGATAAAGTAAAAGTAACGGGATGGGTAGATGACATTAGGGATAGTTATGCTTCATCAAAAGTGTTTATAGCCCCGATGCAAATAAGTATTGGGCTACAAAACAAACTATTGGAGGCAATGGCTATGAGACTACCATGTATTACCTCAGAAATGGCCAATAATGCCCTTAAAGCTGAAAAAGATAAAAGCATCCTTATAGGCGATACACCTGAAGAATATTCCCAACACATCATTCAATTACTAGGTAACCAAGAAAAGGCCACTGTGTTGGCCCAAGAAGGCCATAACTTTGTAAGGCAGAGTTATTCTTGGGAAGCTATGACTCAGCCTCTTTTGGATATTTTTGAGAAATAAAAGGCAAAGCACTATCCTCGCCTACAGTTCTGGCAAGTAGAAAAAGCCCTAGTTGTAATAACACATAAGCCCAAACAGATAGAGCCATAATTTGCTTGTAGGGATAAAGAATTGGAGTTACGTCAGTTAGACAGTCTCTTGCTACATGCTGCGCTATGGCTATAAAAACCCAACAGAAAAAGAAAACTTTATATTTTTTCGTTACTACTAAAGCTGCCAGACCTGCAGCTATCATTGCAAAAGCAAGGCTATGGGTGGGAGGCCTTTCTACTAGCATCATGATATCCTTGAAGTCAATGGAATGCACTACAAAGATGTGATCTATATCTAGTATTCCACCGCTGAAGAAAGCCAGAAGATAGGTTTTAAAGGTGTATTCCCTGAACAAAGGGAATAATATTATACTACCAATAAAGCAATGAGAAAAACCATCTACCGCGCCCCAAAACCTAAGACCAAAGAAGGGCTTAACATTCATTAAGCACTCGACAGGTAAAGAATATACTGCAAATAATAAAACTAAGGGAAAAACCCCTACTCTTTCAAACTTTAGTCTTACTGTGTTCATATACCGAACAATAATAACCAGATAAATTTAATGTGGCGAGTTACTTTTTTTTACCTTCGTTGGCTAACCAGTTTAATTAAGTTATATCATGAAAATAAAGTTATTCTTTACATCAATGCTAGCGATTGGTATTTTCGCTTGCAATCAACCAGCTCAAGAAAACCAAGAAGAGCAAAACACAGAGACAGAAACAGTTGAAGAGGAAACCAGTCCTGAGGTTTTCTTTGTAAACATAAGTGATGGTGACACTGTAACATCACCAGTATTAGTGCAGATGGGTGTGAACGGCATAGAGGTTGAACCGGCAGGAGAAGAAAAAGAAGGTTATGGTCACCACCATATCATCATTAACGGAACTTATCTTGAAAAAGGAACCATAGTGCCTATGAATGAGACCAACATCCATTACGGTAAGGGGCAAACTTCAGACACATTAGAGTTGACACCTGGTGAACATACACTTACTCTACAATTTGCTGATGGCTTACACCAATCTTATGGGTACAAGTTGAGTAATACCATTAAAATTGTAGTTATTGAATAGTGCATCACACCTAAGACATATAAAAGCCACGTTTATTCGTGGCTTTTCAGCTTATGAAGTATTAAAAGCTATTTATCGCTATTTTGCATCACTTAATTCAAAACCTACTAAATCAGCTTACCCTCATGAAAAAGCTTTTGCTGTTTTCCCTATCACTCACCCTCACCATGAACTTATATGCAGATGGCGGCTCAGAAGAAGAAACTGATACATTAATTAGCGAGATTGATAGTCTTGATTATCAGTCCATTATAGATAGTATAAATGCATCTTTTACTTATGAATATGGAGCCATAATCCTAGATGGTGAAATGGCTACATTAAATGTTCCTACTGGTTACAAGTTTTTGAATGCTGAACAGAGTGAATATGTGCTTACCGACCTTTGGGGCAACCCTCCAAGTGAAGTGCTAGGGCTTTTGTTTCCATCCCATACAGATCCCTTGAGTGATAATTTTACATACGCTGTAGAAATTACTTACGACGAAGAAGGGTACATAGAAGATGATGACGCTAAGGATTTAGACTATGATGACCTGTTGGAAGAAATGATTGAAGACACCAAAGCGGCTAATGAGGAAAGAATAAACCTAGGATATGGGTCTGTTGAGTTAATTGGCTGGGCTTCACCACCATTCTATGACTCTGAAACCAAAAAGCTACACTGGGCGAAGGAGTTAAAGTTTGAAGGTGCAGAAGAAAATACTTTAAATTACAACATTAGGATTTTGGGCAGAAGAGGATACTTGAATCTCAATGCCATCGGAGATATGAGTATTCTGCCACTTGTAAAGAATGATATTAACCCAATATTGGCTAGTGTTGAATTTAATGATGGGCATCGTTACAGTGATTTTGACCCTGATATAGACAAAATAGCGGCTTATGGTATTGGTGGATTAATAGCCGGAAAGATACTAGCCAAAACAGGCTTTTTTGTTGTGCTGCTTAAGTTTTGGAAAGTGATAGCCCTTGGTGCTGTCGGTTTATTTGCAGCGTTTAAAAACAGGATTTTCGGAAAGAAAGAGAGTTAATTTTTTATCCTTTGAAAATTAAGGAAAGTCGGTACATTTGCCGGCTTTTTTTGTGAGCTAACCTTAAGTAAAAATCAATTTAATAAATTAGTTCGATTAAGATATTGTAAACTGATGGGAAAGAAAAAGGAAAAAACCGTAATTGGCACTACCGATAAAATCGATTTGGTTGAACTAGAACTCATGGATTTACCCTGCAAGATAGATACCGGTGCAGCAACATCGGCTATCCACTGTGAGAAAGTGCATTTGGTTGAGAAAGATGGAGTTGAGATGGTTTGCTTTCGCTTGCTTGATCCATCCCATCCTGCGTATAACGGGAAAGAATACTTGGTTTCTGATTTCAGGGAGAGAAAGATTACCAATTCATTTGGTAACTGGGAGTACCGCTTTGTAGTCAAAACCAAAGTCAGGATTTTTGAGCAGGAATTTATCACTGAATTTACCTTATCTAACAGGGGTAGAATGAAATACCCTATATTACTCGGGAAAAAGCTACTCAAGGGGCGCTTTATTGTTGACGTATCAAAATCAAACCTATCCTATAAAAGGAAACACAATGAACATAGTAATACTCTCTAGAAACAGAAGGTTATATTCCACCAATAGATTAGTTGAAGCTGCAAAAGAACGTGGGCACAACGTACAGGTAATTGACCATACCAAGTGCCACATGGTGATTGAAAAAGGTAATATAGGGATTTTTCATGGCGAAGATGAAATTGAAAACATTGATGCCATTATCCCAAGAATTGGAGCTTCCGTGACATTTTATGGCAGTTCAGTTATTCGTCAGTTTGAGGCTAAAAAGGTGTTTACAACGGTAAGTTCATTGGCACTTGTACGCTCAAGGGATAAGCTAAGAAGCCACCAAGTGCTGGCCAAAGCGGGCGTTAATATCCCCAGGACAGCTTTTGCAAAGCATCCTGATGATACCAATAATCTTTTGAAACAAGTTGGAGGCGCTCCCCTTGTGATTAAGCTTTTAGAAGGAACCCAAGGACTTGGTGTAGTGCTTGCTGAAACCAGAAAGGCTGCAAAATCAGTAATTGAAGCTTTCTATAACCTAAATGCGAATATCTTAATCCAGGAGTTTATTGAAGAAGCCAAAGGTGCAGACGTGAGGGCATTTGTTGTTGATGGAAATGTGGTTGGGGCCATTAAAAGACAAGGAGTTGAAGGAGAGTTTCGCTCTAATTTGCATCGCGGTGGTAAGGCTCACCCCATTAAACTAACCAAGGCTGAGCAAGCAATGGCTGTTAAAGCCGCAAAAGCTCTTGGCCTGGGAATAGCTGGTGTAGATATGCTACAGTCTAATAAAGGTCCATTAATATTAGAAGTAAACTCATCACCAGGGTTGGAAGGCATTGAAAAGGCTACCGAGATTGACATAGCTGGGATGATAATAGAGTATGTAGAAAAGCAATCAGCTATGCCGACAGAAAGAAAGAAGGATAAAGTCGGGATATAACCTTACTCAGTCATTTCGTCAGCTTTTTGTACTCATTTCTGCCAAAATTTCCTGTTTATTCTTCCTAATTTCTACTGGACGGGTTTTTGATGTTAGGATTGTCGCAGCAACACTACAGTTGTTGCGAAACAGGAGAAAAAAATGGATTTAAGTAAGTTTACACTAAAGTCGCAACAGGCGATACAAAACGCCCAGGAGATAGCTATGGCCAGCGACCATCAGGCCATAGAAAATGGACATATAATGAAGGGTATATTGAACGTGGATGAAAATGTAACACCCTTTCTTTTAAAGAAACTCAACGTAAATGTTGGAGTATTCACCCAAGTATTAGGCAAAATTGTAGATGGCTACCCCAAAGTGAGCGGTGGTAATTTCTATTTGTCGCAAAGCGCAAGCAAGGCACTAGCCAAAGCTGGCAATTACCTTAAAGAGTTTGGCGATGAGTTTATTTCAATTGAACACTTACTCTTAGGTATTCTTGATACTACAGATAACACTGCACAATTGCTAAAGGATAATGGAATTAATCAAAAAGACCTGATAGCTGCCATCAAGGAGTTAAGAAAAGGTTCTACTGTTAGCAGTGCAAGTGCTGAAGATACATACAATGCTCTAAATAAATATGCTATCCACTTAAATAAGATGGCTGAAGAGGGCAAGTTGGACCCTGTGATTGGACGTAATGAGGAAATCAGGAGGGTATTGCAAATATTATCGCGCAGGACTAAAAACAACCCTATATTGATTGGTGAACCCGGCGTGGGTAAAACAGCTATTGCAGAAGGTTTAGCCCATAGGATTGTAAAAGGGGATGTACCAGAAAACCTCAAACAAAAGCAAATTTATTCATTGGATATGGGTGCTTTGGTAGCTGGTGCCAAGTATAAGGGTGAGTTTGAAGAAAGGCTAAAAGCAGTTGTAAAAGAAGTTACCAGCGCTGAAGGCGAGATAGTCCTCTTTATTGATGAGATACATACCCTTGTGGGTGCTGGTGGTGGCGAAGGCGCTATGGATGCTGCAAACATCCTAAAGCCAGCCCTAGCTCGCGGTGAGTTGAGGGCTATAGGTGCTACAACGCTCAATGAATACCAGAAATTTTTTGAAAAGGATAAAGCGCTAGAGAGGCGCTTCCAAAAGGTATTGGTTGATGAGCCACAGGCTGCAGATGCCATTTCCATCCTTCGCGGATTGAAAGAACGTTATGAAACCCACCATAAGGTGCGTATCAAAGACGAAGCTATTATAGCAGCTGTGGAATTGTCTCAACGCTACATCAATGACCGTTTCTTGCCGGATAAGGCCATCGACTTGATGGACGAAGCTGCTGCCAAACTCAGGTTAGAGATTAACTCTGCCCCAGAAGCACTAGAGCAGGTGGAACGTAAGATCAGGCAGTTAGAAATTGAGCGAGAAGCCATCAAGCGTGAAAAAGATGAGAAGAAGCTGGAACAATTAGGCAAAGAACTTTCTGAACTTAACTCTGAGCGCGACCAACTGAAAGCCCGTTGGCAATCGGAAAAAGATATTGTAGACGCCATACAAAAGGCTAAAGAGGATATTGAGAATTATAAATTACAATCAGAGCAAGCTGAGCGTTCGGGAGACTATGGTAAAGTAGCTGAGTTGCGTTATGGAAAGATACAGGAAGCAGAAAAGTCGCTTCAGGACAACATGGCAAAACTGGCTGAAGTGCAGAAAGAATCTTCTATGATAAAAGAAGAAGTGGATGCTGAAGACATTGCAGGTGTGGTTTCTCGTTGGACAGGTATTCCTGTAACCAAGATGTTACAGAGCGAGAAGGAGAAACTACTTCATCTGGAAGATGAGCTGCATAAACGTGTAATAGGACAAGATGAAGCTATAGAAGCTGTTTCAGATGCAGTACGTAGAAGTCGCGCTGGCATGCAAGACGAGAGAAAGCCGATTGGTTCATTCATTTTCCTTGGTACAACAGGTGTAGGTAAGACTGAGTTAGCAAAAGCACTGGCAGAGTTTCTCTTCAATAATGAGAATGCCTTGACCAGAATAGACATGAGTGAGTATCAGGAAAGACATAGTGTTTCCAGATTAGTTGGGGCGCCTCCAGGATATGTGGGTTATGATGAAGGTGGCCAATTGAGTGAAGCCGTGAGAAGGAAACCCTACTCTATAGTTCTGCTGGATGAGATTGAAAAAGCACACCCTGATGTATTTAATGTCTTATTACAAGTGCTAGATGATGGGCGCCTAACAGATAATAAAGGGCGTGTGGTGAATTTTAAGAATACTATCATCATTATGACTTCAAACATTGGTTCAGACCTAATACAAGCAAGGTTTGAAAAAATGAATGAAAAGAATAAGGACGAAGTGATTGAAGGAACCAAAGAAGAAATATTTGCTTTGATGAAGTCTACTTTAAGGCCTGAGTTCTTGAACAGGATTGATGACATCATCATGTTTACACCACTCACTCGTGAAGATGTGAAAGAGATTGTTAAGTTACAGTTACAAATAGTCGTAAAACGATTGAAAGCACAAAATATAGAGCTTACAGTGACTGATTACGCTATTGATGCCATAGCCAAGATGGGTTATGACCCTCAGTTTGGTGCAAGGCCAATTAAGCGTTTAATACAACGCAATGTATTGAATGAATTGTCTAAACAAATATTGGCTGGCAAAGTAAAGCCTGAGAGTG
Organism: Flavobacteriales bacterium; assembly: GCA_028281825.1. GTDB lineage: Bacteria > Bacteroidota > Bacteroidia > JANQJC01 > JANQJC01 > JANQJC01. The sequence continues at coordinate 22,186 of JANQJC010000096.1, forward strand.
AGATAATGTTGGATGTGTTTGATGACCAATTCGTTTTCCGTCATCCGGATGAAGAAAACGGGAAAGGCCATGCAAAAACAAAAGAAAAGATGGATAAGTAAACGTCATTGCGATTCCAATGCATATCGGTAAAAGCAATCTTAAAGTGATAACCGTAAAAAATGCAAAGTTTTCGTAAAGCACATAGAGTTTGAAGATGTTCGCGGGCGAAAGCCTGCAATCCCTATACCACCCCTAAAAGGGTATCAAAACCCTTTCAGGGGTATTTCAATTATTTCAACATGGCTACTACCTTGCCCAACGCTTCCCTGTTCTCTGAAAGCCACCAGTCTTCCATAGTATCTACATAGTCCCTTTCGAAAACTATCTTTTCGTTTTTATCCAGTTGTTCTTTCCTCAAGTTCTTTTTGCTGTGTATCCAAGAGGCTTGGCTGAACGATAAATACAATTTCATCTTAGCTTCAGCTCTTGCCAATACCTCGCTACCATCACACACTTCATCTACCAGCCCCACTTGCAAAGCTTCATCTGGGAGCATCATTTTAGCTTCTAACAGGTTTTGGCAGGCCTTTCTTTCCCCTAGCCAAAAGGCATAGATTTCAAATATCATGGTTGGTAAGGTGATACCTACTGCAATCTCATTTAAACCTATTTGATATTTACCTTGAGCCATTACGCGGTAATCACTACAGATAGCCATTACCGTACCACCAGCGGGGCTATGGCCTGTAATAGCCGAGATAAATGGCTTTGGAAAAGCAAACAACTCAGCAATTAAGCTAGAGAAATCCTTCCAAAAAGCAGTCACTCCTTCCCTATCTTTTTCAAACATTTCTTTCACGTCCACACCTACACTGAAAAAATGTTCTTGTCCAGTAAGAATAATGCCTTTCACAGTATCATCTACAGTTATCTTTTTCAATAATTCCCTGAATTCATTGACCATTTCATGGCTCAATGGACTAGCCTTACCCCTGTTAAGGGTTATAATTGTGTAATCTCCTTTGTTTTCTGTCAGTAAGTGGCTCATTTTATATATTCAATATTAATGCTGTGTAAAAGTAGAAAAAACACATTTCTAATAGTCCCCTTTCGCTTATATTTGGTCAATTAAATACCCCTAATGATGAAAAAACTACTACTGGCCTTTACTTCCTTTGCAATATCAGCGTCAAGTTTTGCCCAGCTTGATAGTGCTATGGAACCCTTTTATCATGGCGTTGCTTCAGGTGATGCATTGAATGATGCTGTTGTGATATGGACTCGCGTTACCCCAGATTCCGGTGTGTATTCCTACTCTGTGGATTGGGAAGTTGCAAGCGATGACCAATTCAGCAACATGGTCAACTCAGGGACAGTATCTGCTGATAGTTCAAAAGATTACACGGTAAAAGTGGATGTTACCGGGCTTACCCCAGATACCTGGTACTATTATCGCTTTAAGGAGGGTGGCAACACAAGTATAGTTGGCCGCACTCGCACTATGCCTTCAGGTATGACCAATGAGTTGCGCTTTGCGGTTGCATCATGCTCTAATCTAAATGGCGGACAATTTTTCCATAGCTATGACCACATGAGCCAACAAGAATTGGACGGTGTGCTTCACTTAGGGGATTACATCTATGAATACAGCGGTGGGGCTTCGGGCAGTGGAATAGATATATTACCTAACTATGAAATAATTACTCTTGCCGATTATCGCGCAAGGTATGCATCGTATAGATTAGATAGCAATTTGAGAAAAGCACACCAATTATTTCCATGGTATACGGTTTGGGATGACCATGAAAGCTCTAACAATAGCTGGGAAGGTGGAGCGGAAAACCACGATACAACTGAAGGTGATTGGTTTGTTCGTAAAATGGCTGCCAGTAAGACTTACTTTGAGTGGATGCCCATCAGAGACAATACCAACCCTAATGACTACAATATATACCGCTCAATTTCTTTGGGTGATTTAGGAAAAATAATTCTACTGGACACTAGACTTGAGGAGCGCTCTGAGCAAGTGCCAGCTACTAGTAGTGAAATTGATGATACCAGTAGAACTATTATAGGTGCTGCCCAAAAGCAATGGTTTAAAAATGAACTATCCAGCCCGAATGGAAAATGGAAGATTGTGGCACAGCAAGTTATGTTTGCACCACTAGAAATATTTGGTGGTACTATAGTTAATGCCGACCAATGGGATGGCTACCGCGCTGATAGGACCGAAATTATCAACCATGTAATGGATAATGACATTAATAATGTGGTAGTTTTGACAGGTGATATACATACATCATGGGCCAATGATATCCCAATCCCTGGCGCTACTTACAACCCACAAACAGGAGATGGTTCAGCCTTTGTAGAATTTGTGGTTTCGGGTATTACTTCAGGTGTTGAGAACATTCCCGTAGGTACCAGTATTATACAAACCCTTAACCCTCACATGAAATACATAGATTTAAGCCAAAGAGGTTATTTGGTATTGACCATTTCAGATGATAAGGCAAGTTCGGAGTGGATGCACGTTTCTGGTGTCGATCAACCTACGTATGCACCCGTAGCAGCAGAACATTGGATGGTATTAGATGGAGAACGTTTTCTTCGCCCATATGAAGATGTTGGAATTAGGCCCTATTCCAGTTATGCTCATTCGGGTTGGCTAAAGTCTGTTTTCCCCAACCCAACAGATGATAAGTTGACTATTACCTTTAGCTATGATGGAAATGCAGATTTACAAGCAGGTATCCATGAAATTAGTGGGAAGCTAATAATGGAAAAGACTGTCACCAAAACTGACAAGTCGGTTGAATTTAACTTAAATGGGTTAGCTGCTGGTCAGTATTTTGTAAAGCTTACTGACGGTAAAAGATTTGATGGTAAGCTGATTATCAAGAACTAAGAATTGCTGCCAAGTCTTGAAATTATATCGGCTATAGCTTGCATATAATCCTTGCCAGAAATATCATGTCGGGCATTTTGTATTACAAGTAATTGAGCTTCTGGGTATAGGTTTTGTCTTTGGGTTATGATTTTCTGATTAAGGTATTTACCTTCTCTATCACCAATCAACCAATAAGTATCCATCAATTTATAAGCAAATGGGTTGGGATATTTGGGTCTTTCGGAGCCTGGATAAATAATGAAACTGGAAATTAAGCGAGTATGAAAAGGCAAATACTCTATATCTTCCTTAAAAAAGGGTGACATAGAGCATAAAACCTGAGCTTTTGCCTCGTAGTGTGCAGATAGAATGTGTGCCACCATAGCTCCAATGGAAAATCCAAAGAAATACAAGTCATCATGAGGTCGCTCTTCAAGCACCTTTCTTATATGCCCTTCAGCTTCTTCAGCGCAGTCCTCAATACTTTGACGCATTCGCCAATTAATGTTTATATATGCAGGAGTTATTCCCTGTTTCTCAAACAGTTCACCAATTTGAAAGTAATGAGGCATATCAGGCCTTTGCCCAGATCCAGGAATAATAAATACAGTTTTGCCCATTAAAAGGACTTCAGTGGATTAGAATTTGGACTTGGCCATATTCAACAGCAGTCTTTTGAAAAGAGGCCCTTTCCTACCTTTTTTACTTCCATCCCTAATGCTGTCAAAAAACCATCCAGTGTATACCGCTGTAAATAGAGCGCATTTATTATGAGTAAACTTTTTACCTGCATGGCGCAATTTAACGAATTCACTGCCATTCTCCTTCATGGCTTTATAGGCAACTAATGTATTCTTATAGCTCACCTGTTCGTCTGCCTCGCAATAGCAAAGTAGCATAGGGGCTTCAGGCTTCCAGTCGTAATTGCTATTTGCTTCTAAAGCTTTCTTTAAAGGGTAGTTAGGGTTATTTAAATATTGTGTAATCAACTCATCCTTTAAAGCATCCTTAGGTATAGAAGGCATCACCCTATTCACATCACCCATGGAGTGTTCTCCATTAAATAATGGTCTGAGATTATCCCTATATGGTTCTTTAAAAACGGAAAAAATATCCTCAAAAAGTCCATACACCTCGTTGTACCCCAATAATAGGTAAGGCAAATATCCAGGATGAGAGTAAGGCTCGAACATTACTTCTCCCTGAACACCCGCTAAGTCATAGGCACCTGACATAGGAGCTGAAGCCGTAACTTTTATATCATCAAAATTGTGGTCTTGGATGTACTTATGAGTAGCCATAGTTGCATGACCACCTTGTGAATATCCGGTAAGAAATAGCTGGTCATTTGCTCTAAAACCTATTTCATCATTTAACTCCTTTATGGCCCTTATCATGTCAACTGAAGCAGTAGCTTCGCTTTCAGCATGCTGGTATAGATGAAACTTCTCACCTTTACCTAAACCCAGATAATCTGGCCAAATCACCGCAAAGCCATCTGTGGCATAACCAGCACAAATTGCTTGTTGGCCCTTTAGTTTGTGCCTTCTTTCTCTCTCTATTTGGGTGCCGTGATTAAACACCAGAAGAGCTGCTTCTTCCTGCATATCCTTTGGCGCAAAATACCAACCTGAAGCTTTTACGCAGGTGCCATCGTGCCAACTGGTATTGTATATTACTTCATAAACATCAAACCCATATTTAACCTTTACAATGAAGTTAGGTACCTTATTCTTTTTCCATACATCTTTCAGGTCTTCTTTTTCGTAAGAAGCAATCAATTTATAACTATCAAGATACACCTGACTAAAAGAAGATAAGCTAAAAGCTAGAAATGCCACCAAAAGAGAGAAAATACGCATCGTTTTGTATTTTTTTGAACAGACGCGTAAAGTTAAGGAATAATGCAACTCAAGAAAAGGCTTTGCTTATGGTTTTTAGGTTGAAATTGGGTTACCACCTAATCAAAGCACTAGCCCAAGTAAAGCCGCTACCAAAGGCTGCCAAACAAACCAAATCGCCGTCTTTAATTTTACCTTCAGCCCAAGCTTCACTCATTGCAATAGGAATTGATGCTGCAGTAGTGTTGCCATACTTTTGAATATTGCTGTATACTTTTTCGTCTGCTATGCCCAGCCTTTGACCAACTGCCGTTGAAATACGCAAATTGGCCTGGTGTGGGATTAGCAGGTCGATATCGTCTACAGTTTTTCTGTTATGCTCGAGTGCCTCATTAATCACTTCAGGAAATTTAGTTACTGCATGCTTAAATACCATAGAACCATTCATGTAACAATACGTCTTGTCCAAATTGGTCATTTCTTTATAAAGCCTTTCCGGACGGCTGCTTCCTGGGTCAAGAATAGCCAATTCTTCAGCATAAGTACCATCACTATGTAAGTGTGTGCTCAATACTCCTTTATCTTGTTCCTGAGTAGCTTGCACAAGAGCCACTCCAGCACCATCACCAAATATTACTGATACAGCCCTTCCTTCATCACTATAATCCAATACAGATGATTGTATTTCACCACCAACAACTAGAATAGTTTTGTATTTACCAGCTTTAATGAAGTTATCAGCCGTTTCTAAGGCATAAATAAAACCAGAGCACTGGTTTTTAATGTCCATGCAAGGTATTGTACCTAAGCCTAACTCCCTTTGTAAGAGCACTCCACTACCGGGAAAGTAATAGTCAGAGGTGATGGTAGCGAAAATAATCATCTCAATTTCACTTTTGTCTACTCCTGCCCTTTCCAGCGCCATTTTTGCAGCTTTGGCAGCCATGTTAGCCACTGTATCTTCTCCTTTTTTAAAGAACCTTCGCTCCTGAATACCTGTTCTTTCTTTTATCCATTCGTCGCTGGTGTTAATCTTTTTCTCAAGATCAAAGTTAGTTACAACAGTTTCAGGCACATGATGTCCAAGGCCAACTATTTTCGAATTAAGCATGGTTATAAAATTATGAGGCGCTAAAGTTAATCATCCAAACAAAAGTTAATGCAATAAATCTGATACTTTTGCGCTTGATTGAAGGCAAACACCTAAAATGAGAATTGAATACCTAATACTTACTTTAGTTTCTTTGACTGTTCCCATATTGGCCACAGCCCAAAGCGATAAGCCAGAGAAGACTACAAAGGTAGAACTTTTACATGCTAACAGCCTTGAATATGATGAGAGTATCGCTCCGAAAACCAGGAGACTGATAGGTGATGTTTCCTTCAAGCATGATAATGCTGTCATGCATTGCGATAGCGCTTACATGTATTCGCTTACTAACAGCCTAGATGCCTTTAGAAATGTACACATCATTGAATCGGATACTGTAAACATTTGGGGTGATGAGTTAAATTATAATGGCAATACTAAAATGGCAATTATTACTGGTGAGGAAGTGATTTTGGATGATTCAAAAATGAAACTCACCACGGATAGGCTTGTGTATGATATGAACCAAAAGTTTGGTAAATACACCACAGGTGGAACCATTGTAGACAAAGAAAATATTCTAACCAGCATTTACGGTTACTATTATGAAGAGAAGAACGAGTTCTTTTTTAAAGATAGTGTGGTACTGAGAAACCCCAAATACACCATTTATGCTGATACTTTGATGTATAACACAACCACTGAAATAGCCTATTTCTATGGACCCACACGTATTTACAGTGAAGAAAACTTAATCTATTGCGAAACCGGTTGGTACAATACAATTACCGACCAATCAGAGTTTAGCGAGAATTCCTTTATGCGGTCTGACAAGCAAGTGATTTGGGGGGATAGCATTTTTTATGACCGAGCTGTTGGATACGGTAATGCTAAGGAAAATGTAATTATTGTAGACACCGTGCAAGACGTAATAGTATACGGGGACTATGCGGAGTACTTCGAGGAAAGAGAAGTGACTATTGTAACAGGCAATACCTTCATGAAGCAAAAGTTTGATGAAGATACCCTTTACCTTCATTCAGATACATTGCGAACAGAATTAGATTCTATTGGCAGCGAAAACAGAACACTATTTGCGTACCATAAAGTCAAAATGTATAAAAGCGATATGCAAGGCATGTGCGACTCTCTGGTATATTCCTATTCAGACTCAACCATAAAAATGTTTACTGCCCCTATCTTATGGACTGATAGCAATCAGTTGACAGCAGATACCATTCACATCTTAATAGCCAATGATAAGGTAAACAAGATGCACCTGATTAATACCTCATTTATTACATCACGTGAAGATAGTACCTATTACAATCAAATAAAAGGAAAGAAGATGGTAGGGCACTTTAAAGATGACAAGTTGCATAAAGTGGATGTGTTCGGGAATGGACAGACGGTGTATTATGTATCTGAGGAAGGCAGTACCGATGTTGATAACGTAAACACAGCAGCAAGTAGTGACCTAATAATATATGTTGATAGTAATAAGGTAAGTAAAATCACCTTTATGACACAACCTGATGCTACCCTTTACCCTATTGGCGAAGCTCCAAAGGAAGAACTGATATTGAAAGGCTTTGCATGGCATGGAAAGCATAGGCCGTTGAAAATTGAGGACATATTTAAATGGGATGTTATCGAAACCAGGAAATCGAAGACACCTAACAAAAACTTAAAACGTAAAGGAGAATAAGTCCTTCTGCTAGTCCTAATTTTTCTTTTACTTTGGTCGATAGGTAATCACTTTAAAATAAACCAAACTTTGAGCTCAATCAAAATAAGAACTGAAAAAAGAACCGCAGAAATAGCTTGGTTTGGCGACCTCTGTGGTGGTGATACCCAATACCTAGGCGTGTTGGATAACGAGCGTCGTAGCAATTTCAATCACTGCAAGAATATTCTACTTAATGCAGACAATCACGGCTTTAATAATATCCTTTTGCCTTCATCATACATCGTTGGGCAAGACCCATTCACTTTTGCTGGCGCTATAGCTCCTTTTACTAAGAACATTTCTTTACTGGTGGCACATAGGTTTGGAGAATTGCATCCACCAATGTTGGCTCGAACTATCAGTACACTTGATCATATATTGGAAGGGCGTTTTATCTTGAATGTTATTAGCTCAGACCTACCAGGATACAAAGAAGATGGAGCGCTTAGGTATCAACGCACCAGAGAAATTATTGAAATACTAAAGCAAGCCTGGACGCAAGAACGCATTCAATTTAAAGGCGACCTGTATGAGTTTGATATGCCTACTGACCCAGTGAAACCTTATCAACAGAATGGCGGGCCACTATTGTATTTCGGAGGCTTTTCCCCTCCTGCCCGTGATGTATGTGCACAATATTGTGACACCTTCCTTATGTGGCCAGATACTGAAGAAGGCTTACAAAAAACTATGGAAGATATGTCAGCTAAAGCAACGGCCTATGACAGGGTTTTAGATTATGGTTTAAGAGTTCATGTCATTGTTCGTGAGGATGAAAACGAAGCACACAAATACACGAACCTTTTAATGTCCAAATTAGACGCAGAGCAAGGTGAGCAAATCAAAAATCGCTCACAGGATGCAAAAAATATGGGAGTGTTGCAGCAAAACACCTTGCGTGATTCTGCCAATAAGGAAGGATATGCAGAGCCCATGCTATGGACAGGTATTGGTCGCGCCCGCTCAGGATGTGGTGCAGCGATAGTTGGCACACCTGACCAGATAATTACTAAACTCAATCGCTATATAGATATGGGTATCCGTTCTTTTATTTTATCTGGCTATCCCTTAATTGAAGAATGTGACTTGTTTGCTAAATATGTATTGCCTGAATTACCCAACGAGAAACTAGCTAAATTACAAGGTCGGTTGCCTGAAACAGAACCGGCAACACCACTTACAACTGCACCACTAAAAGTTCAATAAAACCGTGAAACAAATAAGTCTACAAAGCAACTTTTCTTTGTCCCAAATTGTATATGGTGTTTGGAGATGGGATAATAAAAAACAATCAGAGAGTGATGTACAACAAATAATTGAAGCTTGTCTTGAGTTTGGCATAGATAGTTTTGACCATGCTGATATATATAATGATTACAGAAACGAGGCTTTCTTTGGAAAGGTTTTAAAGCAAAACCCTTCCTTAAGGTCTCAATTGAAAATAATAACCAAGTGCGGTATCCAATTATTGAGCAACAACAAACCCACCACCTATGTAAAGCATTACAATTATAGTTCAGAGCATATTCAAATGTCTGTAGACAATTCGCTACGCAATCTGAATACCGATTACGTGGATGTATTATTGTTTCACCGCCCTAGTCCATTGATGAATGTGGATGAAGCAGCAAAAATGCTTGAGACTGTCGTGAATATGGGTAAAGTAAAGTATGTGGGTGTTTCTAATTTTACTCCAACCCAATTCAGCTTACTACAATCGCGATTGAATATTCCATTAATAACTAACCAAATTGAATTGAGTCTGCTACATCATCAACCATTAATTGATGGCAGTATTGATTTTCTTTATGAGAAAAATCTCAAACCTATGATATGGAGCCCTTTGGGTGGTGGCAGGTTATTTGATGGTTCACACTCCATGCTGAGCAAGGAATTTGAGAAGTTAAATGATAAGTATAATACTACTACTGATGTTTTAGCATTAGCTTGGTTATTGAGACACCCAGCAGGGTTAATTCCCGTTATTGGCACTAATAAGACCGAAAGAATAAAGGCTGCATTGTCGGCAGTGGATATAAATTTGGAATTACAAGATTGGTTTGTGCTGTACGAAGCTGCCTTGGGGCAAGAGGTTCCATAAAACCAAAGAATGAGCAAACTTTCCCTCTCTTCTCTTGACCTTATTATAATGGTCAGCCTCATTGCCTTTCAGGTAGGTGTTGGTGTATATATCAGCCTAAAGGGCAAAGACAGCGATGATTATTTCATGGCGGGCCGAACTCTAAAATGGTGGGCTGTAGGTGGTTCTGTATTTAGCACTAATGTAAGTGCTACTCACTTGATTGGTATGCTGGGTATTGGGTACTCAGTTGGCTTTGCCCAAAGCCATTACGAGATATTAGCCATTTTTGCGATACTGCTACTGGCATACATTTTTGTGCCCATCTATCGAAACATGAGAATATTTACGCTTTCCCAGTTTTTGGAGAAACGTTTTGGTGAACATTCCAGGTTAGTTTATGCCATCCTTATGCTATTGATGATATTGGTGCAATTGATTGCTAACTTTTACATAGGTGCCCGCGCTATTTCTCTCATTACAAGCGGTACTGACTATTCTATTGGTTATCCTATGGCATTATTGCTTCTCACTGTAATTACATGCAGTTATACCTTTTTTGGTGGTTTAAAAGCGGTTGTCTTTACTGATACCATACAAGCTATATTTATTGTAGGTGTAGCTGTTTTGCTGTCATGGTTCACTTTTTCCCAACCAGAGATTAATGGCTTTGCAGGCTTATTGCAATTGGAAGAACAATTGCCCAACGCAGAGCAAAAAATGAGATTATTCTTACCATCAGACCACGATTCCCTCCCATTTAGTGGCGTATTTACTGGCTTAATGCTTTTACATTGCTTCTATTGGATAACCAATCAATTCTTGGTTCAGAGAGTAATAGCTGCAAAAACAGACAAGGATGCCAAGATAGGTGTAATGTTCGCTGGTTTTTTGAAATTGGGAATTCCTTTTGTAAGTATCGCAACAGGTATTGCAGCTGCCCATTATTTCAGAGCTACCAATTTTGGTGATAATGTTTTGCCTGATGATGCTTTTATGCATTTAGTAAATGCAGTTGTTCCTGTAGGTTATGGCTTAGTGGGACTGATATTCTCGGGCGTGGCAGCATCTACCTTTTCCTCTCTTGACTCCATGATGAATTCAGCAACCACAATTTTTAGTATTGATATCTACAAGAAATACTTGCATACAGATGTTAGTGATAAAGCATTAGTGCGGGTGGGTAGAATAACTATTGGTGTATTAGCTATAACATCGGCAAGTTTGGCTTGGTTAACTTATAACCCTGCAGGTGCTGGCAATTTCTTCTTGAAAATGTCTTCCCACGGGTCTTACTTTACACCTGGAGTTATTGTTGTATTCTTTGCTGCTGTACTTATAAAGAATATACCTCCAAAAGCAGCGTTTCTGGCTATGATAAGCGCACCATTCTCTGCTTTTGGCTCTGAATATCTTTATGAAATGATGGTAGTGCATTCTCCAGTCTTACAAGAATTATTTGGTACGAAGCTTAATTTCTTACACCGGGTTGCCATCACATTTGTCTCGTCTGGCTTGGTTATGTTTACAGTGAAGTGGCTTTCACTAGGTGGAAAAAATGAGGCTATGCTTTCAATCAACAGCTTAAAGCTTTATTTCAAGACAATAGCCTTGTTCTTTATCATTCAATTGGTTGGTATTGCAATTGTTGCCTCTGATATTATTGATACTTCTGGTATTTCTATTCCAATCGCAATAGTATCGGGGTTACTATTCTTAGTGAGATTTTCAGAAAAAGATAAAATCCAACTCACCTTTGCCTTACAAAGGGTACTATCAGTATTTTTAGTAGGAATAACGGTATGGATATTATACCGCTTTTGGTAGGCTTAGTTAGCGTATTGTAGTATCCAGCTATCTTTTAGAGGGACTTGCCACTTTGCTTCAAACTCCGCCTTGTCTCTCACCATATTATTAAATACAATGGTGCTGTCAGTAATCAGAGAGTGCTCTAATAATTTGGTAATACCATCCAAACGACAGGTATTCACCCTATCGCCGTCCCAATAGGCAACCTGCATCCTATTTAGCAGGTCAATATCATACCGAGTTTGCAGGTCACGGATAAATCCAACTGACTTATCAATAGAACAGCCGCTTGCTTCAGCTTGTTGCTCATCTACCATTACAACTACAAAACGCTTGTGAAATACAGAGATATGGGCTTTTAAATCATTACCATGAGAAGCCCAACTATCGGCAAAATGCTCAGCCAGAAAGTTGATTTCATTTACTTCTCTATCTTCAAACTCCCTGCTACTTTGGTAAATCCAAACACGAGAATTAAGCGGCATATTTTGATAACTGTACATGGCTGATTATTAAATCTATCTATACAAAGTTACAAATCATTTGCATTAGCTATCAACTCAGCTACATCATAAACTTTTACATTTTCTTCCTGCTCTTTCAGCTTTACACCATCTGTCATCATGGTATTGCAGAATGGACAAGCAGTTGCTACCACATTGGGAGATAATTCAAGGGCTTCTTCTGCCCTTTCAATATTCACTTCCTTATCTCCTTCTTCAGCCTCTTTGAACATTTGAGCGCCGCCTGCGCCACAACATAAGCCATTAGCCCGTGAACGCTTCATTTCAGCTAGTTCTACATCCAATTTCTCAATAACACTTCTAGGAGCTTCATATTCGTCATTAGCGCGGCCTAAGTAACAGGCATCATGATAAGTTATCTTTTTACCCTTAAAAGCACCACCTTCCACTTTCAGCTTACCCGTATCAATCAGTTGTTGGATTAACTGGGTATGGTGGATAACCTCATAGTTACCACCTAAGTCAGGGTATTCGTTCTTTAGTGTATTAAAACAGTGAGGACAGCCTGTGACTATCTTCTTTACTTCATAGCCATTCAATACCTGTATATTCTGAAATGCCTGCATTTGAAAAAGGAACTCATTACCTGCTCTTTTGGCTGGGTCACCAGTACATCCTTCTTCTGTGCCTAATACAGCGAAGCTCATATCCACGTGATTCAATATTCTCACTATGGCCTTGGTTATTTTTTTAGCCCTATCATCAAAACTGCCAGCGCAACCTACCCAAAATAGTATTTCAGGGGTTTCTCCCGCCGCCATGCAGTCGGCCATGGTTTTTATTTTCAAAGGTTCTGACATATCCCTAATCTCTTTATTAATCTTCTTGCGCCCAATTAAACCTATCAGTTGGTGAAAACTGCCAAGGGGCACTATTGTTTTCTACATTAGTAAACATAGCCACTAATTCGCTTGGAGCGCTTGATTCTTCCATTACCAAATTTCTTCTTAAATCAACGATAATGCTCAATGGGTCAATATTTACCGGACAAGCCTCCGTGCATGCATTACACGTAGTGCAAGCCCAAAGTTCTTCAGGTGTGATATAATCATGCAATAATGATTTACCGTCATCCTTAAACTCTCCGCCATTAGTATCAATGTTTTTTCCAACTTCTTCCAACCTGTCTCGCGTATCCATTACTATCTTACGTGGAGAAAGTTTTTTACCTGTAATATTCGCCGGACAATTAGATGTACATCTTCCACACTCCGTGCAGGTGTATGAATCCATCAATTGCTTCCAGTTTAAGTCTGTTACATCTCTGGCACCAAACTTCTCAGGCACAGCACCTTCTTCCGCTGGCGGTGGCGCAGCATATGGGTCGGCATTTGGGTCGAACATCAATTCCACTTCTTTTTTTACTGATTCCATGTTATTGAATTGCCCTTTGCTTTTTAAGTTAGAGAAGTAAACATTTGGGAATGCCAACATAATATGGAAGTGCTTGGAGTAAGTCACATAAACCAAAAAGCAAAGAATGCCTATGATATGGAACCACCAGCCAAACCTCTCAACAAAAACTAAAGCACTATCACTAAGGCCATTGAACAATGGTGCTAGCAATGACGCCACTGGGTAAGCCCCAGCTTCGTGGTAATGCTCTGCACCCCTACTTTGCAAAACAAAATCTGCGGTATCCATAGAGAGGAAAGCACACATCAAGGCTATCTCAGTAATAAGAATAATATTGGCATCACTTCTTGGCCAACTAGTCATTTCCTTACTCCAGAATCTCTTTAGCTTGATAATGTTTCTTCTTATTAAAAATACCACACAAGCTATTATTACGCCAACAGCTAGTATCTCAAAAGAGGCTATAAGTAAATCATATAAAGGCCCTAATACCGACAAGACCCTGTGAGTGCCCAAAGCTCCGTCTATCACTATTTCAAGCAGCTCGATATTTATAATAATGAAACCTACGTAAACCAAAATATGCAGGATACCAGATACAGGCCTCACTACCATTTTAGATTGCCCTACTGCCACACGAAGCATAGTACTCAACCTCTCTGAAGCATTATCTGATCTATCCACACCTTTGCCCAACTTGATATTGCGGGTAATGGTCATTATCCGTTTAGCAAAAAGCACAATAGCTGTTATGAAAACAACTAAGAATATAATATTAGATACCCCAAAATGCATAGTAACGATTTATTGAGTTCTGTTTTTTCTTCCAAAAATTGAGAAATGGACGTAATTGCCTGGATTTTTGCGCATATCCTGAAACAACTTATCCAAATCATATGCCGCATTGTTCAAATTATTATAGAGGCTGTCATTATTAACGAGCATGCCCATAGAGCCTTCACCTTTATTAATTTTTTCCAAAATATCTGAAGTTTCAGCAATGGCTTTATTGGCCCTGGAAATTGTACTTGCAATTTCAGCCCTCGCCAATGTGTCGCTAACTGAAGCCATATTATTTAAAATGGTGGTGATATTCTTATTATTGTCCTTGATATTTCTGGATATTGAATTCACATTATCCAATATCTGCCTAATCCTACTTGTTTCCGTCGTTACAAGTGTATCAATATCAGCAGTTGTGCTTTCAATGTTTACAATCGTCTTTTTAAGGTTTTCTATACTTTCAGTAATGTCATTTTGAGTTTGCTCATTAAAAACCCCTTTTATGATAAGCAATATAGAGTCTATTTCAGTAAGCATTGTAATTGCCCTGGCCTTGATAGGCTCTACCGTTTTATTCACTTCATCAGTAAAACTGGCTTTTACTTGTCCACTTAAGGTATCGCCGTTTTCAGCATATACCCCAATGGTATCTCCTAATGCCAGTTCCATAGCCTTCGTTCCCAATAGGTCTGCAGAAGTGATAAGGGCAACAGTGTTTCTTGGGATTTTGAAATCTGTATCACTAAGAACCATTTTAACTACAACCTTACCGCTGTTGTTTGGATGAAAATAGATATCCTGAATGATACCCACTTTAACTCCATTTATTACCACCGAGTTAGATTGCACCAAGCCTTCTACCTTGTCATAAACTGCATAAAACTCACGCTGATTATCTAGTACATTGCTTCCTTTGAGGAAATTGTACCCCCAAATGAATAATCCTATCGCAACAACTACGATAATTCCGGTCTTTATTTCAGTAGAATATTTCAAAGTCGGGCTAAAATAGTTATTTAATTATTATTTAATATCTCTCTGGCTTTGCTAACGGGAATTCTCTCACCATTTAGGAAAGCAACCACAAAGGCATCATTAAATCCTTTTGTTCTCATTTCCCTCTGCATAGCGGACGCCTCATCAACACTTGCCGTTTCTCCAGCAGTATACTTAAAGGTATTTCCATCCATATACTCATTTACTGCGACACCTTTGAAGCGTGGCGAATTTAAGGGTATTTGCTTAGCCGAAGAAGCTAATTGAATCTTAAATACAATATTTTTACTGCCCGAAATAGTTTCTGAAGGTGGATTTATTTTTTTAATGAGTTCTTCTTTCTTTTCTATAAAGGCTTCATCCTCTTCTCTTTCTCTTATCACTTCTGCTATTGGTGCTTCTTCCACTGTTTCTTCGTGTTCTTCGCGAAACTTCTGCAGTTCATTTTTCAAAGAATCTCTTTTTAGGCGCATTTTTTCCTGAACCAAAGCAATAGAGTCAGCAAGCCTTTGCGCTTTTAACTCCCCCTCTTTTCTTAGCTCATCTTTTAGAGCCTGCGCCGATGCATCGATAAGTTTCTTATAATTTACTAATTCGTAAGTTCCACCATGAGCTTCATGTTTTATCTTATCGTTGATATATTCCTCGTACATGGCAAAAGCCCTCTCATCAATATACTTTGAATTTTCAGGATATAGTAAGGTCAAGGCTTTGAATGTCTCTACGTTTCTACCATTCCCTAGCTCGAAAGCAAAATATATCTTCTGGTATTCTTTATCTGCCCGCCTTGCTTTCCATGCCTCAGTCTTGTCTTTTTTAGTGCTTTGGTGCCATAGGTAATTATCTAACATGATGGCAGCATCAACATACTTTTGAAAGTCAACCCTGCTATCCAATGCTTTTTTGCTTAACATATCAACATTCTCCCATAGGGACTGTTGCTTTGACATTTCAGCTTCTGCCAGCATCCGGGCTAAAGAATCTTTCAAGGCTTCTTCTCTGGCTTTGAGTTTCACCAGCGAATCTTGTCTTTGCTTTGCCTTCAATAATTCAGCTTCTTTTTTCTTCTTTTCTTCCTCTTGCTTTTTTAGTCTCGCTTCTAACTCTTGATGAGCTTTCTCTCGTTCTTTCTCTTTAGCCTTAGCAATAGAATCTGCAATTAGCCTAGCTTTTTCTTTTTCAATCTTAGCTAGTGAATCTGCCTTAGCTTTCTTTATACTGTCTTCTCTTGCTTGTGCAATAGAATCTGCCTTTACTTTTTCTAAATGTTCTTTTTCGGCTTTGGCATTTGCAATAGAGTCTTCTTTCAATTTAACCTTTTTTGCCGCTTCAACTTTTGCCAGTGAATCTGCTTTTAGCTTAGTCCTTTTTTCTGCTTCAACCTTTGCAATTGAATCTGCTTGTGCTTTTTTACGCGCTTCTTCTTTCTTTTTGCGTTCCTCTTCAGCCTTCTGTTTATCCTCTTGCTCTTTCCTCCTTTTGGCTTCTTCAACTTTTTTAGCTTCTGCTTGCTCCTTTTTCTCAGCAGCTTTTTCTTCCTCAGTTTTTTCAGGTGTAGGGTTAGGATTAGTATCAACTACGTCTGGTGTTTCATACTCTTGCTTATACTCTTTAAACGCCCTGAAAATAGCAGATGCCATGTACACTTTTCCATCCTCTGAATTGAGATAGTCTTCTTCTTCTTTATTTGTAAGAAAGCCCAATTCGACCAATATGGAAGGCATCGTGGTTTTACTGATAACCACAAAACCTGCCTGTTTCACCCCCCTATCTACTCTTCCTACCCTTGTTTTAAATTGCTTTTGAACCTTGGATGCCAAATCCAGACTTTGGTTCAAGAAAGCATTCTGAAAAATTACCATGGCTATGTAGCTCTCGGGTGCGTTAGGGTCAAAACCTTCGTACTTGACTTCATAATCATCTTCCAGGAAAATCACGGAGTTTTCCTTTTGGGCTATTTTTAGGTTTTCTTCAGACTTGTGTAAACCCATCACCCAACTTTCAGTTCCATGAGATTCAGGATTTTTGAACGCGTTGCAGTGAATTGAAATAAAAACGTCGGCCTTATTATCATTGGCGAGCTTGGCTCTTTCATTCAAACCAACAAATACATCCTTATCCCTGGTGTATATTACTTCAATATCCGGAAAAGCTTCTTTAATGTAGTTTCCAAGCCTTAATGAGATGTCTAATACAATATGCTTTTCCGTTGTTTTATACCTTCCAGTACCCAAATTGCCTGGGTCTTTACCGCCATGACCTGCATCAATCACCACTGTTTTTATCTTTGACCCATTAGCCTGGGCAAAAGAAAGAACAGGAGTAATGATAAACAATAAAGCAATAAAGGCCAATATGAAGCGTTTACCCACTGTTTCTCGATTAAGTATTCATCCCAACCACACAACTGCTAATTTTTGATTAGCTTTGGCGCGCTCTGATTATAAACTCTGTATTGGCAAAAATAGTATTAATCAATTGCTTCTCAACCCGCTATTTCGCCACTTATTCACACTGATATTCACAATTTTGTGGATTAATACCGCTTTTTCCCAAAACCCGATCGAAGGTAAGAAAAGCGGAAACAAAATACCTGATTCACTTAAGGTGGGTGGTAACGCTCCTATAATACTACCTGATTCATCTCAAGTTTTGCCTCCAGATAGTAGCATTGCAATTGTGAGTGACAGTCTTAAAAAACCACCCAAAAAAACTGCACTAGATACCAAAGTTGAATACCATGCTAAAGATTCATTGCGCTTTGATGTGCTTGGTAAAAAAGTGTATCTGTATAATGATGCTGAGATACATTACGGTGATATTACCTTGAAAGCCAACTACATAGAGATAGATTGGACAACCAATACTTTATTTGCAAAAGGCTTGCCTGACAGCACCGGAAAAATAGCTGGTACACCAGTATTTAGTGAGGGTGACCAAAGTTTCAGGGCCGACTCTATGTCATACAACTTTGACTCAAAAAAGGGACGCATTGTACAGGTAATAACCACCCAAGGTGAAGGCAATATACATGGTGGTGTGGTGAAAAAGATAAATGAAACTTCATACTTTATCCGCGATGGCGGTTACACCACTTGTATTGATGACCACCCCCACTTTTTGATTAAATCCAATAAGCTAAAAGTAATTCAGAATGATAAGATTGTAACTGGCCCTGCCTATTTAACTTTTGAGGATGTTCCAACTCCCTTAGTACTGCCATTTGGCTTTTTCCCTAACAAACAAGGGCAGAGTTCCGGTATTATTATACCTGAATATGGTGAGTCTCCAGGCTTGGGTTTCTTTTTAAAAAATGGAGGCTATTATTTCGCGATAAATGACAACATCAATCTAGCTTTGAGGGGCGACATATACTCCAGAGGCAGTTGGGGCGCGCGGGCCAACAGTTTTTACAAAAGAAGGTATAAATACAACGGAAGTATAGAGATTGACCATAACCGAGTGAAGCAGGGTGACCCAGATTTTCCTGACTTTGTGGAGCAAAGAAACTACTTTGTGAGGTGGAACCACCAGCAAGACCCTAAAGCCAGGCCGAATACGAACTTCTCTGCTAATGTAAATGCGGGTAGTAGAAATAACTTTCGCAATAACCTGAATAGTACTACGCAAGAGTTTTTAACTAACACCTTTCAATCTAATATAGCTTACTCACAAACTTTAGCTGGTACGCCATTTTCTTATAGTGTAAATGCCAGTCACTCCCAAAACACTTTAAACAAAACAATGGATATTGTCCTTCCTGAGTTGACCTTTAATATGACGCGTATTTATCCTTTCAAAAAGAAGGACAAGGTGGGTAAGCAAAATATGTTTGAAAAGATTGGTGTGAGTGCTACTCTTAATTCGAGAAATACCTTAACTACCTTCGACTCATTAATTACTAAACCTGAAGTTTATGAGAACTTAGATGAAAAAATGCGCAATGGAGCCAAAGTAAATGCCACAGCCAATACTTCTTTTAAAGCGTTCAAATATTTCACGGTTACGCCTTCCATTACAGGGACTTCGCAGTTGCACACCAAGACATTAAGAAAAGTATGGGATAGCGATTCATTAGAGTATGTAAATGATACTATACAGGAGTTTAAAGTTACTGGCGAATGGAGTGCCAACGCGAGTATGTCCACGGTGATATATGGGATGCTATCATTCAAAAAAGGAGGGCTGAGAGCCATAAGGCACGTATTTACACCAAGTTGGGGTCTCACTTACCGCCCTGATTTTGGCACACAGCAATTTGGATACTTTGGCAGTGATAACACCTTGAGTAGTTATTCCATTTATGACTTGAGTATATACGGAAAACCTACTTCAGGCGAACAAGGTTCTTTTAATCTATCCCTAGGTAATAACCTTGAAATGAAGGTTCGGTCAGCCAAAGACACTATTACAGGCACTAAAAAGATAAAGCTATTGGATTACTTTGGGGCTACGGCTTCTTACAACTTTTTTGCTGATGAGTTTAACCTGTCTGACATTGCCTTAAGTGCAAGAACCACCTTATTCAATAAACTAAACGTGAACTACACTGGAACCTTGACCCCATATGTGTTGGATACCAATTACCAACGAGAAAATGAGTATAGGGTGAACTACGATGGCAAGATTGGTACTATCACGCGATCAACTATTGCTTTGGGTTTTAATCTTAATAGCCAGGGACAAAGTACAGCTACACAGCCTAACCCTGCCACTGTGCAAGGTACTGAAGACCAGCTTGAAGAAATCAGGCAAAACCCACAGGCTTACATTGATTTCAATATTCCGTGGAACTTTTTTATGAATTATAACCTTGCATATAACGGCTTGGTAGATGAAGATAAAATTACCCAATCACTTACTTTTAATGGCGATTTGAGTATCACCCCCAAATGGAAAGTTGGGTTTACGTCTGGATATGATTTCGTTGGGCAAGAACTCACCCAAACCACTTTGAATATTTATCGTGACTTGCATTGCTGGGAAGCCAGATTCCGTTGGGTTCCGTTCGGTCAACTTAGAAGCTATAGTATTGACATCAATGTGAAAGCCGCCGTATTACAAAGCTTGAAACTTAACCGCAAGCGCGACTGGTACGATTACTAGATAGTAATGCCGAATAAAGTGCTATCTTGCTCAAGTTCCGCCTCTTTTAAAACTTTTGGGCTATTCTCATGTTAGTAGAGCGTATGCAATTAGAAGACTATGTGGGAAGTTGGTACATTAACATGACTAATTTTCCGATGTGGCTTAAAGGCAACAAATCAAATCCCACCCTCAATTACAAAGTAGGTGAAAGAGATGGTGTGATGGGGCTTGAAGATGAAGTTAGGTATACTGAGAACGGAAAAAGCAAGAGCATTAAAGGGTTTGACAAACCTCTGGATGATAAGTGTACCTCATATATATGGCGCGGAAATGGCTTGCTCTGGTTACTGAATAGTAAGTGGGATTTAGTATACATAGATAAGAAAAAGCAAATCGCCATAACCCACTTTGAGAAAACACTATTTACTCCCGAAGGCATTGATGTGATATCAAAGAAAAAGTCACTTAGTGATGAAGAAATACAGATGGTAACAGGTATTATGAAAGATGTAAACCTAACCGTAAAAGGTGAATTGAAAGTAATCAAGCAAGATTAATACTTACATTGCAAAATATTCCTACTTTAATGGAAATTTTAAACTCTATGAAAAATCTTACTATACTAGTGCTGATATTCCTTCCTTTTTCACTTTTGGCACAAGAAGCTACCACTGACATTGTTCCTGAAAGCCCCAGTGCGAAACAAGCACAAGCTCAATTATTGGAAGGCGACCTAAAGATGGATGCCAAGGAATACAAGGATGCCGTTCTATATTATACTGAGGCTATCAATCTTAATAAAGAACTTACCTGTGCATATATCTATAGAGCCAAAGCCTATTTTAAGCTTGGAGAAAACACCAAAGCTTGCTCGGATGTTAATAAGGCTAATGAATTGGGTTGTTGGAGGCCTGAGATAGATACTCTATTAGAAAAGTGCAAGTAGTTACTTAATCAGGTTCACCTGCCCCCTGAATTTATGAGGGTGTTTCTCGAAGTCCATCACCTGGACTTGATAGATATAGGTTCCACCTTCAACAATCTCACCTACATTGTGTTTTCTTCCATTCCAGCCCTTGTTTTTGTCAGTAGTGAAAAATAACTGCTCCCCCCACCTATTAAATATTCGAAGTTCAAAATCAGTAAACCCTTCACCATAACACAAAAACTCATCGTTTATACCATCTTTACCGGGTGTAAAAGCTGATGGGATATACATTGTAAAAGCCTCTTCAATTATAATCGGTATAGTAACCGTGTCAGCACAGGCATGTTCAGTAAGCACAATCTGCTGCACAAAATAAGTTCCAGTATCATCATAAACATGAAAGGGGTTTTGTTCAATTGAGTAATCAAAGTCCGTCAAAACCCAATCCCATGCCACAGATAGTGAAGACTTGTCTGTAAACTGAACTTCAGGCAATAGAATTGAAGCCGGCTGTGGGGTAGCAACGAAATTAGCCACTGGCGTTGGAAATACTTCCACCCTATCGCTATCACTTACTACCGAGCTACAACCATTAGCTGAGATGACTTCTAATGTAACATTATAAAAACCTGCGGTATCATATATGGTCTCTGTATTTGGATCAAA
The DNA here is from genome assembly GCA_028281825.1 of Flavobacteriales bacterium. Classification (GTDB taxonomy): domain Bacteria; phylum Bacteroidota; class Bacteroidia; order JANQJC01; family JANQJC01; genus JANQJC01. The sequence goes on from JANQJC010000096.1 coordinate 43,948, forward strand.
GTCTATGCGTTCGTTACCAAAATTCCAGTTCCACTGAGTGATATTATAGCCTGACGCTATGGTACTTTCATCCAAGAAGTTTACTTGCAAAGGCATGCAGCCAGTATCGGGTATTACTTTATAAGAAATGTCAGGGCGCGGATAAACTTCAACTTCATGCGAAACTGAATCCACACAGTTTTTGTCTGATGTAGCCACCAGAGTGGCAGTGTAAAAACCCGCCTGTGGGTAAACATGGACAGGTTCATATAAAACAGAAGTTTCTGAATCACCGAAATACCACATCTGGGAGCTTACTATTCCACTTGCAATATCACTTTCATTAGTGAATTGAGTAGTGTCATATACACATACCTTGTTTGATGAGAAATCAGGTTCAGGTAGGTCATAAACTGTAATAGAGTTCTCAGTAGCATTAGCACATCCACTATCTGTCTCCACGGATAATATCACTGAATACTGCCCAGGGTTAGGAAAAATGAAGTCAGTATTTTGGCTTGAGGAAGAACCTATTCCGCCAAAGTTCCAGTTCCATTGGTCAATCACACCTGGAGTAGCATCAGAAGCATCTACAAAGGTGGTTGGTACACCAAAACATACTGAGTCAAACGTAAAATCAGCAATGGGTACTGGAAATATCACCACATCTCTTTGTATGGTATCGTCACAACCATATTGTGTGGATACAATTAATTCAACCGCATAGGTTGAGTCAACAGCATACTGATGTGTAACCGGATTACCGCTGTTAGTACTAATTGTATCACCATCCCCAAAATACCAATCCCATTGACTGAGTGTGCCCGATTGACTGGAGGAAGAATTATTGAAAGTGGCTGCTACACCCTGACAAACGTTTTGAACAGAAAAATCAGCTACCGGGTCATTATACACAGTGATAGCCTGCACAATGGTATCTACACAACCATGATTGGTTTCTACTGCTAACATCACATTATAAGGCCCGGCCACTGTGTAAGTATTGCCTGGGTCACTAGAAGTGGATGTATTTAAGTTATCGCCGAAGTCCCAGTAATAGTCCGTTATATTGCCTGAAAGGCTGGTAGATGTATTGGTAAAATCAGCAGCCTGATTGGGGCACACGTTGAAAAAGTCAAAATCAGCCTCTGGATTATTGAATACTTCCACAGTATGCTCGACTGTGTCTGTGCATCCATTGTCAGATTCTACTACCAAGCTTACATTGTAGGTATTAGGTGAAACATAATTGTTGGTGGGGTTAGCCAGTGATGATGTATTAAAATCATCAAAATCCCAATAGTAAGCATCAATAGTACCCACTGAAATTTGAGACAGGTCTGTAAAGCTAATAGGCGTATTATGACACTCGTCAGTAAAATCAAAGTCAGCTGTTGGTGATGGATAAACAGTAACGGAAACGGTATCACTACCCAAACAACCTGCATCGCTTTCCACATCAACTATATAATCAGTGGTTATGATGATGGTTCCTGTGTTTGATAATGTCACAGTCGGATTTGCCGCAGAAGCATCACTTAATCCAGATGTAGGGGTCCAGGTATAGGTAAAACCCGTGGTCGGAGCAGTTCCAATAGGTGCACTTTCACCATTACAAAAACTAGTATCAGGTCCTGCATCAGCTACTGGTGCAATGATTACATCCACAGTTTCTGTAGTGTCCCAATCACATGCTCCCTCTGTATAGGTATATGTAATAGTATGTTGACCAACACCTGCATCAAATGCATTGAAATCGGTGCCAGCTATTCCGTTGCCTGTGAGTACACCTCCTACTGGGGTTAATGTAAGTGGATTATCTATGTCACTATAGCAATATTGGGCAGCTAAGCCATCAATCACGGGCTCATAAGTTAAACCTGAGGCATTTTTAAAATCAATATTATTGGTTGAATCACATTCTGGGTAAACCAATTCAGGGGCATTTGTCGGGCTACTTCCATCGTCGTTAATAGATACGTAAAGGTCAAACGGGGTATTATTCCAAGGAAGGTCAAATGTTTCAGTGACACAAACTGTTGTATCTATATCAGTTGCAGTGAGGTTTTGAGTATTGATAGCGGCACCTCCAGCCAATGGATTACCATTATAAAATGTAACAGGTATGTTACCCATAATGCGTTTGCTTCCAATATTGCACACCTCAAATGTTACACTCATTTGGTCAGGTGCAACTTCACAAAACCTAATGGTATCAATTTCTACTGTAAAGTCCGCTACTGGTATGAATAAAGGCTCCCAACTTTCATCAAAAAGAGGTGATTGCGAGATAAAACTGTTTATGGCTGGAAAATCACCATTGTTCTGTTGCAATCGGGGAATTGTTAAATCATCGTTGATATTAGTGATTGAATAAGCGTGCTGATTCATTACTTTACGGGTAGGTATCCATTCAAAACCACTGCTCTTGTATACCCTTACCTTACCAGAACCTCCCTGATTATTTGTTGAGCAATTACAAATTATATCAGCGTACCTGTCACCATTGGCATCAGCTACTGTTGGAAACTCTGTTCTGGTTGCTGAACCGCAAGGTGTTGCCACTTTCACATTTCCTGTTGCTCCATCGTACACACGAAGGTTATTTTCGTCCCTATATACCAGTTCAGTAATACCGTCCCCTTCAAAATCAAAAGCCGAACCTGTTGTCTGTTGTGAGCCATCAACTGTAGTTTTTTGCCACAACTGTATCATTGCATTAGTGCCAATATTGTAATCTATTACGACATACTTATGACTACCTCCTACCCCAATCTCAGGGTAGCCATCGTTATCATAATCTGCAATGTTGGGCCTTCCACCACTACCAGTACCAGGTATGTCAAATGTAGCCCCGAGCTGATTACCTGTAACGGGGTTCCACACGTATACTTTACCGCCACGTGTCACTATCACATCTAAGGTCCCGTCCATATTCATATCGGCCACCGCGGTATAGCCGTCACCTAATGGGCCTACATTATTAGGTACGGGCATCATTGTGCCCCCGGGAATGTTGACCTCATAAACAGTATTACCACAAACCAGTTCCATGCCACCGCAATTGCCGCAGGCACTAGTTGGTAAAACGTCAGCTGCGACAGGATGCCTGGAAGTGTTAGAGGTGTTTCTTCCTGAACTACCGGCACCTCCAGAAGCTATGAGTGCACCAGTTTGAGAGTTGTAAATCTCATTAGCTACATATATCTCAGGGTTTCCATCGCCATTAAAGTCAGCAATACCCGGACCTACTTCGGCATGAGGAACATTAGGCGGGGTGTAACCAGCCTTAGGATTGCCATTGTGCTCAAAGCAATGTAGCTTGGAATTGGCAGTGACCACATATATCTCTCCAAAACCATCATTATCAGTATCTGCAACGGCCATAGCGTCAGAGTAATCTAATATCGCTGGACAGGTAATAGTTAACTCAGTAGCTCCTGTCGTGCCATTCAAAACATAGAGCTGATTAGCGTTTTTAGAGTGACAGATAATTTCAGGTACATTATCGGCATCAATATCTGCCACCAAGGAAATACTTCTAGTAGACACCGTAACTGTTGACTCCCAAAGTAAAGTCACACCAAAAGGGCCTACCGGAGGCTGTAATTCACAGTGATTAACCGGGTAGCCATAAAAGAAGGAATCGCAGGCAACCTGGCCGGCACAATCCGAATCGTAGCAATCAATCTGCCCATCTCCATCGTCATCAACACCGTTACTACAATTCTCTTGTGCATCAGCAACAGAACAGAACACTGAAAAGCTTAGGTATAGTAGATAAAACCTCCAATGGCATAAGATATACTTTAATACCTGACATTGGGGATTACTCATGAGGATAATGAAACTTCAATTTATCCTCAAATTTAATAGAAATTTGACAACTGATGAAATATTACCAAACCCTTACAGTTATTAGCCAGTAGCCCGTAAGAATGTCTAAAATCCTTATTTGAAGTCTAGTTTTTCTTGTGCCTTTTTAGCATAAAAACCACCTTGTTCAATTATTTCCTGGAGGGTGGCTTTAAGGTTCTTGTAATCCGCTAGTTGTTCAAAGGAAAGTGCTTTGTACCATTGGGCTTCTTCATAAAAAGTATTGATATAACTTTTCTCTACTTGAGAAAAAAACTGAATAGCCTTGTTAGCCTTGCCCAAGTTGTAATAGCACAAGCCACCGTAAAAGAGCGCATTTTGGTCCTCAGGGAACTGTTCAAGTACAACCCTATAATCTTGAAGAGCTGCTTTGTAGTCATTTCTAGAGAATTTACCCATTGCCTGCTTCAAATAGCTATCGTAAGATATTGTCTTGGTACTAGGGCCATACCTTTCCCACTCATTATTTTGTGCTTTGTATTCGTATTTGGCTTCTACCCCGCTTAAATCAAAGCCTGGAACATAAATTGCCTGGTCATAGAATTTGCTGTAATCCACTGTTTTCAAGTTGTTGTAGTACTTGAGTACCACGTTTGACTTACTGGAAGATTTACTGACTTTGGGTGTTGGCAAATCTCCTTTAACATGTTCTGGTTCCAGGGCTGTTATTGAACCTTCAAATTGTTTCTTTTCTTCTTCCTCTTTTGTTTCAGGAACAATGGATGCTTTCTGTTCTTCCTGGTTTTCTAGGGCTACCTCATAAGAGATTTGCTTTTCTTCCGCTATTTCATCGGCTTTCACTATTTCTTGCTGGTCTTGCTCAAAAGCACTGAGGTAAGAAGTTTCAATTATTTCTGCTGGCTGTTGTTCAGTTTTTTCAACTGGTACTTCTTGGGTTACATCATGCCTTTTTTGGAGATAATTAACTGTGATGAGGGCGGTGATAATAAAACCCACTAAAATAGCTAGCGCAGGCACAACCACTGGAGCCCTCAGCCAATCTGGCGTTCCCGAGACTGATTGTTGAAATTGTTTACGGTACTTGTTAATATTAGCAACGGCAGATAGATTTTGCTCATAACCCTCTATGGCTTCAGCGTTAAGTTGATTAGCAGATATCTTTTGCTCAATAACATATTGCTCTTCACGCGTGACCTTGCCGCTCATGTATTTTTCCAACTCATCCTGCGAGAGAAAGCCGCTGTTTTCAAATATATGTTTACCTCGTAGCGAACTCATTATATTGGGATAAAATCATTTTCAAATTACGTTTACCGTTTTGTATGTGGCTTTTCACCTCATTCATGCTAAAACCCGTTTGTTCTGAGACCTCCTTGTAGCAATACTGCTTGATATAAAAAAGCACGATGCATTGCTTTTGTTCAGACTTGAGCTTTTCGATAGCCTGTTCTAGCTTGGTTAATTGCTTCTCTTTTACCTCGATGTCTTCACTATCATCCACTTCAGGGGCACTTTTTATCTCTACTTCGTATTCATTTTCTCTCTTAAGGGCACGGCCTTTCGTGCGAAGGTAGGTGAAGCAATAGTTTCGCGTTACCACATACAGCCAAGCATTGATGTTGTCAATTTCCTTTTCTTCAAAATCTTTCAAGAGGCGCTCATAGATTGCCAAAACTGCTTCATTACTTTCGTATTCATTTTTTAGATACTTCAAACAAACACCAAATACCAAATGGAAATACCGCTCAAACAGTACTTCCAGGTATTTGCTGCTGCCCGATTGCCTATATTTCTCAATAAGCTCATGGTCGTCCAACTTTTTGATATTTTTTCTATTGAAGAAAAACATATTTAGCGCCTGCCAGAATTATATTGATTATACAGGTCAAAATAGCTATTTGTCTCGATTACAATCACTCCTCCTGTCAAGTCTCCATACATAGCCGGCACACCACCGCCGTATACTTCCATACTTTTGATAGAGCGGGCGGGCGCAACACCGTTAAGGCTTTTTACTCTCATGCCATCCACATAATAGGCGTTTGTGCCCTCTCTTGCTCCGCGCATTCTCACTTGTCCATCTGATGATTGTTGAACTCCTGGTACAGTGGCTGCAATAGCAGAAATATCAGTAGGGTCTGGAGCCCTTTGAATAAAAACAGGGTCTAGTACTTCAATGGAAGGTTTATCAGGCCGAATGAGTGGGTTAGTGTATGCAATGACTATTACACCTTCATCACCACCAATTAAAATCGCTTTGGTTTTTAAAAGTATATCCTGCAAAGGCAGTACTTCGCTGGTGTTTAGCTTTATGCCAGTTATAATAGCAGTTTGCATGCCCATAGAAGAAACAGTTAAGTTGTAAGTGCCAGCTGATAAAGGCTTTATTCTAAAATTCCCATCTATGTCCGTAGCAGAGCCTATTTTAGCCCCCCCTACTTCGACATATACATTAGCACCTATTACAGGCTCACCGGTTTCTTCATCCAGCACCCTGCCATTTATTTGGCTGTTTCTTTGGGCAAAACTGATGAGACCTAGAAGAACAAAGACGCTTGCAAATAGTACTTTTTTCATGGTTTCCTTGGTTTAAATTTCGTTTAAATGAATCCACCATGCAACCTATTCCACAAAATTTTTCGAAAAAAGTTTAGTTTTCAACAATCGATGTATCTTCCTCAATGATTTTTTTAATTTGGTGCGACGTTTTATTTCTAACTGTTTTAAACTATAAAAATGAGAACATTACTGATTATTGTGTGCGTGATGGCAATCAACTTATCTTTTGCCTTGAACCCTTCGAGAACCTATAAGCAAAGGCCTGATAAATACAACATGGAGTATGATGAATTGAAAGTGCAAACTGAAGATGGCGCTACTTTGAACGCCTGGTATTTTCCTGCTTCAAAGAAAACCACCGACATGATACTTATCAGCCATAATGGTGAGGGTAATATGGCTGACTACCTGAGGAGGGTTGACCAGTTTCGCTCTAACTACAACGTGATGATATATGACTACAGGGGTTTTGGTGAAAGCAGTGAGTTTGAAATTGATAATAACATGTACATCTATCCACACTTTCAGGATGATTTTTTGGCTATGATAGACTACTGTAAGGCCAAGTACACCTCACAATTTCACCTTTATGGCTGGGGTATTGGAGCCGGATTATCACTAGGTATTGGCTATCATAGGAAAGAAGTGAAAAAGATAATAGCCGATACTCCTTTCTTCTCAATGGAAGACCTTGAAGAAAGATTTGGAAAGTGGGACGAACCGATGGAAGTGCCTTTTGCTGGATATGATAAGAAAAATGAGCCTTTCTACGCTTTGGATGAAGCTACCTCAGACCGCTTGCAGGGAGTACTACTTATAGTAGGGAGTAATGATGCCCTTTACAGCGTTGAAGACATGAAAACCTTACAACAAAAGCAGAAAAAGCTGATTGAAAAAGAGATTTATGTGGTTGAGAACCCCGACAAAAAAGATAATTTCAGGGTTGATAAAGCTGGCTACTTCAAAAGAATAAATGACTTTTTGGGTAGTTAAAAACAAACTACACTATAGTGGAAAAGGCGCATTAATCATGCGCTTTTTTCGTTTATCATAAATTGGTGAGCAATAATTAGCTATCAAACAGTGTTAATATCATATGCACAACATTTACGAGTTTCACCATAACCTACTCCATCATGAAAAAGCTAATAATTGCGCTTTTGGCTGTTGTGCCATTGATATCATTGGCCCAGTATCCTGACAATGACGAATTCACCATTTTTATTACTGTAAAAAACGATGAAGGAAAAATTGTTCCCTTCACCAATCTTGTATTGACCGAAAAGGTAAGCAAGCAAGAAACAAGCGTTACCACTGACGTTAGAGGTAAAGTAGAAGTAAGAGCCACCAGAGGGAAAAATTACCTGGTAAGCTTTGACGATGCCGAAGGCATTACAGAACTGAGCACCCCTGCCCGTGGGCAGACTTTTTACACCAAAACACTCATTTACAATCCTATTGGTGGCATTGAAACAACTACACTTGATTCTATTTATCAAAAGATATCAGGCAGAGACAGAGCTGGAGATAACGATGCCATTGTAAACATAAGGTTGAGCAATCGTGTGGGCAGGCCATTGAGGAATACGGAAGTCAGACTGGTTTCTAACAGAGCCAAAAAGGTCTACATTGCAACTTCTAACGGTACTGGAGAGGCCAAGTTTCTGGTTCCTACCAATCAAACTTATGATATTGGTGTGGAAGATATAGATGGTTACAGGGATATTACCTTACCTGAACGCGGAAGACTAACCATTAATAAGGGATTTAAATTTCAGCCTACAGAAATTACAGAAATCGTTAATGGTGATACCATTACCCAGGAATGGCCTGACCGCTCTGGCCCGACTTCTGCCAGGGCTTACGTGAATATGCTTTTGAAAAACCCACAAGGTGAGCCCTTACCCAATGAGAAAGTGTATATAGATGTGAAGATTGGACCCGAAGTATATATGGCTACCTCTAATGAAAGTGGTGTAGCGGAATTCTTGTTACCCAAAGGTCATGAGTACCTGCTGAACTTTGAATATGAGCGTGGAGTGGATATTTTGAATTATATGGAAAAGAGGGGTTTTCATACGACAGAGATAGAATACAGCTACATGGGCTCAGAAAGGATTGAAGAGTATTATGAAACAGCTAAAAAGGACAAAAATGGTTTCCGCATAGAGTTTATGGAAACACCAGTAAAAAGAATTGCTTTTGATGAGCGCAATGTAGAAATCACAGACCAAGGTTTTAACATTAATATGCCCAAGGAAGTTAAAACACCTACCCCGGCTATTGGTGAAGATATGTTGTTTATTGATGGTGGTTATTACTCGAATGAGTTTTACAGTTTTGATAAAAAAAATGGTAAATTTAATTGGGGAATTTCTCTTGGAGAAAGCGGCTCTTCATCAGCGGTGTATGAAGACGGAGTGGTATTACTTATCACTGAGTCATGCACCCTATATGCACTTGAAGCTGGCACGGGCAGGTTGCTTTGGAGCAAGTGGTTGGGACCCAACATTTATTCTTCACCAACTGTAGCCAATGGCAGAGTGTATGCTGTATATCCAAATGAATTAGGCCCCATGTTATACAGTGCCAAGGGTAAGCAAAACAATAATGTAGTTGCATGTTTTGACCTTAAATCAGGTGATATAGTATGGCAAAACTGGATGGACGCAGAAGTATTGGCTTCAGCAGTGTTGAGTGGCAACTCAGTTTACCTTACTTCTGTTGCTGGCACATTATACCAGTTTAGCAAAGACAAGGGAGTGTTGATGAATACCCAAAATGTAGCTGCTGTAACTCCTCCAACGGTAGTAAAGGACAAGTTATTTGTGAGCATTAGAGATACCAAAGATGCCACCAAGGAACAGGTGGCTATCTTCAATGCCAATGACTTGAAGCTCATTAAAAAAGTAGACCAACTCTCATCAGCAGCACAGTATCCTAACCTTGCCGAGTTAGATGCTGATTTCCGCATGAACTACAATGGTAGCCGTATTTTACATTATAGGGGCAAGAACTATAATGTGATGGCTGATAAGCTGTATTGCTCAGACCCTGAAAGTGGCAATGTGTTGTGGACAAAAGTACTACCAGGTGTGGCTATGAGTGATGATAAACCTACAGAAGGCATGCCAATAGTGGTGAATGGAAAGTTGATTGTACCCACCAAATCGGGTAAGCTTCAGGTATATAACCCATTAAATGGTAATCTTGAAAAGGAGTTTGATATAGGTGCTACACCCAATAACCAAGCTATTGTTCATGATGGCTGGATATATAGCGGCACTGTAGAAGGTAAATTGGTATCCATCAACACTAAGGACAAGAACTTTACTGGGTGGCCTATGTGGGGACTTAACGCAAGCCATAACCCGGTGGTGGAATAGCTTACAGGAACTTTCCGAGAGAATCAATAAAACCATCTATGCCGAGCCCTCCCATCACTAGGGCGAAAAGAAGGATTAGGGCAAGAATGATGTTATCTAAGGTGCTATTGGCATGCTCACCCATTATTTTCTTTTGGCTGGTAACGTAGAAGATACATATTACTGTGGCTGGTAAAACCAATGTAGCGAAGGCTTGTGAGGCTATCATTACGAATACTGGCCTCGCCCCTAAGAATGGCACCACCAAGCCCAATAGAGACATTGCCAATACCAATAAGCGGAAAGAAGTCTTTTTCATGTCCCGCTTCCACGAGAAGAAATCACATAGCAACCATGGCAGAAGCAAGGTATTCGGGAATTGTGAAGACAAACCAGCGGCTGCTATACCCACTACAAATATCCCAACGGCGTATTTACCTGCTACTGGTTCTAATAGTGGTATCATCTCTTTGGCATCATCCAAATGTAGACCGTTAACATATAAGGTGCCAGCAGCCGCCGCCATGATGGAGGCAGAAATCAGAAACATCATGGATGCACTTACAATGGCATCCCTGTTTTGGATGGACAAATCTTTGATGCCCCACCCCTGCTCTTTTACAAGCGTGGTGCGTACAATAAATATCATTGATGATACCGTAGTGCCTACCATACCAGCCGTAACTAATGAGGCACCAGCTAAAGAAGTGTCATCACCCGTGGGCATACCAGGCACTAATCCATTGAGAATATCGCCCAATGGTGGCATCATGATGAAAAAGTTGATGAAGAAGCATAGGCCCATAAAAGCTACCATAATGGCAAGTGCTTTTTCGAACACCTTGGTTGTTCCAATCAAGAAAATACTGTAAACCAGACCTACCCCGAATATGGCCCAAACCTTTGCTGAGATGCCTCCTGTATGCCAAGTTTTACTCCACTCATTGAGCACATCGGCTACTATGCCCATTACCCCCATTATACCACCACTTACGTTTACCGTAAGTGCGATAATAAAGAACCAACCTACGGCAGGATGTAAATGCTTCTTAAAAGCAAAGAGGGCAGTTTCACCTGTGACTATGGTATACTTTCCAAAAAGGCGAATGAGATACCAAGTGACTATGCACGAAAGAAGAATAGTCCAAAGCATGGCCATGCCATAATTGGCACCAGCCTTGGCCATTGCTGTTACGCTACCTGTACCGATATTGAAACCGATAAGGAAAAGCCCTGGAAGTATGGATTTAAGAAACTTATTCACGCCGATTAACGGCGGAAATTAAGAAATGTTTCCCACTTTGCAAGTAGGCCTATAGTTTTATGCCTATTACCAGCACGTCATCTACCTGCTCTTGAGTGCCTTTCCATTCAATGAGGTGCTCTTTTAGAAGGTCATATTGCTCTTCTATTGGTTTTGGTGATACTTTAGATAGCAAATCAGTAAATGCTTTTTTCATCATTTTTTTGCCTGAGGAACCACCAAATTGTGAATAATACCCATCAGATGAGAGGTATATGCGATCTCCTGTCTTGTAATCAATAGTATGCTGTTCAAACTCTTTGGTGCCCTGATAATTGAAAAAGCCACCTAAAGGATATTTGCTGCCTTGTATCTCCTTTAGTTTACCTTCATTGAAGTAAAACAACGGCCTTAATGCACCAGCAAAAGTTAATTGTTTTGATGTTTTATCCACTCTACAAAAGGCCACATCCATTCCATCATTCATTTCCTTGCCAGTTTCAGTCTGCAGGGCTTTTATAATGCCTTCGTCCAACTCTCTCAGCACATCGGCTGGTTCGGTTTTTCCTTCTTCTGCTACAATTCTATTAAGCAGCTGATGGCCAATCATTGACATGAATGCCCCGGGCACACCGTGACCTGTGCAATCTACTGCTGCGATATAGAATTTATCATCTTTTTGATAGTGCCAATAAAAATCCCCGCTTACTATGTCTTTAGGCATCCAAAGGACAAATGATTCTGGAAATAGCACTTTATACTCAGCCAGCTTAGAAAGCAAAGCTCGCTGGATGAGCTTGGCATATCTAAGGCTATTGGTCATCTCACGATTCTTTTGAGCAAGAGACTTGTTGGCAAAGGTGAGTGCCCAGGTGCGCTCTTTCACTTTGTTTTCCAGTTCCTCTGTAAGTTCCCGCAAGGCCAATTCTGTGCTATGCAAGGTGGTAATGTCCTGAACAGTTGCAAATACCTTCATTTGCTCCCGCCCATTTACAATTTTGTTCCCCTTGAGTATTGTGTGCAACATTTTTTCGTTGCCATCACCAGTAACGATTCTTCCATTGAACTCTACATTATCTTCAAGCCCTTCTGCTATGGCTTGAATTTTTTGCTCAGCTGTTTGTTTGTCTTCCTCATGAAAAAAATCGAGAAGGGAATTATATCGCGCATCAAACTCATCCCTGGAAATTTCAAATATTCTGAACATTTCGTCAGACCAACTCATTTTACCCGACTTTACATTCCACTCCCAATTGCCTAGCTTGGCCATGTGTTCAGCTTCAGCCAGGCGTTTTTGGCTAACCACAAGGTTTTTAACTGCTATACTGCGTTCATGCTCAAGGTGTTTTCTTTCAATCACCCTATTTATAGCATCCGGCAGACGGCTTAGGCGGTCTTTAAGTATATAATCATCCACACCTGCTTTGAGGCATTTTACTGCAATTTCATCAGGCATACTGCCTGTAACCATTATAAATGGGCAAGTGTAACCTATTTGCCTTACTTCGGAGTAGGCTGAAAGTCCATTATAATTAGTGAGGCTGTAATCAGAAAGAATGATGTCAGGATTAAAGCTATCCAAGGAGTCAAGAAGTTCTTGCCTAGTTTCTGTAACCAGATACTCAAATGACATATTCGCTTTCTCTAACGTTTTAATGACCATCTGAGTGTCTGTCAATCTATCCTCAAGAATTAAAATCCGCAGTTTATTTCTTTCACCCATAAGTTAAGATATTAGCCAAAAACCAGATTTCGTTGACCTAAACTTAACTTGGTTAGTTATTGAATTGTTTTGAATTCTAGCTTTTGTAGATTAGCAAATATGTTTTCATCAAAGGTTGGTGCCCATTGTTTTAGTTCACTTTTATGAGTGTTTTTATTGAGCCACTCTTGTTCTTCTTTCTTTTCAAAATACCTGTATAAACCTAATCCTATTGCCAAGACTATCACTATAAAGCATATTAGCCCTATATCCTTTACAACTGATTTCAGAAATAGTATCATTTGCCTACCACACTGAACCAGCTGTCATCTTACGCCCACTTCTGATAGAGAAGAACTCTACCGTTTTATCCGGATATACAATAGCCAAAACAGCTTGCTCCACATTCATTTGCGCCTGGGCTACCACTTTCTCAGCTGTATAAATGTTTATCCATCCCTCCATTTTATGGAAACTTTGATACTGTTTGGTAACTATTCGCCAGGTGCGCCGGTTTTTCCACCGGCACACCAGGTTTAGTTCACCAAAATGATTGATATCAAGACTGCAGGTGCCACCCTCGGCGCCAGCAGCTGCAAAAATGCTCTCAATAGCGTTATCAGTTAGGATTTCTAAACTATCATCCATAGTGGTTATTTTTAGTTTGAGGGTTATTAGTTGGGTTTATATTTTATCCTGCACAGGTACCTGCGTTTACTAATTCATAGCAATCCGAATCACTGCACTCTTCACTTCCATCGCATGGGCATTTCATGTGCAACTCATCTTCTGTATCATCCACCCATATTTCAATTGGGCAGTCTGATATATCGTACTCATTTTTGTAAACCACGCTACCTTGACTATCATTATCAGTTCCAATAAACTTAGTACTGCCTTCGTTGAAGGATATGTTGGCGCAAGGCCCTGATTGGTCTGCGGTTTTTGTAAAATGGTATGTTCCCCAAGTGATGCTACCTGTACAGAAATTACCACTTTGCACCTTAATAGCTATGTGACTAGCCGTAAGGTCGTGCGTAGCTACGACAGTTTTGCCTTGCTTGATTTTCATTGTATAGCCATCGAATATCACATCATGTGTAGATAGACTATAAGAATTTGTTGCTGTGAATGTGCTCATAATCAGTTGTTTAAATTTTAGTTAACGATGAAATAAATGTAATTGGATAAGCTTGCTCTTAAAAACCCTTTTTTAGGATTTATAATAATTTGTAATTAATTTTCGGAACGTTTTTCTGGCATAAATAGTATGTCCGAAAATGTATGTAACTACTGAAAATAAAGAGAAGTAAAGAAATAATTGCTTAGTTAAGCAAGGATTTACTAAACCATTGTTAATAATAGTTTATGAGAGCGAAATCAACTAATCTGTTTGAATTGATTAAGTCTTTAAGTGTTCAGGAGCATAGATATTTCACCAAGTACCTAAAGGAGCATCGATTGAAATATGTGGATGAACTAGAGAAACTGTTTAACCTAATAAAGGGGCAAAAGGAATACGATGAAAAGGCGGTGAAGCTAGGCTTGAAAGGCACCTATATTTCAAAATTCTTTCCACAATATAAAAGTCAATTACAAGATTTAGTTCAACGTTCACTTATCAATTACCACAAGGATGCTTCCATAGAGGCCGATATACATCATTTATTGCATGTAGAAACCATTCTAAGGCAAAAGAATTTATATGACCAATGTTCAAAAGTATTGAGACAGGCCAGAGATAAAGCATTTAAATATGAGCATCACTTATTAGAAGTTGAAATACTAAAACGCCAAATTCTACTTCTTGGGGAATTGTTTCCTAAAGACTATAATGAAGTCTTAAACAAACTTATCAGTGAAAAGAATGCTGTATTACTCAAGCTTCAAAGTGAATCGGAATATCGAGATTTAAATCAGCGCATGTTTTTCCTTATAAGAAAGACCAATAATCTTAGAAATGATGCATTAGAACAGGAACTGGATGAATTGATAGGAAATCCAATATTAAAAAACGAAAATGATGCATTTAACTTCTGGTCAAAAGTGATGTTTAACTACATCCACGCCCAATATTACAAGCTAAAAAAGAAACACTCAGTTAGTATTAAATATCGAAAGAGAATTGTTGAACTCTGGCAATTATACCCACATAAAGTGGAAGAAAACAGACGTTTTTACCTAGAAGCACTTTTCAACCTCATTGGAGCACTTCATAATGTGAAAAGCTATGAAGAAAGTAAAGTGTGGTTAAAAGAAGCAAAGAAAATCGGGTTTAAGTCAGAAATTGAAGACGCACATGCTTTTGAACAAGCCAAGTTATATGAGCTGCTTATTTTTATGAATACGAATAGCCTGGAAGAGGCTTTAGAATTGGTGCCAGAAATAGACTCTGGCTTAAAAAAGTTTAATACCCTGATACAAAACTCCTATCGATTAGCCATCTATCATAACATTTGCCTGACTTACTTTATAAGTGACGACCACAAAAGTGCTTTGAAGTGGGTAAATAGAATAATAGACATTGATAAAACAGAAGAAAGGCAAGACATTCAAGACTTTAGTAAAATACTACGCCTGATAATTTTCTATTGCCTGGGTAAGTATGATTTGATAGAGAGCCAAGTGAGAGCTACCAAACGATTGCTGAAAAAGAATGACCGGCTTTATGACCTTGAGACAACTATTATCAAATACCTACCCATGCTTATAGTATCAAATCATAACAGAACAGAAGAAATGGAAGTGCTCCATTCTTTTAAAGAGGAACTAAATAATATTGAGGGAGGTAAAAACAGTGCACTTGGCATGCAAGAAACCGGCTTATGGGTGGAGAGCAAAATCAGGGGAATTACCTTTAGGGCATTGCTAAAAGAGCTAATTGAAAAAGAAGGCAAAAAGTAATTACCCATACCCACCTGTTAATAATTATCCATCACACAATAAGTTAGCACTTAATGCATTAGTTAATTTCGCTGGTGAACTGAAAAGTGAGACTAATGCTAAGACTAATTTTAATACTCGCTACTTCCCTACCCATGATGGCCATAGCCCAAGAGGTGAGCACTGAAACATGGCCCAATGGTAAGACCAAATCACGTGGTGGGATGAAGGATGGAAAGAAAGTAGGAAAATGGACCACATTTTATGAAACTGGTGAGCGGTTTTGCGAGGAAAACTACCAAAATGGTGAACGTGGCAACAATTGGAATTGTTGGTACAAAAGCGGCAAAAAGATGACTGAGGCCAATTTTATCAATGGAAAGAATACCAATTGGCATGAAAATGGGCAAAAGGAGTTTGAGGGGGAGATAAAAGACCGAAAAAAGACTGGGGAATGGAATGAATGGTACTCCAACGGGCAATTGAAAGAAACTACCAACTACCAAGATGATAAGCTAAATGGCGCTATCATTGGTTTTTATAGTGATGGAAAAAAGTCTTATGAAGGGAATTATAGCAGCGGCAACAAAACAGGAAATTTTGTTTGGTGGTACTCTAACGGCAACAGGGAAATGGAAGGCCCCTTTGTGAACGACATGCGCAATGGCCGCTGGAACTTCTACTACCCCAATGGCAAGAAAGGAAGTGAAGGCAGTTTTAAAGATGATAAACTCAATGGCAAATGGACTTATTACTATGAAGAAAGTGGGAAGCTTTGGAAGAAAGGTTATTTTGTTGATGGTGTGAAAGATAGCCTTTGGATAATCTATTATGAGAGTGGCAAGAAAGACCACGAAGGACACTTTGATGACGGAAAGGAGCAAGGTATTTGGACCGCCTGGCATGAAAATGGACAGATACGCGAGGCAGGCAAGTTTGAGCAAGGCAAACTGGATAGCCTATGGAAAGGCTATTTTAAAGATGGGCAGCCTATGTTTGAAGCCACTTATAAAATGGACTCACTAGATGGAAAAAACACCACCTGGTTTGATAATGGTCAGGTGCAATTTGAAAAGGGGTACAAAAACAATATGATGAACGGCACCTATAAGGAGTATTACCCAAGTGGAAAGGAAAAAGAAAGCGGTGTGTATAAGAACGGTAAGAAAAATGGCATTTGGACAAACTGGTATGTTGGAGGGCAAATATACCAGAGGCACAGCTATATGGATGGCAAACTAAGCGGTGTGAGTGAAAACTATTATGAGCATGGCACAAAAATAAGCTCGGGCAGCTATTTAAATGGCAGAATGCACGGTGTATGGACGTATTGGGATAGTAGTGGCAATGTCACCTATAAGGCAAAATTCAATAATGGAAAGGTAGTAAAGGTGTATACACAAAAGCAATCACCAGAGTCTGGGTATAAGTTGCCGAGCAATTTACCAAAATAGTGTGTATAATGTTGTAAATAGTGGATACAATGAAATTTATTTACAAAGTAAACAAAGTTTCATCGAGACCCTCGAGGGACTCACGGAAAATCTTAGTCGTTGAATAACATAGTGTATTTTTAGCCCTCTAAAAGCCTTATATATCAAGGGCTGTAACATCAAGGTAATTGATTAGTTTTGTAGTACAGAGTCCTCCTAAAAATGGAAGTAGCAGAAAAACAATTCCGCAATTATGATGAAGGTGAGCTGATTGAAGTTATCAAGGATAACTATTACAAGATGCGTACCCGACAAACTGTAGACTATGTGCAGCGTATGCAAAAGAAGTACTTGACTTTTGATAAGCCTATGCACATTTGGGATGCGATGGAAAAGCTCAACAACTTTGTAGACTTGAGTGACCCTGATATTACCCTACCCAACCTTATTCATTTAGTGCAAACAGCTGAAGGTATCCGCAAAGACAACCGTCCTGACTGGATGCAGTTGGTAGGGCTTATCCATGACCTGGGTAAAATAATGTTTCTTTTCGGGAATGATGAAGATGGAACTTCACTTAAAGAGCAATGGGGTATGGTAGGTGACATCTTTTTGGTTGGCTGCCAACTGCCTGATACTTGTGTGTATCCTGAATTCAATAAGGACAACCCTGATATGCAAAACCCGCTATATAATACCCCCACTGGTATGTATGAAGCCAATTGTGGTATTGACAACTGCCTAAAAGCCTGGGGGCACGATGAATACCTTTTCCAGGTATTGAGTAACCACCCTGAAAATAAAATACCTCATGAGGGTATGGCAATGATAAGATATCACTCCTTCTATCCCTGGCATACAGGCGGTAGCTATCGTGAGTTAATGAATGAACAGGACTATCAATACCTTGAATGGGTGAAGGATTTTAACCAATATGACCTATATACAAAGTCGGTTACCACTTATAATCTTGATGAAATAAAAGCCTACTATTTACCCATTATTGAGAAATATTTAGGTAAGGGGCCTGTATACTTTTAATCATTTTGAAAATCGATTTACTCTCTATATCAACCAGCCCACCCACTGATATCTCAAAAGAAGAGATAAAAAAAGAGACCAAGGCACTCAAGGAAGAAATGAATGAGTTACAGCAACTGCTGTATGCTGAATCAAAACATGCCTTATTAATCGTACTACAAGGTATGGATGCCAGTGGCAAGGATGGTGCTATCCGTGACGTGTTTAGTGCAATGAACCCGCAAGGCGTTCGAGTCCATTCATTCAAAGTGCCTTCGTCAGAAGAACGCAGGCATGACTATCTATGGCGTGTACATAAGATGACCCCCGAAAGAGGAATGATACAAATCTTCAATAGAAGTCATTATGAAGATGTATTGGTTACGCGGGTATTAGGAAATATTGATGATGCAGAAGCAGAAAAGCGCTTTGGGCATATCAATGACTTTGAACGAATGTTGACTGATTGCGATACTATCATTCTTAAATTTTACCTACATATATCTGAAGAAGAGCAACAAAAGAATTTTAGAGACAGGCTTACAGACCCTTTCAAACATTGGAAGCATAGTATCAAAGACCATAAGATGGCCAAGTATTGGCCTGAGTTCAGGCAATACTACCAAGAAGTATTTGAGAAATGCAGCCCTGAGATACCTTGGGTAATTGTTCCTTCTGACAGTAATTGGTACAAGGAATATATCATAGCCAAAGCCATTGTAGATACCCTGAATGAGTTGGATATGAAGTATCCAAAGTTAAACTTATAAAGTAACGGGCTATTACTTATAGTCTACTTTAAGCACTTCTAAGGCTTTCTCGGTAGGCAATGCAAAAGATATACCTTCTACTCCGCGTTCTACAACCTTTGAAGTTACCACACCAACTACCTTACCCTCTTTAGTGATAATAGGCCCACCACTATTGCCAGGACTCACACTCACATCAGTTTGTAGATACTTAACATCCTCAATCAACCGCTCACCACTCAATATACCTTTAGTTACAGTTTGCGATAGGTTCTTGTCTACAGGCGTTCCTATGGCGTATACTTCTGCCCCCGTGCTTATATCAGAACTATTACTCAACAACTCCAGCGGCTTGAAGCCCTTGCCGCTTAATTTTATCAAAGCAACATCATGTGTTAGGTCTTTCCTTATTACTTCACCAATAAAAGATAGCCCACTGCCCAAAATTACATTCACCTTAGGGTTGTTTTTTACCACATGATAATTTGTCATTATATATCCATCCTCAGAAATGATAAAGCCACTTCCATGTCCGCCTTCATCTAGCTCTACGGTTACCACTGACTGGGTGAAATCCATGATAGAAGCATCCTTATTTACTGAAGGCTTAGTTAATGTAATGTTGTCAAAATCATTTACAATAGGCTCATTGGAGCCTTTTGATACCAAATCATATATTTCAGGGTTTTCGGCTAAAAACACACCCATGCCGTTATCAAAAGCTGTGTATATCACGTTATCCAGACTATTTGAGTTTTTGGTATTAAACGATTCTACTTTACCCTTTTTCACAATTTTATCTGCATATATATCTTTTAATGACCAGTTAGTTTGAAGGGTGCAAGTATAAAAGATGGAACCAAGTGCCTGCATATCGCTATTGATAGTCACTCCTGTTATTTCAGCATTCAGTTCATACCCCCTATTTGGAATTTGGTCAGGCACGTTAAATCCAAGGTCTTTCAAGCCATTGTTTACAATAACTTCAAGGTCTTCTGCTTTCACATTTACCGTATTCTCCCAAAATATCTCGTTAAGCAGCTTACCTTTGTAACTTGTTTCTCCAATCTTTTCTCCTATCCTCAATCTCACATTCACATTAGTGCATCCTATTGGATACTGTTCTAATGCCTCACTCATTGGTGGTGCCTTCACAGATACAAAACTTGCACTTCTTGGATAACTCTTAAAATTAGAACCCGTTAAACCATCCACAAGATATAAAACCAATGGTGCGGCAATCATAACACCTGTGCCTCCCAAATATAGTCCTAAAAAATTATCAGAACCAAAGGCTGCTGCCATCATTGGTATGCCAGCACCCATTCCCAACAAATTAAGAGTGCTCGTGCCTTTTCTAATTGGACTTAAGTCAGTAACCACGGGGCGGAAACCATCTTTAGTCATTTCAATAGTATGTTTATCTTTAGATTTTACCTTTATCTCTTTTACACCATTTGCTATTGGTTTACCATCAAGCTTTACAGTCACTCCTTCTTCATAGTTCAGGGCTATCTTGGTTTTTGGCCCGTTAATGATAGTTGCGCATGAAGTAAAAAAGAGCGCAATAGACAAGCAGAGAAAAATATTCAGAAAACGCATCATGATTGATTATTAATTGCTGTTATTATAAGTGAGCGGAAAGTTAGAAAAAAAAAGCCTTTTCAGCGGCTTTAAGTCACGAAAAGCAATTCTGCATTAACGTACCTACAGATTTTTGGAAAATTCCTTCAACCAATCCCTGAATTCATCTTTTAGGTCTTCACGCTCAAGGGCAAGAATAATATTGGTTTTGAGGTAATCCATTTTATTGCCCACATCATAGCGCATGCCCTTATATTTGAGACCATAAAAGCCGTTGGCTTTTGTTTGCAAGCGCATAGCATCTGTCAACTGTATCTCGTTGTTTACCCCTGTGGGCAGGTTTTTTAGATATTTAAAAATGTCTGCTGTGAATAAATACCTGCCCCCTATTGCCAGATTGGATGGAGCACTTTCCACACTAGGTTTCTCTATGAAGTCATTGGCCCTGTATACGTTGCTTTCTACCTCCGTGCCATCTATCACACCATACCTACTCACCACACTCTTTTCCACCTCTTGTAAAGCCACCACACCCTTGCCATATTTTTCATAGGCATTTATCAGTTGCTTACTCACTGGCCCATTTGGCGACTCTACTATGGTATCTCCCAATAACACGACAAAAGGTTCATTACCCACATGATGGCGGGCATAATACACAGCATCACCCAGGCCCTTCAATTCTTTTTGCCAAACAAAATGTATATCGGCCAATTGACTGATTTGCTTGATAGCTTCAAGTTCCTGCGTTCTACCCTTTTCTTCCAGTCTTTGCTCCAAATCAAAACTACGGTCAAAGTACTCCTCAATGCTGCGCTTACCTTTACCTATCACCATTAATATATCAGTGATACCCGAAGCAACAGCTTCTTCCACCACATACTGTATAACTGGCTTATCCACCACTGGTATCATCTCTTTGGGTTGAGACTTTGTGGCTGGTAAAAGCCTTGTTCCGAAACCTGCTGCTGGTATTACTGCTTTCTTAACCATTATTCACTATTTGCGGTTTTATTACGGCTGCCCCAATATTAGCCAATTCTGTTTTAAGTCTTTCAAAAACATCCTCATTAGGACAGGTTCCTATAATCGCTCCACCAGAACCTGTAAACTTGGCACTCGCACCACATTTGCGGGCTGTTTCTACCATTCTTAGGTTATCGGGTAATAAATTCATCACCTTACTGCGGATATCAAAATTAAGGTTCAATAAGTCACCTATACTATCCTTCTCACCACTCTGTAATTTCTTATACACCGTCTCTGAAATCGTTCCCCACTCATCTATTGCTCTCAATACAGTTTCATCGCCCTTCTCATACCTCTCTCTAAAATCGTTATGTGTCACCTCCGAACCTTCTGCTAAATCTATCTTATAAGCGATATAAATATCGGGTAACAAATCCGCATCAAAGGGCACATACTCACCAAAGCCCCTTTGCTCCATCAATTCCCTATCAAAATCCATATAAACAGGTTTTTCATAAGCCTGTGCTACCCTGTCCTGCAACCCTGCACCTATGCCCAACTCTTTAGTTTCTACACTCAATACCAGGTTAGCCAAGTGTGGCTTATCTATCTGTACATCATGAAACTGCATTAAAGCCTTGATATAAGCCGTAATAATGGCACTAGAACCAGCCAACCCTAATCTATTGGGTATATCTGATTCGTATGATATCCTGAAGTTTTTTTCATCCAACTTTAGGCTTTTCTCTTGGCAATACTCAAAAAAACGCTTGCTGGCGGCCTTTATCAGCCTGATACCACCGTAGTATCCATAACTATTAACATCATTCACCAGACCCTCTAAGCTGTTAAATTTAAGATGGTCTCTGCTCCCGGGCACTATCTCTAATCTGTCACTTTCTTCAAGGTTTACTTCAGCCCTAAAGTTGGAGAACACAAAAGCAATCGTTTTACCATAGTACCCATCCGATGGGTTTCCAATAAGCGCTGCTCTAGGATATGAGTAGGTTGTAATCTTCAAGTAATGAATTTTGCGCTAAAATAAAGCTATCAGGGTTAGGAGCAAAAAAATCCCCTCAATGGAAAACCAAAGAGGGGATTTATTGTAAATAACTAAGTGGCTTATTCGAAAGTAACTGATTTAGTCAATACACCCTCGTTCACAAAGTAGATAGTTTGTCCACTCAAGTTTTGTTGGTTAAACGTAACAGCTGCCACCTGAACAAACCCTGTACCAGCCCCCACTGTTGCCATTTGGCTGGCAGTGAAAGTATGGCTAGTGGTGCCACCACCAGTAGCATGTATCAATTGGCCATCGGGGCCATACACGCCATAATAGATAGAGTCAGCACCATGCAAGTCTGTATTGCTATTACCCATATCAATACCAAGATTCAATGAGCTACCGGTATTTACCGTTCCATCAGCTGTAATGTCACCAATCTCAGGTATATCAGTTGAGTTACTGTATGAGAACCCAGTAATACTTCCAGCACCGCTAACATCCCAATCATTTGAATTACTAAAGTCAATCCCACTTGGATTATTAGCGTTTGGTGTGAAGGTATAAGAATTGTTGTCATTCTTTGTGAGGCCTGAAGAATTACAAGTTACAGTACCAGCTTCAAGAAAAGTGCCGCTACTGTTAGGAAAAGCAGCTACTGCCAAACCGATAAACGTAGTTTGTGGGCCAACAATTGGAGCATCAACTACAGAAGCACTCTTGATAGAAACACAAACACCATCTGCGTCATCAGGAGTTGGCATTGGATTGGCAGGAGTGGTTACCGTAGGGGTGTTGTCATCATCGTCTTCATCGTCTTTTTTACAAGCACTGATTACCACAAGACATGACAATCCCAGTGAAAATAAAAGTGATCTTTTCATAATTATTAGGTTTTTTGGTTTATGCAATATTACAAAGAATTGCCCAAAAGCTGCAATACGACATATTGCGTATTTTCCACAACCCTTTGTTGATGGCATATAGTATAATTAAATAAAGAGATTGATTGGGTATAGGTAAGTTTGTACTTTTGACTTCAATCATATTATTGTTTCGTTATGAGCAGCTTACAAAGAATCTCCCCATACCTCTGGTTTAATACCCAAGCTGAAGAAGCCGCTAAGTTTTACGTTTCTATTTTCAACAACTCAAAGATTAGGTACATCTATACTTTTGATGGCTCCGACCTAACAAAAAAACATAACTCTGAAACTTCTTTTAAGACTGTGGGTTTCACTATAGAAGGACAGGATTTTACAGCACTTAACGGTGGCCCGAAATACAAGTTGAATGAAGCTGTTTCTTTTCAGGTGCTTTGCAAAGACCAAAGTGAGATTGATTATTACTGGAAAAAGCTAACAGCAGACGGTGGTAAAGAGCTCCCATGCGGCTGGCTCAAAGACAAATTTGGGTTATCATGGCAAGTAATACCAGCTGAATTTGAAGAACTCATGCAAAGTCCTGAGAAGGAAAGTATTGCCCGATTAACACAAGCACTTTACCCGATGAAAAAAATTGATTTTGCCATTCTAAAAGCGGCTGCTAAGGGGCAGTAATATTACTAAGTAGGTGTCAAAAAAAGACTTAAGTATTAACAACTCATTTAATGAGGAATTCTGCGATTACTTAGAATATCATTTGGGTGATACCTTCTTGAATTCTGGCAGAGAAGATGTAAAAGGTTTTTGGTGTGATGGTGTTTCCTGGTTTCCTCATGATGAAGCACAACTAACCAAGAAGAAGATAAACGACACCAAAAAACTGATAACCCAAGCATGGATAGGCAAAACAGGTCAGGATATATACCAAATGACTATCCATTTTGGTAAGTACTCACTTCGCAGATGTGCTAAAGGAAAACCTATCATTGATTGCATACCTGCTAGCGATAATATGGAGTGGGTTGAAATTGATATAAGTAAGAAAACAATTGAGATTAGGTTAAAGTAGGAAGTCCCAATACTTAATACTTTGTACCTAATACTAAACTAAAAAATCCCCTTCCCAAGGTAACTCCTTAATCTGGGCGAAATCTCTCTTTGCACCAGGGCTTTTTTCAATTCCCACTCTTTGCTCTTTTTATATCTAATATCATTTGAATCAATATCATATCTGAGCCATCATTATGAAAGGCACGCTCAAAATAAACTAATGCACTATCCTTTATCTCCATATTATAGTATGTTTTCCCTATGTTTACTAGGGGGTCGTAGCTTTCTGGCATAAAGCTCAGAGCACGCTTATTAACCTCTATAGATTTATCATAGTTGCCCATCTTAAAATACAAACTGCTAAGGTTACTATAAGCACTTAGATAGTAAGGGTTTTCTGCGATAGCCTTTTCGTAATAATTAATTGCATTTTCATTATCCTCCAGACCTTCATATATCAGAGCAACTTGAATATGGTTATAAATAAAGTCAGGTAAACAATCCATGCTCTTCTTAAAAGCATCCAAAGCAAGATAAGGTCTATCAATATCCAAATATGCTCTACCCATGATGTGCCAAGCATGCCCCATCTCAAAAGAATAAAAGCCACTTTCAATCAGAAAATTTCTGCCCTCATCTAAAACCACCAAACCCTCTTTCAACTTACCTTTGCCAATCAACTCGATACCGATACGTGCTTTTTGGTCAGCCTCATTTTGCGCATATCCATAATCACTAAAAAAGAAAACAATAAAGAACGAAACTAGGTAAAACAGTCGAACCATCTTTTTATCGATATAAAGTACTTAGCTTTTAATAGTTTTAATCTTATTGGTGGAGTAACCAACCAAATCCAATTTGCCATCATCATTAATCTTCTAAAAAATCCCCTTACCTAAATAACTCCTTAATCTAGGTGAAATCTCCCTTTGCACCAGGGCTTTCTTCAGTTCCCACTCTTTACCTTTAAGGTCCTCACTGGTAGGTAATAGCCGTATTTCCTTGCTTTCTTTCACAGCCACGGGAACACCATCCATAAATAGTATACGATTGGTATAGATGCTGGCAATGCGCTTGCCAGGGGTAAGTATACCCACCAAATTCAATGGGTCGGCAGCGCTGAGTGAAACCAGCTTACCAGTTTTTTCTTTTCTTCTGATAGAGCGCAATTCAGCTACTGCTTCGGGTAAGGCAAATTGCTCACCATACACACTCGTCACGAAACGCCCACCGCGTATCTCACCACGGGCTTCCATGGTGCGGTAAACACGCACCAAGTCCCGCCAGGGTGGTATAAAGCTTTCCCTTTCCACCATCTTCCTGAACACTACACCATAGCGTTTAAGTAGAATTCGGGCAATCTTTTGCGTGCGCTCTTCGTCTTTCACCTGCTCCTTAGGTTGTATCAACGACCACCTACCTGCCTGCTCCATTTGGAAAGCAGCTTTACCGCTCTTCCTGCCACTCTTGTATTTCGCAGGAACCAACAGGGCACGCAATCCAATAAAGCTATCAGCAGTCAATAGTCCATTACTCACCAGCTCACTCATAGCTTCCTCCAGTTGCACTTTCAATAGCTTGGACTTCTCATACAAGTCATGAAAGAACAATGCACCATTCTCCCTCAATATCTGGTAAACCATTTGTGCTTGTGGGGACAGTTCAGGCTCTTCCCTTCCGCCGCTAAGCCACAGGTCCATATTGGTTCTACCAACGATTGATATCGGAGTCGTCTTGATAGGTGATTTTGCTACCTTTTTACTTTTATAAGTTGGTTCCTGAATCCCCTGACTCCTCCCCTTTGGGGAGGCTGGGAGGGACTTTTGATAGGGCCTAATTTTTCCCCAATTGGTTCTCCCGCTAAGACACAACATATCCAGCCAATTATAGTCGTAATCCTTCATGCGCATGGGCAAAAGGTCACTTTCCCAGGAAGCCGCTTGCGCCTCAAAGCCCTCCAGTTGCTCCAATATCTTAAGAAGTGATTCACTGCCTTCCGGCTTATTCTCACTACTCAAATTATGCCATACAAAAAGGAAACGCATATAATCAGCTACCGAAACAGGGTCAATCTCCTTCCTAAGTTTCTGAAGGGTATATCGGTGTATCCTCGCCAAGAGCCTGCGCTCACACCATTCTTCTTCTTTCAGGTCAGGTGTGAAATGTCCACGAAATACAAAACCCTCATTCTCCAATGCATAAAGGGCAGTAGTTATTTTGGCTTCTTTCAAACCCATCAAACTACTCAAGTAACCCACCGTAACAGGCCCCCTCGTTTCCAAACAACTTCGGATGATTTCCACCAAAGCATTTTGATCAGTTGGATAGTTATCCCTTATCCTATCTGGTATAGTAATATTAGGTGTAAGAGTAACGTCCTTATATACCTTCTCAAACTGAGGCACTCTTTCAACACCTACCCAAAAGTCTTTATCATTGGCTTTCAGCTTCACCGCCCTGCCCTGCTCTATCAATGCATCCAGAAAGGTTGACCAACCATTGTGCTTACCTTCTTCTGCACTCACAAAAGCGCAGAGTAAAAGAGTGTCATGTAATTCGTCATAATTGCTGGGTTGGGGCCAGGCTTCGGCTTTAACGGCTTCTATCGCGCCTTCGTCCAATTTACCTAACTCTTTGGCATCAGCAGGATCCATCCAAGAGCGACTTTGCACCGCATTGGTTCTGCGTTCTTCTGCTGGGGCATCATCCAAAAAGGCATAAGGCTTGGCTGCTAATATTTCTGCCGAAAGTGGAGATGGTTCCCTCAAATCAACAGCTTCCAATTTAAGCTCCCGTTTCTTTATTCTGGCCAAAAGCGCTTCTAGTTCCTCAATATCCATCGCCTCGGTCAGGCAATCATGAATGGTTTGATTCACCAAAGGATGGTCAGGCACTTCCCTTTCTCCGGGGATGTTCTCAAAACAAGCTAACTGGTCGGGGAATATCAAAGCTACCAAATCCTCAGACATAGAGCGCTGAATTTGCGGGGGTATCTTCTGTCCTGCCCTTCTGCGCAATACTGCCAAAGCCCTTGAAGCATTCCATCGCCAACGTATCTCAAACATGGGTGCATCCAATAAGGCTTGTATCAATACATTTCTGACTGTTTTAGGGTTCAGATAATCATACACCTCCATCAATGGAAAACTATGAGAAGCTCCCAAAGACAATATAATGGCATCCTCCGTGGCTGCAGCCTGTAACTCAAAATTGAATTTCTTACAGAAACGTTTCCTAAGGGAAAGTCCCCAAGCCCTGTTCAGTCTGCTGCCAAACGGCGAATGAACCACCATGTGCATATCTCCTGCCTGGTCAAAGAAGCGCTCCAATACCAAGGTCTTATGACTAGGCATCACGCCCAAAGCAGCCTTGGCGGCAGCAAGGTAATTCACCACTTGGTCGGCAGCTTCTTCCACAACACCCACTTCATCCGTGAGCCATTTAATGGCATTGTCTTTCCAGCTTTCATCCGGCACCTCGCCATCTTCCAAATCATGGATAGACTTAAGCCCACTCAAGTCACCTACCCTTTCTGCAATTTCTTCTCTCAGTCTAGAAACAGCCTCGGAGAGCTCAATCGTCCTTCCAGGTGCTTCACCAAACCAGAAAGGGATGGTCGGGGGCAGGCCATTGGCATCCATCACACGCACCTTGCCTGTTTCAATCTTTAGCATTTGGTAAGAACGGTTGCCCAACTGGAAAATATCCCCAGGCAGGCTCTCAATCGCGAAATCCTCATTAATCGTACCTACGAAAACATTTTCGGGCTCCATGATAACGTCGTAATCAAAGTTGTCAGGGATGGCACCACCACTTACAATGGCTGTGAGCCTTGCTCCTTTGCGTGCCCTGAGAGTGCTATTCATCATATCACGGTGCAGGTATGCACTGCGCCTGCCCACCCTTGTACTGAAGCCCTCAGAAAGCATTTTCACTACTTCGTCATACTCCTTGCGGGTGATATCCCTATATGGATAAGCCTTGCTATAAAGCTCAAAAAGTTCGTCTTCATCGTAATCGTCACAAGCTACTTCAGCCACAATTTGCTGAGCTAGAATATCTAATGGCTTTTCGGGCATAATAATATGGTCCAATTCCCCCCGACGAACAGCATCAAACAGGGCAACAGACTCTACCAATTCATCCCTACTCAAGGGTATCAATCTACCCTTGGGTGTACCAGCAATAGTATGCCCCGAGCGCCCCACCCTTTGCAGAAAGGCCGCTATACTCTTGGGAGTGCCTATTTGCAACACCAAATCCACTGAACCGATATCTATACCTAATTCCAAACTTGCGGTAGCAACCAAAGCTTTTAGGTTGCCAGCTTTCAATCGCTGCTCGGCATCGAAGCGTTTTTCACGGCTCATACTACCGTGATGAGCAGTCACCACTTGGTCTCCCAGTCTTTCAGTAAGTGTATGAGCTATGCGCTCGGCAGTGCGACGAGTGTTAACAAATATCAGTGTAGTTTTATGCTCGGCAATCAGTTCTTCTATCCTATCGTATATCTCTCCCCAAACCTCGTTGGCCATTAAAGGCGTTAGCGGTGATAAAGGCAACTCCAATTGCAAATCGAGTTTGCGCTTGTGGCCTGCATCAATTATCTGGCAATCCATATCCCTATTGCCTATAAGGAATTTGGCAACAGTCTCTATCGGCTTTTGTGTAGCGGAAAGCCCAATACGAGTAAGTTTACCCATCGCCACACGCTCCAATCTTTCCATACTTAGGGCTAAGTGACTGCCCCGTTTATCACCTACCAAAGCATGTATCTCATCAATAATAGCAGTTTGTACCGTGCTTAATATGTTTCGTCCATTTTTGCTGGTCAGCAATAGGTATAGCGACTCAGGTGTGGTGACCAAAATATGGGGAGGATTCTTGGTCATAGCGGTGCGCTCACTTTGAGGAGTATCCCCCGTACGCACGGCAACCTTAATCTTCACTTCAGGATGACCTGTCTCTTTCAACTTTTGGCTAATACCTCTTAACGGCACCTGCAAGTTGCGCTCAATATCATTACTCAAAGCCTTGAGCGGAGAAACGTATATCACTTGAGTTTCATCCATCAGGCGGCCTTCCAAACCCTGACGAACCAAGTCATCAATAGCCGCATAAAAAGCAGCCAATGTTTTACCCGAACCCGTGGGCGCGGCAATCAAAGTATGTTGGCGCGCTTTTACCTGCGGCCAAGCCTTTTGCTGTATCTCCGTAGGTTCAGCAAACACCTCCCTAAACCACGCCGCAACTATGGGGTGAAACTCCGTCAATGCCATAATTGTAAAGGTAAGGGTTTTGTGTTTATCCTATATCTACTTTCAATTTTTACACCCCGCTATATCTCCCCTCAAGAGGAAACTTCTTAAAGCCTCATTCCCTTGAGGGAAAGGCTGGGATAGGGTGTTACTTTAGACAAAATCCCACCAAAGCAGAAGTCTTATTGTGGTCGCACATAAGGAACAGAGCTATCTGCGAGGCACAATTCCACAGACAGGTACCTATGATAAACTACATAGTTGACTTTTATTGTCATGAAATTGGCTTAGCGATTGAATTGGATGGCATTAGTCATAAAATGAAATTCTTCTACGATAGCTTAAGGCAATCCGAACTACAGAACATTGGTGTCACCTTCCTCAGGTTCAATAATCAGCAAGTAATGAATCATACTCAATCCGTTATTGAGGAAATTGAAAAGAAAGTACTGGAATTGAAAAACGATTTGTAAACACCACCGTTATCACACCCCTCTATATCTCCCCTCAAGGGGAGACCTCAATCTCCTTTCCCTTGAGGGAAAGGTTGGGATAGGGTGTTCTAACGTATAATTGTAAAGGTAAGAGTTTTGTGTTTATCCTATATCTACCTTCAATTTTTACACCTATTTCACCCCACCACCTCCCCAAAATTAAAGAAACCAATAAGGCTGCGAGAATTTAAATACCTTTAAGGCTTAAATCATTCTCATGAAGAAACAACCTTACATTCTACTCTCTATTACTATTTTGCTATTGGCTGCTTGCTCCCACCCTAATGAAGGCATACAGATATATAACCCTAAAGGTTGGGCCTTGGATGTTACTGTGAATAACAAACTGCATGTAATTGGTGGCGATGCTGCAGTTAACCTGCCAGCACAAGGGGGCACCTTTGATATTAAAGCTACCTATCAAGGCAAAGTACTGATTGATACGGTAATTGAACTGACCACCAAGCAGGTGCAGCGGGGTATTTTGCTGAACCTTTCTAGGGAGAGTTTATACCGTGTTGGACAAGATTATAGGTACGACCCATTAGAGCAATTTAGAGAGTATCTTGGTGATGACATGCAAGCGCGAATGGATTCTACTTTTGACCAGCAACACCAAATGATGTCTGAAAAAGAAGGTGAGACAATTGTGCAAATAGATACCATGCTTTTTATGGGCGATATTAAAGAATATCCACCAAGCCAAGTGGTTATAGAACGCGAATGGGATGTAGAGCCCCAGTATGCATTCCCAGAAGAAATTGAGATTACCGTAAGGTCTGAAAGCGATAAATATAAGGGCAGTAAGCTCTACAAGGTTTTTAGCAAAGCAAGATTATTGCAATACTATGGTTATTAAGTTATTCGTATATGTATTTGCACAAAGCCGTTACCAAGCATACATTTACTATCATTAAAAAAATATTTTTCATATTCTTTCTATCACTGGTAAGCTTTTCTTTACATGCTCAGACGGGTTTAAAGGAACTTCCTCTGGTCATTGGTTTGTACGCACCATACATTTCACAACCCGGTGGGAAAATAGCTACCTATATCAACCTAAAACAGTGGTCCAAGAAAAACCCGGAAGAAGAAAATGCCTTTGAAAAAGCCAATAGTTTATATGTTAGTCCACAAGTGGGGGCATTTGTAAGGCCAGGAAATCACAATAGTTTACTGCTGAATGCTGATGTTGGCTTTAAGCACCTTAAAAGGAGTCGATTTTTTACCGCTTATTCAATAGGTATAGGGTATCTAAATACCTTTCAGATTATTTCAGAAACCATTGATTTGGGAAGTGGGGAAACTATTGGTACAGATAGGGAGAGAAAGGGGTATTTCCTACCCACCATAAATTTTGAGTTAGGGAAGGAAGCGAAAAAAAGAATAGGCTGGTACTCCAAGTTATCTTATGGAAGAAACGTTTCTACAAAACAGGAGAATTCAGCTTTTTTTGCGCTAGAGTTCGGTTTAAGTATTCACCTGAAAAAAGCAGAAGAATGAGCACAGAGGGAGACAAAATAAGCAGGAAAGAATTTCTAAGGTATTGTGCTGCCCTTGGTATTGGCCTTCCGTTCATGTCACTAATTCCGGGAGGGTGCAAAAAAGAGATTATTAGTTCTCCTGAGTTTGAGGTAAATTTTAATGGCAGCGTTTTAATAGTAGGAGCGGGAGCAGCCGGCCTTACAGCAGGTTACCTCCTAAAAAGGTATAATATTGATTTTAAAATAATTGAAGCTTCTTCAGTCTTTGGTGGCAGAATGAAGAGAGCAGGTGATTTCTCCGATTTCCCGATAGACCTTGGTGCTGAATGGATACACGAAAATCCTTCGATTTTGGCAGAGCTTTTGAGCGACGCTAATATA
Source organism: Flavobacteriales bacterium (assembly GCA_028281825.1). Classification (GTDB taxonomy): domain Bacteria; phylum Bacteroidota; class Bacteroidia; order JANQJC01; family JANQJC01; genus JANQJC01. Next base: position 75,825 of record JANQJC010000096.1, read on the forward strand.
AGTGCCAACATTGATGTAATGCCATATAGCCCTGAGACAGTATACTCATACAAAAATGGAAAACTAAAAAAGCACAATTGGGTAAGCAATTTTTATAGTGAGTATAAATTTAAAAATACGACCTGGTATGGGTTTTTTGAAAATTTCATGGTTCCTCATATTGCAGATAATATAGTCTATAATAGCCCGGTTAATGAAATCAATTACACGGCAGACAAGGTAACCGTGAAAACCACACAGCAACAAACCTTTGAAGCCGATAAAGTGTTGATAGCTTTACCTATGAAAATATTGCAAAGCAACAGCGTAAAGTTTTTTCCTGAATTGCCTGCCGAGAAGCTAGAGACCATAAATGGTATAGAGGTGCCCGATGGTATAAAAGTCTTTATAGAATTTTCAGAAAAGTTCTATCCTGATATGTTATTCACTGATGGCATTTTTGATGTCTTAGTAAATGGAGATAGTGGAGATGATAAGCTTTATTATAATGCGGCATTCAGAAAAAATTCAAGCCGAAATATTCTTGGCTTGTTTTCCGTTGGAAATGTAGCTACACCATACACCAGTTTAGAAACCGAAGCTGAAATTATCGCTAAAATCCTAAATGAACTCGATGAAATATTTGAAGGTAAGGCTACCCAAACTTATATAAAACACATTGTGCAGAACTGGTCCAAGGAACCCTATATACAAGGCTCCTATGCTATCAGTTCTTTAGAATCACTCTCTAAAACTGCGGAAAAACTATTAAAGCCTATTAGTAATAAGCTATATTTTGCGGGTTCTGCTTTAGGAGGGGAAGACAGAGTTTCAACTGTTCCGGGAGCTAGCAAAAGTGCGTACACAGCAATTGAACTAATATTAGCCGGTTAATAGGCCATTTTGATAAGAGTATACAAAACAGCAAATCACTCTTCTGCTTTGCTCAATACCTTCTTATCTACCCAAAAAGTGCCAAAAGGAACAAAAGATGCTATCAGCACCAATGCTGTTGTTGTAAATTTCCAACGCTCTTCAACAGCTAGTGAAATGGCCATGATAACATAAATAATGAATAAGGCGCCATGCACAGGGCCGATAGTTTTAACCAATATTTCTTGCCCCCACACATACTTGGCGGGCATACCGATAAATACTAATGTTATTAACGAAATACCTTCCAAAAAAGCTATAGCCCTAAAACGACCCATCTTGGTAGCAATAAACTGTTTCATAATTGGTCACAAATGTAAGTCAAACACCTAAGCCTTAGTATCGGCACCTAGCACTTTTTGAGCCTGAATAAGCTCTCCCACCACCCTATCAGGCTTAAACTCACTACTATCTAACATTTCCCGTGTAGTTTTACCCGTAAGGATTAGTATACCAGTTCCACCGATATCCATAGCTGCTTTCACATCGCTAATCAAGTCATCACCTAACATATAAAAACCATCCTCAATTTTTGCTCCTAACGTTTTCAATGCTATCTCAAAAAACACAAGTGATGGTTTACCCATTATTGTAGCCTTCTTGCCAGTAGCATATTCAATACCCACCACAAAAGGCCCAGCATCTAAAGCCAGGCCCATCCCCTCTCGTATCCAATAGCGGTTCTTGTGCATGGCTACTATTTCTGCCCCACCTTGCACCTTCAGGAAAATGTCATTCATCACTTCATAGTTCCAATCATCTTCCAGGTCACCTAGCACAACTGCTTCTGGAGTATCGCTTGCAGGTATATCACTAAATACTCCCTTGCTCTTTTCAGGCACATAAGCCTTGATAGTCTTATAGTTATCCTTAACGTATTTATGTGTAGCATCTAAAGCAGTCAATATGGGGATGCCATTCGGGTCAACACCTTTCTCTTTAAAAAACACTTCTAACTCCTTAGCAGACTTGGTGGTTGTATTACTTAATATACAGGTTGGTATTTCATTCTCTTTCAGGTATTGGAAAAATTCTGGCACATATGGGGCCAACTCACTACCAATCCGCAAAACACCGTCCAAATCTATCAGCAAGGGTTTCATGGTATAAATGTGGGGATTTACCTCCTACTTTGGCATAGCTAATGTTAATTTTTTGGCGAAAAAGAAATAATCAACTCTGTTAAGGCAACCTTAGGTGAATTACTTACGTTAATCGCTTTTTAACCAATACCATCATGCACAGATGAAATCAGCTCTCCTTCTAACTTTATTAAGCCTTGCTCACTTTTCTTTTACGCAAAACACTTTACAGGAAGGTATTGACTTTTATAATAATCGCGCTGAAGGCCATATGGGTACCAAAGCCAAAGCTGAACACATTGATAGGGCGATTGCAAAACTTACAATAGCTTATAAAAACCCGGCTTATGAGGAGAAAGCTGGTGCTTACCTTATCCGGTGTTACAATTATAAAGGCCGTTTTGTAGCTACTACCGAAAAAGAAAAGGAAGTTATTTTTAGCAAGGGAAAAGAGATAGGTGAAGAGTTGGTGAAAAAATACCCTAACTCTGCCCCAGTTGTATTTGAATATATATGTATCATAGGTCTTTGGGCTGATGTGAGCGGTGTAATGCAAGCCGCATGGGATGGTGTTTTAGGTAAAATGAAAGACCAAACAGAGCAACTATACAAAATAGATGAGACCTATGCAGGTGCCGCTGGTCCAATGATTTTGGGCCTTCTTTATGCCGAAGCACCTTACGTTCCCCTATTCCTCACTTGGCCTGATAACGATAAAGCCAAAGAGCTAATGGAAAAAGCATTAAAGATTGCTCCAGATGAGTTTGGAAACAATTATCACTATGCTGAGTTGATGGTGAAACTGAAAAAGCCTGAAGTAGCTAAAAAATACTTGAATCACATACTTGAAATGAAACCAAGGCAGCGCCTATTGCTTGAAGATATTCAATATCAAATTGATGCTAAAGCCCTACTAGCAAAAATCAAGTAAGTAGTTGATAACTAATGGGATGCCCGCTAAACATTAATCCCTAATATTGTACGATTTACATCTTATGAACACTGCTAAACTCAACGACGGCACCCAGGTATTTTGCATTCAGAGACCAGAAGCCCTTGTACTTGATAGTCATGTTGAAGGCTATCTTACACACGGTATCACCATTAATAAGGGGGACATTATTTTTGACGTAGGCGCTAATATTGGTGTATTTGGGGTGCGCTCAATTCAAAAATACGATGATACCAAGGTGTATGCCTTTGAACCAATACCAGATATTTACGAGGTATTGCAGGCCAACGCTGACAAGTTTGGACCTGAAAGGTTAATTCCACTACCCTATGGCGTTTCAACTGAAAAAGGCGAAGCTACTTTTGATTACTACCCAAACAGCCCAGCCCTTTCTACTTCAAACAGCCATGTGTGGGATGAAGACCCTGAGCATTTTGCCCGCGCGGTAGAAGGCAACTTAAAGAATATGCCCAAGAAAATGTGGTGGGCTAAATACATCCCAGCATCGCTTTCAAAGTACATCGCTGGATACCTTAGAAGTGGCAAGAAATCCGTACATTGTAGGTTAATGCCTATCTCTGATATTATTGATGAGTATAAGGTACCCAAAATTGACCTTCTAAAAATTGATTGCGAAGGCGCAGAGCTTGAAGCCTTACAAGGTATAAGAGATGAGCACTGGCCCATTGTGCACAAAGTGGTGCTTGAAGTGCACGATATGGATAATCGTGTGCAGGTTATTAAAGACATCTTAACGAAACATGGTTTCGAAAATATCGTTACGGAGAAAGAAAAAGGCTTAGAAAAAACTGACCTATATAATTTATACGCTGTAAGATAATGGAGTTTATACTAATAACAATAGCCGTAGTATTGGCTAGTAATGCAGTTGGAGGGGTATATACGTACCTGGTACTTTATACAGATTGGTTCAAAAAATTTAGACTACAAAAAAGAGCTTATAAACCCAATATCTTCTTCCAAAGGCTTCCATTAATCAGCCTTAACCTGCTTCTTTTGATTATGATTACCTGTGGCGGGCTCTATTTTGTAGCCGACCAATTTATTATGGAGCGCCCACCCATTTGGTCTTGGGCTTTGCAAGTTTTGGTGATTTTCTTTGTGGATGATACCTGGTTCTACTTCATGCACCGTTGGATGCATGAAAACACTTATATGATGCGTAAAATTCATAGCATCCATCACAGGGCAATGACTCCATTTCCATTGGAATACATTTATGTTCATCCATTGGAGTGGTTCCTGGGCTCTTTTGGCTCATTCATTGGTCTTGGTTTCGTTCTTCTGTTGTGGGGCAATGTTTACGCCTGGCCTTTCTGGACATACGTTGCACTGAGAAACCTTCACGAAATTGAAATACATTCTGACTTGCGTTCATTCATAAAAATCCCAATACTTGCTCCTACCGAGCACCATGACTTACATCATGCCCGTGTTAAAGGAAATTACGCTTCCACTTTTCGCATTTGGGATAGGATATTTAAAACAGAGCTAAAAGCCGAATACAAACAGTAAGATACTGATTTTCAGCCTATAAACTCCGTTCGCCCATTAACTCTTGTCGTTAATCGATTAAAGAGAAACATCCCTCATTTTCAGTCCGTAGCCTTTATAAACGACTAAAAATGAAAACTCTATATAAATATATCTTACTAGCCACCCTCCTTCTTCCCTTATTGGTTAAGGCACAAACCTATGAGCACGCCTTAGGATTAAAAGTTGGAAGCCCTTTTGGGATAAGTTACAAATACTGCATGGATGACAAAAATGCACTTGAATTCCTGGCAACAGGATGGCCTTTCGGCCCAAGAGGAACAATTTTATACGAAAGACTTAAGCCGCTTAATCACAGTCAATTTTCATGGTTTTATGGTGGTGGTGCCCATGTTCAGTTGTATACCCTCACTTCAGTAGGGGTTGCCGACGACTTCAAGCTTATCTCCAAAAAAGGTTTAGGTATTGGTGCTGAAGGCATAATAGGCATCGAATACAAAATAAGAAATGCTCCATTTGTGTCTGACTTCACACTCAAACCAAATTTTGAAGTCACTAGCTTCGGGCAATACGCTCTAAACTACGACCCTTCAATTACTTTCAGATACATACTTAAATAGCAAACCAAACTGTTACAGCCAGAAAAAATCCTCACCTTTATACAATTATTTCTAAAAAGAACGTAATTAGTAAGATGAGAGGATTATTAAGGTGGTGCTACTACGCTCTTGTATTTATTCCTTTAAGTGGTCTCGCGCAAGACGACTACTTTGAGCAAGACCAGTTCAGGAATGAAGACTATGTATACAAAAGCAATATAAAAACTGTACAACTTCATAGGGAAGGCTTTGAGCTATCTCCTCCTATTATTCCCTTTGCAGGTGGTGACCAGTTAAGGCTTAGGTTTGATGACCTAAAGGGCGATTTCAAAGAATACTCCTACACTTTTATTCATTGTGATGCAGATTGGCAGCCTTCTAACCTGGTGAAGTCTGAATACATGCGTGGTTTCTTCGAAAACCAGATTACCAATTACGAAATGTCGTTTAATACCATACAGAGATATACTCACTATACGGTTGCCTTTCCTAATAATGACATTAAACTAACCAAATCAGGCAACTACCTGCTAGTTGTTTTTGAAGATTTTGACCAAGAGAATATTGTACTCACTCGCAGATTTATGATGTATGAGGACGAAGTGAAAATAGGGGCACGTGTAAAGCAAGCTACCATAGTCGATAACCGCAGGACCACACATGAGATAGACTTTGTGGTCAATCACCCTGGTTACAGGATAAATAACCCATTTGGTGAAGTGACAGTGGTTCTTAGGCAGAACGATAGATGGGATAATGCCATCACCAGCCTCAAGCCCATGTTCGTAAAAGAAGACCAACTTACCTATGAGTACGATTATGACAACACCTTTCCTGCGGGAAACGAATACAGGGAATTTGACATCAAAAGCCTACGCTTTTATTCTGAAAGAATTGCCAGCATCAAATACGACTCACTACACAACCACGTATACGTGAAATCTGAAGAGAAACGCACCTTTAAAAGATACTTCCTGGACGATGACATTAACGGAAGGTACCTTATTAAAAACGATGATGGCTTTGATAGTCATGTAGAAGCTGATTATGCTTTTATACACTTTGAACTCTTCTGGGACGAAGTGCTTACACATGGTGACGTATACGTTTTTGGAGGACTTAGCGATTGGCAGTTCAAGCCAGAATTTAAAATGCGATATAACTACAAGAGAAAGAGCTATATGCTAGCCGCCTACCTAAAACAAGGGTATTATAACTACGAGTACGTTTTGCTTGAAGATGGCAAAAATGCCGGTGATGCAACTTACTTTGAAGGCTCACATTGGGAAGCCGAACAGAGCTATTCCATTTTTGTCTATCACAGCACACCAGGCCAATACTATGATAGGTTAATTGGAATGGTCACTGTCAACTCAAGATACTGATTTTCAATACCTTTTGTCGTTCATTGATTACCGCTTATCGGTTGTTGATAAATAAAAAGAACATTTCAGAATGAATGGCGTATATATTTACGCAATTAGTTAATGAAATGATAACACAAGTAACAGAAGGCGTAAGGATTTCAGTCAAATCCAAATACCAAGACAAGTACTCCAATCCTGATTCAAGTCACTTTGTATTCTCTTATGAGATTACAATTGAGAATCAGAACGAATTTCCAATTCAGTTGCTGCGCAGACATTGGAATGTATTTGATAGTGTTGGTGCTGTGAGAGAAGTTGATGGTGAAGGTGTTGTAGGGCAGCAACCAATTATCAAGCCTGGAGAAAGGTACACTTATGAGTCTGCTTGTAACTTAACTACCACTATCGGCTCTATGAAAGGCACCTACTCTATGGTGCGTATGATTGACGATAAACTATTTGCCGTGGAAATACCCGAATTTGACTTGATAGTACCTTTCGTACTTAATTAGATACAAAATCAATTACATAAAAAAGGCTGCCTCTATTGAAAGCAGCCTTTTTCTTTTGAGATATGATATGCCCACACATTATCTCTTTACAATCTTTTTAGTTATGGATTGAGGTCCTTCAATAGCAAGCATATAAACGCCTTTACTTAATCCATCAATGTTCACTTGCACCTTGTCTGCAATTGAAGTAATAGTCTCATTGTACACTACCCTGCCAGCAACATCGGTAATGATAATGTTTACACCTTCAATGCCATTCAAGCCAGTGACATTCAATACATCATCAACAGGATTAGGATATACGCTTAAATGTGCCATTAGATTCTCCTCTGTATTAACTGACATTCTTACATCTAAGGCAATGCCACCTGGGGATACGCCCACCATAAATGAGTCAAGCCTTGCTCCATTATAGTCAAGTATAAAAGCCTCACCATAAGTCACATAGTCAGTATTGGTAGCATAGATAATACTATTAAGCTCATCATTGGCCATTCCATAATAAGGATAAGAGTCAACAATAGTATCAGTCACCTGTTGGCTATTTACATTAAAGCGAGCAAGCTTGTTCACAGAATACTCCATGTAGTAAACATCATCCAATGCTTTAACCGAAGAGCCACAGCTTGAGTTAATCGCAACATTAGCGGTAACACTAGCTCTAGTGGTTGCATCATAGGTAGTTACAGAGCTGCCATCAAAGTTCTTGTTATTAAGGGTATAAAGTTTGCCGCCGTCAATCATAAGATTATCTGGGTTAATGGCATCAGGTCCTAAGTCAATCTCAGCCTCATAACTTTGCGCATTCAAATCAATGATACCTATCAAACCCTTGTAATTACCCCACTCAAAACCATTGTTGATTGCAACATAAGCCGTATCGCTATAAACTTGTATCCCACTAGAAGCATACTCTGGCCCGTTGTTTACATCCAATTCATACTCAAATGCGAGTGTATTCTTATCAAACACCTGGAAATAAGAGTTAAATGGAGTTACATCACCACGGGTAACTAAAAGCTGGTCATTCCAAAAAGCCAATTTCCTCACACCATATACAGTAATCGAATTAATCCTTTGCAAAGTATTCTTGTCATACAAAATAACAAGTGTGTCTGCAGCTACATAAATGTGGGCTTCGTCTACAATTACGTCAGAGGCAAAACGCACATCGTTTATCACATCAAACTCATTGTAGGTTTCTGTCATTGGGTCATAAGCTCCAATGGAGACAGGTGTAACCTGTACTTCATTCGTGTAATCATATTGCCCTTCGTTCAGGAAAATAACCTGGTGGACGTATTGTTGCTGCGCTATTGCAGGAACAA
>JANQJC010000102.1 GCA_028281825.1 Flavobacteriales bacterium
TCCCCCAAGGGGAGGGCTGGGGAGGGGTTCTCTAACTCGCAAAAATATTCGCATCATCCCCAAAAGCCTTAAATTCCAAGGCATTACCACTCGGGTCAAGGAAAAACATGGTAGACTGCTCACCCACCTGCCCTTTAAAACGGATATAAGGCTCAATGATAAACTCAATGTTCAGGGCTTGCAGTTTGGCAGCCAGTTTCTCCCAATCCTCCATTTTTAGTATCACACCCCAGTGGCGTACAGGCACATTTTTGCCATCTACACGGTTGGCGTGGGTAGCCTTTATCTCGTCAGGGCGCAGGTGGGCAGATAGTTGATGGCCGAAAAAGTTAAAATCCACCCAATTGCTGGTGCTGCGGCCCACTTCACAACCCAATACTTCTACATAAAATTTAATGGTCTCGTCAAGGTCTTTCACAGGAAAAGCCAGGTGAAAGGGGCGTATCGTGTTCTCCATCGTTTTTATTTGCGTTAATTTTGTAGCTTCAATTTCAATTTTACGGAACAAAAAGCTAATATAGTCGTTAAGCAATTTCAACCTCCAAGTTAATGCAAGATTCGTTATATCCATATCCCGAAGGTTGGTATGTAGTCAGTTTTTCTGACGAGCTCAAAGCAGGGCAGGTGAAGCCCCTCAAGTTCATGGGGCAGGAATTGGTGCTCTACCGCACCCAAAGTGGCAAGGCAGCCGTTTTAGATGCTTATTGCCCACATATGGGTGCCCATTTTGCACACGGTGGTGATGTGGATGGAGAGGCTATCCGTTGCCCTTTCCATAGCTTTAAGTTTGATACCGATGGTGTTTGTGTAGCCACTGGATATGGTACCAAAGCACCGCCCAGGGCAAAAGCCAGGTCGTGGCCTGTACAGGAAAAGAACGGGCAGGTTTTGGCTTATCACCACCCGGAAAAAGCAGCAGCAGCAGAATGGCAAGTTCCTGACATCGACTCCGAAGGCTGGACGCCCTTGCAACACATTGGCTGGGAGATGAAAAGCCATCCGCAAGAGACTACCGAGAATAGTGTGGACATAGGTCACCTTTCCATAGTGCATGGCTATGATAATGTGGAAGAACGTGCGGACTTAATTACCGAAGGGCCTTTCCTGAAAGTGCAATACGCGATGGACAGGGTAGCTGATTTCGTGGGTTTGCCTGGCAAGCATATTAGGGCGGAGTTTGTGGCACAAGCCTATGGTTTGGGTTATTCTTTTGTAGAAGCCAATATTCCTTCATTGGGCTTAACTACCAGGCATTTCGTATTTCCAACTCCTATCGAGGGCGACAAGATAAAACTAAGTATCGCCATGAGCATGAAGAAGCTGAAAAGCGCCCGTGAGATACATCCTTTATTGTTTTTCGTTCCAGCCGCCTTGCTCAATGGAATTATCCCATTTTTCGCTTTCAAGGCCTATATCAATGACGTTTCGCAGGACTTCAAAATTTGGGAGAACAAGAAATATATTCATCCACCGGCATTAGCCAAAGGTGATGGCCCCGTGGGTAAGTACAGGCAATGGGTGCGACAGTTCTATCCTAATCAGCAGCCTATTGTTTCTGCTCAATCAGGTAATAAACAGCAGTTGTCAGAAAGTTTCGTAGAAACGGAATAGCACTTATAAGTCCTATTTGCTTGCGCACTTTCAAGCCAAACTTATAACTATAGATAGGATTGATAAAGTAGTGGGTTTTCTTCACTACGTTAAAGTCATTTTGCTTCACCAGTCTTTCAAACCGCTCTATTGAAATTCCCGTTTCCTTGATTTCAACCAAGTCGTCAATGCGCTTTTGTGTCTCGCCAAATAGCTTCAACACACCTTTGTACAGAGGCATCGGCAACAAGTGGTAATAGGGCAGTAGCGACAAGAATTTATTGCCCGCAATCTGCTGGTGCCCACCATAAGGCATATACCACGGAGGGAAACCGAAAAACACTTTTCCATTGGGTGCCAATAGGTCTTTCAGCTTGGGGATAAACTTCTCCTGCTCATGGATATGCTCTATCACATCTTTCAGGATTATCAGGTCAAAACGGAAGTCCAAATCAACCGTTGGGTCAATATCATAAATGTTCCTTGAGATGAATTCCACCTTGCCCGTAGCTACTTCTTCAGCCATGAATTGATTGGCTAGCTCCACCCGACTAGGGCTCAACTCAATGCCTACACACTGATAACCTCTCTCGGTAAAAGCCTTCAATACGCCGCCTTCAGCGCTACCTATCTCCAAAACCCTGGCTCCATCAGGCAATCGAAAAGCACTCTCCACAAAAGGCATCACGTATGCCTTGGAGTTCTCATACTGCATGTTGAAGTAGCGCTGCTTATCTTTATGAAATTCAAAAGCCATTCACCCGAATTGGAGTGCAATAATACGGGAAGAATCAGGAAAAATAACTATTTGATGAATCTTTGAGAGATTTACTTCCCCACCGCCAACTTAATGATATCTATATATCCTTTCTTCAAGAGGCCTTTTTCATAGTAGCCCCTTTCTTTTATCATGCGGTGCATTTTGGGCAGATTGTAACTGGGCACAGTCATCAAAAGGTGGTGCTCAGCATGGTAATTCACCCTATGTGGCGCGAATAGCATCCTCTCGATAAAGTTCGCATAAGTAGTGCGGGTATTCAGTTGTGGGTCCAGCTTATTGGGCACTACGCTATGCTCGGCAATAGAGCGAATCCTAATGCAAAACTGGTGAGTAGTCAATAAAGAGCCTATCCAAAGCAAATACAACCACGGCTTACCAATCGCCAGGAAAATCCCAAACATAATCAGGTTAGAGATAACAGGCCCATATAGGTTCCTCACAACTACCTTCACTTTATCTCCGAAAGACTTGCCCTTCATATCTTCCCAAATCACCAAACCGCCAAGCGTATATTGCAATCTGCCAAAGTGCATCATAAAAACACCATAATATCCTTTAATCCCAGTAGCTCCCGAAAAGTCCCTCAACATCTTTCTCATAAAACTCTTAACAGAAGTAGGATAGCCTTTCGTCAACGGCAAGTCAGGGTCTTCAGGTGTGCCAGTAGTCACATGGTGCTTGATGTGATAAGGCCTGTACCTACCTACCTCATGAAAGATAGGGAAACCCGCAAACCAATTCCCAAAAAACTCATTCGCCCATTTTGAATTGAACATCGAGCGATGCGAGCAATCGTGCATCAAAATAGCGCAAGCCAGTTGCTTACCACCCAAAATAAACATTGCCAGTATGATGGTCAACACATTCGGGAAAAGCCCCGCCATGGTAAAGGCAAAGGCAATCCAAAACCAGGTATCAAGGAATTCCAGCGCAGCGCGCCAATCCCTTTTCACCAAAAGGTCTTTTATCTCCTCCTTTGAAAGGTAATCCTGGACTGTCATATAAACAAATTTAGCGTAAAATATTGAAGGCTAATAACTTACTAGTTTTTTTTCACCCCAAGGTCATACTCCGCCTTGGTAATGTCATTTCCGTCTTTAAAATAATATAGGCCACCCCAATCATACTTCACCAGACGGTATTCAGTGGTCATCCCACTTTTGGTAATCGTAGTTACAAGTATGGTTTTCCGGTCTTCTTCAATAGTCTCTTCTTTTCTGCCATCGGGTATATTGTTCACCACCTCAGGTCTCTTTTCCTGGGCCAGGCGCGCTTCTGCCTCTTGTCTTTCTTTTTCCCTTTGTGCCGCTATCTCTGAAGCTATTTTCTTCTCCCTTTCTATCTTCTCCATGGCCAGGCGTTGCCTTTCGGCTTCTTCGGCCTTATACCTTTCGGCAGCTAAGCGTTGTGCTTCCTTTTGTGCTGCCAACTCCCCAGCTTTCTTGGCTTCTTCAGCTAGGCGTGCTTCTTCTGCCAATCTCTTTTCTTCGGCTTTCTTGGCTTCTTCAGCAGCGCGCTGCTCTTCAACTAAACGAGCTTCAGCTTCCCTTCTTTTTCTTTCTTCAGCTTCACGGGCTTCGGCAAGTCTTTTTTCTTCTTCTGCAGCCAAGCGTTTCTCTTCAGCTATGCGCGCCTCTTCGGCTCGTTTAGCTTCTTCAGCGAGCCTCTCTTCTTCCGCTTTTTTCGCTTCTTCTGCCTTGCGTTGTTCTTCGGCTAGCCTCTCAGCCTCTTCCTTCTTTCTTTTTTCCTCTGCCAGTCTTGCTTCCTCCGCTAATCTGGCCTCCTCGGCTAATCGCTCTTCTTCAGCTTTGCGTTTTTCTTCCGCTATACGAGCCTCTTCAGCAAGACGTTTTTTCTCTGCGTCTTCAGCTTCTTTTTGCAATCTCTTTTCCTCAGCCAGGCGAGCTTTCTCTTCTTCTTTCTGGCGTCTCTCTTCTTCTTTTCTTGCCTTTTCGGCTGCTTTAGCTTCCTCTTCTAAACGCTTTTCTTCCTCCCTGCGCTTACGCTCTTCTTCTGCCAATCTGGCTTCTTCAGCCTTACGCTTTTCCTCCGCCAGGCGAGCCTCCTCTTCCTTGCGTTGGCGTTCTTCTTCCGCAAGCCTTGCCTCTTCAGCTTTGCGTTTCTCCTCCGCTAGACGAGCTTCCTCAGCCAACCTTTTCTCCTCTGCTTTTCTAGCCTCTTCTTCCTCTTTCAAGCGTTTTTCTTCAGCCAACCTTGCTTCTTCTGCCAAGCGTTTCTCTTCTGCTAAGCGAGCCTTCTCCTCTTCTTTTTTACGCTTCTCTTCTTCTTTCCTGGCTTGTTCAGCAAGCCTTTCTTCTTCCTTTATCCTTGCCTCTTCAGCTTTGCGCTTTTCCTCTGCCAGTCTTGCTTCCTCCGCTAATCTGGCCTCCTCGGCTAACCGCTCTTCTTCGGCTTTACGTCTCTCTTCTTCCAATCTGGCTTCTTCGGCCTTGCGTTTTTCTTCTGCTATCCGTGCTTCTTCTGCCAATCTCTTCTCTTCAGCTATTCTCGCTTCCTCTGCTTTGCGTTTCTCCTCCGCTATACGGGCTTCTTCGGCCTTTCGGGCCTCTTCTGCAAGTCTTTCCTCTTCGGCCTCTCTGGCTTCTTCAGCCAAGCGTGCCTCTTCGGCTAACCTTGCTTCTTCAGCCTTACGCTTTTCCTCCGCTATGCGAGCTTCCTCTGCCAATCGTTTTTCTTCTGCCTTTCTGGCATCTTCGGCAGCTTTAGCCTCTTCAGCCTTGCGCTTTTCTTCCGCCTTTCTGGCATCTTCAGCAGCTTTTGCTTCTTCTGCCAACCTTTTCTCTTCAGCCTTTTTAGCTTCTTCAGCCAAGCGAGCTTCTTCTTCGGCTTTTTTCTGTGCCTCTTCTTCTGCTTTCTTTTGTGCTTCTTCCTCGGCTTTGGCATCAGCCAGCGCCTTGTCTTCTTCTTCCTTAGCTTGGGCAAGCGCTGCTTCTTTCGCTTCTTTCCACTGCTCTTCAAACTCCTCTATGGCTGAAAGTATAGACTTGTTGTAATCAGTATCGTAATCAAACTCCTCTTCTTCTTCCAGATACTTGATAACACCTACTGGTTGGTTATAAATCACCGTGTTGAGTCCTTCATATTGCTTAAATATCTCCACATGAAACTTGAATGGGTCAAAACCTTCATATTCTTCAATGATAGATTCTGGCGCAACAGTATTCACGTTAATCATTTTGGTGATATATCCCTCTTTACCAAAACTCATCACATAGTCATGCTGGTATTCAAGCACAATCTCAAACTTTGAGTTGGTTGGATACAAGGTTCTTAAATGTTGGCCATCTTTCTCTATCCTAATGAAAGACTTATCAAAACCACCATCATCAACTATAAATTTTCCAAACACTACAAAGGGAAGTGGAGGTAAGGTATCTTGTTCTTCCTGGGCAAATACAGCAGAGTGTAACACCATTATTAAAAGCAACGTAAGCAAAGCGTTACTTTTTTTGGCACAGTTTTTTATATAACTTAATAGTCGCAAGTTGTTAAAAGACAATAACTTAGTTTAAGTATTGGTTTTTTAAAGATGCATACAATAAACGGACCGAAAAGACCATTTCTTGTATAGAAAGCGAATATAAATGAAACAATTAATTCCATCAGTCATACTGGGGATATTATTATCCACAACATCCTTTGCACAGGGTATAAGCATGGAACAAGCAGTTGCTTTCATCAACAAAAAAACTGAGGGTAAGTACAAATTGGAAGTGGTTCGAAGACAACTTATTATAGATGTTTTTACAGAAGAGGGGCACATCAGGCAGGATAAAGTTATGGTGGATGATTTGAGTTGGGAAAAGATTAAGTACTATCCAAAGGAGCGGTCTTTGGTAGTGAGATGTGAGTACGAAGGGGATGATTGTATCACCCGCCGATTATTAATAAAAGGATTGAAAGACCATATCCATCGCTTTAATTTTATTGTGGAGGATGAGAAAGATGCAGAAGCCATAAAAAAAGCGATGATACATATAGTTAAGCTGGTGCGCGAAAAGAAGTATAGTAGTAGCGAACCGTTCGAGTAGAAATACGTATGACGGTTTTATTAACTATTTGACCATGAGAACATTTGCTTTAATTCTGATAATTACCCTAAGTGGTTTTGGCTTGATGGCCCAAGACGCTCAGGGATACTTTAAAGAAGGTGAAAAGTACATGAGGCTGGGCAAAAACCAAGAGGCTTTGGAGCAATTCAGTATGGCTATAAAAGCCGACCCGGAATATACCAATGCATATTTGCGCAGGGGCTTTGTCAATAATATTTTAAAGCATTACGAAGATGCGGTCAACGATTATGGTATAGTAATTGCTAAGCATCCAAGTCATGTATTTGCATACGTGAGTAGGGGTAGTGCCTTGAATAAATTAGAGAAGTATGAAGAAGCTATGGACGACTTTAATAAAGCCCTTGAACTTGATCCTGAAAACCAGGAAGCGTACAACAATAGGGGGTGGAGTAAGGTAGGCTTGGGTGACAAACAAGGTGCCTGCAGCGACTGGAAAACTTCTAAAAAGAAAGGCAACGAGGAAGCAAAAATTATATTGAAGAACAACCACTGTAAAAAATAAAAATCGCTATGAAACAATTCATTTTATTAAGCAGTCTGGTCTTACCATTAATGTTATTCATTAACGGAAAACCGAAAGAAAGGATTAAACCAATCCCAACTGAATGGGCAGATTGCCTGGAGAAATACAAATCTGCCTGGGGTGAACCTACAACACGTTGTAGCGGAAATGATACCTATAAAGTATGGTTGAAGAACAACTGTACCGAAAGCATTGATGTATTGGTATGTGTTCAGGAAGATAATAAAACCTGGCGCCCATTTTCGCACAATGGCATGGCCCCAAGAGACTCTATGATAGCCTATGCTTGCAAAGGTACTGGCAAGTATCTGTACTGGGCCCGCAAGTCAGGTGATGATACCGTGGTTTTTCCAACGGTAGACGAAATCAATAAAAAGTATAACGAGTAACGACCTCCTTATCGTATCAGGTGAACGATACCTGTTACAGGCTTAAATTTGTATTCCTGTTTATCAAATTGGATGTAGTAGGAGTATGTGCCTTGAGGGACTATTTCTCCGGTATTCATCACTCTGCCATTCCACGCTTCACTGTTGTGCGTTTCAAACACTTTAGCACCCCAGCGGTTAAAAATGTGCATCTCGTAGTCTTTTTGCATCAGGCCCTTCACCTCAAACACATCATTCAACAAATCTCCAGTTGGTGTAAATGCATTAGGTACATAGAAAGCAAATATCTCGTTCACAATCACTTCATAGCTCAGGCTATCAATACACCCACCGTCAGATATTACAGTAAGCTGAACAGTAAATATACCTGTATCTTGGTAAATGTGCACTGGATTTTCCTCTGTGCTATTGGTGCTATCGCCAAAATCCCATATCACAACCATTCCATCGCTTGAGGTATTTTCAAATTCAATGGTAGGTTCTAAAATCGTGGTAATAGGCGGTATGGCATCAAAGGTAACAGTTGGCGGGCCTTCCACTATCACATCAAAAGAACCTGATACGGGCGTTGAGCCACATCCATCGCCCACAACAACAGTATAGGTAGTTGATTGCGTAGGGCTAACTGTAACATCAGCACCCTCAATTCCACTTACACTCCAGTCATAGTAATAGTTTCCATCACCACCTGTAGCTGTCACTGTCAGGTTCACAGGCTCACTATTACATAACGTTGTGTCTCCCGTTGTTGTAATGGTGATAGGGTCTAATCCCTGTATGGTTATTTGGTTTGAAGTCGCTTGTGTTGGGGTAGCGCATGGGTCACTTGAAGTAAGCACCACTTCTACTACATCGCCGTCATTCAAAGAGTCATTGGTGTATGTTGCGCCGCCCGTTCCAACGGGGCTTCCGTTAAGTAACCACTGGTAAGTTGGTGAAGAACCCCCACCCGTTGGTGTAGCAGTAAATGTTACAGCCACACCTGAACAAACTTGCCCGCTCGGGTCAGCAACTATAGAAACCGTTGGTGCTGCAAATTGCCCTACTGTCATAGTAATAGCACTTGAAGTAGCAGTGCTTGGGTTAGCACAAGGCTCGTTAGAGGTTATTATCACGGTTACTATATCACCATCAGCTAACATAGTTGAACTAAATGTAGTGCTATTGCTACCCACATTATTACCATTCACCTGCCATTGATAATCAGGGTTGGCTCCTGCATCAGTTGGTGTTGCGGTAAAGTCAACCTGGTCACCAGAGCAAATATCATTTCCAGGAACAGCAGCAATAGATACTGAAGGGTTATAGGCAGGGCTTACCTGCATCGTAAATGGTGCCGATTGCGCCGTTGTTGGGTTGGCACACACCTCATCTGAAGTGAGTTCAACCGTTACCTGGTCATTATTATCCAATGTGCCAGAGGTGAACGTTGCTCCATTACCTGAGGAGACACCATTCACAAACCATTCATAAACAGGATTGGTACCTCCGTTTTGAGGGTTAGGGGTAAAAGTAACAGGCGTTCCAAAACAAATAGTAGTGCTTGGGTTAGCGGATATAGTAACCGTTGGTGTTATTGTTGGGTTCACCGTCATATCTATCGGTGCTGAAGTGGCAGTAGGTTGGTTAGTACAACCTATGCTGGTAGTTAAGATAACTGTAACTACATCTCCGTTCATAAGTGTGCTTGTGCTATAAGTATCGCTATCAGTGCCCACATTATTACCATTCACTTGCCATTGATAGCTTGGTGTATTTCCACCATCAGTTGGTGTAGCGGTAAAGTCAACTTGCTCTCCCTGGCAAATAGGCCCGCTAGGCACCGCGGCAATAGTAACGCTAGGGTTGGCAGGATTGCTCACCGTCATGTTAATCTGATTGCTGGTAGCCGTTGTAGGGTTAGCGCAATTAGCATCCGAAGTAAGCTCTACGGTAACTATATCTCCATCACTCAATGTAGTAGAAGAGAAAGTTGTTCCACCACTTCCTGCGTTATTACCATTCACCTGCCATTGGTAAACAGGGTTATTACCACCGTTGGTCGGTGTAGCTGTAAAGTCCACTTGGTCACCATTACAGATGCCACCGCTAGGCACAGCCGTTATGCTTACTGAAGGCGTAACACTTGGGTTAATGGTTACATTCACCGTATTAGATGTCGCACTTGCCGGTACAGCACAATTAGCGTCTGAAGTCATTTCAACTGTGACAGCATCACCATTGGCTAAGGTGGTGGAAGTATAAGTGTCACTATCGGTACCTACGTTATTGCCATTCACCTGCCACTGGTAGCTTGGGGTATTCCCTCCATTGGTTGGCGTGGCAGTAAAGGTGATAGCAGTACCGGCGCACACTGGTGTATTTGGGTTAGCTGCTATTGTTACCGAAGGTGTAACCGATGGGTTCACCGTCATGCTCACTTGGTTTGAAGTAGCTGTGGTAGGGCTGGCACATCCAGCATCAGAAGTCATTACAACCGTCACTACATCATTATTTGCCAAAGTTGCATTGGTATAGGTTGCTCCACCGCTACCTACATTATTACCGTTCAGTTGCCATTGATAAGTGGGGTTACTTCCTCCATTGGTTGGTGTAGCTGTAAACGTAACAGAAGTGCCAGCACAAATGGGGCTTGCCGGGTTAGCTGCTACTCCCACTGATGGCACTATTACCGAGTTAACATCCATAGTTATCTGGTTGCTGGTGGCAGTAGTAGGGTTTGCGCATGCATCATTAGAAGTAAGGATAACTGTCACTAAATCATTATCAGCCAAAGTACTCGAGGTAAAGGTCGTACCGCCATTACCTACATTATTACCATTCACTTGCCACTGATAGGCAGGTGCTGTTCCACCACCTGATGGTGAAGCGGTAAAGGTTACTGCGTCGCCAGAGCATATTGTTCCAGCAGGGTTAGCTTGTATCGCCACCGTCGGAGTTACTGAACTATTGATAGTTACTGCTATCTGGTTACTGGTGGCGGTGGTCGGGTTTGCACAAACATCATTAGAGGTCATGATTACTGTTACCACATCACCATTGCTCAATGTATTGGTTGTATACGTGGCCCCGGTGGTTACATTTCCACCGTTCACTTGCCATTGATAAGTTGGTGCCGTTCCTCCGTTAGTTGGGTTAGGGGTAAAAGTAATGTTGGTTCCCGTGCATACTGGTCCTGTAGGGTTATCAGCTATAGTTACTGAAGGCGCTAAACTGGTGTTCACCGTCATATTCACAGGTGGTGAAGTTGCCGTAGTAGGATTAGCACAGTTGGCGTTAGAAGTCATTACTACGGTTACCACATCACCGTTGTTGAGTGTGCTGCTTGAGTAGGTTAATCCTGTTCCCACATTATTACCATTCACCTGCCACTGGAAGGTAGGTGAAGTTCCTGAACCACTCACTGGCACTGCAGTAAAGTCAACATTAGTTCCCGAGCAAATGGGACCATTAGGGTTTACATTTACGTTTACATCGGGTACAACTGGTGGTTCCACATCCATTGTAATCTGGTTGGATGTTGAATTAGGAGGATTTGTGCAGGTGGCACTGGTTGTCATCACCACAGTTACCACATCTCCGTCAGCAAGTGTAGTACTGGTATAGGTTGCTCCACCACTACCTACATTATTGCCATTCACCTGCCATTGATAGGTGGGTGTTGGGCCGCCATTGGTGGGTGTTGCAGTAAAAGTAACTGACGTTCCTGAGCAAATGGTCCCAGCTGGGTTTGCCGCAATACTTACACTGGCAGTATTGGCGGGTGTTATGTCAACAGTTTGCGTTGATGGGAAAACACAAATACCATTCTGGTAATTAAGGGTCACATTATTGGTGCCGGTGCCAACATAAGTAACTGTTACAGGATTAGTATTAGTCACATTAGGCTGACTGGAGTTCGGGATATTCCAATCATAGTTACCAACTGGGTTGTTTCCATTACCTGTAATAGTAACCGTCTCACCCACACAAGCGGGGTTAGGGCTTATCGTAAATCCTGGGTTGGTATTTTGGATAACTGATATAGTGGTCGAGTTGGTTGCTGTTTGCCCACACGCATCAGTAACATTCACCGTGTAAGTGGTTGTATTACTTGGGTTTACAACAACAGAATTACCATTCATTCCGCCTGGTGCCCAAGTATAGGTATATGGTTGAACACCATAGTTTCCAGAGGCGGTTAACGTGATGTTATTGCCTTCACAAATACTCTGACTACTCGTAATGTTAGTGCTCTCAACAGTTCGCCCATCAATACTTACTGACCACGGGGCGATAGCCCTGATGCAGTTGTTATCGCATCCTGTAACGCCTGCACATCTGTAAAATCTGAGTATGAAATCCATATTGTAGCTCGCACATTGGGGTGGTGGTAAACAAGAAGAAAAATCGTTCAGAAGTGGTAAGTCAGTTGTAGCGCATGGGCCTTGCGTGAACGAAGGGTTATTCGGACTATCACACGACCAAAAACTTCCGGCATTAGATGGGCTTGAGCAGTTGGCGTAGAAGAATTTTACCGCACCATTGTGGTGGAAGCATACCCCTTGGGAATTATAGTTAAAGGATGTTCTTATGCCAGTTATTACGCAATTGGCAGGCACGGGAACAGCGAGGTTATACTCACAATAGCCAGCCCAGCATTGTGGGTCATATCCTGAACCAATAATTGAAGCTACTGGCAAACTATTGGTGTTGGTTACGATGGGGTCTATCAACACAGGATATTCAATATCAGGTGAGTTAAGCCAATCACCTGGTACAATAAGGCTTAGCACATTGTCTTGGCCAATAGAATATGCTAACTCTGTATATTGCTTTTCATGGCTATTGTCATAGGCGTAGGCTTCATGAATGCGGAAGTATTCTTTGCCTTCTTTATCCACCACCTTAATGTCGCCAATGAAAGTCCCATCATCTAGCTTCCTTGTTTCGCTGAGGTCAAATTTGAAACCTTCAGGAAGGGTAACCTTTTCTCTAAACACCAACTCTGTACCATGCAAAACAGGCTTTTCCTTCAGGATATAGCTTGTCTCAAACTCACCTTCAAATGCCTTTATTTCGCGGCTAACTCCCTGTCCAAAAATATCTTTGACCCAAGCGCCGTCGTCACCAACGGTGTATGTATCATAATTAGCTGAAATATCACCACCGTTAACCATTATGGCATTACTAAATGATAATTCATACCCTTCATTGACTGTAGAGATGGCGCCAGTATTTATATCAATCTTGAGAGGAAATGGTTGGTCTGGTGCTTCAAATACTTTTGGCTTATCAGTTGGTCTTAGCCTATGGTTCACTTCTCTCCAGTTTCCATTTTCGTCCTGATAATTAATCATGCCATAGGCTTGTTGGGCATAAAAATGGTTTCCGCTTTCAGTCTCGTTATCAATAAAATATCGGGTGGTTGCTGTTCTTTTTTCCAGTACCTCCGTGCAATTCTCACATGGGGCATCGTAGGGCAGTATTCCATAGTTGGGATGCCCCTGCGTTTTTTCGCCATTCCACTTGGCAGTCATTGCCGGGTCAGAAGACTTTGGGGTAGAGAAAGAAGTATAGTTGGGTTCCGTGCGCTTAAACAGTTCCTGTCCTAAAACTGGAAATGCTAAAACCAATAAAAACAAACCTAAAATGTAGCTTCTAAGCATGATACTCCTGTCTTGTCAAAATTAACGATAATATCGCACTTTAAGTTGGGTTTCAGACGAAAAACTCATAACAATAGTCAGTGGAAGTGTTTTGCAGGACTAATCAGGCTTTGCGCTTATAAGCGACGTTTAAAACTATGCCTGAAAGTACCAGTGCAATGCCCATCAGTGAATAGAATCCATGGGTCTCTCCCAAAATAAAGAAACCGAATATCAAAGCGTAGATGATATTCAGGTACTTTAAAATGATGACTTTATTGGCCGTTTCAGTATGCAGTGCCTTGGTCATATATAGCTGCCCAACCTGAGTGCAAATGCCCATCAATACTATGTAAAACCAATCCATACCCGCAGGGGTTACCCAATTAAAAGCACTAAAAATTAACATGGCTGGTATAGCCACTAGCGGGAAGAAAAACACCACCACAATGGGATGGTCTGTTTTGGCCAGTTTTCTCACATAAGTATAGGCTAAGCCAGCAAATACAGAGGAAGCTATCCCTAGAATAAAATAAAGCAGGTCTATACGGTCATCAAAGCCTTTTACAATGGCAACGCCAACAAAAGCCAGTAAGAAAAAGAGCACCTGGATGGGTGCCAGCCTTTCTCCAAGTATCAAAAAAGCCAGAATAGCAGTAAAAATAGGGGAGAGGTGCTGCAAGGTGACCGCACTAGCCAGAGGAATGTTTTGAATGGTGAAAAAGTAACAGGTCAGGGCTATTGTTCCAAACAAGCCGCGTAAAAAAAGGCTCTTTTTATTATTTCCAAATGGGTTAAGCTTCAGCTTACGAATGGTGTAATAGCTAAGCCCTAGTGAAATGAGAGAGCGAAAAAGTATCAGCTCGTTAGCGGGGATATGCGGCAACAGCTTCACCACCAAATTCATGATGGAAAAAGCAAAAGTGCTGATGAGCATGTAAATTATTCCGCGATTCAAAAGGGATGTATTTCTGGCGGCAAAGCTACGCTTTTAGCGGTGGCAAAAAAGCCTTATGGCAGCTTTTCCCATTCCTCTTTAGTGATGGAAAATATTTCAACTGGCCATCCCCTGAACGTGGCTTTTCTCGCAACCTTCATTCCATTTCGTCTGGCCACTCGTTTTGAAGGTTCATTATCCACATGAATGATAGAAATAACTTCGTCAGCTAATCCCTCCTTAAAAACATGGTTTCTGAAAAACTGTGCGGCTTCTGTAGCGTATCCTTTTTTCCAGTGTCGTGGCATCAGGTGGTAGCCTACTTCGTAGTGGGTATTGTCTTCACCATCAAGGGTTTGTATCAGTATACCGCATTGCCCAACAAACTCGTTGGTCTCTTTATCTATCAACGCAGAGAAACTATAACCATGATTATCATGCCGCCATTGACTCTTCTCAATCCAGGCATCCGTAAATTCTTCAGGGTTTTCTATAGGATTAAAAAACTTCGTGGCCTCAGGATGGGAGAAAAACTCAATCAAGTCTGCCTTGTAAGCATCGGACAACCTGTCAAACCTAAGTCTTTTAGTACCTTCAAGCATAACCCAAAGATAGCAAAGTGGAGATTAAAAACCAGTGATAGCAATTACAGTAGAGCGCCTGAATGGCTCAGCATTATCCCTGGTTGGGCTTTGTATGCTCAAGAACATGGTTTTACCATCAGGAGTGAATTCACTGCCAGTGGTTTCACAACCTTCAGGCCCAACACCAAACCTTTTCAAATCTTCAACAGAAGCATTTTCAAGTCCTGCCTCAATCCAGTAAACCTCATTATACTTCTCTCCTTTAGCTTCTGCCTCGGCACTCACCCTTCCCAGTGTTCTGTCAGTAAGGTCCTCGCTGATAACCAAGTAAGTTGTTCCATCAATAGTAACTTGAGAAAGTCCATCAGGGCTTGAAAAATGCGTTTTACCATCTTCTGAAGGTCCACCTTCAACATATGGTCTCACTTTATAAGTATCAGGGTCTATTTCAATCACACGGCCGTAGGGGTCATTAAATACATTTCCCTTCTTACGGTGGCTCTCAAAATAACTTGCAGGTACGGCACCCATGGCAATAGGTTCATCCCAGTTATACTCATCCTTACCAGTCTCCGTGATGTATAATTTGCCACCCACCATTTCAATCCATTCATGCCTCACAAATATGGTGGCACCTCTTTTCATCGCCATTTCACGCGCGCGCACCAAACTGTCTTTTTCCATTGGCAGCTTTATCCAAGCTCCTAGTTGCTCTGGAGTTGTCTCCTTAAAGGCATACAACTGTCCTTTTGAGTAATCATTAGGGGTTTCAGCTTCAAACTTGAAAAGCACTGCAGGACAAGCATCGTCTGTCATGTAAAGGGTTTTGCCATCAGGGGTGCAAAAAGCATCTTCATGCTGGTATCTGCCTAGTGAGTAATGCTTGCCCACCACCTTGGCAGTGGCTGGGTCTACCTCAACCATCCACCCAAAATTCTGGTGGCGCTTTAACCCTGCAAAGTCAGAAGTGTCGCGATAGCTTTCTGATAAAGAGAGATTGCTTGAAGGCTCATCTTCTTCAGCAGTGAGTATAGTGCCATGTGGTGTTTTGGTTCCACCGCAATTACGGATGGTTCCACCCACCGGAGCAAAATCAATATGTTTGAAATCACCAGCAACGGTCCATTTATTCCCTTCTTTCTTCACTTTGAAAACGGTGCCCCCACCACCATCGCCCAGGTTATCATCCAGGTTATGGCTTTCGTGATTTACATACAAATACCCATGTTCAGATGAACCATCGATGGGAATGTAAGCCGTAAAGTCTTGCTTGCCTTTTGAAGGGTATTTACTACCATCAGGTTTAGTTACTGAATCTAGTTTCTCTCTAAAAAGGATATCATATTGATATCCTTCAGGCAAGATTATCGTCTCAGTATTGAAATTCTGCTCAACAGGTTTGAAGATGTCAAAATCATCAGCTTGTGGGGTTGGTTCTGTTTCTTGCTTTGGGCTGTTGCACGCTAAAGCTAACGGAAACAGGACCAAGGCTTTGTATAGGTTTTTCATAATAGCGGGTTTGCCACAAATATAGAAAGCCCAATGAAAAACTTATGTTAAGGAATTGTTTCTTCCCATCAGAGGTTGAATTTCAACTGCAAGGTGTAGCTTCTGGGTGGGTCTATCCTTCCCGGCCTTGATGAATACTCATGGTTAGTCAGGTTCTTAACAAGAAATGAAAGCCTGAACTTATCCGAAATGTCAACACCAGCGCGCAATCCCATTACTATGTCACCCTCTTGGTGCTCCTCGATAAACTTGTCCAAATTCCTTATAGCGAAAGTGAACAGTGGATCGATTCTTTCAGGGAAACTACCATAGTAGATGGTATACCCAATCATAAACCGTTTGTATTTCAACTCAATATCTCCTTTCACCAAGTGGCGAACCCTATAGTTAAGCAAATAGCTAGAAAGGCTATCAGGCACTCTC
Source organism: Flavobacteriales bacterium (assembly GCA_028281825.1). Lineage (GTDB taxonomy): Bacteria > Bacteroidota > Bacteroidia > JANQJC01 > JANQJC01 > JANQJC01. The sequence goes on from JANQJC010000102.1 coordinate 16,458, forward strand.
TTGTTGATGTATTCAGCTGCCCTTTTAATGTAATTACCTACATCTCTTAGTGAAGAATCAGCTTCCAGATTCACTGGGAAGGTATAAGTATATCCCGCCAAAGTCCTGAATTGAACGGGGCCAATATCTCCCTTACCGATTATGGAGCCTTCAAACCCCGCTACACGGGCCAATCCTACATTATTAGCCTGCAGGCCCAGCCATGCGAATAGAGAGTCAAATGGCACACTGCCTTCCCAATCATCAGGTGCGAAAACATCAGCATTATATTCCACAAAATTGGTGTACTCGCTCCAGAACATTGAGAAGTCAAGATAGCCCATCCACTTGCTTATCTTCAAACCCTGCTTGATACCAAACTCATAGCCCCAGCCCTTTTCAGGCTGCAGGTTGGGGTTGGGTACTATCCTTGCCAGGGAAAACTCAGCATCAATAAATCGTTCGCCAATGCTTGGCAACCTATAAGCCTGCCCCCATGATGTTCTTATAAAGGTAAAAGGTGCAGGTTGGTAGTTAATACCTGTTCTAAATACAGGTATGGTTGTTTCGGTGAGTGAATCCACCGCATTTATCTCATAGCGCACGCCACCCACAACGGATAATTTTCGCGTTTTGAATTCAGCCTGGGTATATCCGGCGCCTGAGTAATTAATTCTTGTTCCCTCATATAGGTTACTTGTCGAGAAACCAAAACTCCAGGGTAACCCTGCTGTTAATACAAACCGGTCGTTCCAGTTCTTTTGATACTGATACTCGGCATAAAGAGCATTGGAGTTGGCATTGGGAGTTGTTTCGCTGCCAATCCTAAATACATTTAACCACCTTGACCTAAACCTGTGGGTACTACCTTTGCCATTAATGTAGGTTAAATGTGGATCAAGGTTGGCTTTCCAATACTGGTCTGATGAAGGCGAGCCATTAAGGTATGCTCCAGAGTCAAGGTCAGACGCTATGAAAAAACGCTCACTGTTTTCCCTGTTCACTGAACCATTAATACCAAAGTTCAATCCTTGTACCTTCTTAGAGCGGTAGCGCGTTTTGAAGCTTGCCCTTACCCTAAACTCATCTGCTAACTCTAAATAATTGTTTACATAGTTTACGTTAGCCCCTCCAACAACATCAAGGTTGCCTTTTTTTTGACCTACGGAATAAGAAATGCCAGAAAAACCAGGTGTGCTTCCCTTGCTCCACCACCTTAACTCTTTCCTTTTAGGGTTGTTGTACACCCCTTGAAAAACAGTCAGTTCCTGTTGAGGTGTTTCTGACTTCGGCCAGCTGGTGATAACATTCACTACACCATTCAATGCAGATGAACCATACACAACCGATGAAGCGCCTTTTATTACTTCAATTTGCTCTATATTTTCTATTGGAACCTGCTTTAATTGAGCCTCACCAAGGTCAGCACTGGTAAAGCTTACATTATCCACCATCACGGCAGTCCGGCTTCCAACACCATAAGAATATGAACTCCCACCACGAATTGAAATCTGACCTTCCTGTACCTGCACTCCCACACTTTTGTCAACAGCTTCGCCCAATTCCGTAGCGTTATTGTTTTCAATCAGCCTAGAATCAAGTATGTCCATTGATACTGTTTCTTCCGCAATGTTCTTTTCATATTGGCTAGCAGATACAACTACAAAGTCAAGTTGGGTTGAAGCTTCTTTTATCGTAACATTCAAGGTAACTGTCTCGCCTGCTTTCACAGCTACGGTTTTTTTAAGCTCTTCATACCCAACATATTTAAAGGTAAGGGTATGGGTTCCCGGACTCACACTTAATTGATAATTACCATCAATATCAGTTACTGTGCCCTTGCCGTCTTCAAGCATCACACTGGCACCTATCATGGTTTCTTTATCAATATTTTCGGTTACTTGGCCTTTTATGATGCCATCTTGCGCTAATGCAATGCATGCATTTAAAGCAAAAACAAAAAACAAAAGTCCCCTTAACCAAGATTTGGTAGATAAAAATTGAGGCATAAAAGAATGTTTACTTGGAAATTCTGTTACTTATAACTGCTAAAATAATACTATCCTTTAGTTATTCAAGATTCTATTAATTAAAATACTGGCTATTCCACTCGCTCTCACTAAAGTTTTTATGAAATGCCAATCCGAAGAAAACAGTTAAACCGCAGGTAGCAATAAACAAGTAGAAGAAAAGGAAAATCCTGTATGGGTTTGTATATGGCACATTAGATGGGTTAAGAAACCAGCTTTCAGGCAACAAAAACACCAATAAGGCTAGTGCGCTGGCAATACAAGCTACTGCATGCATTGGTTCGGCTATAGGCCAGGAGAGTATCCTTCTGTGCCATGCCATGTCGCTGCCCCACTTATGGATAAAGTAATAAAGTCCATTGCCCAGGTTAAGAAACAACAAGGGGTCTTTATCATTTACATCTTCCAGCTTAAATAAGGTAGAAGGAGCCAATATTTTGAATGAGTTTAATTCGAGTCCGTGGTTCTTTTGCAGAGCCTTGATTTCGCTAATAGCTTCATAAGGAAACTCCCCCTTAAAGTAGGTTGTATCTAAAAAACGGAGTCGATACTTGACACAAATGCTTTTAATCTATTCCAGGGTATAGATACTCTCTTTATCTAGCTTATCGAGTTGAATGTTTTGGATATTGCAGGATTCAGTTTGCAAATCCTTGTTGATTTTCATTTCCACCTTGTACTCATCGCCCAGTAATGAACCTACTGCATCAAGAAAAGCCCCTTGCCCTTTTGTGTTTCTGGTTTTTTCTTCTTCCAGTTTCTGCTTGATGTTGATGTCTTCACCTATCATGCCAAACCAAATTTCGGAAAATATTCTCAAAAAATGAATAACAAAAAAGGGCTTCAAATTCGAAGCCCTTTTACATACAACTTATTTAAAGTACTATGAGAACTGGCAAATAATGCCACCCATCAAAGCCATACAAACAACCCAGAAACCAACGTTAATGGCTATATACTTGAAGCCTTTTCTCTCAAAAAGGGCATTCACTCCTAAAATAGGTAATGCGAGGGCAATGCCACCAAGTACTCCATGTAATACTCCATGCTTGAAAGTTCGGTAACTGTTGCCATACTTTTCTACTCCTTCCTTAAAAAAATCGGCAGCGTTAGGGTCGGCATTCTCCAACATCATAGATGCAAATCCATTCACATGGTTCACCATTCCATTAAGTGCAAATGCCAGTAAAAAGCTAAAAACAAAGGTCAGGCCAAATATCACAGCCATGTTAGCACCTTTCATTTTTTCTTCTGTCATGTCACTGGCTTCCATCCAGGCATTACCAAGTACCTTTGGGTTATACCATACAAAGCCAACTACTAAAGGTATCAAAGCAGAGGCAGCTAAAATAAGAGGATTAAATACCATAGTGATTAATTTTTGGGGTTAGTAATTCAAATTAAATGTTTTTGAAGCGTATCTCCAATTTTATTTATTACTGACAAATGGGAATGACAAAATAGGACATATATTATATACCACAAAAAAAGCCTGCGAAATATTTCGCAGGCTTTTCAAAAGCTCTTTAGACAGCGCTAATTATCCCGGATACATCGTATTCGGTGCTTTGCACTATCAGTTTTTGGATTGATATCCTGGGCACCGTAATCAAATCGCTGCGCATACCCATTACTTCCATCATATTCAGTACTGCTCCAGTATAACCAATCATCTCCGTCTTCTTTTAAGTCTCTAAATAGGTAAGATTGCTTATACATTGAGTTCAACTCTGACTTAGTCGGCAAGCGCCAGGCACTTCCATGCTTGCTGGCACACCTGGTTTGCGCATCAGTCCAGGTAATAGTACTATCGGCATCCGCATTCCTGGCATACAATATTACTCCCTTATGTAAGAAAGGTATTTTAGTAGCGGTGGTATCACTTACTATCAATTCATAAGGGTCAGTCCAAGTGGCAACACCATCAGCATCTGATGCCAATACATAACCATTCTTTTCACTACCATCTTCAATTTTCACTGTACCCACTATATGTACATTAGTATCAGGGGCATCAGTGTTAATACCAACATATCCTGCTGTATCCAAAACCAAAGTGTTTGTTTTGTTTTCTGTACGTATTATCAAGTCACCATCTTCAGCATGGTATATATGCGAGCTAAATCCATCCTGGGTCAACGTAATACCAGTAGCAGAACCAGTATCACTATTGAGTACATGGAACTGAGAAACGGGAGCATTAGTTCCAATACCTACATTACCATCACTATAGTACACACTGCTTCCATTTTCTCTCCATATCGTATCCCTTGCTATTGTACTTGGGTCAGTCCATGTCATGGCACCGTTAGCGTCAGATACAGGAACATATCCAGCAGTCTGGTTACCATCCACCATTTTTATTTGACCACTAACATCCAGCTTAGTTGAAGGACTGTTAGTACCCAAACCTACATTTCCACTCACGGCAGAGTATTGGTCATTTCCACTTATGGTCCAATCACCATCATTAGCAGTTGTAATCGTAGTTGGGTCAGTCCATGTCATAGCACCATTGACGTCAGAAACGGCAACATAACCATTGGCTTGGTTTCCATCCACCATTTTTATTTGGCCATTAACATCTAGTTTGGTTGTAGGGCTTGTTGAGCCTATACCCACATTACCACTTACAGTGGAGTATTGGTCACTTCCACTTATGGTCCAATCACCGTCGTCCATTGTGGTGATAGTGCTTGGGTCAGTCCATGTCATCACACCGTTAGCATCAGATACAGGCACATAGCCATTGGCTTGGTTGCCATCCGTCATTCTTATGTTACCATTAACATAAAGCTTTTCGTCTGGGCCAGTTGTTCCAATACCAACATTACCCTGACCATTTACCGTAACGCGAGATTCTTGGGTGCCGAGATCAATTATATCGAGCCCACCGTCACCGTCGTATTCAAAACTGTAACCATCAGTAGGGTTAGAAGATGTTAATCTCAAGCTTGGTCTGTCACCAGATACTCTCGCAACAACAGAGTCAGCAGAACTCTCCACTAGTAAATTACCATTTACTTCTAGTCTTTCTCCTGGGCTTGTAGTACCAATACCCACATTAGTTCCGTTATTATATAATGTACTGGTTGAGTCCCAATCACTTCCGTTATGGTAAATAGTTTGTCCACTCACACCATTAATAGCAAATGAGCCGTCCGCACCAGTAGGTCCTGTCTCACCCGTAGGTCCTGTAGCACCATCAGCGCCAGTTGCACCATCTGCACCCGTAGCTCCTTGAGCACCATCAGCCCCGGTAGGCCCTGTCTCACCAGTTGGCCCCGTAGCACCGTCGGCACCTGTTGCGCCATCCGCACCAGTAGCACCAGTCTCACCCGTAGCTCCTTGAGCACCATCAGCCCCGGTAGGCCCTGTTTCACCAGTTGGCCCCGTAGCACCGTCGGCTCCTGTTGCGCCATCCGCCCCAGTAGCACCAGTCTCACCCGTAGGTCCTTGTGCACCATCAGCGCCAGTTGGACCAGTCTCACCAGTGG
>JANQJC010000048.1 GCA_028281825.1 Flavobacteriales bacterium
GTGCGTAATGAACACAAATAATAAAAGAAATACTCATCAGAGAGAAAAGCCCCATACAAATACTCGCGTGGGATTACTAAACCATCTGCTGCCTTAGGGTGACGAAGAAAACCCCAAGGTTTTTAAGGGTTCATACGCTTTGGTCAAGCATCATCTGCATTATACAAAAGGTTTTCCCAATCGCTAGTACTAGTATTTAACCAGCTTAATTACATTTCCCGCTTCTGTTTGCAAAAAATGCAAAGCGTTTTGCAGTCAACCAGCTATTCATATTTTTTGATTAGTCACATTAAACGAGCTCCCATAATAAGGATGTCATCTACTTGCTTTTCTTCACCCATCCAGCTAAGCAGAAAATTACCCAGATAATCCTCCTGTTCTTCGCATGGAAGGGAATGAATATTGATTAAATGCTCTTTTAGGCGTTTCATCATAATCTTTTTTCCTTTCTCCCCGCCAAACTGGTCTACATAACCATCAGAGAAAAGATAAAGCATGTCACCTGGAGAATAATTGACTGATGTTGTTTCATATCTTTTTATTGAAGGGTCCAATGCCCCGCCAAGGCCAAACATTGTACCTTTTACATAGCGCAGCCCTTTATCAGACACGAGGACAAGTGGCCTGCCAGCCCCAGCAAAATCTATTCGTTTTGAATTGGTATCAATACTACAAATTGATATATCAATACCGTCAGTTACATATTCTCCATCCGCTTTTCCTAGAACATTCAGCAGTCCATCGTCTAAAAGCTCAAGTATATGTGTGGGGTACGATGCTCCCTCTTGTACAATTATCTTATCTAAGAGTTCAATGCCCAAAACACTCATGAAGGCACCCGGAACACCATGCCCCGTGCAATCTGCAGCTACTATAATAAATTTATCCTTCTTTTTATGAAACCAGTAAAAATCACCGCTTACGATATCCCGGGGACGGAGGTATACAAAAGCATCTTGAAAAAAATCCTGGAGAATACTCTTGTCATGAAATAAAGCTTTTTGAAGCCTTAAGGCATAATTGATACTATCAGTAACATCCTTGTTTTTCGCGGTCAACTTATCATTGGTCATGCGTAATTCCTGGGTCCTGCTCATTACCTGTTGCTCCAATTTTTTGGTAAACAACCTACGCTCTCTTTCAATTTTCTTTTTCTCGGTAATATCAGTAACAGTACCTACGGCGCTTACAACGGCCCCATGCTCATCCAATTCTGGGGTTACCTGGCCAAAAACCCATACAATAGACTTATCAGGCCTTACGAACCTGAGCTCAAGACTTGATGTATTTTTTGTTTGTAACGCATTTGACCACATTTGCCTTAGGCGCTGTTTATCTTTTTGATGAATTGCCTTGAAATAACCAAAACCAAAGGTTTCTTCCTCTTTCAAACCAGTCAGTTCACAGTATTTCTTGTTTACATAGACACATTTCCCCTCAGCATCCTTGCGAAAAATACCCACCGGGGATATTTCTGCCAGCGTTGAATATTTGCGTTCACTTTCTTTAAGGTTATCAAGTATTTTCTTCCTTTCAATTCGCAAGCGCTGTTTTTCTATAGCAGCTTTTATAGCAGGCACAAGCCTGCTCATCCTATCCTTTAAGATGTAATCATCAAGGCCCAATTCCAGCATCTCAACAGCCACTTCATCTTTCACGCTTCCAGTTATAAGCAAAAACGGAATATCTATGCCTTCTTGTTTCAGTATACGATAGGCATCCGTACCCCTGAAGGATGGCATATTATAGTCAGAAAGGATAAAGGAAATTTTCCTGTCAGAATTGAGCTCACTGAAAAAATCTGCTTTACTGCTAATAACCTTATGTTCAATAGCAGGAAAAGGTTTCTTGATTTCCCGAAGGATAAGCTTTGCATCAGTCAGGCTATCTTCCAATATGAGGCAGTAATTACTCTCCATCACCATTCTCTATTCTAAAACTCAATATACAAATAACAAACAACGTAACAAAATAATTTTAGTTCCATTTTTTGAACTAAATACCCATAAAATCATACAACTATGCTAATAATCGTAATATTTTTTAGGTAAAACACTTAATTCACCTATGCACTTTACGTGCAAAACCATAAGCCGTAAGCTAAACAATGAAACGCTAGAAATTTATTCTTCTCGCCGATGTGTGTTTTTTAACCGATGATTGACAAGATTTACCATATAAGAAGCATAAAGTTCCCTTCACCGTACTTTCACTATAAGTTACGCACACATAATTAGTTGAGTTTTCTTATTTTCAGGCAGGAAAAATCTTTAATCAATATTTGCCTTATGCGTATGGATTTGTACCATTTGATAAGAAATAATAAATAACTTTGTCATAAAACCTACAAAATAACTATGGGAAAAGAAAGTAAACTAATAGACGAACAAAGAAATCCTATACATTTAATATGGGACGAAGTATTAATGTTACCTGTTTACGGAATTGTAGATTCTAAACGGGGGCAAGAAATAATGGAAAGCATTTTGGGCGAAATCATTAAGACGAAGTCAAGAGTGGTTATTCTGGACATACTTGGAGTTGATACGATGGATAGTGCTGTGGCCAATCACTTGATAAAAATTACCAAGGCAACCAGGTTAATGGGGGCAGATTGCATTATTTCCGGAGTTTCGCCTTCTATAGCGCAAACCTTGGTAAATTTGGGCATAGACCTCGGGAATATTGAGACACAGTCAACCCTTAAAAATGCCTTGAGTGCAGCATTTAAAAAGATGGGTATGCGGATAATAACCGAAGAATAGCCATACTCGCTTTTTGTTGTTAATTTATAGAGTTGATGATGATTTATGGCCCTGATGGCGTATCGTACACCCAATCTAATGGCGTGCTGATTGTATCTGTACAAACGGAGTTGTATGGCGATATGGTATTGCAGCTTCAAAAAAGTATTCTTGAACATGTTTATAAGGAGCAGCTTAGAGGTGTCTTGATTGATGTGTCTGGGGTTGATATTCTCGATTCTTTTGCTGTGAGAATCTTGATTGATATTTATAAATCTGTGAAGTTGCTAGGTGCAAAGACTTTATACACGGGTATGCGGCCTGAGGTTGTTGCTTCTATAATAGACCTTGGTATTGTTGTAAATGAGTTTATGGTGGTAAGGGATCTTGATGAAGGATTTCATGTTCTGAACACTTTAAGGGACACCTCAACATGACGTTTAGTATTGAGACTAATTCAGATATCACGAAAGTTGTGCATTATACCCTAAGCTTTTCGGAAGAAATTGGATTTAATAGGACTAACCGGTTTATGATTGCGACTGCCACATCAGAATTGGCTAGGAATATACTCGTTCATGCCGAGAAAGGAGAGATAGTTATTGGCAAAATTAATAGAGGAAATAAACAAGCTGTAGAAATAAAGGCTAATGATAATGGTCCTGGTATACCAGATATTGAATTAGCCCTTCAAGATCACTACAGTACAAAAAACAGCCTGGGAATTGGGCTGCCAGGCACAAAGCGATTAATGGACGAATTTGAAATAGAGAGCGAAGTTGGCAAGGGTACTTGGATAACTACAAGGAAATGGCTTTAGGCACTGGTGAAATAGATTATTGTGTTAAGCTAAGGACATTTAAAGGTGAACCAATGTCTGGTGACGGCGGCTTGGTTGCAATTGACGATGGGCGGCTGCTTGCTGCATTGATTGATGTGGCAGGACATGGTAAAAGTGCAGCTGAATTGGCTAGAAAAGTGGAAGAATTCATCTTACTGCATTCTAAAGCAGGTTTGCTGGAATTGGTCAATCTTTTACACCAACAGTTTAGGGGCTCAAGAGGTTTTGTCGGAAGCTTTTGCACAATTGACCTCAAGACCGGCACACTTAAAAACGTAAGCGTTGGTAATATAAGGATGGTGGTTTTGGGTGATAGAACAAAAAGGTTTATCAGCCAGGAAGGCATTATTGGTTACACTATTCCTTTATTGCAAGAGCGGGTTTTTGAAATGCGGCAGTCTGATGTTTTGGTTATATATACTGATGGGATAAAAGAGTTTTTTGAATTTGATTCCAAGTTTTCAATAGCTAAGGCCAGTTCGCATGATATAGCAACAAACCTAATTGAACAGTTTGGCAAAAGCATTGATGACAGCGGTTGTATAGTGATAAAAAGTTTCAAGTGGAGAAAATAGGAAAGCTAATTATCAATGATGAACTAAGCATTGTAAAGCTTAGAAAAAAAATAAAGGCTATTGCCAATATGTTGTCTTTTACTGAAACGGAAGCAACAAGAATGGCGCTCCTGATTTCGGAAGCATCTTCACAAATATTGACCACGGTACCTTCTTTTGATATTACCGTAAGCTTGAAAAGAGAAGGTAATGCTGGAATAGCGTTCACCTTCAGCAGCACTAAAAAACTTCCCATTTTTAAAAATGAGGCGGCCCGAAGTTTTTTTGATAGCATTAGCACCAATGATGAAAAGGAGAGAAACAAAGAAGTTTCTTTTCAAAAAAAAATACCGGTTCATTCAATAGTTATTGACGCGCCATTGGTTTCAAAACTGAGATTGGAGTTGCTCAAGAAATCCGAAGACGAGTTGCTCAAAGAACTGGCAACCAAAAACACAGAGCTAAGCAAAAAGAACAAAAAGCTGAAAGTACAAGAAGAACTATTATCACGAGCGCAACAATTGGCAAACCTGGGAGGCTGGGAATTTGATACAAAAACCAAAAGCATTTCATGGACCACGGAAGTGTTTCATATTCATGAACTGCCTCAAGAGCGCCAGCCAAGTTTAGAAGAAAGCTTGACATTTTATACGGATGAGGCTAAACCCGTTATTGTTAAGGCAATTGATGATGCAATTGCACTAGGAACTGGCTGGGACCTGGAATTACAAATTGTAACCGCGCTTGGAAACACGCGTTGGATAAGAACCATTGGCTATCCGAAAAGGGTGAAAAACAAAACCGTTAATATTTCTGGTGTTTACCAAGATATTACCTACCGCAAAGAGGCAGAGCTTCAGTTAGAAAATAATAACCTGGTATTGGCAGCCAAAAACAAGGAGCTTCAACAGTTTGCATATATAGCCTCTCACGATTTGCAGGAGCCACTGCGAACCATTACGAGTTTTGCAGAAGTTCTTATAGAAGACTACGGAGACAAGCTTGATGGGGAGGGACAAGAAAACCTGGAATTTATTTCTGAGGCAACCGGCCGTATGCAAGCACTTATTAAAGGCTTGTTGGATTATACGAGAATTGGTAGCACAAAAGAACTGGTTGATATTGATTGTAACCAACTAGTGGCAGATGTCAGGCAAGACCTTGTTTCCATAATTGAACAGAGCACTCCTTCTTTCGACATTCAAAAGTTACCCGTAATAAAAGGAAATCCAACGGACCTACGTTTACTATTTCAAAATCTAATAAGCAATGCTATTAAGTTTAGAAAGAAATCTGAACCTTTAATCATTAAGATATTTGCCAAGAAAGAAGGTGGTTATTGGAAATTTACGTTACAGGATAACGGGATTGGTATAGACCCTCAATACCAAGATAAAATATTCGCCATCTTCCATAGGTTACATACTGCGGACGAATATCAAGGTACAGGCATAGGACTAGCCCATTGCAATAAAATTGTTGAGCAGCATTTCGGAAAAATTTGGGTAACTTCCCAGTTAGGCGTAGGCAGTGCTTTTCATTTCACAATTCCAATCCATTACAAATGAAACTAAAATCTATCTTATTGGTTGACGACAATCGGGCTGATAATCGCTTGCATCAAAGAGCCATACGGAAAGCCGGCGCAGCCGAGAATGTATTAGTGGCCAAATCGGGTATTCAGGCTCTGGAAATACTCCAATCTGAAGATAAGGACAAGTACCCTACTCCCGACCTTATCTTCCTGGATATAAACATGCACCCAATGAATGGGTGGCAGTTTATCGAGGAATTCAAGAAACTAAGAGAAACCCTAAAGAAAAAAACAGTAATAATAATTATGTTGAGTACTTCGCTTAATCCGGATGACCACCAAAAGGTAGAGGATGAGCCCTTAATAAGTGCATTTGAAGATAAACCATTAACCGTTGATGGCCTTAATGCCATTCTGACTAAATACTCAAAAGAGTTCAAAACCCAATAATACTTCGCCAAAAAAGATTATCAACGAGGTGTTACAATCATTCCCTACTCGCTGATTAGTGTTTGTTAACCGACGATTGTTAGTATTTACCATATAAAAGGTTCAGCTTCTCAGTGAAACTGAAAACCAATCAAACATTCCTTATCTGTATGAACTCTCTTGATTTCAGATTGTCATATTCTGTACTCCTTTTTTTGTATTTCAATGTGCAGATAATATCTGCATGCAATTACCCAACAAGGACATCTTGTATTTCGCTCGACTTCGCTTCCGCACCTGGAACACGCTCTTTGGCATAAAACAAGCCGACCGTCTTTTGCACACCTACATCATCGGTAAAACCGGAACAGGTAAAACCACCTTACTTGAGACGATGATGAAACAGGATATTGAACAAGGTAGGGGCCTTTGTTTGCTTGACCCTCACGGTGATTTGGTTGAACGAATACATAACCAAATACCAGAACACCGAAAAAGTGATGTAATATACATGGACATCACCGACCCTCATCAACCCTGGAGCTACAATCCACTTAAAAAGGTAGCCTACGAAAAACGTTCTCTTGTCGCTTCCAGCATCATTGAAGTCTTCAAAAAGCTCCACACCAATGCCTGGGGAGTAAAGCTCGAGCATCTACTGCGTTTTACACTCTTGGCTCTCCTAGACCAACCACACGCCAACATGGGAGACATTCCCAAAATGCTCTATGACAAGGAGTTTCGCAAGGAAGCATTGAAGCATGTGGTAGATAAAGAGGTGAAAGCATTTTGGTACAAGGAATTTCCCAAGTATATGTACTATGATGCACTTCCTGTACTTAATAAGATTGGGGGGCTGTTAGCATATCCCTGCATTAGACGTGTAATCATTGAAAATACTCAAATGCTTTCATTACGAAAGGTAATGGATGAAAGAAAAATACTGTTAGTCAACCTTTCCAAAGGTGCTATCGGTGAAGATGCAGCGCAAATACTCGGCTCGCTTCTTTTGACCTCGCTTGCCTCAGCTGCCTTTTCCCGTGTGGATGTGCCAGAACACAAGCGTGTGCCATTCTTTGCCTACCTCGACGAATTTCAAAACTTCTCTACACTATCATTGGTGAATATGCTCTCAGAACTGAGAAAGTACAAAGTAGGTATGATACTGGCACATCAATATATGCACCAATTGGATAGTGATATACGCCATGCGGTATTAGGAAATGTTGGTACCCATATATCGTTTCGCCTTGACACCATTGATGCCCAAGTTATGGCGCAAAAGATGTATCCGACCTTTAATGTTGAAGACTTTGTAAACCTTGCCAACTATGATATCTACCTGACACTTATGATTGACGGCACACCGTCAAGGCCGTTTAGCGGGGTGACGATAAAAATTTGACGTGGCGGCATATTTTGTCCTTCTTTTTTTCTCAAACGCTGTGTCTCATACTCTTTGAAACGAACATTTAAAACCAAAGAGTATGCAACAAAAGAAAAAACAGGAAGACCCATATACCCTCAAGGTTTTCAAAGAGAAATTCAGTAGGGCAGCATATACCGGGTGGGGCTATGATAGGACGTTTGATGACTTCCTCACTATAGTGATTGCAGCCCATACCCGAAACTATGCCACCGGGCTATCACACTATGAAGACGAGTATCTAAAAGTCATTGAACCCTACAAAAAGCGGAACACC
>JANQJC010000058.1 GCA_028281825.1 Flavobacteriales bacterium
CTCTCCTTTACAGATGGAGGGTTCAATACCACCAATGCCGGAGAACTGTTCAATGCCACTGGTACCTGGGAATGGGTTGATACTGACGCACAAATGCTTAGGCTGGACGATGGAAAGGTCATTACGATTGTCAATCTCACTGAAACTGAATTTGAGTTCTCATTTCAATTTAGTGGCGCTGGAGGGGAAGCCAATGGGGCAGAAGGCACGGCTGGTAATTACCTGATCAAAGTGAATAAATAGCCTGGAAAAATGGGCCACGGAAGATAATCATTAAGAAGCCGGTTAAAGAAGCAACTGTCCGATGTTAAGTGAATTTTATATCCTGTAAAAGACGATAGACTGGTCTTTATCAAAAAGTTCAGGACAGCCTCCTAACTGGGTTTTGCAATTTGTGGGCCCAAGGGGAGGGATTTCGAACTTTTTAGCAGAAGGTATTGGAGCAATTCTTCGGTTTTCTGGTTGATATCAATAGAGCTGCTTCATAAAGCACTATTATTGCACCGATGAAGCTGTTAAGTCTTACCCCACTTTTAGCGACTTTGATAGGTACGATACTTTTTGTGTTTGTGCTTTTCAGAAAGTCAGGTTTGGGCAAAGACAAGCGGATAAGGTATGTGCTGGCAAGCCTTATTTTTTTACAAACCTTTACCGCCTTTGATCACTACCTCACGATTAGTACAGATGGTACAAGCGGTTTTTATGGCTCCTCATACCTGTTTATTCACCTTAATGGCTTTCTGCTCTATTACTTTGTCGTCCTGTTTACCCGAACAGACCTGAATGTGAAAAAGTGGCTTTGGGTAGTTGTAGGATATACGCTTTTGAGATGGCTGTTTTTTTATCCTCTTTTCGACTACGACAATTTAAACCTGTATTTAAGCTCTGGAGGTGAGGAAACAGCATACAATGATTGGTTTGAGTTAGAATATCTCATTACGAGTGTCATCAACATTGCTTTGACCTTTGCGGCTTATTTCAGACTGAAGAAAGCCCCATTGGTGCTCAATTTAAATGACAAGCAGAATTTTAGTTTAAAGTGGGTAAAGTTCGTTTTTGTAGCCTTTGTGGTGCTGCAAATGGGATTGCTGGCCAAGGATTCTGTGGTAAGCTACACTGTGGAGAACTACCCCGCTTATGTGAAGATTGAAACACTGATGATCAGCATTTTTTTCTTTGTGTTCGCCTATTCCATTATGCACTTCCCGGTGTTTGCTTTTAGCGGTGATTTTGATGATTTACCACAAGAAACCAAGCAGAAATACGCCAAGTCTTCATTAAAGGATTCATCTGTGTTGCTACAGGAAATTCACGATTTGGTTTCGCAAGAAGAGCTATACCTGGAGTATGACCTAAAACTAAATGCCATAGCCGAAAAACTGGGTAAATCCATACACCATATTTCACAGGCCATCAACCAAAGTTCAGGCAAAAACTTTCCGGATTTCATCAATAAATTTAGGATTGAAGCCGCCAAAAAGAAGCTGTTAGAACCCAAGCCTGATACCATTTATGCCATATCTCTAGACGTGGGTTTTAATAGCAAAGCCGCATTTTATACCGCATTTAAGAAATCTACTTCGCAAACACCCACAGCCTTCAAACGAACACATAAGAACAACACTTAGAACCTTCTTTCTCAAAACACCTCCTGCATCATTTGATATTACACAATATGCTGTTTATCAATTGGTTAAGATGCGTGCCTATAAATCAAGACACTTTAATTGAGTATCGATTTATAGGGAGCATCAGTATTGCTATTCACTGCGACTACTTTCACTGAAAACATCAATATGAATACGATGGAACAAGTAAGGTTGGTGGTGATTCTGGCATTGTCAGTCCTGGTTGCTAACAGCGCTAATGCACAATCAAACTACTCATTGTCGATAACAATGAAGAGCAAAGACGATAGAGGTTTTAGTTTGGGTAACCCTGGCTTACATCGTGTAAATGCGTTTTCAAATCATTCATTGATCGGAGAATGGGAAACCGCCTATGATGTATATGGTGAAAAGGGGTTTGCCACTTATGAAATCAAATCCGTTGATGGCAGGCTAAAGGGTTATACTCAATATGTAGAAGATGAAAAAGGCAACGGCCAAAACTACGCTAGTTTGGTATTGGAGGATATTCTGTGGAGTACTGGTAAAGGCAGGGCAAGCTATGTTATGAAATACCAAGGTAAGACTTATGCCACCCAGGTTGCCCTTACCCTAGTCGATGCCAACACTTTAAATGCCCATTATTCCTACAACGGCTATTCTAATAACGAGACATGGACACGTGTGAAATAGATTATCCAAATACTCAGAGCATAGGACTAAATAATGAAACATAAACAGCAGACTGATTTCATTTTAGTTAGCCTGGTTTTTTGGGTTGTTCTGGCGCTGTTGACCTATTATCGTCTGGACTCATCCTGGGTTTGGATACTGTTTTTGGGCGTATGGTTTTATGCAGCATCGTACTTTCATTTTAAACCCAACTTTTGGCTGATTTATTTCCTTGTGACAATCGTATTCCTACTTCTCATACCGAACCTGTAAACCAATGAAAAGAGTATTTGGACGAAATCACGAATTGACCTTCATAAAACGTGCATTGAAGTCTTCAAAAAAGACAGCTAATTTCATAACTGTCTGATTATTAGGTG
>JANQJC010000088.1 GCA_028281825.1 Flavobacteriales bacterium
CCACTCAACCTACCGCTCAATTGGTAAAGAAGTTAGCCGAGATAACACCTGGGGGGGCCAACAAAAAGATATGGCTGGGGCAAAGCGGCGCAGCCGCCGTGGAAGCTGCCATCAAGGGTGCTCGCTTGTACAAATACAATGAATTAATGGAAAGAGGCCCACAAGGCTTTGATGCGCCAGGGCAATATCCATACCCTTATAAGATTATTTCGAGATACCGTTCGTGGCATGGCACCACTAGCGGTGCCAGCTCTGTGAGTGGTGACCCAAGACGTTGGTTTGTAGAACCTTTTAGCCTGCCGGGAGTAGTTTTTGCCCCTGATGCAGATAGCTATCGCCCATTAACGGAAAGCTCAGGTATTGATGCCGCCGAAGCTGTAACCTCATACACCGAAAAAATCATTGAATATGAAGGTGGCTCAGGCAAAGTTGCTGCCTTGATATTGGAAAGCGTGGTCGGCTCCAACGGAATTATCCCACCGCCGAAAGGTTATCTGAAGAAAATCAGGGAGATATGCAATAGGCACAACATTCTACTTATCATGGATGAGACCATGACGGGCATGGGCCGCACGGGCAAAATGTTTGCCTTTGAGCACTACGACATTGAACCAGATATTATTGTGATGGGTAAGGCCTTGGGTATGTATTGTCCACTCTCGGCGGTGATATTTTCAGAGAAGGTTTCCCGAAGCTTTGACGATAACATTTTTGGACATGGACAAAGCTTTTCGGGCCATGCTTTAGGGTGCGCAGCCGCCTTAGAAAGTATTAAGGTGCTGGAAGAAGAGAAGTTAATAGAGAGGTCTGCTGAGTTGGGCGAATACCTTGGTGAACAATTGATGGCTTTGGCTTCTAAATATCCAGCCATTGGTGATGTGCGTGGACTTGGACTTTTCTGGACTATCGAGTTGGTTCAGGATAAAGAGAGTAAAAAGCCATTGCGCAAGTTCACC
The DNA here is from genome assembly GCA_028281825.1 of Flavobacteriales bacterium. Lineage (GTDB taxonomy): Bacteria > Bacteroidota > Bacteroidia > JANQJC01 > JANQJC01 > JANQJC01. Next base: position 957 of record JANQJC010000088.1, read on the forward strand.
CAGAAGTATGACCACAAGACTATAGTAAGCCAAATAGCAGAATACCTATTCAAAGAGAAGAACATTTATGTGCCTTCAGATAAGTTTGGTATTTGGGTAGTGCCACCATTGGTGGTGAGTAAAGAAGAGCTTGATTTTGTGGTTACTTCAATTGATAAAACTCTGGCACATTTTTACAGTTAATCGACATCATTCTTCTCATTTTTAAATGACTGAAGATCAGTTAATTAAAATAGAAATCATATAGCATCGCACTGCTTATTTAAACAGTATATTCACGTAAATTAACAGTGTTAAAATCGCTTAAAAAGGGCGAAAAACGCTTTCGTCGACACCCTCGAGGGACTCACGGAAAATCTTGGTCGGCGTATAACACCGTTCATTTTTTGGGCACAAAAAAAGCTCCCAGTTTTTTGGGAGCTTTTTCAAACTTGGTGGAGAATGCCGTATCCCGATAGCCATCGGGACGGCGACCTCTTCCCCGAATGTTTTCGGGGCATGCAAGCGCCCTATGTACTTTGACCGGAAATCAACCACTCAATATACTTTCTGCTTTTCTTTCGCTTTATTTCCAATTCTCTAGCATGTGCTTGCTCCCTTGTTGGGTATGATTGCGAGTATTTCAGTTCCCAATCACTTGCTTTAGACGTGTAGGAGGATTGCCCAGTATTGTGTTCCTCCATACGTTTATCAATATCGCTGGTGTATCCCACATAATAGCGGTTAAGCTCCTTTGAAAATATGATGTACACATGAAACATGTTGGCTAAACTAAAAAAGCTCCCAGTTTCCTGAAAGCTTTTTCAAACTTGGTGGAGAATGCCGGAGTCGAACCGGCGACCTCTTGCATGCCATGCAAGCGCTCTAGCCAGCTGAGCTAATCCCCCAAGATAGGCAGCAAAAATAGTGTTTTTTGCCATCCAGTGAAACAACCCGTATTTTTAATTGAGCAAGGATTAGTTATAGACATACCATCCATGTTATTACAAAATAATAGATTTGGCGACCTCTTCCCCGAATGTTTTCGGGGCATGCAAGCGCTCTAGCCAGCTGAGCTAATCCCCCATGTAGTCAGCAAAAATAGTGTTTTTTGCCATCCAGTGAAACAACCCGTATTTTTAATTGAGCAAGGATTAGATATAGTCATACCATCCATGTTATTACAAAATAATAGATTTGGCGACCTCTTCCCCGAATGCTTTCGGGGCATGCAAGCGCTCTAGCCAGCTGAGCTAATCCCCCAAGTAGGCAGCAAAAATAGTGTTTTTTGGAATATCAATTACTCTCTGATAGTTTGCTTTCAACAAAAGTTTCCCAGTCAGCAACCCTGTCTCTTTTCATTACTCTTGGAAATTTGGTTTGCGCTCCGACTTTCACGTTTGCTTCTAACCAATCATAGAATACTTTGGAAGGTATTACTTCCACTACTACATCTTTCAAAGCTGCACTACGCTCTACCTTATAATCATCATTCACTTCGCATAGCTTCGCATCTAGCAGCTCTCTAAAGCGGGCTTTATCTACCTCCATGTCCGCACCAATAAACCACTTGTGCGCAAATAGAGAGCCATGGGGAATACCACAAACTGTATACTCTTTTACATCAATATTCATTTCCTCACTCACCAATCTTACCGCCTTATTCATGTTATCTACAGATAAATGCTCACCACACAAACTCAAGTAGTGCTTGGTTCTGCCTGCTATCACTATCTCATGCCTTTTTACATCTACAAAACGAATAACATCTCCAATCAAGTAACGCCACGCACCAGCACACGTGCTCATCAATATCGCATAGTCTTCTCCTTTGGTAACTTCATTGATAGCCAACGTTTCAGGATTATCCACCAATTCTCCATCGGGTGTGAAATTTCTTTCATTGAACGGTACGAACTCAAAAAATATACCCCTGTTTAGCACCAACTGCAGAGCATTCTCATTTCGGCTTTGTATGCCGATATATCCTTCTGATGCCAGATAAGTATCAATATATACCATTGGCTTACCCATCAGCTTCTCAAAACCTTTTTTGTATGGCTCAAAGGATACCCCACCATGACAGTAAACCATAAGATTGGGCCATATCTCATGAATGTGTTCTACATTATAATAATCAATGATTTTCTCGGTGATTATCTGTATCCAAGCTGGCACACCAACTATGATACCAATATCCCATTGCTTGGCATTACGGACTATTTCATCCAATTTGGCATTCCAATCACGTTCTTTGGATATTTCAGGCCCAGGCTTATAAAAATGCTGGAACCAAAAGGGAATATTGCCTGCGGTGATGCCACTCAAATCACCCTCATAATAAAGTCCATTATAGTTTAGGTGGGTACTACCTCCCACCATTAGTATGCCTTTCTCGAACAATTCCCCAGGCATATCATACCAGGCAAGTGTAAATATCTGCCTGATGCTGGTTCTCCTAATGGACTTAAGCATATCATTGGTTACAGGAATATGCTTGCTCGGGGAACCTGATGTACCGGAAGAAAGGGCAAAATAATTAACCTGACCAGGCCAACATACATCAGCTTCACCTGCCAGCGAACGATGCCACCATTTTTCGTGAATCTTGTGGTAGTCATGTACTGGTACTTGCTCCCTAAATTTAGCTATTGGATCAGATGACCACAGTATATCAGAAAAACCATAATACTTTCCAAAAGCAGTATTTCTAGACTTTCTGAGAAGTTTGAGCAATGTAGTCTCTTGCACCTTGAGTCTGTTTCTTCTAAAAGAAACTTTCTCTACAGTTTTGCGCAAGCCTATTGCCCGCTTCAATGTTTTACCTAGTACAGCCATTTAAACATCCTATTTGATGCTCATTTTTAGCATGTTTACTTCTTTATCAGACAAAAAACGCCAAGCTCCTCTTGGTAAGTCCTTTTTGGTGAGTCCAGCAAAGTAAACCCTATCCAGCTTAATCACGTTATAACCCAAGTGGTCAAACATTCTTCTCACTATCCTATTTTTTCCTGAATGTAGTTCAACCCCCACCTCTCTTTTGCTAGCCCCTTCAACATAAGCTATCGCATCCGCCATTGCTATGCCATCCTCTAGCTGTATTCCATTTAGCAATTTAGTCATGTCGCCGCCCTTCATATTTTTATCCAACTGTACATGATATATCTTTTTATAGCCATATTTTGGATGACTTAATTTTTTGGCTAAATCGCCATCATTGGTGAGTAATAATACCCCAGTGGTATTCCTATCTAACCTACCCACGGGGTATATCCTTTCTTTACCTGCTTTTGCAACCAGGTTCATCACGGTTTTTCTGTTCTGTGGGTCTTTACTGGTAGTGATATGGTCTTTTGGTTTGTTTAGCAACACATATTTCAGGGCTTCTCCCCTCAAGGTTTGTCCTGCATACTTCACCGTGTCTTCAGGCTTGAGCTTATAACCCATTTCGGTTATTATCTCGCCATTCACACTTATTAGCCCTTGCTTGATAAGGTTATCAGCCTCTCTTCTTGAACAAATACCTGCGTGTGCTATGAATTTATTCAAGCGTGTTAAACCATCATCAACTTTCACGGGTTTACTGTCATGTTTCATAAAACCACCCGGCCTTCTATTCCCTTTCCCATATGGCTTATTAGAACCCGAAAGCCTTCCCCTATCGCCCTTTTTTCTGTCACCTGAACGTGAATCACCTCCTGACCCAGAGCCATGGCTAGATTTTCCCTCACTTTTACCAAAAGATTTCTTTCCTGGGCCTTTTGGTTTGTCATATTTTCTAGGTCCCGCCATTTTACAATTTTCCGCAAAGATACCTAATTGTAGGTTTAAATATACACCTATTATAGCCTGGGGTAAAAGGCTCCTTCAATGTGATACACCCTTTGTTGTTTCTGATTAAAAACGATGGATATAATATCAAACCTTACATCAACATCCAAATCGTTTCTAATCACATACTCATTAGAAGCCATTATCAGGTTTTGCTGCTGTTTTCTCGATACAAACTCCTCTGGCTCACCAAAATAATTACTTGTTCTGGTTTTTACTTCCACTATAGCCAATTCATCACTTTTCCTTGCTATAATATCTATTTCGGCATTCCTATACCTCCAATTTCGTGCAAGTATTTTGTAACCTTTTTCCACCAGATGATTTGCTGCTATCTCTTCCCCTTGCTTTCCCAATTCATTATGTTCAGCCATTGTTCAGCGTTTTATAGTTGCAAAGTAAACATAAACTAAGTGCCAAATTTTCACAATTAAAACTAAACCCTTGTCCGAAGCATTTTTATAAAAAGATGAAAATTTTTCGCCTTTTTATAAAACCATTTAGCAAAATCACAGTATAAGCCCTAATAAAACACAGAATAATGAAAAGAATTTTGACTGCAACTCTTGGTTTGGCGCTTGTTTTAGGAACATTTGGTTTGGCCAAGGCTCAAAAAAGCTTTGAAGGTTATATTGAATTCCGCAAAACCAATTTGGTTGAATCAACATACTACAAGTACTCCGTGAAAGGAAATAAAGTGCGTGTTGATGAATACGAAAGCCCCAAGGATGAAAAGCCATTAGCAACCCTTTTAGTTGATTTGGACAAGAAAGAAATGCTGGCCTTAAGCCATGAGAGAAATCTCTATATGAAAAGGGAATACAAGGCTTATGACCCTTCAGACCCGGATAGCGAAATAACTAAAACATCCAACTTTAAAAATGTGTTGGGTAAGCGTTGTGAGCAATGGCGTGTAAGGAATGAAAAGAAGAAAACCGATGTTATTTATTGGGTCACTCCCGGAGACTACAATTTCTTTCCTCAATTGCTTGAGGTAATGGGTAGAAAAGACAATTTCGCAACTTTCTACCAACAACTGGATGATATAGAAGGTGTTTTTCCTATGAGCGCAACTGAGTATGACTTGGTGAGAAACGTAAAGGGAAAACTAGAAGTGGTAAACATCCAAAGCCAGGAAATGGATGCTTCACAATTCGAACTTCCATCAACTTATCTCGAAGTACACAACTAAGGATTTAGTTTTAGGTTAATAATTAATTTGTTTCAAGCCTGTCTCAATTGAGATGGGCTTTTTTATTTAACCACTACTTTCTCAACACCAAACATTACCTCGCTACTTATCCTAATAAAGTAAGTCCCTTTGGCTACATCTACCAAGCTTATCTCCACTCTGTCTGAGGTAAGCAGCCCATTCTTCACTTCTTGCCCCAACACATCATATACTTCATATATACCATCATTAAAGGCATAAGGCATGATAATAATCACGTTATCATCAGCAGGGTTTGGATATATATCAAATTCCACCTCTTTTATCGTCGCTTCACCTGTTATTGTAACCGAAGTCACTGGTATATTTGATAATGAGTTATTAATGCTCCTGGGAGGCCCGCATCCATCAGGATAAACAGCCTCTATTAAATAATAGTTCAGTCCGCTGGGTGGACTCAAGTCAGTGTAACTGTTAAAGCTACTTGAAATTGTAGTAAGCAAATTCAAACTACTACTTGTGGCACCTCTGTATATGTTATATGAACTGATTACCTGTCCCTCATAATGGTTCCATATTAGGTTCACTTCACCGCTTATTCCTTGGTTAATAGATAAATGAATGGTCTTATGCGCTTCACCCAAATCGGTTTCCATACCACAAGTATCTACTAAACTCAACTTATAGATATCTGCATTTTGTTGTGGGGTGCTTGAAGTATCAATAAACTCACTGATGGAATTATAGCTGACACTTCCGATATAGTTAAAACTGCCTTGAGATGTTCCTTCTTTATATACATTGTAGTAATCAATATCAGAGGCAATCGGCCAATTCCAGGTCACTATGTTCTTGACATATGAACTATCAACACTCACCAAACATATTTCTGGAGGCGCCAATGATGCTTCAATATTTACATTCACTCCCCGATATAGCGTGTCTCCTGGATAATAAGCAATCGCGGTTATGCTATCATTACCAGCATAACCATATGGATAGTACAATTGAGCTTCCCATGTTGTGCTGTTTACAATAGAGGTGACCGTTGGTGAACTAATAAAATTTCCAACCACCAAAACGGAATCGATTGCCGACGAATCAACTATACCACTTATCATAAATGAGCAAGATTGATTACTATTATTGTTCGGAGTCTCAATAGTAAAAGGTGGCTGCCCTGTCTGGAAATTATCAACCAATACATTAATAAACCCTGTACAAGTATCAATCACGTAAGGCCTGAATGACAAATAACAATAGTTGGAGCTAGGTGCAATAGTTACGGTATAAGTTTGCCATGTAGTGTCTGTTATCATACCTGATTGCCACAACACTTCTTCTGTTCCACAGGTGCTATTTGCTCCCAAAACCTCCATACTACCATAACAGTTCTCAGGCTCAGCTGTATTATAAACATTACTGAAAGCCAAATCTACTTGAAAGGAATATAAATAACCTGCCTGTAAACATGTGGTCAATTCCTGACTCATTCCTTCTGCATATCCATCGAAACCTGAGCGAAGCATACTGACATATGTACTGTCATCAGAGGCTGGAGTTTCTATATCCCATGTTCCAGGCTGTGTATCAGGCGAACCATAACAATCATTCCATGGAGCAGGTACTACATGTGGTTGTGGGGGACCTTCTAGCGAAGGGTTTTGGAGACTAATCGTGTTTTGTGAGTAAGATGGATATCCTACCAAAAAGCACATAACCGACAGTAGCAATTTCTTCATAAAACTAAGTTATGAATAAAACCTGAAAGGGTAAGCTTCATCCAGCGTTAAATAATAGTGATGTGCTCCCATCTTCAACCTTCAAAGACACTTCCCTGCCCATTATCAAGGCCCTGTTATCATTTATGTGTCCGGCAGGTGCATTAAAACACACAGGATAATCATATTCTTTCACCGTATCAGCTATAATTTCTATTGCTGATTTACCAAAGCCAATTGGATTATCTCTCATATCACTCATTCCGCCTACCACCAACCCTCTCAGTTTACTTAGCTTCCCATTGCGTTTTAGGTTTTGCATCATGCGGTCAACATGGTATAGGTATTCGTCCAGATCTTCCAAAAAGAGTATTTTATCTGTGGTATCAATATCAGATACCGAACCTATGACGGAGTATAATATGGACAGATTTCCTCCTACAAGTATTCCTTTCGTTTCCCCCTTCCTATTTAAGCCCTGAGAAGGAAATAAATATTCTAATCTTTCACCAAGAAGGGCTTGTTTCAGGGTGAGTGCAGCATTTGGCTCAGCACCCTCCTTACCCATGTTTAGTGGCATGGTACTGTGTATGGTCTCAACCCCAAAGTTTTGATGAATATGCGAATGAAGCACGGTAATATCACTAAAACCGCAAATCCATTTCGGCTTTTCTATAAAGTGACTGAAGTCCAGCTTATCAATAATCCGAACTGTACCGTAACCACCCCTGGCACAAAGTATAGCTTGAATACCATCATCATCCAGCATACTTTGAAAATCCTCCATCCGTTCTTTATCAGTCCCTGCAAATTGATGGTTTCGCTTAAATAGGTGGTCCCCTAATACTACATCTAAGCCCCAACCCTCTATCGTGTCAATCGCTTTCTGCAACTCTTCCAGACTTATTTTTCTTGCGGTAGAAACTATTCCAACTTTATCTCCAGCCTTTAAATACGGAGGGGTAACCATATCAAACTTGTATTTTTATCTTTGTGCGCCAACAAATTAAACCAATTTTACTTGAAGAAGTATAAAAGACATCTGGTTACGTCTGCACTTCCATACGCAAATGGCCCTTTACACATCGGGCATATTGCAGGTGCTTATCTGCCAGCAGATATATATGTTCGTTTCCTTAGGATGAAGGGGGAAGACGTTGCTTTTATCTGCGGTTCAGATGAACATGGTGCCGCCATCACTATTCAGGCCAAAAGAGAAGGTGTTACTCCACAACAGGTAGTAGATAAGTATCATACCATCAATAAAAAAGCGTTTGAAGACTTCGGTATTGCCTTTGATATCTATCATCGAACCAGTTCTGAGCTACACCACAAAACAGCTTCTGACTTTTTCACTGTTCTTAATGCTAAAGGCGATTTTGAGAAAAGGGAGAGCGAACAGTTTTATGATGAAGAAGCCAAACAGTTTTTGGCCGATAGATATATCATTGGTACTTGCCCTAAATGCAGTTATGAAAATGCCTATGGCGACCAATGCGAGAACTGTGGTTCCTCACTCAACCCGACAGACCTTATTAATCCCCGTTCCACGCTAAGTGGTGGGAAGCCGGTTTTGAAAAAAACAGTGCACTGGTACTTGCCTATGAACGAAGATGAAGAATGGGTAAAGACTTTTATTAATGAAGGGACTATTGATGGCTATGAACATCATAACCCTAAAAACTGGAAAAACCACGTTTTGGGCCAGTGCAATTCATGGCTGGATAGTGGCCTGCAGCCCCGCGCCATGACACGTGACCTGGATTGGGGAGTCAAAGTACCGCTAGAAGAAGCCGATGGCAAAGTATTATATGTGTGGTTAGATGCACCAATAGGATACATCTCAGCTACCAAGCAATGGGCTGAAGACAATGATAAAGAGTGGTCAGACTATTGGCAAAGCAAATCCACCAAACTAGTCCACTTTATTGGCAAGGATAATATTGTATTCCATTGCATCATCTTTCCTATTTTGCTTAAAAGGCACGGTGATTTTATCCTTCCGAATAATGTCCCAGCCAATGAGTTTTTAAACTTGGAAGGCCAAAAGCTTTCTACCTCAAAAAACTGGGCCGTTTGGCTGCATGAATATATGGAAGACTTCGCTGAGAGACAAGACGTCTTGAGATATGTGTTGTGTTCTATAGCTCCAGAGGCAAAAGACAGCGAGTTCACCTGGAAGGATTTCCAGGCGAGAAATAATAATGAATTAGTGGCCATCTTGGGCAACTTCGTAAACCGGGCTATTGTACTCACCCACAAATATTTTGACGGAAAAGTGCCTGAGTCAAAAGTGGATACTGCTGTTTTGAACACAGTATGCAACCATTACGATAAGGTGGAAGAAGCCATACTTAAATATAATTTCCGTCAGGCATTGGCTGAAGCAATGAATGTTGCACGTATCGGCAACAAGTACCTGGCTGATAGTGAACCATGGAAACTTATTAAAACTGACCCTGCCAAAACAGCTGAAATTATACACACTTCATTACTGATTGCCACTCACCTATCACATATTTTGGAGCCGTTTTTACCTCACACGATGAAAAAATTGAGGGGCTTGCTCAATATTAAAAATCACTTAAGCTGGCACTTTGAGGAGACACAACTATTAAGGCCTGGGCAACAAGTCAACCCAGCTGAACATTTGTTCACCCCTATTGAAGACAGCACTATTGAGGCCCAAATACAAAAGTTGGAAAACAACAAAAAAGCAAAGGCTACGCAAACCAACGGGCAAGCAAAAACTCCCATTTCTTTTGAAGACTTTACCAAACTTGACCTGAAAGTAGTCACCATACTTGAAGCTGAAAAAGTACCTAAAACTAATAAGCTGCTCAAGCTTAAAGTGGACTTGGGAGATGAGCAACGCACTGTTGTTTCAGGCATAGCTGGTTCCTACTCCCCTGAAGATATCATAGGCAGGCAAGTCATTCTTCTCGCCAACCTTGAGCCTAGAAAAATAAAGGGTATCGAATCGCAGGGTATGATATTGATGGCCGATGGTGAAGGCGAAGACCTATCCTTTGTTTCTCCTGAAAAGAAAGTAGATAATGGGGGAAAAGTAAGTTAAAATCCAATTAAGACATTTTCAGTAGTTATTCTCTGTTCAGTTATAATTAATACCTTTGTGGTAAGATTTAAAAGCGATGAATTCAACCGTATTATTGTTTTCTTTAGGTGGGCCTGAGATTATTCTCATCCTCTTGATAGTGTTGCTATTGTTTGGAGGTAGAAAAATTCCTGAATTGATGAAAGGTTTGGGTAAAGGCATGAAAGAGTTTAAGGATGCCTCAAAAGGTGATGAAGAGAACAAAGACAACAAACCTGCTGACAAATAAATTTTGTTGAACTCCCTTGCCTGATACTGTTGGAGAACAAGCCACTTACAACTGCAAAATCCTATTCTGAAAGTCGTCAAGATATTCTTGATGGCCATACTACTTGTGTTGAGACTGTTCGTCATTTCCTGAATAAAATAGCTGAAAACGCTCACTTGAATGCATTTCTCGAAGTGTTTGAAGAAACTGCACTTGAGCAAGCAAAAGCTATTGACCACAAAATTGCCAATGGGCAGGCCAGTAAGTTAGCGGGTATGGTAATAGGCATAAAAGACAATATCTGCTACAAAGGGCACAAAGTATCAGCTTCTTCAAAAATATTAGAGGGCTTTGAGTCTCTTTATAGTGCAACTGTGATTGAAAGACTAATCGCTGAAGACGCTATTATAATTGGCAGGCTCAACTGCGATGAGTTTGCCATGGGCAGCTCTAACGAAAACTCTGCATTTGGCAATGTATTAAATCCACATGATGTTACAAGGGTAACAGGTGGTTCATCAGGTGGTTCTGCTGCTGCCGTTGCCGCAGGCCTATGTCATGTTACCCTTGGCTCAGATACGGGTGGTTCTATACGCCAACCTGCCTCATTTTGTGGCATAGTAGGCATGAAACCTACCTATGGCAGAGTTTCAAGGTGGGGGCTTCTGGCTTACGCTTCTTCTTTTGACCAAATAGGCCCTTTATCACACTCCGTGCAAGATACAGCCCTTGTTTTGGAAGTAATGGCTGGGGCAGACGACTACGATAGCACAGCCTTAACTACAAAAGTGCTTCCATATTCCCAGAGGTTAAATCATAGTGGCAAAGTGAAAGTGGCTTATTTGAAAGATTGCCTTGAAAATGAAAGCTTAAACCCTGAGATTAAGGAGCATGTAAACACCACTATTAAAAACTTAAAGAACGAAGGTCATACAGTAGAAGCTGTGGACTTTCCATTCCTAGACTACCTTGTTCCTGCTTATTACGTATTGACTACTGCGGAAGCTTCTTCTAATTTATCGCGTTACGCTGGTATTCTTTACGGGCATCAGAGTAAAAATGCCACTGACTTAGAGTCTACGTATAAAAAATCAAGAACGGAGGGGTTCGGCAAAGAAGTAAAACGCAGGATAATGCTCGGCACATTTGTATTGAGCGCGGGTTACTATGATGCCTATTATTCTAAAGCGCAAAAAGTACGTAGGATATTACAGGATAAAGTGAATGATATATTTAAAAACTACGACTTTATCATAATACCAACCACCCCTGATGTTGCATTTAAAATGGGTGAAAACGCAAATGATCCCATTAAAATGTACCTGGAAGACTTATTTACCGTATTAGCTAACCTGGTGGGAACGCCTGCTATATCATTGCCGACTGGCAAATCGCAACATGGACTTCCTTTTGGCGTACAACTAATAGGAAAAAGAAACCAGGAAGATAAATTATTGGCTTTTTCTAATTACTTAGTAGAAAAAGTAAGGCAGTCAGTGTAAATTGTGAATAAAAACCGCATTAGCATATATTTTTCAAAGGGATAAAATAATTCTTTTGTAAAAAGCGTTTAACAGACATGAAAACTAAAAGGGAAATATTAAAAGCGCTACCACTAACAGTGATACTTCTTATTGCTGGGCTACTGCCATTCAAAGGTCATACCCAAACGCCTGAGAATGACTCACTCTGGGCCATAGCTGAAGACGACCCTGTTATTGTCATGCTAGACAATATGATAACCCTGGAGCACTTCAAAAGCTCTTCCTTTACTACAGATACAAGCATCCTTAATGTTTATAATTTCCCTCAAGACTCCGTTCCGGTATATTCTGATGAAGTTTATACCTACAGGTTAAAGCAACTCAATAATAGAACACCTTTTAACCTGGTGTATAACCAGGCTGTAAAAAACTACATTGATGCATACGCTATCAAGAACAAGAGAAAAGTGGCACAGCTCTTAGGTAAAGCTGAAATGTATTTTCCAATGATGGAGGAAATACTAGACAGGTATGAAATGCCTTTGGAGCTTAAATACCTGGCCATTGTGGAATCCGCTTTAAGCCCTAAAGCACGGTCAAGGTCAGGAGCGGTTGGTTTATGGCAGTTTCTTTACAGAACGGGTAAAATCTATAACCTAAACGTAACTTCTTACATTGATGAGAGAAGCGACCCTTATTTAGCAACAATCGCGGCATGTGAATACATGAAGTATTTATACAACATGTTTGGCAATTGGGAGTTGGCCTTGGCTGCTTACAACGGAGGGCCTGGCACACTCAATAAAGCCATACGCAGGTCTGGTGGCAAGATGGACTATTGGGCTTTACGGCCCTATTTGCCAAGGGAAACGAGAAGCTATGTCCCAGCATTTATCGCTGTGAACTATATTATGAACTATGCTTCTGCCCATAACATATTCCCTGAAAGGCCTTTAATATTGTACTACGAGATTGATACAGTTCATATCAAAGAAAAGGTATCATTTGAGAGCTTATCAGCTTCCCTTGATATACCGATTGAACACCTTGAAGAGTTGAACCCCATGTATAAAAGGCAACTGATACCAAAAGGATACAAACACATGCCTTTGGTATTACCAAGAAATAAAGCAGGCTTATTTGTCACCAATGAAGAAGCTATTTACGCACTCAACAACCCAGCTCTTAATAATAATGGCAATGCTCAAACTGTTCAGAGCGAAGTAAGGCATATCCACAGGGTACAAAGGGGAGAGAATTTGAGCTTGATTGCCTCCAGGTATAAATGTACTGTCGATGACATCAGGGTATGGAACGACCTTAGAGGTTCCTTGATTAATGAAGGACAAAAACTGGTAGTTTATGTCAATGAAAGACATAAAGTAACTGAAACCAGCACGGCAAGCTCTAATTCTTCAAGCAAAAGCAATTCTCAATACCATACTGTTCAGCCAGGTGATACGTTGTGGGGTATCGCTAAAAAGAACAATATCACCATCTCTGACTTGATGCGCCTAAACAATATTGGGAGAAATGAACCCCTAAAAGTTGGTTCTAGATTGAAGATAGGATAATAAGGAAGTTCAATTTGCGTTATCCTCAAAAACCAATGACTAAATTTCCCACCATAATCTTAATTGCACTATTTAGTTTATTGGCGTGCAACCCATCTGACGAAGATATTCTACCAGGCATTACAGGAAGGGCTGGCGAGCTGGTGATAGTGGCCGACAACAAATACTGGGATGCTTCAACTGGTGACCAAGTTCTCGGCTTAGTCGCAAAAGAGGTGATGGGAATACCCCAATCCGAGCCTTTATTTGACCCTGTTCATGTCGACCCGTCCAACTTTTCAAGCATTTTCAGAACTCATCGCAACATCTTCTATATCGATATTGACCCTGAGAAAAAGGAAGCGCTGGAAGTAAGAAAAGATGGCTGGGCCACTCCTCAAATAATAGTAAACCTTACTGCTAAAGATACAGCCAGAGTAAGGGCTATTCTTGATGCTAAAGGTTCAAAAATCGTTCAACACTTTTTGGATAAAGAGAAAGAAAGGAACATTGAAAGCTATATCAAACAGAAGGACAACCTATTGACTGATATGGTATCCAACAAGTTTGGAATTAAAATGGCTATCCCCAAGAGCTTCGATGTAGCCCGCGAAGAAGATAACTTTATGTGGATAAGACAAGAGACTGGGGACTTAAGCATGGGATTGTTGATTACCACTTTTGAGTATACTGATACGGCTACTTTCACAATCAATTACTTGGCTGACCAGAGAGATACCATTACTAAGGAATACGTTCCTGGACCTGAAGATGGAACCTATATGGTTACATACAGAGATTACCCAATTACTTTCGAAAAAACACAACTGAATGGCAAGTACGCAGCTAAAATATACGGCCTATGGAACATGGAAGGTGACTTTATGGGAGGGCCGTTTGTCAACTATTCTTTTGTCGACCCTTCAGGTGATAAAGTAGTAATGATTGATGGTTTTATATTCGCCCCTAAGTTGGATAAACGCAATTTGGTTAGACAACTGGATGCCATTATTTCAACTACCACATACTAGCTCTCCAAAGTCAATCTATACTTTTCTTCTTTTTCTACCTGTTCCCTTGTCCAAAGCATAGACCTATACTGCCCTTTGTACCACATTTCAGCTTGGTCTCCATAGTTAGGGCTACCTGGCTGTCCTGAATTACCTGGTGGCAATATACATTCTGATTTTGCCAAATCACCCATATCTACTATTTGACGCCAACTGGCACACACGAGGTTTCCACTCTCAAAGCCCTCATTGTAGTGAATAGCCGTTTGGTGAACGGTATCTGTATCGCCACCCATTTCAAAAGGACCGATGTTGAATATTTTATCCAAAGGCTTTTGCGCACCCAAAGCATGAGGAAACACCAATTCATGCATCCTGCCCCACCTCCATTGAGTGCGGTCACTTCCTAGTTTCTCCTCAATTATATCCAAGGCATCGGCTATGCTTTTGAGGATGAGTTGCTCCTTCCCCCCTGCTTGTTTCAGCCACCAGGAAGTCGAGTCATCCAGCACTCTGAGCATCATGGTGGTATCATGCCCATAAAACTCGCTGATACCTGAAACTATCGGCCTGAAGGGTTTGCCACGGTATAGCTCAGCCAGCTCCTTTTCCAGTGGCTTCTCCAAAAGGTTTCTAGCCATTCTATCACGCACTATCTCAAAAAGCAATCCACCCAATGATTGAGCCTCCAGGCTACCATCCCAATTTTGCAATTGATTGATAGCCCAACTCACTTTTTCATTATCACTTTTTAGTCCCTCAAAATGCTTCTTGAAATCCCGGGCTACCATACTTTGATAATCCAGATGGTATTTTTTGAAATCAGCGGGTCCAAATTTTCTATCCTCACCCAATAGCTCTTCCAATCGCGCTGCGCGATAACCGTTCATCCAACTTTCACCCAGGTAATGCGGAAAATCGTCATCCACCACTTTATGGTTACACGATATCACATGCCCCTTTTCAGGATTGAGTGCATGGGGCATCTCTTCGAAAGGCACATAGCCAGTCCAATCGTTTTCACCTGTCCACCCTTCTGATGGCAATTTACCTTTTCCGCCTGCTCTCACTGGCACTTTTCCGCTCATGTAATAGCCTATATTACCATGCACATCAGCATAGGTAACATTCAATGCTGGAGACTCAACGTACTTAATAGCCCCCGCAAAATCATCCCAACCTTGCGCTTTATTCAGGTTATACCAACCTCGCATCAATTGCCCCGGCTCAAGACACACACTCTTGATGGCAATTTTCCTATCATTGTAATTGGCCACATCAGAAATCACAGGGCCATGACGGGTGATTACCACTTTCTCTACATGGGTTTCTTTTCTGCCCTTTACCTTTATCTCTTCCTCAATAATGGTTGACTTCTCCCATTGACCATTGAACTCATATTCGATACAACTATCATCTTTGAATTTCTCCACGTACAAATCCTGAATATCAGTATAAGCGAGCGTCATTCCCCATGCGATGTGGGTATTATGGCCGATAAGTACTTGTGGAAGCCCCGGAACCGTTACACCCGTTACATTTTCTTCACCCACAATCAGGTGATTCTCATACCAAATGGAAGGTAAGGTCATCGGCAAGTGGGGGTCATTGCACAAAAAAGGCGCGCCCGTTACCGACTTCTCTTTACTGATTGCCCAGGCATTACTACCCTTTACCTCTTGAATAAAAGGCCCTTTGAGTGCCTCGAGGCGTCCATCATCCAGTATCCGGTTCACCTCAATACCCTTGGGCAGACCGATTGGGTTTTCTTTCCTATACCTAGGGTCGATTTCATCGGCATGCTCGGCACCAACGGCATCTATCAAACGGCTGCGAATAATCTCACCCTGCCATGAAAAACACATTTGCCAAGCCATCAATCGTGAGAAAGCCAAAAGGTGAGTCACTTCCCACTTGGCAGGTTTGATGCCCACTAGGGAAAACTCAATGGGCATTTTACTACCCTTGTGCTCAAGGAAAGCATTGATACCCGATACATATTTGGTAAGCAGACGCTTGATTTCATCATCGGCAAGTTCCCAGTCTTCTTCTGCTATGCGATGGAAACCGAAAGTACGCACTGTACGGTCCGTATCTAAACCAATTTCCCCGAAAATTTCACTCACCTTACCTAACGCCACACGGCGGTTGAGTTCCATTTGCCACAGGCGGTCTTGCGCATGCACAAATCCTTGTGCAATGGCTAAGTCGTCCATGTTTTGGGCGTAGATATGAGGCGCCCCCCATTTATCACGAATAACTTCTACCTTATCCTGCAAGCCCAGCACCCTAAGCTCACCAGAAACTTGAGGCAGCCTTCTCTTGCCCAAACCAAATATCAATGGTTTTAACAGTTTTGCTATCATGACCCGAAAGATAGGAAATATTGTCGGAGCCTGGTTTTTGGTAACTTTACGGTATGGACATTTTTGAGCCTAAAGTACGTTCCTATATCATGAGCCGCATTAAGGGTAAAGACACCAAACCCGAAATGTTGGTGCGCAAATATCTTTATGCCAATGGCTTTAGGTATAGGTTGCATGTAAACACCTTACCCGGCAAGCCAGATATTGTATTACGCAAATACAAAACAGTAATATTTGTCCACGGATGCTTTTGGCATGCCCACGAGAATTGCCCCGATTTTAAGCCACCTACCACCCGCCCCGAATGGTGGGCCGAGAAATTCAGGAAAAACAGGGAGCGCGACCAGAAACACCGCGAACAACTACAGGCCCTTGGCTGGAAAGTGATAGTAGTTTGGCAATGCGGCCTGCAACCCGAAGTGATTGACGGCACCCTTAGCGAATTACTTCTGGATATATACAGGAAGTAATCATCCTACTTCTGTTAATAACTAACCCTTGATGTGACGCATAGTCCGTGGACAAGAGTGATTGACCTATCTACTTTTGAAAAATGAAAGGTCTTGATTTCCCAAATATGTTTTTGGTGGGTGACCAACCTACTACGTGCCCATATTGTGGAGCAAGAACAGAAATACTACTTGATTTTTCACACACCATCAATCAAGTGATGGTACATAAATGCATGGATAGAAATTGTGGGTTTGAGTTTGTTGAGATTTATAAAGAAGATTGTATAGATTTGGGACTTATCAACTAAGTATATGGCAAGAGTAAATTGGACCCGAGAGCAAACAATCATTGCATTGAACCTTTATTGTAAAATCCCTTTTGGAAAGTCGCATAGCAGAAACCCTGATGTGCAAAAAGTCGCCCAGCTAATTGGACGTTCACCTGGAGCAGTGGCTCGTAAATTGGGCAATTTCGGCAGTCTTGATCCCGAGTTAAAAAAGAGGGACATTAAAGGACTAGAAAATCGTAGTGCTTTAGATGAAAAAATTTGGAATGAGTTTCAAGATGCTCCTGAAAGACTTGCCTACGAAAGCGAATTACTCATTGCGAATAGGAAGCAAGTAGCTCTGGAAATCTCATCCGAAATTGACATTGAAGGATTGCCAAAAGAAGGAAAAGAGAGGGAAATAATAGTAAGAGCAAGAGTTAATCAAGGGTTCTTTCGCAAAGCCGTTTTGAGTTCATATGATTTTTGTTGTTGTATCACTGGTTTAAACAATCCTGCTTTATTGGTGGCAGGACATATCAACAAATGGAGCGATGATGAGAAGAACAGAATGAATCCTAAAAATGGCTTGAGCCTCAATAGGCTTCATGATTCAGCATTTGAAAGTGGACTAATTACTATTACACCAGAATATAAAATTTTGGTTTCCCCTGTCTTAAAAGAAGATAAAAAGAACCCAGCTATTAAAGATTACTTTCTAAAGTATGAGAAACAATCTATCATCATGCCTAAGAAATTCCCTCCAAGTAAAAATTTTCTTAAAATGCACAATGAAGAAAGATTTCAAAAATAGGTAATGCCAAAAGTTAAAGTAATATTCGGAAGTGACCAAGTGAGAAACTTTTTCACTGAAATGAATAAAGATGATGAACTCCCAGGTGGTTTGTTTGAATATTCTTTTAAGACAGAAGCAGAAACTAAAGCTTTTATACTGAGAATTGATGAAGCAATGGACTGGTTAGACTATCATATACTTGAAGAAAATGAAGACATCAAATGGTGAAATGAAGTTGTTTGAAACAATTGCTGATATATCCTATATAGCAGGAGAGAAGCGATGTTTTAGTGGCGATTCAAGATATGATGTGAGTAGATTTATTGAATGGGCTATCGAATTTGAAAAAATGAATATATCAACCGATTGGGATGAACAAGATTATATATCCATGATAACAGAATATGCTACTGATAAAATAAAAAGTGCCAAAAAAGAGCTCAAAAATCAAGTAGTTCTTTAGGCTCAACACTAAAAGCTTTAGCAAGCTTTTCAATAACCAAGAGAGAAACATTTCTATCTCCTTTTTCAATGCCTGGGATATAAGTTCTATCAAGGTCTGCCTCATGCGCCAACTTCTCCTGTGAAAGCCCAGCTTTCAACCTTAACTCTCTGATTTTGAGACCAAATTTTACCCTTATATCCATCGGGGTTAAAATTCCCGATAAGATGACAATTGAACAACGGACAATTGTCGACTATTTTGTTTACCTTTGTGACTATCCACTAAGTCTAAATAAGTGCATTATGACAAAGGAAGATATTGAATCAATAAATAAGGACATGTGGCAAATTTTGCTACCTATGGAAAAACCCGAACGAGTTTTCAATCTCAAAAATGGAACTATGCTTCTCACTGAAAAAAGGCTTATCATAAAGGTAAAAGCTGACCCTGAAAAAACTACCCATAAATTGAGCCTATTGTGGCGTCATGCTATTTCAGGATTACAGCTAGATTTGGAGGATGAAGGTTTCTTGACAGGAGTTAACGAAATCGAGCTTATAACTGATAGTGGGCCAGTAAAAATTGAACTAGATAGTAGTTATAGTCCACTATCTCTAATAGAGTTCTTTAATGACATTACTTATTAGCTCACCCAACACCCGCTAACAAGCCAATTTTATAGCATGAAACGCAGCACCTCTTATCCCTATTGCTTATTACCTTATTTAGAATTATTCTAAATTAACCTTTTGGTAATACTTTTCGTCGTTTTTATGAGGTAGAAATCGATTCATTTCTAATTTTGCACCGTCGAAAATAAGGACGATTCTGAACAGCTTATCTAAAGAAAGACGGTATATGGATAACTGGAGAGCTCACTGGAGCAATTCATTAAAGGCATTATCCCTCACGGTATTGGTAGCATGCGCCACTATTTCGGCATCACATGCACAAGACGGTGAAAAGCTTTTTAAGCAAAATTGTGCTTCATGCCACACAACTACAACCAAGAAGTTAACAGGCCCTGGCCTTGAAGGCGTTTTTGATCGCGTTCCATCTGAGGAATGGGCAATAGCCTGGGTTAAAAACTCACAGAATTTGGTGAAGGCTGGCGACCCTTATGCCGTTAAAATTTTCAATGAGTACAATCAAACCTTAATGACGCCCTTTGAGTTTCTTTCTGATGAAGAAATCACGGCGATATTTGATTACATTAAAAACCCACCTGCACCTGAAGAGCCTGTAATAGTTGATGATGGTGGTACAGAAGATGCTGAAGAGAGTAGCAGCACTAATCCATTACCAATCCTATTTACTATTGGCCTATTGTTCTTTGTGCTGATTATCGTACTGAGCGGTGCACAGAAATCACTACAAACACTTGTAAATCAAAAGGCAGGGCTTCCTGCCCCTCAGGATAGAACTTTTGGTCAATCTATCGCTGATTGGTTCAAGAAAAATAAGGCTCTGGTTACTATTTTAATACTAATATTGGTGCTTGGAGGCTTAAAATACGCTTGGGACGAAATGATGAATATTGGTGTGTATGAAGGTTATGAGCCTGAGCAGCCAATTGCTTACAGCCATAAGATACACGCTGGCGAAAACGGAGTAGCTTGTGTTTACTGCCACTTTGGGGCTGAAAAAGGCCGCGCTGCTGGCATACCACCTGCTAACGTGTGTATGAACTGCCACAAGTACATTGATGAAGGCCCAAGTGGCAAAGGCGAAATTGCCAAGATATACGCAGCCCTCGATTATAATCCTGAAACTCAGACTTATGGCCCTAATCAAAAGCCAATTGAATGGGTGCGTGTTCACAACCTGCCAGACCACGTTTACTTCAACCACAGTCAGCACGTGGTAGTAGGCAAAATTGAGTGCGAGACCTGTCATGGACCAGTTAAAGATGAATATACTGTTGGTAAACAATTCGCTCCATTAACAATGGGGTGGTGTATCAACTGCCACAGAGAGACTGGCTTACAAATGGCTGACAATGGTTATTACGAAGACATGCACGAAAGATATAAAGGCAAGTTTAAGAAAGGTGAGACTATCACCGTTGATAAAATGGGTGGCCTAGAATGTGGTAAATGCCATTATTAATTGATTTGAGAATCCTTCGAAGGAAACAAATATGAGTACTAAGAAATACTGGAAAAGTTTAGATCAACTGGAAAACACTGAGGAGTTCCAGGAGTCTGCCAAAAATGAATTCCCATCCACTTCACCAGTTGCTGACCTTTTAAGCAATGAGAAACTGGATG
This sequence comes from Flavobacteriales bacterium, assembly GCA_028281825.1. Taxonomy (GTDB): domain Bacteria; phylum Bacteroidota; class Bacteroidia; order JANQJC01; family JANQJC01; genus JANQJC01. Next base: position 21,624 of record JANQJC010000088.1, read on the forward strand.
AAGGCTCAACCAACAGAAGGGACTTTTTGAAATTCTTAGGTTTCAGCGTTACTGCTGCTTCTCTGGCAGCTTGTGAAACCCCTGTTAGAAAAGCTATACCTTACCTAAACAAGCCAGAAGAAATTACCCCTGGTGTTGCCAACTGGTATGCTTCTACCTATGCTGATGGTAGTGACTATGCCAGCATTATGGTTAAAACCCGTGAGGGTAGGCCAATCCTTATTGAAGGGAATAAGCTTTCTCAAGTAAGCAAAGGCGGATTGAATGCAAGGGTCGCTGGTTCTGTACTATCACTATATGATACTGCCCGCCTTACCCAACCTTTATCTGGCGGTACTCCTGCCGAGTGGAGCGCAATTGACTCAGAGATTACTGCCAAACTTCAAGCAATTGATGCTAAAGGTGGTATTATAAAAATATTGACCAACTCTATCATTAGCCCATCTACTAAGGCGGTGATAGCTGACTTTAAAGCTGCTTACCCTAATGCTCAGGTTGAGCAAGTGGTATACGATGCTGTTTCATTCAGCGGTACACTTGATGCTAACCAAGCTAGCTTTGGCAAAAGAGCTTTACCTGATTATCACTTTGATAAGGCAAATGTTGTTGTTGGTTTCGGTGCTGATTTCTTAGAGAATTGGCCAGCTTCTTCAGGCTATGTGGCCGACTATGCTAAGCTTCGCTCTCCCAAGAGCGGTAAGATGTCTAAGCACTTCCAATTTGAAACCAACATGTCTCTTACTGGCAGTAATGCCGACGTAAGAAAATCTATTAAGCCTTCTGAGCATGGCAAGTATGTGCTAGCTCTTTACAACGAGATCGCTTCTGCTAAAGGAGCTTCTACCTATTCGGTTGGTGGTGAGTTAGAATATGCTGATACCGTTAAAAAGGCGGCTGCTGAATTATTGAAGGCTGTTGGCAAAAGCGTGGTAATTAGTGGCAGTAATGATGTTAATGTTCAAACCGTAGTTAACGCCATTAACTACCTATTGGGTAACTATGGCGCTACAATTAATCTTAATAAGCAAGTTAACTTAAGGTCTGGTGATGATAAGGCAGTAACTCAATTAGTGAGTGAAATGAAGGCGGGTAGCGTAGATGCTCTATTTATCTACGGACCAAATCCTTCTTACACCTTAGCTAATGCTACTGATTTTAACGAAGGCTTATCTAAAGTAGGCTTGAGTGTTTCTTTCTCAGGCAACTTAGACGAAACAGCCTCTTTAGCTGGTTATGTTTGCCCTGACCACCACTATCTGGAGGCTTGGAACGATGCTAATCCAAAGGTGGGTCAGTTTAGCTTGGCTCAGCCTACTATTCGCCCATTGTTCAACACAAGGGCTGCCCAAGAGAGTTTATTAGCTTGGGCTGGCAAACCTGCAGATTACTATAATTATATTAAGTCGTATTGGGCTACTAATATCACTGCTGATTGGAATAAAGCATTGCACAACGGTGTATTTGCGAAAGCTAAAGATATTCCAGTTGAAGGCGAGGCTGTTGCTCCAGCAACCTTGACTTATACTGATAATTCAGCATCTGCCGCTTCTGCAATTGCAGCAACCAAAGCTGGCGGTGAATGGGAACTTGAGCTATATGTAAAAGCTGGTATGGGCGAAGGCCAACAGGCAAACAACCCTATCCTTCAAGAATTCCCTGACCCAATTTCAAGAGTGACCTGGGATAATTATATTACCATGTCTCCAAAGCGAATGAAAGAGCTAGGGCTCAATCATTTGCAAGGACAAGAGCAAGAAGCTGATGTAGTGGAATTGACTGCAAATGGTGTAACAGTTAAAGCTCCCGTTTGCGCACAACCAGGTCAAAAATACGGCACTATCGGTTTGGCACTTGGATATGGTCGTACAAAAGCTGGTAAATGTGGTGATGGCGTGGGTGTAAATGCCTTTCCATTAATTAGCTGGGAGAATGGTGTTTCGCACCTTGAAAATACAAATGTTACCATTAAAAAAACTGGTGAGAAATACCATTTAGCAGCTACCCAAACTCATCATACCATGATGGGTAGGGATATCGTGAAAGAGACTACTCTTGCTGAATATGTTAAGGACAACAAATCGGGCAACCCTGATGTTCTTCTTAATACGACTAACCATGGCCCTCAGCCCCCCGAAAACGTATCACTTTGGGACAATCATGATATTGCTAAAGGCCACCGTTGGGGAATGAGCATTGACTTGAATGCTTGTATTGGGTGTGGTGCTTGTGTGGTTAACTGTAGTTTAGAGAATAATGTACCCGTTGTGGGTAAGGACGAAGTTCGTCGCATGCGTGAAATGCACTGGTTGCGCATTGACCGCTACTACACCAGTGACATGACTGAAGAAAAAGCTGAAGCTGAAGGCCTCGGCGCTATCAATAAGTTTCACCAAATGGAAGATCCATCTGAGAATCCTCAGGTATCATTCCAACCGGTGATGTGTCAGCATTGTAATCATGCCCCATGTGAAACAGTTTGCCCTGTGGCAGCGACTACCCATAGCAATGAAGGTTTAAACCAAATGACTTACAACCGTTGTATCGGTACTCGTTACTGCGCTAACAACTGTCCTTATAAAGTACGTAGGTTCAACTGGTTCCGCTACAGGGATAACGATAAGTTTGATTTCCACATGAACTCAGACTTGGGTAAAATGGTATTGAACCCGGATGTTATTGTACGTGAGCGTGGTGTGATTGAGAAGTGTAGCCTTTGTGTTCAGAGGATACAAGCTGGTAAGTTGAAAGCTAAGAAAGCTGGAAGAAAAGTAAAAGATGGTGAGATACAAACTGCATGTTCTGCGGCTTGTACAACAGGTGCTATCAAGTTTGGTGATTTGAATGATGATGCAATGGAAGTGACCACTTTGGCTAAAGACCCAAGAAGTTACAACTTGCTTGCTGAAGTGGGTGTTCAGCCAAACGTATATTACATGACGAAAGTTAGAAACATAGAAAACGAAGCTTAATCAGAGTTAAATGGCGAATATAGAGTCCAAGGTTCGGGAACCATTGATTTTAGGTGATAAGACTTATCACCAGATTTCTGAGGATATTTCAATTCCTGTTGAAGGTAAAGCCAACAAATGGTGGTGGCTAGCCTTTGGGGTATCGTTGGTTACGATGCTTTGGGGCGTTGGCCTTATCCTTTACACCATAGGTACTGGTATCGGTACTTGGGGTTTGAACAAGACAATTGACTGGGCATGGGACATCACCAACTTCGTTTGGTGGGTAGGTATCGGTCACGCAGGAACCTTGATTTCTGCAATCCTTTTGCTTTTCCGTCAAAAATGGAGAATGTCAATCAACCGTTCTGCCGAAGCGATGACCATATTCGCGGTAATTTGTGCGGCTCTTTTCCCAGGTATTCATATGGGTCGTATTTGGATGGCATACTGGGTATTCCCCTTCCCTAACCAATTTGGCCCACTTTGGGTAAACTTTAACTCTCCACTTCTTTGGGACGTATTTGCGATATCAACATATTTCTCTGTATCATTAGTATTCTGGTACATTGGTCTTATCCCTGATTTTGCAACTATCCGTGACCGAGCTGAAGTAGCTATGAGGCCAGCAAGAAGATGGGTATACAACATGCTAAGTTTTGGATGGAGTGGTAACGCTCGCGCATGGCACAGGTTTGAAGAAATTTCATTGGTATTGGCAGGTTTGGCAACACCACTTGTACTTTCAGTACACACTATTGTATCTATGGACTTCGCTACGTCAGTAATACCAGGATGGCATACTACTATCTTCCCTCCTTACTTCGTTGCAGGTGCGATTTTCTCAGGCTTTGCAATGGTGCTTACGCTAATGCTTATCGCAAGAAAAGTACTGAACCTTGAACACTACATCACTATCAACCACGTAGAATACATGAACAAGATTATCACCTTGACAGGTTCTATTGTGGGTGTGGCTTATTTGACCGAGTTGTTTATCGCCTACTATTCAGGTGTACCATATGAGCAATATGCTTTCTTAAACAGGGCAACTGGTCCTTACTGGTGGGCATATGCGTCAATGATGACTTGTAACGTAGTTACTCCACAGCTTTTCTGGTTCAAGAAAATCAGAAGAAGTCTTATCGCTACTTTCATCATTTCCATATTCGTAAACATCGGTATGTGGTTTGAAAGGTTTGTGATTATAGTTACATCATTGCACAGGGATTACCTGCCTTCAAGTTGGGGGATGTTCCACCCAAGCTTTGTGGATATAGGCATATTCATTGGGACACTTGGAATATTCTTTACAGCGTTCCTCGCATATAGCCGTGCATTCCCTGTAATAGCAATGGCAGAGACAAAAAGTATTTTGAAATCTTCAGGTTCACAGTATAAAAAATAAGAGAAGGGCCAATGAGTAAAAAGATTATATACGGGTTGTTTGACGACGAAGAAGTACTTCTTAAGTCGGCTAAGCAATTGGTTAAAAGCGGTGTTTATATCCGCGACGTTTTTTCACCATTCCCAATTCACGGCATTGACCCAGTAATTGGAGTTCCAAGGACCAACTTGCACATAGCGGGTTTCATCTACGGAGCTTTGGGTTTAGCTACTGCATGGGCTATGATATGGGGTTTATTGATTATCGATTGGCCAATGAATATTGGTGGCAAGCCAAACTTTACTTTTTGGGAAAACTTACCAGCCTTTATTCCGATTAGCTTTGAGTTGACTGTATTCTGTTCTGCTCACGGAATGGCAATTACTTATTTGATTGTAAACAAATTATACCCAGGTCAGGAACCTTATAACCCTGACCCAAGAACTACCGATGATAAATTTATGATGCAAATCAACCTTGAAGACACCTCAGTTGCTGAAGGTGAAGTGAAAGAGATGTTGCAGTCTGGTGGTGCGATTGAAATAACTGAGAAAGAAGTTTAATCTGAAACGGAGAAAACTTTACATGAGAATGTTTGGAAAATATCAACTTACTTTTGCTCTTGCGGGCACCTTCGGCCTGATGGTAATGCTTACCTCATGCTTTAAAGACCCTCAAAGCCCCGGTTATGAGTACATGCCGGATATGTATCGCTCTGCTGCGTACAAAACTTATGAACCTAACCCAAATTTTGCCGATAGTTCAAATGCGCTGCTACCAGTTGCTGGAACTATCTCAAGAGGTGAGTGGCCTTATGATGCCAATGAAGTAAGGGATTTTCCTTTCCCTTATCCTGATACCAAGGAAGGTTACGAAGCGTCAAGTGAAATGGCTAACCCTGTTCCTTTCTCTGAGAAAGTGTTGAATGAAGGTCAGGTTTTATACATCAACTTCTGTTCTCACTGTCATGGCGTGAAAGGTGAAGGCGATGGCACACTCATCACCAATGATAAATTCCCACCACCTCCATCGTACAGCAGTGGCAACTCTTCAAGAGGTGGAGCTATGAAAGACCTAAGTGCTGGTAAAATATTTCACACTATTACTTATGGCATTAACTTGATGGGTGCCCACGCCAGTCAATTGGATAAAGAACAAAGGTGGAAGATTGTTTATTACGTTCAAACTTTGCAAGGAAAAACTTTAGGTGAAGGTGGTAGTGCAGAAGAACCCATTGAAGAAGAAACCGCTAACGCTGAAGTTACTGAGTAAAACATTATAAAGGAGACGAAAAGAAATGAATTACACAATGACAAAAGGCACGAGAAATTTACTCCTGGTATTTATCGTGCTTGGTGTTTTAGCCCTTGTTTACGGCATGTTTATGGTAGATAGCCAAAGAGTATGGGCAAACCTTTTAGTTAACGGCCTTTATTTTACTTTCCTGGCTTTGGCAGGAACTTTCTTTGTAGCTGTGCAATATGCTGGTGAAGCAGGCTGGTCTGCTGGATTGAAACGTATACCTGAAGCCATGGGTATGTATCTACCTATTGGTGGAGTTGTACTGTTAATTGTATTCGGTGCTGCCGTTACTCATCAAAATCACTTATACCACTGGATGGATGGTTTCTTAAAAGAAAAAACGGTTACTGTATCCGAATTGAAAGAATATGAAGAAGGTTTAAAGGCTCACCACGGCGGTGGACATGATGCTCATGCTACTGAAGAGCATGATGATGGGCATGGCGATGGACATGGACATGAGGATTCTCCTAAATATGGAGCCTCGCATGGTTTTGCAGGTGAAATGGCTGAGTATAAAACTACCCGGCCTGAATACTATGCTGAAGAATACGCGGCATTACCGGATGAAGAATCAATAGAGAACCCACATTATGACCACCTTCTAGATGGAAAAAGCGGCTTCCTAAACGTACCTTTCTTTATTGGTGCAGCTTTAATTTATCTCTTAGGTTGGATTTTCTTTGCCCTTAGATTTAGAAAATTATCGTTGGAAGATCAAGTGGGTGACCAAAAGAAATGGTTTATCAAAATGCGTAACCTGGGTGCTTGGTTCTTGGTGTTCTTTGCTGTTACGTCATCAACTTCAGCATGGCATTGGGTAATGTCAATCGACCCTCACTGGTTCAGTACACTGTTTGGTTGGTACATATTCGCTGGTCTTTTCGTATCAGGACTATCAGCCATTATAGTATTCCTTGCAATATTAAAGTTCCAAGGTTTAATGGGTCATGTGAATGAAAACCACTTGCATGATCTTGGCAAGTTTATGTTTGCGTTCAGTATTTTCTGGACCTACTTATGGTTCTCTCAGTACATGTTGATTTGGTATGCTAACATACCTGAAGAAGTAACCTACTTCCAAGACAGGTGGGAGAACTACCATTTCTTGTGGATATTTAACCTGTTTATCAACTTCATTTTCCCATTCTTGGTATTGATGACAAGAGATGCGAAGAGAAGCGCAGGTACACTATTATTTGTTGGATGTATCTTAATCGTTGGGCACTGGATTGACGTATTCTTGATGGTAATGCCAGGAACAGTCAAAGGCGATTGGGGTTTTGGTTTCCTTGAAATTGGATTATTCTTAGGATTTGTTGGTTTGTTTGGCTGGACTACCTTACGTGCAATAAGCAAAGCACCATTGGTAGCTCAAACTCACCCATTTCTTGATGAAGCAGCGCATCATCACGTATAATTAATAATTGGTTAGACTTAAAAACTACTGATATAAAATGACCGGTTTTCTTACAATAGTTGTAGTTACCCTTGGGGTTATCCTGCTGGGTAAGGTTTTGAAGATATTTGAATTATCGGGTGAATTACGTGGTGCTGATGCCAACGCTGTGACCACAAAAGACAACCGCACTCAAGGTGCACTTGTAATGTTGTTTGGCCTTGGTTTCTTAGCTTTTGTAATTCATCAATTTTACAAATTCAAAGATATGATGCTGCCAGTTTCAGCATCAGAGCATGGTGTGCAAACTGATATGCTTTTAAGTGTGTCTTTTTGGGTGATTATCCCAATGTTTTTCATTACTCACATTTTACTTATCTATTTTGCTTACAAGTATTACTACAGGCCAGAAAGAAAAGCTACTTTCTTCGCTCATAGCACCAAGTTGGAGTTAATTTGGACGGTAGTACCTACTGTTGTATTAACTACCCTAATTGTTTATGGTATAAGCACCTGGAACAAGATTATGGCTCCAGCTGCTGAAGATGCAATGGTAGTTGAACTCTATGCTAAGCAATTTGACTGGACTGGACGCTATGCTGGTGAAGACAATAAACTTGGCCGCTCAGGATACAGGCTGATTGAAGGCGCTAACGTGCTTGGTGTTGATATGACAGATGGACACGCTCAAGATGATAAAGTAGCAAGAGGTGAGCTTCACTTGCCAGTGAACAAGGAAGTATCTTTCAAGTTCCATTCAAGAGATGTGATACACAGTGCTTATATGCCTCATTTCAGGACGCAAATGAACTGCGTGCCTGGTATGACTACCCAGTTTCATTTCAAGCCTACAATCACAACTGAGCAAATGCGCAAGGAGACCAATAACCCTGAATTCGATTACATTCTATTGTGCAATAAAATTTGTGGTTCTGCCCACTATAACATGCAAATGACAATTATAGTTGAGTCTGAGGAAGACTTTAACAAGTGGCTGGAAGGCAAGAAAACACTTGCGCAAGAGTTGGGTGGTGCTGATGTAGCAGTTGACGCACAACCTCATGCAGATGCAGCGATTGATGCGCACGATGATGCCACAACCGATAGTGACAGTTTAGACGTGCAACATCCGTAATTAACAAAATTTAAAAGAATAAAAAGACTTTATAAAAGAAGGAGATATGGCAGAGCATCACGATAATCACCATCATCACCCACACCATGAAGAGGGCTTTCTATCAAAGTGGGTCTTCAGCCAGGATCATAAAATGATTTCTAAGCAATTCCTGGTTACCGCTATTATAATGGGGGTAGTGGGTATGTTGCTTTCTACTATGTTCAGGCTACAATTAGGTTGGCCTGGCCAGTCTTTCCCAATATTGGAGACTATACTTGGTAAATGGGCTCCTGACGGGGTACTTGACCCTAACATGTATTTGGCATTGGTTACCATCCACGGTACTATCATCGTGTTTATGGTATTAACAGGTGGATTAAGTGGTACTTTTGCTAACCTACTTATTCCATTGCAGATTGGTGCTCGCGATATGGCTTCTGGCTTTATCAATATGCTTTCTTACTGGTTCTTCTTCCTATCCAGTGCAGTTATGTTCGCTTCACTATTTGTTGAGACAGGACCTGCATCAGGCGGTTGGACGGTTTACCCGCCATTGAGTGCCCTGCCCCAAGCTATTCCAGGTTCAGGGTTAGGTATGACACTTTGGTTGGTTAGTATGTCATTGTTCATAGTATCGTCCTTGCTTGGTGGTTTGAATTATATTGTTACTGTAATCAACTTAAGGACAAAAGGCATGAGCATGTGGCGTTTACCTTTAACTGTGTGGGCGCTATTGATTACTGCAGTGCTAGGTGTGCTTTCATTCCCTGTATTATTTTCTGCGGCCCTGTTGCTGATATTCGATAGAAGTTTAGGTACAAGTTTCTACCTATCTGAAATACACATCGGAGGGCAAGCCTTAGAGAACGTGGGTGGTAGTCCAATACTTTACGAGCACTTATTCTGGTTCTTAGGCCACCCTGAGGTGTATATTATCTTATTGCCAGCACTAGGTATTACTTCAGAAGTAATTTCAACCAATAGCCGTAAGCCAATCTTTGGTTACAAAGCGATGGTTGGTTCTATCCTGGCAATTGCATTCCTTTCGTTTATCGTATGGGGTCACCACATGTTCGTGACTGGCATGAACCCATTCCTTGGCTCTGTGTTTACCTTCACTACCCTATTAGTGGCTATCCCATCGGCAGTTAAGGTATTTAACTACTTGACTACACTTTGGAAAGGTAATATTGTATTCACACCAGGCACCCTGTTTGCCATTGGTTTGGTATCTACTTTCATCACAGGTGGTCTAACAGGTATTATCCTTGGAGACTCTGCATTGGACATCAATATTCATGATACTTACTTCGTTGTGGCTCACTTCCATATTGTGATGGGTGCTTCAGCAATATTCGGGATGTTTGCCGGTGTATATCACTGGTTCCCGAAAATGTACGGCAGAATGATGAACAAGAACTTAGGATATATGCATTTCTGGTTGACTATCACCAGTGTTTACGGAGTATTCTTCCCAATGCACTTCTTAGGTTTGGCTGGTATACCACGAAGGTATTACTCTAATACGGCATTCCCGCTTTTCGATGATTTTATTGATGTAAACTCAATGATTAGCGTGTTTGCAATTATTGGTGCTGTAGCGCAGGTGATATTTATCTTCAACTTCTTCTATAGCATCTACAAAGGCAATAAGGCTACACAAAACCCATGGAAATCTAACACATTGGAGTGGACTACCCCAGTAGAGCACATCCATGGCAACTGGCCAGGAGCTATTCCAGAAGTTCAGCGTTGGGCTTATGATTATAGCAGGCCTGATAAGGACCAAGATTTTGTACCGCAAGACGTTCCACTGGAACCAGGCGAAGAAGCCCACTAAGGTAACTTTGTACCCACTATACTTAAATGTCCTTGAATGCGTTGTATTCAAGGACATTTTTTGTTTAATCCAGTGAAACTTACCCACCAATAAAACGTATGGAGGGGTTCGACTAAACACTATGGCTTCAAGGTCATTAAAAATATTGGTATTTCTACTAGTCCCAATTTTGGGGCAAGCCCAGTTTTTTCAAAAACTGGAGAACACCATTAGCCCAGATGCAAAGCTGGTAGTGAAGTTAGATCGCAGAAATTCCTTTATCACGACTAAAAGTGTAAAAATTTTCGGACTTAAAGCTGGTGTTAAAGTTGACGAAAATCTGGAATTGGGTTTTAGCTATAATTTCCTCACCTCTCGCATCATCAAAGATATACCCACCCAAATACCTATTGAGGGTAACGAAAGCTTTCCAGCACGTTTGAAATATCGATATTTGGCAATGTACACAGAGTATACCTTTTACAGAAAAGACAATTGGGAGTTTTCAGTGCCCTTTCAAGTAGGTATTGGGACATCATTCTATAAGTACAGAAACGAATTAGGAGGCAGGGAAATAGAAGATAAAGGCGCAATGTTTTCGATTGAACCAGGTGTAGAAGCCAATTACTATGTTATGCCATGGCTGAGTTTCGGATTGGGTATTGGCTATCGCATCATGCTGGTAGATAATCCAAACATCGATGAGCAGTTCAGCGCTCCCCTCTACGTTATCAAACTAAATATTGAACCTAAGCCCGCCTGGAAGGCTATTAAGGGATATATCAATAGATAATCAAACTTCTTTCAACCACTTGCTGAGTATCTTATGGTACTTGGTGTATTTCTTAAAACGTTTTACCGCATTATCATTGATACTTGGAAAACGTCGGGGGTCCATGTTATCCTCCAGATCACCAATTTTTACTTGCATGGCTAACCTATTGCCCTTTAGGCCGTCTATATACTCTTGGTAAGTTTGCTTGGGATACCTGGTCAACAAGTCTACAGCTTTCACTACTTCTTTTGAAAACCCTTCCTTTTTCAGGTCCTGTAAAGTAATGGATGTATCTTCCACCAAATCATGAAGCAGAGCAACTATTTTTTCTTCTTCAGTCTGCATGCGCATCATGATGCGCAAAGGGTGATAGATATATGGTTGGTCAAAACGGTCTTTCATACCAAGATGATTATTAACCGCCAGATATAAAGCTTTTTCTAGAGTTGCCATTGCCTTATGCTTCTTCCCAATTCATTGTTCTTTTAACAGCTTTTTGCCAACCAGCGTAAAGTTTTTGCCTGGTTTCATCATCCATATCGGCTTCAAATGATTTATCTACCAACCAGTTTTGGCTTATTTGGTCTTTTTCATAAAAGCCTGTGGCTAATCCCGCTAAATATGCAGCACCAAGTGCCGTAGTTTCAATCACCGCTGGCCTCTCAACCGTTACTCCCAAAATATCTGCCTGGAACTGCATCAATAAATCATTCGCACAAGCACCACCATCAACTCTTAGGGCCTTTAATGATAGGCCAGAGTCATTTTGCATAGCAGTAAGTACATCTTTGGTTTGATATGCCAATGAGTCAAGAGTAGCTCGTATGAGATGAGATTTTTCAGTACCCCTGGTAAGCCCAAATATGGCACCTCGGGCATACATATCCCAATAAGGGGCTCCCAGGCCTACAAACGCAGGAACTACATATACACCATCAGTATCTTCCACTTTCATCGCGAAATACTCGGAGTCTGGTGCTTCATCCAGTATCTTTAGTCCATCACGCAACCATTGGATTGCTGCACCTGCCACAAACACACTACCTTCCAGCGCATATTCCACTTCACCATTCAATCCCCAAGCTATCGTAGTCAATAAACCACTTTCTGACTTCACTGGCTCTACTCCCGTATTCATCAACATAAAACAACCCGTACCATAGGTATTCTTTGCCATCCCTTTCTCAAAGCATGCCTGCCCAAATAGCGCAGCTTGCTGGTCACCTGCAATACCTGATATTGGAATACTCACTCCATTAAAAAGTGACGCCTCTGTATTACCATATACCTCGCTGGAGTTTTTCACTTCAGGCAGCATAGCTGAAGGCACTCCCAATTCAGATAACATCCTATCATCCCATTTCAAATCACGGATGTTATACATCAAAGTTCGCGAAGCATTAGAGTAATCTGTGATGTGCACCTGCCCACCAGTCAATTTCCAAACCAACCAAGTATCCATGGTGCCAAAAATCAGGTCTCCGCTCTCCGCTTTTTGCCTTGCCCCTTCTACATTATCCAATATCCATTTCACCTTTGTGCCACTGAAGTAGGCATCCACAACCAACCCTGTGTTGGTTTTCACATAGTCTTCCAAACCTTTGGCTTTCAAAGCGTCACAGATGGATGCTGTGCGCCTATCTTGCCAAACTATGGCATTGAATATTGGCTTACCTGTGTTTTTATCCCAAACTACCGTTGTTTCCCTTTGGTTGGTTATCCCAATGGCTGAAATATCTTCAGCACTGGTATCAGCTTTCACTAAAACATCTTGGGCAACACTCAATTGAGTTTTCCAAATTTCTTCGGCGTGGTGTTCTACCCAACCTGGCTTGGGGTATATCTGAGTAAATTCTTGTTGCGAAACGGCTACTATCTGGCCTTGTTTATCAAATAAAATTGCTCTTGAGCTAGTTGTTCCCTGGTCAAGAGCCAGTACATACTTTTTTTCCATTCTTAGGCTTGTTTTCTGAACGGTTAAAAATATAAAATAACCAGTGGCCTCAAAGGAAAAATTGAGATTGTTTAAGCTACCATTGGAAATAGCTACCTCAAAAGTTATTTTAGCACTGCAAATACTTTTAATAGGATTATGTAGCCGTAAAATTGCTCCCGTTTTTTTATCTTGCTTTCACCAATGGGAGTCACTGAAAAACCTTTACATTCGGAAAATAAATTACAAGCCAAGGGCAAATTTGGTCGTTTTGAGGATTACTTGGGCGAATTTGTCTATGGCGGTATTGATGGGAGTGTTACCACTTTTGCAGTTGTAGCGGGCTCTACAGGGGCCAATTTAGACATTTCCATTATCATTATCTTGGGTTTTGCCAATTTAATAGCTGATGGATTTTCTATGTCGGTAGGGGCTTATCTGTCAGCTAAATCGACCAGGGATAATTACGAAAAAAACCGGCAGGTTGAATATTGGGAAGTGGATAATATCCCTGAAAAAGAGCGGGAAGAAGTAAGGGAAATATACCGAGAGAAGGGTCTTGAAGGCGAATTATTGGAACAAGTAGTAGATGTGATAACCGCAGACCGCGACCGCTGGGTAAATGTGATGATGAAAGATGAACTAAACATGATACAGGAAGAGCGCCAACCTTGGAAAATTGGAGCAGTAACATTTGGTTCATTTCTTTTAGTGGGGTTAATTCCACTGGTGGCTTACCTCTTTAATTACCTCTCAGGTTTTGGAGATAACCTTTTCTTGGTTTCTTGCATTTTTACTTCAACAGCCTTTATTATAATTGGTTACTTGAAGGCAACAATAAACCAAACCAACAAAATAAAAGGCATATTGGAAACCGTTTTTCTAGGTGGGTCTGCTGCAATTTTAGCATATTTTGTTGGAGGGATATTGGAAAAAATGTTTTCCTAAACGCTCAATAGCTTTAGGAATTATAAAGCTGGTAAGAGTTTTTCCTGGACACTACTTCAGCTTCAGCTTCATATATACCGGCTGGTGGTCTGAGTATTCAAAATCCATGTTGATAGTTTGCTTCTCCAACACTTCAAGATTAGGTGACACCAAGTAATAGTCTATCAAAGTGGTAAAAGTTTCTCCTTTCACATAAGCCTTTTTCAAATCTCTGTTGGTCGGATATGAGGTATCATAAACCCATTGCCACCCTTCTGGGAAATAGTCGGGTTCAATGTTTTGGGCATCATAACCCTCCGGTATGGTGGCGGAGAACATGTTTGGGTTAAAACCCGGAGGGCATTGGTTCCAATCACCACCTATTACCACATAGTTGCCCTTGTTATATTCTTCAACTACAAAATTGCGCAGGAAACCCAGTTCCTTTGCCTTTAACTCACCAGTGGCATCGTAGGCTGAGTTATGGGTATTGATGACAATAAACTCTTTACCACCCTTTAGTGGAATGCGCTGCAACAAAAAACATCTATCCAAAAAGTAAATACTTGTGGGCCATGAGAAATTGGCATCAAAACCATAGCGGATGGCCTCTTTGGGTTGATACTTACTAAATGATGCAACTCCTGCATATACCTTACCCATTGGATTAAGATAAGGCACCGGAACAAAGCGCACATTATAATTCACCGCGTATGAAAAAGCATGGTTTGGCAATACTTTTGCAAGATGTCCAAGCTCATTTAACTCATAGGTGCGCTTCGCAATAGAATCAACCTCTTGCAACAGGATAAAATCCATACTATCATTATCCGCGATGAACTTAGTAATACCATTCAGGTTCTTTAGAGTCAGCTCCTCACTCATGCGAACACTTTCTCCCCCATCATAAAAGAAATCGCTCTCTTTACCTAATCCTGCATAGCCAATATTCCAGTTAAGAAAAGTAAAAATACTATCAGGAGTAGCATTTGCATTGCCATTAATACTTAGCTTTATCTCTTTCTCAGGCTTGAAATCAGTCAGTGTACCATATATCAGGTTACCACCTATATATCCTCCTACAACTAAAAGAAGAATGGCAGCTATCTTTAATATTTTCTTCGCGATATTCATGTATTTAGCTTTAGCTACCAAATATAGAGATTACGACTGTGCATGAAAAGTTAACATCAGTTTTTAAGCTGGAATTGCAGTTTTTACTATTTTTAGTAATTGTAAACCTAGTACTTGCCATATGAAAAGACTTCTACTTTCCTTTTTCATCATATTATCCTATCAAGCTTTTACTCAAAACTATAAACCCATTATCGAAGGGCAGGAGAGTTATTATATAAAGCCTAACGGAGAGATAGAAGTTTTAAATGCAGCGAGGGTTGATACAATAGGAAGTGATACGATTCTTCACAATTTATACAGATTTAAATCGGATGATAATACTTGCGACAATCCCAATGGAAATTGGGGCTCATATAATTTCTACAGTACATCATTAGCAGGGGGAAAAATTAGACAACAGCCAAGTGGGACGTGGACTTTTCATAATCAATCAGAGGCTACTATTACCCTTCACACTATCATATCGGTTGGTGATTCCTGGACTGCCTATAGCTTTGAAAATGGTGACTATATTGAAGCTACATTGAGTGATATTGTTGAAGCTTCCGTTTTAGGAAACCCTGATTCAATCAAAGTCCTCTCCCTTCAAGTTAAAGACTTGACTGGAGCTAATATTGCTCATGATTTTAATGGAAAAGAAATTCATCTAAGTAAAAACAATGGCTTGGTTAAAACCTATGACTTTGGCTTGTTTCCTGATGACACAGTTAGCCATGTTCTCACCAATAAAACAAGACTAACACGACGAGAAGTATACGATTGGAATGCAGGTGATGTAGTGCAAATACATATTGATGGGGGTGGATTAGGCGTTAGTGACGGAGATACAAACACATACATTACTAAAACCGTTTTAAGTAAAAACTACTCACTAGGGCAAGATACTGTAGAATTAGTCTTAAAGAGAGACTTTATAATTTATAACGCTGAGTTTGTAGGGCCTTATCCACCGACAATTCAATCTATTGACACAATTGTATACAGTGACACAATAAGCACAACTTATGATTTATTAAGTCAATATATCCTTGACCCTTATATGCCTGGTGAGTCTTACTATTTTGATTCATTAAAGCTTCATCCAACCAATTATGACCTAAGTTCTATGCCTTCTCTTTACAATGGAAGAAGAGTAATGAGGAATACAGTAAGTTTTGATTTGTATAGCTACGGAAATGATACCTGTTGGTTTGGAAATGGTTGGTCTGATGCAGGCACTAAATGGTGGACATACATTGAAGGTTTGGGACACCTTTATAGTTCGTTAGATGCAGGACACGGCTATTCTGAAAGTATTGTTTACTATAAGAAAGGTAATGATACCTATGGTACCTTATTCACTGCAATCGAAGAAAATGAACTGCCCAATATAGAAGCCAAGTTATATCCTAATCCCACAAACGAAGAATTAAACATTACGTTCACCCAACCCATTTTAGATACTACATTAGACATCTATGATACCGTTGGCAAGTTGGTGTTATCCAAGCAAAATGTGAATGGGAACCAATTGAGATTCGACCTGGACCTTGAGTCAGGAGTTTATTTTGTGCATGTATCTGCGAAAAACCACAAAACCTTTGCTCGAAAATTGGTAATAAAATAGTTGCCCTATGCCTAGATTCATAAAGATTTTAAGCCTATTAATGCTACCTACTTCATTGGTAGCCCAAAACTACAAGCCTACCGTTGAAGGGCAGGAAAGCTATTATATAAAACCTGATGGTGAGATAAAAGGTATTAAGACTAATCAAGTGAGTATATCGGGAAATGATACTATTCTCAATAACTTCCACACTTTTAAGTATGACACATCCTATTGCCCTCCTGATTTTAAGAGTGGTAGTATTCATGCTAGCAACGCTTACTCACCAAGCTGGTTGGGAAAAGACATCATTCTAAAACCTAATGGAGAAGTAAATCTTACCAACCATGATGATGAAATAATTACACTACATACGTGGGCTGGTTATGGCACCTCATGGAATGCCTTCGACCTTCAGGGAGGCAACTACATTGAGGCTTCCGTCACTTCAATCACGCAAAGCAATGTATTGGGCAATATTGACTCTATAAAAACTATTGCCCTACAAGCAAAAAACAATCAGGGAACTAATATTTCCCATCCAATAAATGGGAGTGAAATCAAACTTGGTAAAAACTCTGGCTTTGTGCAATTATTTAGCTTTCTTGAATTTCCGGATAATACAGATAGTTATATTATTACAGACCAAACTAAACTTGCACGCAGGGATGTTTATGATTTCAATATTGGTGATGTTATACAGGTAAAAATTGAAGACTATTATGGC
The DNA here is from genome assembly GCA_028281825.1 of Flavobacteriales bacterium. GTDB lineage: Bacteria > Bacteroidota > Bacteroidia > JANQJC01 > JANQJC01 > JANQJC01. The sequence goes on from JANQJC010000088.1 coordinate 38,680, forward strand.
GGGCAACCCTTTGATACACTTGCTTATGTAACTAAGACAATTTTAAGTAAAACATACTCACAAGGCCAGGAAACTGTTGAATATAGTATACAGCAAGACTACCTGATTTATAGGTCTTACTACGATTATCAAAACACACATCAAACAGTGTATCTTCCACAGGAAACATATAGTGAAACCGTTACAGTTATGTATGATTCATTGAGTAGCTACATTGATGAGAATATGCCTGAGGAAGTAGGTTTCAAATACTGGCCTACAAATAATAAAGACTACCCTTACTATTATCACCTGTTTGCACCTGATACAATTTGCTCTAGAGTAAGTATGGAGCTTTATAATCTTCTAGGTTTTATTGATAATACTCAACCTGATACATGTTGGTATCAGCATCTTGATGGTGAAACCCCAATAACTGTCTATATAAAAGAACTTGGAGAGTATAGGCATGAATATGGTAACTTTCATCAATATCATGAAACACCTATATACTACAAACAAGGCGGAGAAATATGTGGTTCTTTGGTTACAGGAACTAAGGAACAAGTTCCTCCTTTAGAGATACAGATTTCTATATACCCCAATCCTGCAAGTAATGAATTAAACATTATGCTCACCCAACCCATTTTAGATGCTACATTAAACATCTATGATACCGTTGGCAAGTTGGTGTTATCCAAGCAAAATGTGAATGGTAACCAATTGAGATTCGACCTGGGCCTTGAGTCAGGAGTTTATTTTGTGCATGTATCTGCGAAAAACCACAAAACCTTTGCTCGAAAAATAATTGTCAGATAATGATAATTTAGAGTGTTCCCCTATTCTCTTGTTCTCTTTCAATTGCCTCGAAAAGAGCTTTGAAGTTGCCTTTTCCAAAAGACTTGGCACCCTTTCTTTGGATAATCTCAAAGAACATGGTTGGCCTGTCTACTACTGGCTTGCTGAACAACTGCAGTAAGTAACCCTCATCGTCCCTGTCAATCAATATCCCCAACTTCTTCAATGGTTCAAGGTCTTCATCTATTTCACCTACCCTATCCAATATGTCGTCATAATAGTTATCAGGTACATATAGAAATTCTACTCCCCTGTCTCTCATGGCGGTTACTGTTTCTATGATGTTGTCAGTAGCTACGGCTATGTGTTGCACGCCAGGCCCTTTGTAGAAATCAATATACTCCTCTATCTGTGACTTCTTCTTACCCTCAGCTGGCTCATTAATTGGGAATTTGATGCGGCCATTACCGTTGGTCATCACCTTACTCATCAAGGCAGTATACTCAGTTGAAATGTCCTTATCATCAAAAGAAACTAGTTGGGCAAAGCCCATCACTTTGGCGTAGAAATCCACCCATTTGTTCATTTCTCCCCAATCTACATTACCCACCATGTGGTCAATGTACTTCAAGCCTACTGGTTCAGGGTTGTAATGCGATTCCCACTTTTTAAAACCTGGTAAGAACACGCCATTATAATTACTTCTCTCTACAAAAATGTGAACTGTTTCACCATAAGTATGAATACCCGAACGCACCACATAACCATTCTCATCTTCCTCCTTGGTTGGCTCCATGAATGGCTTAGCGCCACGCTTAGTGGTTTCTTCAAAAGCCTTGGTTGCATCATCTACCCAAAGAGCCACCACTTTTACGCCATCACCATGCTTCTTGATATGCTCATATATGGGTGAGTCTGGCACCAATGGTGTGGTTAATACCAAACGTATTTTGCCTTGCTGCAACACGTAAGATGTCCTATCCTTTATGCCAGTTTCCAATCCAGAATAAGCTAGTGATTGAAAGCCAAAAGCCGTTTTGTAAAAGTGTGCAGATTGCTTGGCATTACCCACATATAACTCTACATAGTCGGTGCCATTCAAAGGTAAAAAGTCTTCTGCTTCCGCAAAGATTTTTTCCATACCATATTCAACATTTTTCAAATCTGTACTCATAATCTTATCAATTAGCTGATTAAATAATCATTCCTCATACCATGATTTGTAATATTCCCCGTCGTCGATACCCATGGCCTCTTGTGTTACCATTAAAGGTTTAAAGGTATCTACCATAACGGCCAATTCCAAAGTTTCTTTTTGCCCAATGCTTCTTTCCATAGCACCTGGTGCCGGCCCGTGAGGAATACCCTTTGGGTGCAAAGTTATGTGCCCCTGCTCAATATTGTTCCTACTCATAAAATCACCATCCACATAATACAACACTTCGTCACTGTCAATATTACTGTGATTATACGGAGCCGGTATAGCTTCGGGGTGATAATCATATAACCTTGGGCAAAATGAGCATACCACAAAAGTGTTTGTCTCAAAAGTTTGATGCACTGGTGGTGGCTGGTGCACACGACCTGTAATAGGTTCAAAATTATGGATAGAAAATCCATAAGGGTAGTTGTATCCATCCCACCCTACTACATCAAAAGGGTGATAGCCATAGACGATTTCGTGAAGTATCCCTTCTTTCTTTACCTTAATTACGAAATCGCCCTTTTCGTCATAAGTCTCCAATTCTATGGGTAACTTGTAATCCCTTTCGCAAAACGGCGAATGCTCCAGCATTTGTCCGAAATAGTTGCGATAACGCTTAGGGGTATATATGGGTGAAAATGATTCGAGGTATAACAGGCGATTATCCTCAGTATCAAAATCAATTTGATATATCATACCACGCGGGATAACCAAGTAATCACCATACTCAAATGAAATATTCCCCATAAAAGTCCTGAGTGTTCCACTTCCTTTATGCACAAAAAGCATTTCATCGGCATCTGCATTCTTGTAGAAATACGCTCTTAATGATTGCCTTGGTGCGGCAAGACCTAGATGAACATCACCGTTTATCAAGAGCGCCTTACGACTTTCCAAAAAATCATTCTCAGGCTTTACATCAAAACCCTTCAATAGCATCGACCTGATATTCTTCTCTACCGCAATCTTTGGGGATACATCAGTAGACTTTAATATCTCCTTTACTTGGGTGGGCCTACTCACATGATATAGCAAGGCTGACATACCTGAAAAGCCCTCAGTTCCGAACAATTGTTCGTAGTAGTGATTTCCTTCTGGGCTTTTAAAAACGGTGTGACGTTTTTGAGGTATTTTACCTAATTGATGATAAATTGGCATGGTTATTTAATTACTATGCAAAGTTACGTATTTGCTACTTGACCGAAAAATGAGATTAGTCATTAATGAACACTTATCAATAAGTAATGGTTGATAGAAAGAGTAAACTTTGGATGCAATAATCCTAAAATTCATTTGTTTTGTGAATAATTATGAAGACTCATTTCTTTAGAATACTTATAATCATCTCTTGCCTTTTGCCTCTATGGGGCACTGCACAGGATAAACAGTATGCCAGGCAGGTGATTGAAAAGCTTACTGCATTAGATATGCATGGGCGTGGCTATGTGATGGACGGGGATGAAATAGCCGCTCACTACATAAAGGAACAAATGGAAGTCCACGGTGCCTTGGCATTTGATTATAATTTCTACCAGGACTTTTCAATGACGGTAAATACCTTTCCTGGAAAGATGAAGGTGATTGTAGAAGAACAAGTGCTAACACCTGGGGTGGATTTTCTGGTAAAACCATCGTCTGGGGCAGCTTCAGGAAACTATAATTTAATGTGGACGGATTGGAAAGCATTGGCCCATAAGGAGGCTGACTTTACTATGACTCCATCTGAAATGCGAAAAACCTTGATGGTGGTAGACCCCTCAGGTGCTGAAACTAAAGAAGAAAAAGCGTTTGTGCAATCACTATGGGGCAACCCCTTAGGCTTAGTTGGAGTAATCGTTTTGACAGAGGATAAACTTACATGGGGTGTATCTCAAACACAGAACCCTTATATAGAGTTAGAGATTAAGAAAGACAAACTAACAAAAGATACCAAGACTATTTCATTGAAGATTGATGCTAAATACAACCCCAAGCATCGCTGCCAGAATATCGTGGGCTTTATTGAAGGCAAAGAAGAACCCGACTCTTTTATCGTGTTCACAGGACATTATGACCACCTTGGTCATATGGGTAAGGACACCTATTTCCCCGGTGCAAATGATAATGCGAGCGGCATCTCTATGCTTCTGGATTTCGTTAAGCACTATGCTGACTATGAAAACCAGAGTAAATATTCCATAGCCTTTATTGCTTTTGGTGCCGAAGAAGCCGGCTTGGTGGGTTCTAGGCACTATGTGGAAGACCCCGTATTTCCATTGGAGCAGATTAAGTTTCTTGTTAATATAGATTTACTGGGAACAGGGGGGGAAGGCATTACCATAGTAAATGCAACCAAACATGAAAAGGAATACAACACCTTTTTAAAGCTGAATGAAAAGAAAAAGTATCTAGCCCAGGTGAAAAAGCGCGGCCCTGCGGCCAACAGCGACCATTACTTCTTCTCAGAAAAAGGAGTGCCAGCCTTCTTTATCTATACCATGGGTGGCATTACCGCCTACCACGATATTTACGACGTAGCTGAAACCCTGCCTCTAACCGAATACGAAGACGTATTTAAACTGATTACGGATTTCGTAAAAGAACTGGAAAAGTAAAGATGCCTAAACTGCACCTTGTACCTACTCCTATTGGCAACCTTGAAGATATTACTCTTAGGGCGATAAGGGTATTGAAGGAAGCCGACCTGATATTGGCTGAAGATACAAGGGTAACAGCAAAGCTGTTAAAGCATTATGAGATAGGCACTAAAATGCAATCTTTCCATGAGCATAATGAGCACAAGATTGTAGGTGATATCATAAAGAAGTTGGAAGCTGGAATGAACATAGCTTTAGTAACAGATGCCGGCACACCCGGTATTTCTGACCCTGGTTTTCTTTTGGTTCGTGAGTGTGCGAAAAGCGGTGTGGATGTGGAAACCCTACCTGGTGCAACCGCTTTTGTTCCTGCATTGGTAAACTCTGGATTACCTTGCGACAGGTTTTATTTTGAAGGCTTTTTGCCTCATAAAAAAGGTAGACAAACACGCTTGGAGTATCTTTCTAAGCTTGACCAAACCATCGTGTTGTATGAATCACCGTACAGAATTGTAAAGACTTTAGAACAATTAGCCGAACATTTGGGAACTGATAGACCCGCTTCTATCTCAAGAGAGATTACTAAGATTTATGAGGAAACATTGCGGGGAACTCTAGCCGAATTAGCACAACACTTTAAGGAGAAAGTTCCCAAAGGAGAGTTTGTGATTGTAGTAGGTGGGAAATAGATTAATCAGGACTTATTCCATAGTTCGCAATGTGATGCGGAAATTCCTTTTCAAAAATAGAATTTGAAACTCCAATAATCGTAATAGCAAAGCCCTCTGAATCCATTCCCGAGATGGTAGTTGCCAAACCTTCTATTTGATTATCATTATCATCAACAACCTTCATATTAGGAATGTCCATTGTCTCAATAAGATAATCATCTGAATAGTCCACTTTATCAATATTATTCTCAGAACAATAATTCTTAAAGAATTTATAATTGTAACTGGGACTCGAGAAAACCACTTTTCCAAAAACCACTCCCATAGGTGGGTCTGCCTTTTCCAGGCTAGTTATTCCAATCTCCCGGTTATCCAGTAATATTTTATACGTTTTCCTCTCCACTTATTCTTAACATGAAACAATTTTTTCAAGTCGCAACTCTAAGGTAGTAATTAAATGAATTAATCTACATGAGAGTACTTATCCCTATCTTTGCCCCATGCTAAGCGCACGGGTAAGAGATGGATTGAATTTTTTGGGAAAAACAACTCCTAAAAGGGCTGCTAATGCTTTAAAAGTATTAGGCAGTTTTTACTACTCCAAATGGACAAAAAAGCCTGTGCAATGGGGTGTGCCTATTAGCATTTCTTTTGAGCCTACTACATCATGTAACTTGCGCTGCCCTGAATGCCCCAGTGGTTTGAGGCAGTTTACCCGTCCGACGGGAATGCTGGAAAACAAGTTTTTCAGGGACACGGTTGACCAGTTGGAAAAGGAACTGCTTTACCTAATCTTTTACTTTCAAGGAGAGCCTTACCTAAATCCTGCTTTTTTGGATATGGTGAAATATGCCTCTGATAAGGGCATCTACACGGCTACCAGCACCAATGCACATTACTTAAAAGATGAAGCAGCCAAGAAAACGATAGAGTCAGGTTTGGATAGGTTGATTGTTTCCATTGATGGTACAACTCAGGATGTTTACCAAAACTACCGTATAGGTGGCAAACTGGATAAAGTGATTGAAGGCACTAAGAACATCATCAAGTGGAAAAAGGAGTTGAACTCGAAAACACCACATGTGATATTCCAATTTTTGGTGGTGAGGCCAAATGAACATCAAATTGAGGATGTGAAAAAACTAGGTGCAGAAATTGGAGTAGATGAAGTTCGTTTCAAAACCGCACAAGTGTATGATTATGAGAACGACCCCAACGAGTTGATACCAACCATTGATAAATACTCCCGCTACAAGAAGAACAAAAACGGTAGCCTGAAAATCAAGAATCTATTACTTAACCATTGCTGGAAGTTATGGCACTCCTGTGTTTTAACTTGGGATGGCTTGGTAGTACCCTGCTGCTTTGATAAAGACGCCACCCACCAATTGGGTGACCTAAAAGAAAAACCTTTCAAAGAGATTTGGCAGGATGAAAGGTATCAGAATTTCAGGGCTTCGATTATGCGCTCAAGAAGTGAAATAGATATTTGTGCCAACTGCACCGAGGGCACTCAGGTGTGGGCCTGATTACTTGATGATACTTATCGTCCCGGTATCCTCAAATTGCTTACCATTGATAAAGGTTGCCGATACATGGTAGCCGTAAACACCTTGCGGCATAAGTGCTCCACCATAAGTTCCATCCCAACCTATGAGCATAGCTTCCTCTATGGTGGTAGCTGAGAATAACACATCCCCCCAACGGCTGAATACCCTGAAGCTGATATCTTCTACACCAAGTCCTTTAATAATATACCGCGTGTTAACCCCTTGTGGTGAGAAAGCATTGGGCAAGTAGATAGCAGGCTCTTGAATGACATCAAGTATCTCTATCAAAGTATCCATGCATCCATTGGCGTCTTCAACTATCAGCGTAATAATATATTGGCCAGAGTCAGGAAATAGCGTTGTGGGGTTCATCTCGGTATTAACTTCTCCATTGCTAAAATCCCAATAATAATCATCAACCAAGGTGCCTGAATAACTGAAAGTGACTCTTGTACGTGTACCTACTATAGCAGGGTCTGTTACAAAAGCGGCATTAGGGTTATCAAATACTTCCACTGATTGAGTAACAGAATCAGGCATACAGCCACCCATAAGCGTAAGTGTAACAGTATAATCCCCATCCTCTTCATAAGTGTGCTCAGGATTTTCTAGGGTGGATGTGTTCCCATCTCCAAAGTCCCAAAACCATCCGGTTGGGCCAATATCTGTTTCAGATTCAAAGACGGTGGGGAAGCCTTCACATCCTGGGATATAAGTAAAGTCAGAGTTACCAGGAATTTGTTCCAGCTCTATTTCAAGCGTATCGGCACAAGCATAAATATCGGTAACTATTACCTCATAAGTGCCTTCAGGAACTCCCTGCAATAGGTTACCTGTTTGCGAATTGTCCCACGTATAGGTATATGGACTAGTGCCTTGAATTGCCGATACTTCCACTTCTCCGTTAGAGGCGCCACAATCTGGTTGGATGATATTATCCACAGACAATATTGGTGGTGGAATACTATCAATCTTAATGTTTACTATCTGAACACAATCAAATGCATCAGTTACTATAACGTAATAACTGCCAGGCGAAAGGCCAGTTGCCGTTGCTGTAGTTTGAATTGGAGTAGTGCTCCACTCATAGGTGAACGGCGGGTTACCGCCATTTACAGCTACTGTCGCCTCACCCACAGGAGGGCCGCAAGTTGGAATAACCGTATCTATATAAGCATCGGGTGCGGTAATGTTTACCACAACAACCGTTTCTGTGACAGAACAAGCATTAGCATCACTAACGGTTACCTCATACACGCCAGCAAATAGATTAGCAGCAGTTGCAGTACTTTGGATTGGATTGGTGTTCCAGGCATAGTTGTAAGGCGACGTGCCTCCCTGTGGGTTCACGGTTGCTTCTCCATCAGCCACTCCGCAACTGGCATTGGTAATAGCTACGGGTGCGACCAATTCATTGGGCTCTTGAATCACTATTGTTTGTATCACCTGACAATCATTAGCATCTGTTATAGTAACTATATGAGGCCCAGCATCAAGGTTTGATGCTGTAGCTGTATTTTGTGGCGGGCTGGTGTTCCACTCATAATTATAAGGCGAACTGCCTCCTGAAGCCGCCACAGTTATTGAGCCATCATTGCCACCATTGCATGTTACAGGTGTGTTGCTTGAAACATTAAGCGTCGGAGCATTGATATTATTGATGCTGACTGTCTCACGTACTCGACAGCCATTGGCGTCATAAATGGTGACACGATAGGTACCTACCCCCAATCCAGTTGCTGTTTGCGTAGTTTGTGCCGGACTGGAATTCCAGGTGTAGGTGTAAGGCGGTGTGCCTCCTATTACATTTGCTGTAGCACTACCGTCATCAACACTGCAACTTGAATGTATGATATTGGTAATATTAACTTCCGGTCCGATATAATCTACAGTGAATGTAATAGATGTACCAGGTGGAATTTCATTTCCGCAAAAGTCTGTAATGGTATTGCCGTCACTCCCCGTTTGAACTGTAACTGTATACGTTCCGGCTGTCATAATAAAACCTGAGAACCGCAATCGAATTTGGTCAGTAAGAGCACCGTTGGTACAGCCAATTCCCAGAGCCTGGCTGACTACCACGCCTCCCGGCCCAGTGACGGTGAAATCGCTCCCGTCAGTAGCAATAGTAGAACAAAGTATTTGCTCATTCCAATTCACCCAGACCCTATCAGGATTGCAAACACCAGCACCAATACTTATACTATCCATTACGGGAGCATCAGTATCTACAACAGAAGCCGAGCCACCGAAATTGAGGGTATATCCATTGGGGGTGTTGGTAAAGTTATTCACCAGAAGTACATACGTTTCACCAGCATTAACCTGCAAAGGAGTACATTGATTTGGCCCATTGGAAGGTTCAGTCGCATTAGAAGCACCTGATTGCAAACCCGTACTACCAGCCGTAGACGAATAGTTACACCTCACAGGCAAGTTTACACCTAATGGAATGCCACTGCAGGAATCCCCTGTAAGGTTATAAACGGCAAAGTCATAATCATCATTAGGGTTATTAGGGTCAATTTGAAAAGTGAGTGAGCCGCTGGTAATTGCATTAAACTGGTACCACACTGAATTGGATTCATTAGTAAGACAGGACACTCCAATTGGCAGTTCCTGAACTGTACCATTGCCTGAATAGGCGTTGGGCTGACTATAAGTGGGGCTGCAGACGTAAATAGCATTAAAGCAATCTTGCTCTGGTGCCTGTGCCTGGGTAATAAATGCCACTAATGGCAAGCACACCACTAAAAACAGAGAACGTATATACCAACTCAATCTCAACACTTACAAAGATAGGGTAATTAGGCTATTGGCCTGATTTGACTATGTTTACATTTCATTAATTAACCACATGAAGATAAATTTCATTAAAGAAACCTGCCTCTATGTGAGCGATTTGCATAATACACGGGCTTTCTATGAGGGAAAGTTGGGTTTTCAACTTATAAATCTAACAGAAGGCAGGCATGTGTTTTTCAGGGCTGGTAAATCTGTACTACTCTGTTTTTTGTCTGAAGCCACCAAGGAAGACACTCACCTACCAACTCATTACGGAAGTGGAAAACTTCATTTAGCCTTTGAAGTACCGAAAGCTGAATATGAAGAATGGAAAAGAAAAATAAAAAGCCTTGAGATTGAGATTATTCATGAGGAACCATGGCATGATGGTTTCCTATCCTTCTATTTCCATGACCCAGATGGACACGTGTTGGAAATAGTGCAAGAAGGGATGTGGGATTGATAAGATTTTGAAAGTGAGATAAAGGCTCAATACGCTTGAGATAACTCATTAAAAAACTGCCACCAGTTAACTTTAGCATGTTTCTTACCTAAGCGCACTATTATCAAGTTCTTTTTGGGGTACACATAGATAAACTGACCAAGAATACCCTCAGCCATAAAAGCACCATCTTTATTGGGTATCCACCATTGGTATTGATAATAAGGAGCACTGCCGTTAGCGGTATCTAACTTGGTTGATTCCTCCACCCATTTTTCTGATACTATTTGCTCTCCATTCCAGTTGCCCTTATTCAAATATAGGCGGCCCAACTTAGCAAAATCACGCGCACGGGCATTGATACAGCAAAAGGTTTTTTCCAGACCTTCTTTTTCACTATCCAAACTCCAACTAGCATCGTATTCCATACCTAGCTTACTCCATATTTTTTCCTGAAAATATTCGGTAACGCTCTTGCCCTTCAACGCGTTAGTTAGTATCAAGCCTAACAGCTGTGTGTTGCCGCTGATGTATTCAAAATATTTACCAGGCTCTGTCTCAGGCTCCATTTTGTACAATACCCTTCTTAAATCTCTTCCGTAATAGAAACTGGCAGCATCACCAAAAGGATTTGCATAACTCTCATTAAAGTCAATGCCTGAAGTCATTAAAAGTAAGTGCTTGATAGTAACTTTTCCCAAGCCATTATCCTTTAATTCTGGAATGTAATTGATGATAGGTTCTTCCACAGATTTAATCAAGCCATCATCAATGGCGCAGCCGATAAGGATTGAAGTCACAGACTTAGCCATAGAAAAGGAAGCTACAATGTCATCTTGCTTATAGTTATTAAAGTATCTCTCATACAGCAGAGAATCATTTCTAATCACCAGAAAAGCCACAGTTTTATGCTTCTCCAAAAAATCGGAATCACTTTGGATGGCACCTCCATATTTGCCGATAAAATGAGGTAATAACCCTGTTGCCTCATGAAATCTAAAGGGTTCACCTTTAGGAGTTAATGGTCTCGATGGAAATATTTTATAGTCAGTGATATTGGCAAAATTATATAGTATCATCCTACCTACTTGACAGGATGGCAACAGCAATACCAAAAAAACAACCGAGACTAATGTCCTTTTCTTCATACTACCCTAAAAAAGGTAAGTTAATGAAACAAGTTTTTAATTAGGATACCTCTTTTTATAATCCTCCAAAAATAGGGCGATGTTTTTATCCATTTCGGCCTTATCCAGCTTGTATTGGGGTGTTAATGAATTTTGCCCCGGCATTTCCTCTATATGTAGCGTTTGCGTTGGGAAGGCAAACCTTACATTCAATTTCTCGGCCAGCCTCATAGTCTCCAAGATGATTTCATGACGGGCTTTCAGTTCCTCGCTCCAGGTAGGCACATCAAAGAAAATGTAAAACAGGATATTGAGTGAGGCAGCTCCCATTTCGTTCATGTGTATTTCATAATAGTCTTTTCTGGTAGCAGGATGGTTAACCACAATCTGTTTTAACCCTTCAACATACATCTCAATCAAATCAGGCGGGGTATCATAGGTTAAACTTATTGAAGCCTTGTAACGCCTGTAAATCCTCAGGCCCATGTTGTCTACCGTCATGTTTGCTATCTCACCGTTAGGCACCGTAACCAGTGAGTTAGCAAAAGTGCGTACACGTGTTGAACGGAAGCCTACTTCCTCAACAGTACCGTCCACACCATTGGCTTGCACCCAATCCCCAATTTGGAAGGGCCTATCTAAGAATATCATTAGTGAGCCAAACAGGTTTTTGATGGTATCCTGCGCTGCCAATGCCAATGCCAAACCGCCTATTGAAAGTCCAGCAAGCAGGGCAGTCACATTCACCCCTACAATACTCAGCACAATAAAAAAGCCGATGATTATCACTATTATTTTAAGCAGCTTGCTAACCAATGGAACCAGTTGGTCGTCTAGCGTAGTATCTGAAGCTTCAGCTTGTTTCCACATATAAATGCCCACTAAGTCAGTCAGGCGATATACTGCTAATGTCCCATAAACTGGAGTAAGCACGTCCAACACCAACACCACATATTTAGCCAAATTGATGGGCAACTGAAGTATAGGCACCATTTGTTCCAGTATCATAGTGAGTATCATCATACTGATAGGCCCTGCTGCTTTTTGCATAACGATACGTTGGTTCCTCGGCACTTTTGGGCTTTTTATCAATTCCTTGATGATTAGCCCCGCAATCCATTTGAGTATCAGATATAAAAGTGCTGTGATTGCTGCAATAATCAGCATTCCCAAATACTGCCAAACAAAAAGCCCTAAAAAGCGCTCTTGGCCAAACTCACCAAATCGGTTAACAAGTATATCACTGCCATAAGGATAAACCTCCTTATGCAACCCAGGAATAGCATCAACAGTTCTTTTTGAGTAAAGCCATTTACCATCTACCCTCTCCACATATATCTCTGGAAACTTATCAAACAAAATATACCTATGCTTATCTGTAGTTGTATCAGTATAGTTAGCCTCTTTTGGTATCAAGCCCATATCCACATATAAGCCTTTACCATCCAACACTTGCTTAAGTTTTACGGCAAGGTTTTCAGCCTTCTTTTGGTCAGCCTCATTAATGGTTGATGCAGCTTTTTTGGTATCATATGAGTCTGGCTGTAAATAATACAGGTGGGTGTAAACCGCCCCAAGCGGATTATTCAGGTTAAACTTTACACTATCTGGAATATCTTCTTGAGCAACTGCAATACCGTAGGTTAGCACAAAAAAGAAAACTAAGGAAAGGGCTTTTTTAAGCATGGTGTTTAAAAATTTAGCCGTAAAATTAAGGGTTTCAAACTTTCTCACTAATATAATATGACTGAACTAAATCCAGGGGAATACGCAAGGGTTTTAAGTGACTTTCTCAGCGAGCATAAAAACCAAGAAAATGCTAAAGCCATGAAAGCCTATATGAAGGATAATTTTCATTTTTTTGGGATTAAAATGCCCGTTAGGAGAACTCTTTTAAAAGAATTTTATGTATACAACGGTATACCTTCAACTGACCAACTTGAAGATTATGTGAAAGTTTTGTGGCAACAACCAGAAAGAGAACTGCAACTTACCGCACAGGAAATAGTGGGTAAGTACATGAAGAAGGCCACACCAGATAAAATCAAGTTGTATGAATACATGATAGTAAACAAATCATGGTGGGATACTGTTGATTATATCGCAATTTGGTTGGTAGGTATTTTATTCAAAAACTACCCTGAAATGATAGATGAACATGTGGAGAAATGGATGGCATCAGGTAATTTTTGGCTGCAACGCACAGCTATTTTGTTTCAAAGAAATTATAAAGAACAGACTGATGAAAATTTACTTTTTGGCTTGTGCGAAAAGCTAAGTGGTGAAAATGAGTTCTTCATAAGAAAAGCCATAGGTTGGGCCTTGCGAGAATACTCCAAAACAAATCCTGAAGCAGTCGTAGAATTTGTAAATTCACATGAACTTTCACCACTAAGCAGGAAAGAAGCCCTAAGAAGAATATAAACCAAAACTTAAAATCAATACGTATGGACTACCTAGCAGAAATAAGCAATGAAGAAAAAGAAAAGCTGTATCGTGCCCCAGTGGTTTTTGCAGTATTGGCAGCACTTTCAGCAGATGGAAAAATAACCAATAAAGAGCGCAGCGAAGCCATTAAGCTGGCACACTTGCGTACACACACCTCACCTAGTTTTTTGCACAGCTATTACGAAGAAGTGGACAAAATTTTCGAAACTGAGTTTAACAAATTGGAAAACCAATTGCCTGCGAACGAGAATGAACAAAAAGAATTTTTGCAAAAGAACCTGGAAGAGTTGCGCACTATTATGCAAAAGCTAGACAAGGATTATTCCATACACCTTACACAAAGTCTTAAAAGTTTTGCCAGGCATATCTTTCACGCCGAAAGCCATTTTCTGGAATACTTCATTTTACCAGTGATAATGAATGAGCTTGAAAAGTCATTTATTTCTTGATTTTTTTGCCATTTTTCAGCTTGTTATTTCACTTCTAAGATTTTCCGTGAGTCCCTCGAAGGTGTTGATAAAACTTTGTTGAGCACCCACATAAACACCGTGCACACAATTCAATTACCTCACTTTTTTGTTACTTTTATGTTTAATTAAAAACATCTATGCTGCCTCGAATACAAAAATTGATTGCGCTCTTCATTGGTATCATGCTGTTAATGAGTTCTTCAATGATTGCCAATTCTCAATGCGTCATTAGCCTTCCAGATATAGCCGTTTGCAATTACCATTTGGAAACATCTGCTTACATGGCGGACTCACTGACCATCTCTGGAGGAACTCCACCCTATACCTATGCCTGGGAATACGACTACGTAAACCAATTCTTCCCGACATTTACGATGGATGAGTTTGATGTACTTGACGACCCAAGTAGCCCTAACCCCATTTTTACAGGTTCAATGGACAACCCAACAGTAATCTATCTTACTGTTACAGATTCAAATGGTTTTTCGTGTCAAGATAGTATTTCAATTCTCACTTCTTCTTGGAGTTTTAACCTACAGGACAAAACAACTTATATCAACATAGGTGATAGCGTCCAATTATATACAAGCGCAACCGGAGGCATACCGCCGTATACTTATTTGTGGAACCCCCCAACGGGCTTGGTTGACCCTACAGACCTTTATACCATCGCCACACCTGATACAACTACTTATTATACTCTGACCATAACGGATTCTATTGGCTGCCAAGCAATAGATGAGTTTAGAATAATAGTAAACACTGTAGGTATAGATGAGTCTAATTCGAATACTTCCAGCTTAAATGTCTACCCCAACCCTACATCAGGAATAGCAACCTTCAGCTATACAGGCACTTTGCATCCAGAAACCAGGCTTATTTTTCAAGATGGGCTAGGTAGAATAGTCAAAGATATAGCATTAACAAGTCAAAAATTTGAATTGAATACCTCTGAATGGGAATCAGCTGTTTACTTCTATCACTTATTAAATAATTCGGGTTTAAGAAAACAAGGCAAACTCATAGTTACCCAGTAATTTTCAAAACCTTAATACTCCCTCACAATATTGGCGCCTTTTTTGCCGTTATATTGAATAATACAGCAGCAACCCAGCCTATACTGCTAATCCTTTGTTTAACCATTAAAACTCACCGCGATGAAAAGGATTTTAGCTATTCTTATCGGGCTTCTTGTCTATTCAGGGGCCTATGCACAAGACTTTGAAAAAGAAACCGTTCACTTTGAAACTGACAAGGCTGAACTGCGAACATCAGAAAAGCAACGCATTGATGCTTTCCTGGAAACACTGGGCGACATTGATAAAGTGCGCTTTGGCGTTTATGGCCACACTGATAGCCGTGGAAGCATTGACTACAACCTCGACTTATCTGAACACCGCACCGAAAGCGTGATGGACTACCTCATGTACAGGGGCGTAGATGCGAGTAATGTAATCGCTGATTACTTTGGCGAGATAAATCCTATTGCTGAAAATAGCAACGACAATGGTATGGCAGACAACCGCCGGGTGGAAATACGAGCCTTTGAAATTCCACCTGCTGAGATAATGGTAAGTAACTTGACTCCCAACCCTTATGGCTTCAAAGAGCATAATCTGGTAAAGCCTATTCTCCCGAAACTAGTGAAAGAAAGACAGGTATTCACCGTTGATGTAGATTTACCTGTTTCTATACTCACAGAAAGTGGTACCAGGGTTAAAATACCGGCCAATGCTTTGGTAGATGCCAACGGCAACCCTGTGCAAGGCGAAGTGAATATCTCCTATCGTGAATACCACGAGCCACTGGAAGTATTGCTCAGCGGCATTCCCATGACTTTTGACTCGGCGGGGGCTCGGCATCAATTTCAAACAGCAGGCATGTTTGAATTGCAGGCTGTGAAAGAAGGCGAAGAAGTATTTATAAAACCAGGTGAGAAAATCAAGATTGAGATGCAATCAATGGATGATGAATCTGATTATAACCTATATGCCCTGGATGAAACACAAGGCTGGCAAAATATCAACACCGCCCCTGCCAATCCTCCTGTTCAATGGACACAAAATATGTACCCCTCTTGGGCTTATCAGTATTTCATGAACTACCAGAGAAATGGCTCGAATATATTAGAACAGATAGACCCATGTACTTTTAATGAACAGTTTGATGACCCCGGCTATTACTACACACACAAGAGTGACCAAGTAAGTGACTACAGAACTATTTATAGGTTTACCTCGGGAAAAAGAAAAGGATTGCTAAGGAGGTATGGACTACTTAAAATACGCACTGTACGGCGCCATAAGGGCGACCCGAAAGATATGGTGAGGTTTACCGTGCAACAATTAACCTCTCCAAACACACACCATGAATTGCGGGCATTTAAAAATAGTTCTTGGGTATTGATAGAACCAATGAATAGAACCGACTTTAGAAAAACTTTCTCTTACAAGAAAAAATACAATGATATCCGCATCATCCCAAGTGAGAATGGTGATTATGCAATCCTCAATCTGAAGGGTGATGAAGGATACATACAATTCAAAGTATACCCTTCTGTGCCCGGTATTGATGACTCTGAAATTGCAATGCAAAGCTTCGAAAAAGACTATCCACGCTACGAGAAAGCACTTGCGCGAAGGGCAAAAAGATATGATAGGGTTACTGCAAGAAAAAACAAACACCTACTCAGAGACTATGAAACTTTGAGAAAACAGAACTATAAAACTATCAGGGATTATATGACGGATAAAGAAAAAGAAATGACATTCAGCGAGTGGATTACTTATAATCAAGAGTTGATGGCTGAAATGAGAGAAGATGCCAATAAGGCTCGTGCCAACAGCTTTACCCTCACCCGCAGCTTGGCAATAGACGGATTTGGAGTTTACAACTGCGACCAAATCTACAGATTGCAGGAACCAGTGAGCGTAATAGCCCAATTCAATGCTAATGATAACGATAAGAAAATAAAATGGAAAACCGCTTATGTTCTGGATGCCAACCTACGTGGTGTACTTACTTATCATAGCAAAGGCTATGCTGGAGTCAGTAAACCTGGAGTGATTTCGCTTGACCCAAAAACTGTTCAGGCTATGGTAGTCACAGACAATAGTGATAACCTCTCTATCATCAGAAAGCCTGAAATAGGCAATCTGTTTGCTGAAGGCGAGGTACATACATTCAGTGTTAAAGAGTTAGATGAAGTAACATCGGTTGGTGAACTCAAAGAAATGTTGGGTCTAGCCAACTAGTTATAGATTCGGTTTGGAAAAAAGGCGGGTGTACCCGCCTTTTTTATTGCTCCATTGTCAAAAGTAGAGCATTTGTAGTTTAAAACATTTACGATAACTTTGGTACGCCTAAAAAACACTTCACAATGAAAAAATACATCTTCTTAACCTTTTTTGCACTCACACTACTTTCTACCTTATCAAGCTATGCGCAGCAAGAGGTAATGGCACAGCGCCGTGGCAACCTTTATGGCTTTTATAGTTTTGATGGTGAGGAAATGATAGCACCTACTTACAATACGATAAAAGGTTTTTCTGAAGGATATGCCGCAGTTCAGCTAAACGGCAAGTGGGGTTTCGTAGATAAATATGGTAATGAAGTTATTCGCCCAAAATATGTTTCTGTTCATAATTTCAACAATGGTTTGGCAGCTGTGCGTATTTATGACAAGTATAGCTACATTAATAAAGATGATAGTGTAGTTATCTCTGCCAATTATATTGATGCCGGTCCATACAACGGTGGCTCTTTTCCTGTGAAAAAAGAAACTGGTTGGGGTTTTGTAGATAAAACTGAAAAAGCAATCACAGACTTTAAATATGAGGCCGCAACTCCATTTGAAGGAGGTGTGGCTATGGTTAAGCTAAATGGTAAGTGGGGCGCAATCGATATCGGTGAAAAAGAAATCACAGGTTTCATTTACGACGATGCCACAGAATTTTCTCAAGGTCTAGCCGCAGTGAAAAAAGGTGATAAGTGGGGTTTCGTCAATGCCGAAGGTCAACAGGTTGTTGATTTCATGTATGATGGTGCTGGAAAATTTGGCTCCAACATGGCACCCGTTCGTAAAGAAGATAAATGGGGGTATATTGACATAAAGGGCAAGGTAGCAGTGCCCACCGAGTATGAGGCTGCTAGCCCATTTAGTGAGGGCTTTGGTCTGGTAAAACAGGATGGCAAATTTGGCTTCGTAAACCCTCAGGGTAAAGTATTGGGCAAAATCAAGTATAAAGCAGCCAAAGACTTCAATGGTGGTAAGGCTCATATCAAGCTTAAGAAATGGGGCTACCTCGAGCCATCAGGCAAAGAATACTTTAGCAGGGTAAATTCCCAATTCTAATCACAACCTGCATCCTGTTAAATTGTAGTATTTTCGCTTCCCCAAAATGGAAGTGAAAACGGTATACCAACAGCGCCTCTCCAAGATTGAAGGCGAGCTAAATCAAACCCGTCAGAAAGCGAGCCGCTTACCCTTTATCAGGTTAGGCGTATTAGTATTGGTGATTGTGGTTTTTGTCATCCTTTTTCAACTTGGATTAACTACAATAGCTTGGATAGGCCTTGTTGCAGGCCTCGCCGTATTTGGCAAAATCGTTCAGCACGACCTTAAGGTAAACAAACAAGTAAAGCGCTTGGAAACGCTGCTGCTCATCAATCAACAGGAGAACCAAAGCCTGGAAGGTGATATGAGTGCTTTTGATGGCGGTAAAGTATTCATTGATAAAACCCACAGGTACACTCACGACTTTGACATTTTTGGTGATAGTTCCCTTTTTAGATTAATCAATAGAACAACAAGTGCCCCCGGTAAGGGCTTACTTGCCCAATGGCTTGCCTTCCCTACTGAGAAGGAAACAGTACTCAAACGTCAAGAAGCCATTAAAGAGCTAGGCCAAAAAGTAGATTGGAGGCATGAGTTTCGCACCGCTGGTATGCTTCATGAGCAATCAGGTAATAGTAATGCCAGTATTTTAGAGTGGTTGGCTGAAGAGAACCTATTTGTCCACAAAACCATACTTTGGGTAGCCTGCGCTATCCTCCCACCAATAACACTTTTTGCCTGCGTTGCCGCTTTCTTTTTCATCCCTGACTACGTGGCCTATACCCTACTCGCCATTCAAGCCTTTTTCCTCTGGAAATACAAGGAAGACATCGCCAGGGTGTATTTCAAAACATCAAGGCAGGTAGATTTACTCCGATCCTATTCCGACCTAATTGAAGTAATAGAAAACCAAAACTTCGATTCGGAATTGTTGAAAAAACTAAAGAAAAAACTCACTTCAGGAGACAAAACTGCTTCGCAACATATTAGGCTGCTGGTGAACTACCTTAATTATATGGATTACAAACTCAACATCCTTGTATATATACCATTAGCTTTAATTGGCATGTGGGATTTCCAGTGGATGCTAAGATTGGAGCGCTGGAAACAAATGCACGCTTTTAAGGTCAAGGATTGGTTTCACGCCCTGGCTGAGTTTGAGGCGTTGGCTAGCATAGGCAATCTTCAATTCAACCATCCCAATTGGGTTTTCCCTGAAATATCAGACAAACCCCTTTACATCAGCGGAAAAGTGTTAGGCCATCCACTTATTCCACCTGCGCAAAGGGTGTGCAATGACGTACATATCGACAAGAAAGGCAAGATACTTCTGGTAACAGGCTCTAACATGGCAGGTAAGAGCACCTACTTGAGAACTGTGGGTATCAATATTGTATTGTCCTTTGCTGGTGCACCTGTCTGTGCCAAAAGCTTTACCACAAGTCAAACAGGAATCTTCACTTCCATGCGTATATCAGACTCACTGGAAGACAACAC
Organism: Flavobacteriales bacterium; assembly: GCA_028281825.1. Lineage (GTDB taxonomy): Bacteria > Bacteroidota > Bacteroidia > JANQJC01 > JANQJC01 > JANQJC01. Next base: position 58,562 of record JANQJC010000088.1, read on the forward strand.
TTCGTCATTCTATGCCGAGCTAAAACGCCTCAAAGAAATAATTGAAGCCGTGGAAAATGGCGAGAACATCATCTTCCTTTTGGATGAGATACTCAGGGGTACCAACTCTAACGACAGACACACAGGTTCAAAGGCATTGATACAGCAAATGATAAAAGCCAATGGCTCAGGTATTCTGGCCACTCATGACCTTGAGTTGGGTGAATTGGAAAAAGAATTTCCTGACAATATTGAAAATTGGAGTTTTGATGTACAGGTAGATGGGGAAGAACTTTTCTTTGATTATAAAATACACCCTGGTATCTGCACTAGCCTTAATGCCAGCATCCTCATGAAAAAAATGGGAATAAAAGTAGATGGCGATTAGCGCCCGCTTATCATCACCTTTTGGGTAAGGCTTAATTTGTCTCCTTCAAATACCTTCACGCAATAAATTCCGCTTGCAACACTCCCCAAGTCTATTGACAACCTTTCTGAAGTCGGGAACTCATTCAATATCATAGCCCCCATAGAGTTGAATATCTCTACTCTCACTTCATCATTCAGCTCAAAACCTTCAATAAAAAATTGCCCGCTATTAGGGTTAGGGTAGGTATTTAGGTTACCTGATGCATCTTCGTTCACGCTGGTGTATATTTCGTTACAAGCATCATCTTCGGCAGGCAACATACCAGTATAGCAACCTTGCAAATGCTCACTGTCTGTCATTACGTGGTTAGTTGCCCCAATGTCATTTTCTAATTGAAGATTTCTCCTGGCTTGTCCCGTTGTCAGTCTGTAGTACATTACCGACTCAGTATTCATATTGTGTTGTATCAAATGAGCGTGGCCCAACTCATGCAATATCGCCGATTCAAAGTCAAATTTACCTGTAGCTACAGGCTCAGGGCCATGATGCCATACAAAATCAGGATTAAGCACCATGTCCATCTCGGTCATCACCCAATGTGTTTCACCATCAAAAGTACAGCTAGAATAAGATATCACTGTTGAACCTAAGATACCAGCTGGCAACGACCCATCAGTATCAAACTCAACTAAACTAATGTTATCATTAAAGTTGATACCCACATTAGATGGCGCTTCAGTATTTGGGCTGATGTTAATATGAGTGCTACATTTCCAGTTATGTAATGCCCTGGTAAAAGAAGTCTTCACTTCCTGATTATTGAAAATACCAGGACCAAAGAAAAAAGTATATCCACCATTACCGTTCACATCAGCCACATCAGTATGCTGAATGCTGCCCGTGTAATATATCTCGCTTTTTGCGTATTTAACATTCACTTGCTGCAAGCTAACAGCCGTGCCTCCATTGGCAGTATAAACACGTATTGGGCCAGTACCAGCAACATATTGACCATATACAGTAGCTGATGGCACAGTCACCTCAATCAAGGTATCACTCCATAACAGGATATGTGGGCCATTAGGCACATCAATATAGCTGGAACCACCATTATTCGCATTCTTAAACGATACCTTACCATCCAACTGGTTGCTGCCGAAACCGGCACCTCTAATTGTAAGCACATCCCTGGTACCAGCGGTTATCACCGTTGGGGTCACACTATTAATCACAACCGCTTGCTCACTTTTAATCGCTTCGATTTCGTAGCGTTGGTAGCCTTCAACTTTGTAAAATTGTTTCCCTTTTCTGGTAGATATATCTTGCTTAAGCTTATCCATATCTATTTTCTCACCAAACACATTAATCGCCTTGTGTTCCCCCTCTTCATACTTGAAAAAACCGTGAGACAATCCGTACACCTGCATACCTTGGCCACTGCTTTTGCACATAAATACTCCCCTATCACCAATAGCCAGCTGCAATGAGGGGTAAACCATTTGTGCATAACCATCAACTACCCCACCCTGGGTTGTAATGTAAGCCCTGGTTTGTCCATTTCTGCCTAAAGTTTGGGTAAGGTCAACAGTATATCGGGTATAAATCGCTCCACTAGTAGCATCACGATAGGAGTTGCGCTCAGTTATTTCTCCTTCATAAATCTGCTCACTACCGTCAATAATCTGATCAAGTGAAAGACTTTCCATCATGCATTGAGCATACAAAGATGTTGAAAAAACGAAAGCTAAAAGAAAAACAAATATGTACTTAAAAATAGACCTCAATCTGGCGTTTTTTCCCTTATTACCCTACTTCGAACGTAAATTCTACATATAAGTTAGCCTTTTGAAGAATTATTTTGCTGAACTTTAGCCCAAGAAATGTTGTTCGTCGATGAATAGACTGTTAATCGGCATCAGAGAAAGTAAAAATGAAGAAAAATCACATTTCAGTCACCAAAACCGCACGCTACTATACCCTTGGCGAGTTGAATGAAGAAATTGAAAACGTTTGGTTCGTGTGCCATGGTTATGGGCAACTGGCTGAATACTTTATCAAGCACTTTCAGGCATTGGATGATGGTAAAACATACATTATCGCTCCAGAGGGTCTTTCAAGGTTTTATCTGGGGGAATTCACTGGGCGTGTTGGAGCTACATGGCTCACCCGTGATGATAGGGAGTTGGATATCAAGGATTACATGAATTTCTTTGACCAGCTTTTGATGCCAATAATAGCAGGTGAAAAGTACTTGAAAGTTCGCTTCCACTTTCTTGGTTTCTCTCAGGGTGCCACCACATTATGCAGATACCTTGCTTTCAAGAAATTTGCACGAATTGATAGCCTGATAATGTGGGCGGGGTCATTACCCCACGACGTAACTCCTGAATTGGCACGCGAAGTTTTTGGCAAAGCCCCTATCTATATTGTGTACGGAGACAAAGATGAGTTCCTGGAACACATCAATATACAAGAGTATGAAGAGAAAGTAAAAGCACTGGGCTTAAACTACAAGATAATACCCTTTGAGGGCAAACATGAAATGAACAAGGACGTTCTTATTCAATTGAAGGAAAAAACCAGTAAGCAACTGGCAGACTAACTAGCTTATATATATTTACATCGTATTAAAAAAGAAGAATTCATGTCATTAACTGATAAAGTAAATAACGAGATAAAAGAGGCCATGAAAGCCAAGGACACAGGAAAGCTTCAAGCCTTAAGAGCAATAAAGTCAGCACTATTATTAGCTTCAACTGAAAAAGGGGCTTCTGGTGAAGTAAGCGAGCAGGTAGAGTTTCAGATACTTCAAAAGCAACTGAAGCAACGCAAAGAAAGCGCTGAAATATACAAGCAACAAGGCCGTGAAGATTTAGCAGAGCAAGAACTATCTGAAGCTGCCGTAATTGAGAATTTCCTCCCTAAAATGATGAGTGAGCATGAGTTGCGCCCAATACTTAGTGATATCATAGCCCAGGTTGGCGCGAGCAGCCCTGCTGATATGGGCAAGGTGATGGGTTCCGCCACTAAGCAGCTTGCAGGCAAAGCTGATAATAAAATGATATCTACACTTGTAAGAGAGCTTTTGAGCTAACCACTTACAAAGACCAGTGGACAAAAAATTCAGGAAAACGATATGGATATATGGCTTATCATTGGCTGCTCTTATCACCGTTATCAAGTTTTTTGAGTATAGTTATTTAGTCAAAAACCTGTCACTTGAGTTCTATATAGGCTTTATTGCCATATTCTTCACTGCATTTGGCATCTGGGTTGGATTCAAAATTATTGGAGAAAAGAAAACCAAGGTTATCCAGGTTCCGGTTCAGCAACTAGAAATAGACCGAGTAGCGATTAAAGAATTGGGTATAAGCAATCGTGAGTATGAAGTACTTGGACTAATGGCTCAAGGCTTGTCTAACCAAGAAATAGCGGATAAGCTATTTGTATCACTTCCCACTATCAAAACCCATACTTCTAACCTGTTTAGCAAGCTAGATGTAAAACGCCGCACACAGGCAGTACAAAAAGCTAAGGACCTAAGAATATTGGTATAAAAAAGCCCCAACCAATGGTCGGGGCTTCGTATATCAATTGATTTATTTTTCTTATTTCAACTCAAATTGAGCTTCACCAATCATTGCGCGGTCTTCATACACGGTAATCTTGTAGATACCTTTAGCGAAGTCCTCTCCTTTATTAAAGTAGATACACATTGGCACTGACTGGTTCTCATACATTACTTCTTTCTTCATACTGAAACCAATTTTTTGCCCATTCAATTCAAACTCACTATTAGCGCCCATATTCTCAGCCAATATTTTACCCATTGGGTCTTCGATACGAAGGTAGATGTTCTTCATACCCTTCTTAGTGATTTTGTTTTCACTAAGTGTAAAGCAGGTCTTAATCTTGTCAACCCTTTTAGCTTTGTCAGTTTCTTTCTCTTTAGAACCTCTTAAGCGAACGCCCATAGATGTCACCTCATAAGCCTTGAGGATAGAGCCGATAGCCACTTGATTAGCCAAGCCCATATTCTCATTAGTAAGGTCTTGATTTACTGACTTCTGCTCTTGTAAGTCGCTTTTCACTTGCTCATTCTCCCCTAGCAAAGTTGTATTCGCCTGGATTAATGAATCATTCTTAGCCTCAAGTATTGCTTGCTTTTCCTTATACTTCTTAATTTCAGACCTGTACCAACCTAGTTTGCTGGCATCAGCTTTAGCCGATTCAAGTTGCTTCTGCAATTCAACCAACTTAGCCCTTTCGGCCTCCAGCTCGGCAGTAAGTGTGCCGTTGGCAGCTTCCATGTCGTCATATTGGGCTATCATATCCTCCAACTCAGTTTGCAATTCTGCTTTCTCTGAATCTACTTTCTCTTTTTCAGCAATTACAGTTTCCTTCTGAGTCTTTTG
>JANQJC010000090.1 GCA_028281825.1 Flavobacteriales bacterium
AAACCATTGGTAATGGCTATCGAGACGATAGCCGTGGCGTATTGCCCCGCACCCTGGATGAAGCCACCCAAGCCATGAAAAACTCTGACATAGCTAAAGAACTGTTTGGTGAAGCCTTTGTACAACACTTTACCCAAACCCGAGAATGGGAATGGCGTGAACACCTGAAAGTAGTAACCGATTGGGAACTAAAAAGGTATTTTGAGATTATTTGATACATCCTTAAATGAAAGAACTTTTCAAATATAAATATGACGACTTGCTTAATCCTACACTTACTGCATTGCATCAGCTTGGAGGCTCTGGCACTATAGAAGAAATTGAAGAAGTAGTAGCAAAAATTCTTAATCTAACAGATGATCAGGTAAACGAAATTCATAGGGGAAATAGAAGCAAACTTACATACAGACTAGCTTGGGCTAGAAACTATCTAAAGAATTATGGATTGCTCGAGAACTCGTCTCGAGGAGTTTGGGCATTGACTGAGAAGGGCTCTAAAACGGAAAAAGTAAATAAAGAGACCGTAAAAAAGGTTGTTTCTGCAGATTATAGAAAACAAAAATTACTAAAAGGCACTATTGCTAAAGGCAATGTCGAAAAAGCTATTGAAGATGAAGAAATACAAAGTTATTCATGGCAAGAAAAGGTGATTGAAACACTTCTTTTAATTTCTCCAGCTGCCTTTGAAAGGCTTTGCCAAAGACTTTTAAGAGAATTAGGATTTCAAAATGTTGAAGTTACAGGTCGTTCAAATGATGGGGGTATAGACGGTACAGGAATATTAAGACTAGGAGGTGTTTTATCCTTTCATGTAATCTTCCAAGCCAAACGATACAAAAACAGCGTTTCACCTTCAGTTGTGAGAGATTTCAGAGGTGCTATGGTTGGCAGAGCGGATAAAGGCCTAATTATTACTACTGCGACTTTTACGAGAGAGGCTAAACGCGAAGCACAAAGAGACGGAGCTCCTCCTATAGACCTAATTGATGGAAATAACCTCGCTGAAAAACTCAAAGAGCTTAGATTAGGTTTAGAGGTTGAATTGGTAGAAAAAGTTAAGATAAAACCTGAATGGTTTAAATCTCTTTAAATCTGCTACAAAGGGTTTACTACTTCCGCTGCGAAGGGTTTGTAACCCATAGCCAAGAAATAAGAGGAATTTGTAATCCCACCAAAACCCTATCTTAGCTTTCACTATGAAACTACTAATCATTCTATTGGGTTTTACTTTGGCAATCAACTCAACTGCCTTGGCACAGGGCAAGGTGTGCATTTTCCCCGAATATAAAGTAGAAAATGGCGTTGACCTCAATTCTATCAAACCAACTAGGGAGTATAAAAACATACATGTTGCACCTTTGGCGCATGACTCCCTTTCCTCTTCTTTCCTCATTTGGGTGAAAGAGAGTGTTGCGCTTCACAAACATGAGTTTCATACTGAGAATGTATATGTCCTCAAAGGCTCAGGCAAGATGACCGTTGGGGATAAGACTTTTCAATTAAGCCCCGGGAGTTATGTATTTATCCCTGCTAATACTCCCCACAGCCTAGTTGTTGATAAGTCAATGGGCGTAATGAAAGTTCTCTCTGTTCAATCCCCTAATTTTGACGGCAGTGACAGAGTAATGATTGAGGCCCCCTCTAGCTCCCCCCAAGGGGGAGGACAGTAGTAAGTCCTCTGCGCAACAATATGACAATTTAACAATATAGCCATTTATTAAATGAAACAGCTACTAGGAACTAAACCAGCCGCGATGGATCTCGCACTCTTTGTAGCCCGCATTGGCTTGGGCGCTATGTTTATACTTCATGGCGAAGGCAAAATGTTCGGCGGCGTCGAAATGTGGGAAAAACTAGGCCGTAGTATGGAAGCCTTCGGTATTGACTTTGCACCCGCCTTTTGGGGCTTTATGGCTTCCTTCGCTGAGTTTGGTGGGGGCATATTGCTTATTCTTGGGCTTTTTACCCGCCCTGCTTGTTTCCTGCTGGTCATCACCATGATTGTAGCAGCAACCCGCCACTTGATACCACCAGAAACCCTCGGTCAAGTAGTGAAAGATGTAATCGACCCAAAAACTAATTTACAACTACTCAAAGAAGCATCTCACGCCATTGAGGCTGGTTGTGTGTTCTTTGCCCTCATGCTTATAGGCCCCGGCAAATGGAGCCTGGATAGAAAGCTCTTCGGATAAACCCTCAAAAAAAGCCCGACTATATGGTCAGGCTTTCTTTACAGGTATAATAACTTTTAGTAACCAGTCTTCTGAATCTTGTGAGTAGAATTGTAGTCAGCCTCTGTAGAAATTAACTTCAATAGATAATAAGATGTCGCCAACGTCGTTACATCCAATTCTTTTTGGTTGTCAACACGACTAATCCTCTCGTTCATCACTATTTTACCGTTCAAGTCATACAACTCAACAGTAAAGTCGTATTGGTTATCAGGTATACTAATAATCACCCTATCCGAAGTTGGGTTCGGATAAATGGATACATCCATACTTACCGCACTACTCTCGTCAATAGACGTAATGGTCAACATAGTTTGATGAAACCCTTGAGTGATGATATTATTACCAGCTTGCACCGTTTCAATAACAGGCTCACCAATGGTCCAACTCAATTGAGTATTACCTGCCACGTAATGGTCGCCAGCAGTAGCAATTACATCTGGTGAAATTGATTGTGCATTAACAAATAAAAAACCGGCTAATGCTATTGTAAGTAGCGCTATTTTCTTCATATCTGGAGATAGTTTTGGTTGATTTCCTGTTCAAATATAATTTTTAAAATGCTTTCACGCATGAAAACTTTAACGAAATTTGCCAAAAAGTTCTATTTCTTAACAAATGATAATAGATTTCACTAAGGTTGTAAGTTACAATTTTCCAACTACAATCTGCTTTGGAGCAGGTGCCATCAAAGAGCTTGGCCCACATCTTAAAAGTCAAAATCTTAATAAACCCTTAATAGTAACAGACCCCATTGTAAGGGAATTACCATTTCTAAAAACCATAGTTAAAAACCTTGAGGGTGAGAATTTCAGTGTTGAGGTTTTTAGTGACATACACAAAAATCCTGTAAAGAGCGACGTATTAAAGGGTGGCGAATATTTTCATAAAACCGATAGAGATTGTATAATAGGCATCGGAGGCGGGGCACCACTTGATGTAGCACGTGCCATTGTTCTGCGCATCAATCACCATCGCGACTTGTTTGACTATGACGACCTTATTGGCGGTGATAAATACGTAACTGAAGACGTTCCTTATTTTATTACAGTACCAACCACAAGCGGCACTGGCAGCGAAGTGGGCCGAAGTGCTATTATTTCAGAAGATGAATCGCACAAGAAACGCATATTGTTTGCTCCCAGGCTAATGGCAAAAATGGTGTTTGCCGACCCTGAATTGACTTATGACTTGCCTCCATTTGTAACTGCAGCCACAGGCATGGATGCCCTTACCCACAACATGGAAGCATACATCGCCAAGATGTATCACCCAATTTGTGATGGCATTGCCCTGCAAGGCATCTCATTAATATCTGAGTCAATTGAAGAAGCGGTTACAAACCCAGGCAGTCTCGAAGCCAGAAGCAAAATGCTTTTGGCCTCAATGATGGGTGCCATTGCTTTCCAAAAAGGTTTGGGTATTGTACACTCTTTGGCTCACCCAATGTCTCAATTATTAGATACCCATCATGGCTTGGCAAATGCGGTTAACCTGCCTTATGGCATGAAATTCAACCTTGCAGGATTCGAAGGCAGATTTAGCAGTATGGCACACGCCTTTGGCCTTAAAGAAGAGACAGGTGAAACATTAATCAAGCACTTGTTTGAATTGAATGAAAAACTAGGTTTACCAACAACTTTGAGTCCCATAGGCGTTAAAGAAGAGCACATTGAAGAATTAGCCGATTTGGCATTTGCGGATTTTTGTCACCCAAACAATCCTAAACCAGTCTCAAGAGAAGACTTCAAAGCACTATACTTAGAGGCTCTTTAATAGGTTGAGTTAATCCTTGAATTAGTTTTTATCTCATCTACAAGTAAATCGAGATTAGTCTGCTCTGGCAGTATTTGCATGTAACTGCCATTGCCCTTATTCGCCATGCGTTTCATCATTCTTTGGGCCGACTCTTTTTGCCCAAATCCTACAACGGATAGTTTAATATTAGCCTCAGACTTTTCCTTTATTAAGTCCATTAAATCATCTTGAGAAAAGCTGCTGCTGTTGAACTCACCATCAGTTGCAAGGATAATCTGGTTATTACCACTGGATAAAAAATTCTTCTCTACATTTTCATACGCCTCCTGCAGGCCACGCACTCCATTCGTCCAGCCACCTGGTTTCAAGCTGTCAATTAGGGTATTGATATATGCCTTTTCATCTGCTTTGGTTGTGGGCAGCAACTCATTAGTAGTAGTAGAGTAAGTAATCAAAGTCACATTATCAATGTCCCTCAATACACTCACCAATTGTTTAATTGACATCTTAAGCATATCCAACTTTTGGTCATGCCTCATGGAGCCTGAAACATCCACCAGAAAAACAATATTATTAGCACTGTATAGCTTTCGTGATAGCAATCCATCATTAACTTCTGGTTCAGGCTCTGGTATAACCTTAGGCTCGGCTTCTGCAAGTTGCTCTTCTACTATCTCTTCAATACTTGGCTCGTCAAACTGGTCGTTTAAGTTGCTGGTCACTATTGGCTCTTCAAAAAGAGCCTCTAGTTCTGGTTCAATTACTGGCTCATGCTCCCTGGTTGGTCTGCTCTCTATCTGGGCTATTGGTTCTTCTTCTCGTATTGGCTCCATTTCCACTACTATCCAACCAGAGCCTTTATTCACATACACTTCGTCTTCAACTGTCACATAGCCTGTTTTTCTAGCCTCAACGGTGTAAGTGTTGCCTACACCTAACTTACCATCTACTAATCCCCTGTCATTGGTAAATCCCCTAAACTCAGGCCGTGACCTTCTCCTTACTTCTACCATAGCGGTTTCTATGGGGTCTCTGGTAAATTTGTCTATCACCACAATCGGATGTTGGGCAGTATTGCCTGGTTCAGGTGTCTTACTACCAAAAGTTGGGCAGGCAGTTAATGCATTAGCATATATGGATTTAATCGTTCCTTTTACTGTCAGATTAATGGGGTCATGACTTACGTTCACATATAGAGTCACCTTCCGTGAAAAAATCCCAGTTTTATCTGTGTAATAATAAACAGTTAGATATCCTTTCTCCCCCGGTTGAATTTTTTTTTGAGGTAACTCTACGTGTATATCCCGCTCATAAAAAATAGGTAAGAACATCACGGGCTTGTTTCCGTTATTGATAAACTCAAATATAGCAGGTGGGTTATCCCAGCTATCTACCACCCCGTAATTGTAAGACCTATCCACCCACTTTAATGGATTTTTTTGCCCAAAAACCGAGCTTTGACTCAAAAGCAAAAACAGCAATATATTGGTAAAAAAACGCATGAGCAGAATCGGTATATTCACAAAACTACCTTAATAAAACGAAAACCTTGCCAGATATTATACGTTAAAGCCAAGCAGGCAAAAACTGTGGTATGGATTTTGCTATCTGTTAAGTGGTAATTTATAACTTTACAAAAAAGTAAATACGATGAGAAAATTAGTTTTAATGGTAGTGGCAATCGCGGGAATGATGATGATGGGCTTGACGGCTGAAGCACAAATTAAGTTTCAGCAAGGTAGTTGGGCCGATGTAGTGGCTACAGCCAAAAAACAGAATAAACCCATTTTTGTGGATGCATATACCAGCTGGTGTGGCCCTTGCAAGTGGATGAGTGCTAACGTTTTTACTGATAAAGCTGTAGGTGCTTACTTCAACCAAAACTTTATTAATTATAAGTACAACATGGAGACGGGCAATGGACCTGAGTTCGCTAGAAAGAATGGTGTAAAGGCCTACCCCACACTATTGTTTTTTGACAAGAACGAAAAAGAGATACATCGTGTTTTGGGTGCAAAACCTGCTGACCAATTCATAAAAGTTGGAAAAGATGCAAAAGCTAAGGTTAATTAAGGCCGTATCTCACAAAATTCTTAATTGGTAAATACTGTAAACCCTTTCACTTCTTAGATAAAGGTAAAGGAAAAACCAAGCGGCAGAACAAAAGATATGCCATAACGCATGGCATTGTAAATAACTGTTTCCATCGCAAAGAGCAGAATGGTTATCTAACATAAAAAAAGCGGCTCCCACAGTCATAAAAAAACCTGATATAATAAGCAGCCTTATATCACTTTCCCCAGGGTGTTTCATTATCATGTGAATTATTCCCACAGCTGTTAAGCCGATTAGTATAGGCACTATTACCAAAGTGTGCATTTGCCATTTAAAAATAGTAAGGCCTGCTATCATCAGCACAAACAAGCCAATAAACACCTTGAGTGTCTTTTTTGTGGTTCTTACTGGATTATTAAATCTTTGAATATTATATGCCTTGTGCAGATTATAAACAAAAGGTAATAAGGCTAGAAAAAACACGCCAGATAAATCCAAATGCTCACCAAGAGCAGATAACGACATATGGAAAAAAGTACTGCTTACAAATACAAATAATCCTCCCAGGGCAAACAAAAAACTATATATAGGCAAATAGCTCATCATGTTTACTCGGTTATAATTTCTCAAATCTCGCATACCAGTAAGAAAGAAAACAACCGAAAAGAAAAGGAAAGGTAAATTAGACCAAGTATTAATTGGTTCCCTAAAAAAGGCTTCTAAAGTTGCACACTCGCAGAAAAAACCATCTACTGGACCACTTGAACTCAACCCTGCCCACACATTTGCTTTACTCAACATGAACTGTAAAAACAGCATAACAGTAGCAAACGCCGCTGTCACCCAAAAAGCAATCTTGTAATCTTTATGCCTTATCAGTAAGCTCATCCTATAATAACCTGTTCAGGATTAGTTTACTAAAAAGAACCTGCATTTGTTGCTAATTTTCGATAAGCAACATTTGGTAGGAGGTGGTTGGAACGCAAGACTCAGCCTGCGTTGAGTTTATTTCGTTGAGAACAAATCTGCTTCACTCAGAAGTGTAGGCAATTTCAGCTCGAGATTAAGGTCCTTGTTCATTTTCTCGATAAGGTAGTAACACAACTCAGGTGAATAGAATTCTTCATGTTGATGCATAAAAAAATAAATGGTATGTATCCCTTGTTTTATCCATTCGCCCATTTTATGCACCCAATCATCAATGCGCTTGTAATCACTCAGGTGCAAACTATTACCCACGTATCTTATAAACGCGGTCCCATTGGTCAGCTTCATATGCAAAACATCCCTCCTACCCGCAGTATCGGTTATCACAGTACCAATACTATTTTCACGCAACATTTCAAACATCTCGTTAGCCACCATTGTATCTTCAAACCATTGGGTATTCCTCACTTCCAGTGCCAACTCATATCCTTTGGGCCACACATTTTCTACATAATTCCTTAAGTCCTCAAATCTGGTGGGGTTAAAGTTGTCATGCACCTGCAAAAAAGCTGTACCACGCTTGTTTCCAAATTGGTCTATACAATTGATATAACGATGCGTCCAGTCTTCGGCATTACGCAGCCAAAGTCTATGGGTAATTGTACTATTTACTTTGGGGCAGAATTTAAAATTATCACTAGAGTCTCCTACCCATCGGGCTATCCATTCATCTTTGGGTAGGTTATAAAAAATAGAGTTGAGCTCCACACAATCAAAGTTCTCAGCGTACTTCTTGAAAAACTCCTTCTCTTTAGTGCCTTTGGGGTATACCTTACCAATCCAATCTTTTCTGCCCCATTTGGCACAGCCAACATATACGGTTGGTTTCTTGGACTTTTTTAACTCACTTAATACTTGTGTGGTGATTGGTGGGTCAGCCGGAAAACTGAAATCCACTTCATCTACGTTCTTTATTCTGCCAAATTCCATAGGCTAAAGATAACCAAAAGCCCATGAAACTTGGTAGAGTTTTCGGGATTAGCTGCCACCAAGGGCAACCAACTTGTCAATGTCATTATTCACGGTAAGTATCAATACCGAAGTAGCAGTGCAAAATACAGGGCTGGTAATACAATGGTGTCCATTCCAACTACCGTCATTGTTTTGGATACCCAATAGTGTACCAGATACATTATCGTACCACTTTTTCCATTCACTGTCCTTACCAATTATCATGCTCTCTCCTGTTTGCAAAAAGCTCAAGAATTCCTCTCCACCATTGTTTCCAAAGCCAGTCATCACTTCACTTTTCTGAGATACATTCTTAGCTGACTTATACACGTTATAAGATGTCGAGTATTTCAAGGCTTCTTCATCCTCATAACCTATGGCCTTCAAGTTCTCAGTAGTTATTTCAGCTTCTTTCTCCAACTTTCCTTCTTCTTTAGCCTTTTTCACTTTTTCTTCCACGTGCCTGGCCTCTTTAGCACTTGCCCTGGTAGAACTCGAAACACTATAAAGCACAATACCTGCTCCCATATCTGTATTCACATCGCCAGTCTCATGGTCGAAATTCGATTTCTGATACTCTCTTGACTTTTCCAGAGCTTGTTCATTCACTTTAGCGCCCTTCATCTGGGCGGCCTCTAAAGCGTTATTTGCAAATGAAGACTGTAATACTCCAGCCCATCCTGAGCCTTTGATACTACCATCGCCAGCCTGCACCTTCTGTATTTTTATTACGCATTTGTCCAGGCAATCCCTTACTTGTTGCTCCAAGCCTTGCTCATCAATTGGGTAATCCAACAGGTTGGTAAAAAATTGAGCCGTAAGAATAACGTCGATATTAGACCCCAGCTTGGTCTGAATTTGTGTTCCTGTAAGGTCGGTGATAGTAACATTATTGTTGTTTGAGTTCTCCACTTCAGTAATTAGAAAGTGAACCGCTTTATTCAATTGCCTGGAGTAAACACCTTCATTAAGGGTAGTCCCGCTCCTTAATATGGCCATTGAAACCATTGAGGTGGTGGCAGGGTCTGGCTTTACTTTATGTGGGTTCATCTCCTGCTGGTTGTTGTGAAAGCCTGCTCCCCACCCACCATCTGGATGTTGGGCTTCTGCTAAATAACTTAATGCTGATTCAACAGAAGTCAATACTTTTTCAGGGGCTTTGTAAAAAAGGGCACTATCAAGTATCTCTCCCTCAAATGTGGTTTTAAAAACACAACCTTTTGGTTTTTCGGCTGTGGTTTCAATATCAGGTGTAGTGCTTTTTTCTAGTGGTTTTCGGTTGGTAGCTGAAATAAATGTAAGTGAAATAACTACCATCATCAACACGCCAAATGTGGCAAGTAAGATGAAACTTTTCCTCTGTTTTTCCATGACGAAGGGTGTTTATTGATTAGTATTAAATAGATGCAGAAATTTGAGTTAATCCATAAAAAGAATGGTTAACCCTATAATGCTGGTGGTTATTATTAGTAACGCCACTCCCTAAAAATTATTGGTTTTTTATCCCTATTTCAGGTCTCATTTAGGAAACTTTAACAATTACATCCATCTAATACTTCTATGCACTACTTTTACAACGTTATTTCAAAATGGATTCACTTACCCAAATCGTATTAGGAGCTTCAGTAGGTGAAGCAGTGCTCGGTAAAAAGGTAGGCAATAAGGCCTTGCTATGGGGGGCTATTGCAGGCACCATCCCCGACCTTGACGTGATTGGCAACTTCTTTATGGACCCAATCAATGCTGCCTATCACCACAGGGGCTTTTCTCATTCAATTGTATTCGCCATTATCATGGCACCTTTATTGGGCTGGCTGGTGCACAAAATCTATGAAAAGAAAAATGAAGCCGATTGGAAAGGATGGAGCTGGCTCTTCTTTTGGAGCATCTTCACACACCCTATTTTAGATTGCTTCACTACATGGGGTACAAGACTACTATGGCCTCTGAATGAAAGAGTAACCTTCAATTCCATTTTCGTAGCTGACCCAGTTTATACACTACCTTTCTTGATACTGGTTATCTGGGTTATGTTTAAGAAAAGGGATAGTGCAGCACGGCGTAAAATCAATAATGCTGCATTGATAATCAGTACATCATACCTGCTGTTTACATTGGTAAATAAAGAATTACTAATCAACCCGGCCTTTGAAAAAGGTTTTGAAAGCCAGGGCATTGAATGGGTGGACTACTCTACCAAACCTGCTCCGTTGAATAACATATTATGGTATGGCACGGCTGAAACAATGGACGGCTATTACATGGGTTATTATTCTTTACTTGATAAGTCTTACCCCACACAATTCGATTACTACCCAAAAAATCATGAATTAATAGACCCATATAGAGATGAAAAACTGGTTCATAAAGCCATTTTCCTCACTCACGAATACTATACAGTTAGCCAAAAGCATGATACAATTCAACTGAATGATTTACGTTTCGGCACAGCCAAAATTTCTCCTGAAGATGAAGGAAAATATGTATTCTCGTATTGGGTGAACAAAAAAGAGGATGGCACGGTGGTGATAAAAAAGATGCCAGATGATTTTACGGACATGGACAAAGCCATGAGTCTGCTTTGGGAGAGAATCTGGGGTATTAATAATTGATAACGATTGCTTAACACCTTTCTATGATAAAAATCGGAGTTTCGTCATGCTTTATGTATCCTGACATTGATAGGATAGTATTTGGCCCAAAAACCTTACTCTATTTGGAGAATGATATGGCTAATTACCTGTCAAAGCCAGGAGTAATACCCATCCTTATCCCTGATTATGATGGCGATAGGATGAAAGAGTTTTTAGATGAAATGGATGGTTTTGTTTTTCAGGGTGGTGTTGATTTGGCTCCCGAAAGCTATGGAGAAGAACCCATTGGACGATGGAAAGGCGACAAATATCGTGATGATTACGAGCTGGCTATTATGGATTATGCTGTAAAAAGCGGTAAACCTGTTTTTGGAATTTGTCGTGGCTTCCAGGTTATGAACGTCTATTTTGGTGGCACCCTATATCAAGACATGGAAACCCAAAAGCCAGAGACCATCAAGCACCGTGATGCCATAGAATATGACAAGGTAAAGCACGAGGTAGTATTTACCAAAGGTGAGTTATTGGATAAAATGTATGAAGCAACTGAAGTTCCTTTGGTCAACTCTGTTCACCACCAAGGTGTGAAAAACTTGGGCAAGGACTTAAAAGTACTGGCAACCAGCGAAAAGGATGGAATTATTGAAGCCTTTACATGGACAGGTGCACCTGACGGAAAAGTCATGGGAGTACAATGGCACCCTGAGTACTTCCATACCATTGCAGACCAACTAATTGATGCACATAAATTATACAACCACTTTTTAAGTTTTATAAAGAAATAAAAGTATCCCCTTGAGGGGAGATATAGAGGGCTGTTCCCCGCCAAACTGTTGAAGATTTTAAATGACGAACTGAAAAATGAAAATAATCAATCCCGCTACTGAAGAAGTTATTACAGAGGTGGCAGAAGATACTGAAGACACACTTAAGGAGAAATACAAGAAGTTGAGAGCCTATCAGCCCACCTGGTCAGATATTCCATTGAAAGAGAGAATTACCTGTATTGAACGCTTCACGCAGCTATTGGATGAAGAAAAAGATGAGATAGCTAAAACCCTTACTCTAGAAGTGGGAAAACCACTAAGCCAATCTTATGGAGAAATAAAAGGTGCTATTGCCAAAACCCAATTTTTTATTGACAACAGCGAGAAATACTTAGCTGATGAATGGATAACCACAGAAGGTGATACCAAGGAAAAAATCAGTTACGAACCTTATGGGGTTATCTGCAACATTTCAGCGTGGAACTACCCATATCTGGTGGGTATTAATATCTATATCCCAGCATTGATTGGTGGCAATACAGTATTCTATAAACCTAGCGAGTTTGCGACACTTACTGGGATGCATATTGAAAGACTGTTAAAAAAAGCTGGTGTACCACAAGATGCGTTTCATCTGGCGATAGGAGGCCCAGCAACTGGTGAAGTATTATTGAACCTTCCATTGGATGGTTACTTCTTTACAGGATCATACAAAACGGGTAAATATATTGCAGAAAGAGTGGCTGGCAAATTAGTACCGGTTGGTTTAGAACTGGGTGGTAAAGACCCACTATACGTATGTGACGATGTGTCAGATGTAAAGGCCACCGCTGAATCAGTAGTAGAAGGTGTGGTATACAATAACGGGCAAAGTTGTTGTGCCGTGGAGCGTATCTATGTACATGAAAAAGTATATGATAAATTCGTAGATGCATATGTAGAAGAACTAAAAACCTACCAGCCTGGAGACCCTATGGAAGATGGAATCAAGATAGGTTCTCTCACCCGCCAACCTCAGATTGACTTTATAGAAAAACAAGTAAACGATGCTGTTGAGAAAGGAGCAAGACTCCTGTTAGGTGGCAAGCCAATCACTGGAACAGGTTACTATTTTGAGCCAACCGTTTTATCTAATGTGGACCATTCCATGAGCGTCATGACAGAAGAATCTTTCGGGCCAGTAGTGGGCATCATGAAAGTGAGTAGCGACGATGAAGCTGTGAATTTGATGAACGATACTGAATATGGTCTTACAGCCGCTGTTTTTAGTTCAGATAAAGAGCGAGCCGAAAAGTTGATGCGCAAACTAAACTCCGGTTCTGTGTATTGGAATTGCTGTGACCGAGTAAGCGCCTCATTGCCTTGGAGCGGACGCGGAAATTCAGGTCTGGGTTCTACACTATCTCATCTTGGGATAAGGGCTTTTGTTCAACCTAAAGGATATCACTTAAGAGGATAATTAATACAATAAATCACAAAAACATGAAACGCTTCCTGACCTTATTACTGTTCATTCCATTTGCAACTCTCGCCCAAGAAAAGCCCAAGAATATCATCTTTATGGTAGGTGACGGGATGGGCGCCGCACAAACATACGCGGGCATGATTGCCAATGGTAATAAACTTAATCTAGAGCGTGTAAAAGTTTGCGGCTTCCATAAATCTTATTCTGCTGACAACATCATTACCGATTCGGCTGCTGGTGCAACTGCATTTTCAACGGGCAAGAAAACATATAATGGTGCTGTAGGTGTTGATACAGATACTGTACCCCAAGAAACTATCCTCGAAACAGCGGAGAAAAAAGGCTTTAATAGTGGTATAGTAGTAACTTGCTCAATGGGTCACGCTACACCTGCTTGTTTTTATTCACACGTGCCAAAAAGAAAAGCCTTTGAAGATATCGCTGCTGATTTCATGACTTCTAACATTGATTTCGCTGTTGGTGGTGGCATGAAATACTATGCTGAAAGAAAAGATGGTCGTAATTTGATTGACGAACTGAAAAAGAATGGCTATGATGTTCACAGCAAAGGTGAAGATGTGGATGACATTCAAAAGCTACCCGCCGTTACTTTCATAGCACAAGAAGAACCCGATAGCGTAAATGGAACCCGAGGTGACGTATTAGTTCGCTCTACAAAAAAAGCCATTGAATTGCTGAGCAAAGAAGACAAGCCTTTCTTCCTGGTGGTGGAAGGCTCACAGATAGATTGGGCTGGTCATGCCAATAGTTCTGCTGGCATCATTGCTGAAATGATTGACTTCGATAAAGCCGTTGGAGCAGCTTTTGATTTCGCTGAGAAAGATGGCAAGACATTAGTAATTGTAACTGCCGACCACGAAACAGGAGGCTATTCTATCAATGGCGGCTCAGTTGAAGGAAAGAAAATAGAAGGTGCTTTCACTACAGGCCACCACACAGGTGTAATGATACCGGTTTATGCTTTTGGCCCCGGCGAGGAAGCATTTGGAGGAATTTACGAAAACACCGCCATCTATGATAAAATGATGGCTGCTTTAAACCTAAAATAATTTCTTTCAGGATTGATTACCTTCAACCTATGAAAAAGACATTTATCATTTATGGTGCCTATGGTTACACAGGCGAACTTGTTGTAGAAGAAGCTGCCGCAAAAGGCTTAAAGCCTATTCTTTCTGGGAGAAACGAAGCCAAACTCAAAGTCCTTGGGGATAAATTCGGTTTTGAATACATAGCCGCGGACTTGGACAACCTGAACAAGCTGGATGAAGCAACAACTAAAAGTAGTTTGATACTAAACTGCGCCGGCCCTTTCTCAAGAACATTTGAAAAGGTAGTCACCTACTGCCTCAAAAAACACCTTCACTATACGGACATCACGGGAGAGATACAAGTATTTGAAATGGCAGCCCACATGGATAAGCTCGCAAAGGAGAACAACATCATGATACTGCCTGGCACCGGCTTCGATGTAGTGCCCAGCGATTGCTTAGCGGCCTTCCTGAAACAACAAATGCCCAAAGCACAAAAGTTGGCACTAGCTTTTAAAAGTACTGGTGGCTTATCACACGGCACTGCTACCACTATGGTGGAGAATATTGGTGAGGGAGGGGCTGTAAGAATTGATGGAAAGATTGAAAAAGTAAAAGCGGCATATAAAACCCACATGATAGACTATGGCAAAGGTCCACGACTCTCTACCACTATACCTTGGGGTGACGTTTCTACCGCATATTACAGTACCGGCATTCCTAATATTGAAGTGTACATGTTTACCCCGAGCAGTATGCTGCGCAGTATGAAGATGACAAGATTTATAGGCGGCATCCTGTCTATTCCATTTGTCAATAACATCATAAAAGGTGGCATAAAACCCGGAGGGCCGAATGAGCAGGTAAGAACAAACGGTAGTTGTGCCCTTTTCGGTGAAGTGGAAGATGAAAATGGTAACAAAAAAGCCGCAAGGCTCGAGACTATTGAAGGTTATACCCTAACGGCAAAAACTGCCGTTTTAATAGCTGAAAAAATTCTTGCGGGCAACTTTAAAACAGGTTTTGCAACACCATCACTAGCTTATGGTGCCGATTTAATAATGGAAATTGAAGGCAGCAAAAGAAACATTGTTGAATAATATTTTTATTCTTTTACTACATTTGGCATCGAATTTGCAAACAACCTACCAAATCAAAAAATTGTAATCCTAAATCCTATTGAAATGAAAAAACTAGTCCTTTCCACCTTGATTATACTCGCTTTCTCTGCAAGTCTCCTGGCACAGTCAAATCTTGTCTTTTATGCAGAGCAAGGAGAAAAGTTTTATGTAGTTCTAAATGGTATACGCCAAAACGAAAATGCTGAAACCAATATAAAAGTAACAGACCTTCCACAACCCTACTACAAAGTGAAGGTTATTTTTGAAGACAAAAACCTCCCACAGCTTGACAAGACCTTGAACTTCAATCAAGGCATGGAAACGGTATTTGCAATTAGGCAAAACAAAAAAGGCAATTATGTATTAAGGTGGCAAAGTGAAACACCATTGGCTCAAGCCCCACCGCCTGCACCTACTCAATCAGTAATAACATATACTACAACAGCACCTGCAGTATCAATGTCTGTCACTGAAACAACTACCACTACAACTACCACTGGTGGTGGTGGAACCAGCGACAATGTATCCGTTGGCTTTAATATGGATGGCATGGGTATGAACATGAATGTAAACATCAATGATGGTATGGGTGCAACAAGTCAAACCAGTACCTCTTACTCAACAACTACTACTACAACAACCACAAGTAGTCAGCCAGCAACTACTACGGCAGTAGTTACCAATTCAGGCGGCTGTGACTATCCAATGCCCCCAGGTGATTTTGCAAGTGCAAAAGGGTCTATCTCTTCAAAGTCTTTTGAAGACAGCAAGTTGATGATGGCGAAGCAAATATTAGGCTCTAATTGTATGACTTCAGGACAGGTAATGGAAGTAGCTCAATTGTTTGACTTTGAAGACACCAAGTTGGAGTTTGCAAAGTATGCATACGGTTACACTTTCGACCCTAATAATTTCTACAAAGTGAATGATGCCTTTGAGTTTGAAAGTAGTATTGATGAATTGAATGAGTATATACAAGGGAGGTAGTTCACTCCACCTATGAATAGCAAAAAGCCCGAAACATCTGTTTCGGGCTTTTTTGTTAACAATTCATGTGGTTATAAACACCCAGAAAGAGAAATTATTCTAACCTTTGTGTTACCAAACTAAACTACAATGGAAACAACAATAATGACAGCAACCAAAGTTCATAATTTCAGCGCAGGGCCAAGTATACTGCCACAAGAAGTACTACAAAAAGCAGCCGAAGCTTGTACAAATTTCGCAGGCACAAATCTTAGCTTGCTTGAGGTCTCTCATCGCAGCAAAGAAGTAGTGGCTATGGCAGATAATGCAACAGCATTGGTTAAAGAATTACTCGACCTTCCTAATGATTATGATGTGGTTTTTCTCCAGGGTGGAGCCAGTACTCAGTTTTTAATGGTTCCATTTAACTTGCTAAAATCAAAAGCAGCCTATGTAAACACGGGTGCTTGGTCAACCAAGGCTATCAAAGAAGCCAAAGGCATGGGTACAACAGAAGTTATTGCTTCATCAGAAGATGACAATTTCACCTATATCCCTAAAGGCTATACAATACCTGCTGATACTGACTACCTGCATATTACCAGTAATAACACCATTTACGGCACACAATATCAAAACTTTCCAGAAAGTAATATTCCCCTGGTAGTGGATATGTCATCTGATATTTTCAGCCGCCAATTTAATCCAAATCAGTTCTCATTGATATATGCAGGAGCACAGAAAAATATGGGGCCCGCTGGTGTTACTTTGGCAATTATCAAAAAAGGGGTTTTAGGAAAAACAGAGCGTAAAATCCCAACTATGCTCAACTACCAAACCCATATTGATAAGGAAAGTATGTTCAATACACCTCCCGTATTTGCTATGTATGTTTC
Organism: Flavobacteriales bacterium; assembly: GCA_028281825.1. Taxonomy (GTDB): domain Bacteria; phylum Bacteroidota; class Bacteroidia; order JANQJC01; family JANQJC01; genus JANQJC01. Next base: position 16,841 of record JANQJC010000090.1, read on the forward strand.
CATGCTTACCATGGAATGGCTGAAAAACAACGGCGGCGTTGCATGGGTAGAAGCCCGAAACAAACAAAAAGCTGACATGCTTTATGGCGAGCTTGATAGCAATCCCCTGTTCGTAACTACAGTTAAACCTGAAGACCGTTCAAGGATGAATGCCACTTTCTTACTTAAAGACAATAGCCTTGAAGAAGAATTTAACAAATTGGTAAAAGAAGCCAATATCAGTGGCCTTAAAGGGCACCGCTCAGTAGGTGGTTACAGGGCTTCAATGTATAATGCCTTGCCACCTGAAAGCGTTCAGGTATTGGTTGATGTAATGAAAGAGTTTGGCAGAAAATTCGGATAAGCTATATTAGCTCCAAGCTAATCAAACACTCCTAATAAAAATGATTAAAGTTCTCGCTAACGACGGAATACACAATGCCGGAAAATCTGCATTGGAAAATGAAGGATTTGAGGTGCTTACAGATAAGGTAGCCCAAGATCAATTGATTGAAGAAATTAATACCAAAGAGATAGAAGTGCTACTCGTCCGCAGCGCCACTCAAGTAAGAAAAGACATTATTGACAGTTGTCCCAAGCTAAAAATGATTGGAAGGGGCGGCGTTGGTATGGATAATATCGATGTGGCTTATGCCCAGGAAAGAGGTATTGATGTCTTCAATACCCCAGCAGCATCGTCTCAATCTGTGGCAGAGTTGGTATTTGCTCATTTTTTCACTTGCGCCCGTTTTTTGCAAGACGCCAACAGACAAATGCCGGGCAAAGGCAATACTGACTTCAAGGTATTAAAGAAAAACTATGCTAAAGGCATTGAATTGAGGAAAAAGACCATTGGTGTTATTGGTTTTGGTCGCATTGGTCAGGCAGTAGCCAGCACAGCATTAGGCTTAGGAATGAAAGTGATGGCCTACGATCCATTTTTAGAAGAAGCAGAAATTGGACTTGAAGTAATGGGCGTTGGAAAAATAAAAACCGTAATCAAGACAACTACACTAGACGACCTTCTGACTAATAGTGATTTTATCACACTACATGTTCCTGGCTCAAAAGGCACAGCTAGCCTCATTGACAAGAACGAGATTGAAAAAATGAAAGACGGAGTTGTAATCGTTAATGCTGCCCGTGGTGGGGTTATTGCTGAAGATGCCCTTTTGGCCGGTTTAGAGTCAGGTAAAATAAGCACAGCAGGAATAGATGTCTTTGAAAATGAGCCACAACCACGCGAAGACCTGCTCAAGCACCCAAAGGTTTCTCTTACTCCGCATATTGGTGCTGCCACTAATGAAGCACAAGAGCGCATTGGACTAGAGATTGCCGATAAGATTATCGGTTTTTATAAGAAGTAGTATATTTCTGCATGGCTATTATAAAGGCATTTAGAGGCCTGCGCCCTCCTGCTGAAATTGCGGATAAGGTAGTTACCAAACCCTACGATTCATACTCATATGACCAAATACGCAGGATACTGGCTGATAATGCTAAGTCGTTCTTGCACGTTATTCAGCCTGATTTTGCTGATAAAAAAAGGACTAAACCTAATTCATTAGCCCGTTTCAAAAAAAGTAAGCAACGCTTTGTAGAGTTCACACAGCAAGGTATTTTAAAGCAAGATGATTCTCCATCTCTATACATCTATTGCCAAACCATTGAAGGCCGTGACCACACAGGTATCATAGGTTGTGCTTCTGTGGATGATTATGAAAACAAAATTATTCGCAAGCACGAGAACACATTAACAGACCGAGAGGAAGTTCTCAAAAACTACTTGAAGGAATGCGATATAAACGCTGAGCCTGTTTGCCTCACATACAGGCCAGTAAAAACCATCAAGGACCTTACGGAAAGTATTAAGCAACACAAACCCGATTTTGATTTCGAGACCGTTGATAAGATAAAGCACAGGTTATGGAAAGTTTCTGATGAAGAACAGGTACACCAGATAGTTACAGAGTTCTCAAGGATACCTTTTATCTATATAGCTGATGGCCACCATCGCACTACTTCCTCGGTGCTTTTGGCCCAGGAGTTAAGAGAGCAAAACCCTGATTATACCGGTGACGAAGCCTTCAACTACTTTATGGCTATATATTTCCCCGATGACGAGTTGAAAATATATGAGTTCAATCGCCTGGTGAAAGACCTGGATGGGCAATCACCTGAAGAATTACTGGAAAGGCTATCCTATGATTTTGAAGTAGAAAAGAAATACCTTGCTCCATTTAAACCCAAGGGTGAAAAACAATTTGGGCTTTATCTGAATAAATGCTGGTATTCACTTACACTCAAAAAACATGTTTTCGTTACCCCCGGTATTGTTCCTTCTCTCGATGTCTCTATTCTCTACGACCATATACTTGCACCATTATTGGGGGTTAAGGACCTCAAGACAGACAGCCGTGTTGGTTTCTTGAGTGGTGCCCGAGGCACAGGTGAGTTAATGCGTTTAGTTGACTCTGGAAAATACAGTTGTGCCTTTACTCTTTTCCCTGTAAAGGGCGCTCAATTCTACGCTATCTCCGATACGGGCAAAATCATGCCTCCAAAAAGCACCTGGATTGCCCCTAAACTGAGAAGCGGGATGGTAGTGTATAGTTTAAGTCAGTAAAAAGCCCCGCACATTGCTGCACAGGGCTTTCATTTTAGTGGTTAGTATTTCTACTATTTCTTACCTGAATCACTGCTACTACTATTGCCTTTACTACCTTTCTTGGAGATAGAGTCACGCATTTCAGTGTCAGCTTTTATGTTCTCCATTTTGTAGTAATCCATTATGCCTAAGTTACCATCCCTAAAGGCATCTGCCATCGCTCTTGGAACTTCAGCTTCAGCTTCGATTACTTTCGCACGGGCTTCTTGTGCTTTCGCCTTCATCTCTTGCTCAAGGGCAACAGCCATTGCACGGCGCTCTTCTGCACGTGCCTGTGCAATATTTTTATCGGCGTTGGCTTGGTCCATTTGTAATTGCGCACCAATGTTCTTACCTACGTCTATATCTGCAATATCAATTGAGAGTATCTCGAACGCTGTACCTGAGTCAAGCCCTTTTGCCAATACCACTTTTGATATTGAGTCTGGATTTTCCAATACAGCCTTATGCGTAGTTGCCGAACCAATTGATGAAACTACACCTTCACCTACCCTTGCTAAAATAGTGTCTTCACCGGCACCACCAACTAGCTGCCTGATGTTCGCTCTCACAGTTACCCTTGCGCGGGCAATCAACTGGATACCATCCTTGGCAACGGCAGCCACCGGAGGTGTGTCAATCACCTTTGGGTTTACTGACATCTGTACTGCCTCAAATACCTCGCGGCCTGCAAGGTCAATCGCTGTAGCAGAGTTGAAGTCTAGTTCGATATTCGCCTTATCAGCCGAGATAAGTGCGTTCACAACTGACTGTATGCGCCCACCAGCAAGGTAGTGAGCTTCCAGTTTATCCCTGTCTAGCTTCAAGCCAGCCTTAGTACTGGTAATCAATGCATTTACAATAATAGATGGCGGCACCTTTCTCCAGCGCATCAGTATCAATTGTACTAATGATACATGCACACCTGATACCAGTGCAGAGAACCACAGTCCTACTGGTATAAAATACAAAAGTACCCACAGTCCAACCAGAACTGCGACCACTATTGCTACTAGAATTCCTAATTCCATAATGTTTTATGTTTTGGGATTAACGTAAATTTTATTACCTGAAATTTTAACGACTACAATGTCTGAATTTTCATCGACATAACCACCACGAGATTCAACTTCATAATAGTTTTCATTGATAAGTGCCTTCCCCATAGGGGTCAACCTTGAAATTGCCTTGCCTTCATCACCCACCTTCACCTTGTCCTGCTCAATCGTATTAACCTTTCCGGTAAGCTCTGCGCTTAGGGTTGCCTTCTTCCAGGTATCCGACTTTAATGCAAGATAAATTACAACCAGGCTCAGCACAACAGAGCCCCCTAAAAAGTAATGACCCATTAGGGTGCTGTGTTGGGTATAGGCAAAATAGATACCTACCACCATCAATAAAATACCTATGATACCTACAAAGGTGGTTCCTGGCACTACCAACACTTCTAAAAGCATAAACACTAACCCCAAGAGGATAATAAGAGCTATAATGGTTAGTGTCATTGTATCTTGTATTTGTTACCCATAGCCTTCGCCTTTGGAAGATATTCTTTTATCCTAGCAATTCTAGTCTCATGAGATGGATGCGTACTCAAAAACTCTGGTACCGAAGCTCCTCCGGCTTTCGACATTCTCGTCCAAAAATCAATAGCTTTCTCCGGATTGTACCCAGCCATTGCCATGAAAGCCAAACCCATTTCATCAGCTTCTGACTCGTGCAAACGTGAAAATGGCAGTAGAGCACCAACAGTAGTTCCCAATCCATAAGCCGTCATAAACAAGTTCTGTGTTTGCTCGGGCTGGTTTTGTGAAGCAACTGCTAATCCAACACCACCCAACTCTACCATCAATCCCTGGCTCATTCTTTCGTTTCCATGTCTCGCGATGGCATGTGCTATTTCGTGGCCCATTACTACTGCTAGGCCTTCTTCATCTTTGGTGTATTCCAAAATTCCAGTGTAAATAACTACCTTACCACCTGGCATACACCAAGCGTTAACCGTGTTATCATTCACCAGGTTAAACTCCCATTTGTAATCTTTAATCCTCTTTGAATTTCCCTTTTGTTTGAGGTAGGCTTCAGTTGCTTTCGCTATTCTCTCCCCAACTCTTTTTACCATCCTCGTCCTATCATCATTAACAGGCACCACACTATTCTCAGTAAGAAAAGATTGATAACTGGTAAGGCTCATACTCATTAAAGAACTCTCAGGAAGCATATTCACCTGCTTACGTCCCGTAATTGGTACTTTGCTACAACCCGCAATTATGAATGAAATCAGAAAGTAACCGACAAAGACTCTTTTCATCTTAATTGATTTCTGCAGTCAAACCCCTATTGAGAAGCTCAGTGTGCATAGGCTTTAGCTCTTGCTTGGTTCCCGTTTTTACACCGCACTTTCCAGTATAGTGTATCAGATAAGTGCATTGCTCCGCTTGAATTGAGTCATGTCCACATACATCTATCAATGTTTCTATTACAAACTCAAACGTATTAATATCATCATTATGAATAATGAGGTCTTTCTTATCTTCCAATAAGGTCTCTATTTGCTCATCAACCTCTGGAAGTTCTATGGCACTCATGTACATATCTATAATTTTCATAACCTAACGATTGTATCTATATCAATGCCTAAATATAGCAAGCAAGTGCTAAATACACAAGCAAGAAATTACCTAATCGATGTATCTATCGATTAATTAGCGAATGGAATTGATTTAACTTCAGAAACAGGAATCTCATCGTCATTGTGGTAGGCAATCACACGAAAATCAGTAATCCCCTTGTCTCTCAAATCAGACTTGGCTAAAGTGATATCTGCAAGTGTTTTATAATAGCCGGTTGTGTATACCACAAACTCATCCATCGGTGGAGTTAATAACTGACCTGATGCTGTGATTTTTTCTTGAGCCAGACCAGAGATAGCAGCCGACTTTAACACTACTTCAATCTTGAAATGTACACCTTCATGTTCTCTTAGGTCTGTTTTGTCAAAATATTGAGGTACTTCCTCTTTCTTCGCACTAGCCACTATTCTGTTTTCCCATACATCCTGGGCGCGCCTTGAAGTTCTATCAGCACCATCAGCTATTTCCTGTTGCAATATCATCCTTCCTCGCGACTCTGCGTTTATCCTTTTCAATAAAGCTGCATTACTTTCTTGCTCCTCTTTAGCTATTGCAGCCGCCAATGCTTCATCAATCTTTCTGAGTTCAGCCTCTAGCTCAACTAACTTTATTGGCTCTTCTAAAACAACATTATAGGGGTCAAACTCTTCTGGCTTTGGCTTCACTTCTTTCTCGCTCTCTACTCCTTTCTTTTCCTCTCTGCTCTTATCTTCAGCTTCTTTTTTAGCTTTTAATTCGGCAATAAGTTCCTTCTCAAACTTCCTCCTCTCTTTTGCTCCTTGTTTATATTTTTCTTCTTCAGCTTTTGCAAGTTCCTTTTGCTTGGATTTTTCAGCTGCAGCTTTTTCAGCAGCTTCCATTTCCTTTTTCAGTTTTTCTTGCTCTACAACAAGCTCTTTAGCTTTAAGTTCCTCTCGCTTTTTCTTTTCAGCTAAAGCCTCTTCCTCCTCTTGGCGTTTCATAGCTTCTAAATGTTCCGCCTCTTGTCTGGCTGTTAATTCTTGCTCTTTCTTCTTCTCCTCTTCAAGTGACTTTAAATGCTCTGCCACTTGTTGTTCTTCCAATCTTTTTTCCTCTTCCGATTTCGCTATTGGTTCCGTTGCTGGTAATTCTAATTTTTGCTCTTTTCCCTTCGTTAGGGTAGCATTCAAAGAATCCAACTCATTTTTCAAAGAATTCCCTCCTTCTAATTTATTCACAGCCTCTTTGTTCTCTTTCTCTTTTTTGAGCATTGACTCATTCTCCTTCACCTCTTTTTCTTTGTGTTCAGCCAAAGCCTCTTCCTCTGCTGTCTTTATTTCTTCCAACTCCAATTGTTTTTGCTCTAGAGCAGCCAGCCTCTCTTTCTCGGCTTTTTCCTTTTGCTCTAATTCAGCCTTTTTCAACTCTGCTTCAGCCCTGTGAACAGCTATTTTCTCTTCATCAGATTTTGTTTTTTCTTCCAGATAATTCTCTTCATCAAGCAAATTACCATTTGGCTTTGCATTCTGAGCTAACTCCTCTTGCTCAGCTTTTTCTTCAGCTACTCTCTTAGCCTTTTCCGCAGCTATACGAGCTTTCTCCTCCTCTTCAGCTTGCTTCTTGGCGGCTTCCGCTTTGGCTAACTCCTCTTGTTTGGCTTTTTCTTCGGC
>JANQJC010000122.1 GCA_028281825.1 Flavobacteriales bacterium
AAATATGGATATATAGCCTTAGTGATTGGAGCTTTTATAGAAGGAGTTTTTATGGTTAATTTTTATTTTCCTGGTTCTTTAGTCATTTTGATCGCGTTAGTTGCATCTGGTAAATCATCGGAAGCTTTGGCTTTCATAGGATTTTATTCGTTGATTGGATTTTCAATATCATCAATTCTGATTTTTTAAAAAAAGGGAGGTATAGTTTTTACAAGGTATTATATATTTCTTGGCAAAAAAGATTTAGTAACAAATATGGAAAAGAAACTATCAAAAAATAAATTTCGCACATTATTTTTTTCTCCGATTATTAATAAAGTAGATTTCAGTGATCCACATCAAGATTGGTATATAGTTGGAGTATTAGTCTTATGGGGATTTGTAAATATTATTATTGATCAAAAGATTAGAAGAGGTTAAAATAAGTTTATGATTTTTGGAAGTAAGTGCTATTCTTTTCCTTTGATCTTCTTTTGTCTTTTGTAATCCAAAAAATTCTGTGGCGTAACCACATCTTCTCCTGTTTTTGATTCTATTTCTTTCCGTGCAACTCCGGCTACATTCCCACCTTCTTGTGCAACCTTTTTATTTTGGCTTAAGGTCTTTGGTTTTTTCTTTTTTGAGATTTCTGTAGTAGAAGCCTCTGCAAGCATGTTCAAAACCAGTTCAAGGTTTGTCATATTATCTCGCAAGTTTTCTTTTTTCAGGTTTTTGAGCTTTTTATATTCTTTGGTAGTATGCCCCGCCCAGGCTTTAGTAATTTCATCAGTTAGGATCGCATATTCCAATCCTTTTTTTACACCCCTTGCATCCCATTCATCCGTCAGTTCTTTTCGGACTTCTATACTTTTCAAACGCTGGTTGATCCACTCTTTGGAATACCCCTTTTTCAAGTAGGTTTCCATAGCCCTGTGAAAAGCCAGTTCGGGGTCTTCTGTTTCCTCAATGCGTTCATACCCGACTTTAGCAAGCCAGAGTTTAAAAGGTTCAGCTTTGGAAGAGGGAATGGACTGGATTAGGCGTAAAAGCTGTTCGGTATCCGCTACATCGGTCATTCTCATTTTGCCGTCAGTAGCTTGCATTTTCAACTGGCTACAATTTGTAGCCACTTCACTTCCCTCCTTTTTCAACCTAGTTTTTAAAACACTCCAGTATTTTTTGGGATTATTACTTTCCGTCAAAACACCTACGACATCAATAATTGAAAAATACCATTTCTCTTCTTCATCGTCCCAATGAGCACGGATTTGGCTTTCGTTAAAAAGTTTTATGGCTGTTTCTTTCGTCATGGCTAAATATTTGTTTAAAAATACAGATTAATTCTACTCTAAAATTACGTTTCGGAGAAAAGTTATCCAGTAATCGTACCGTTGTAATCGTCCGAAACTTCGATACTCCTTTATTTAAAAGTTCACAACACTATCAAGAGCCTCATCAAAATCTTTATGAATGCAAAGTGTGAATAAAAACCAACTCAAAAAGGCTTTGCGGTTTATTCAGGAAAACAGAGGGGAAAGTTTGAAATATGTGGATTTGGAGAAGAAATTGTAATTTGTTCCATGGTTCATGAAAGTTTTTGTTCTAAAATGAATGCGGGAAAAATGTTGCACCCAGAATAAAAAAGCCGCTTCTCTCGAACCGGCTTTCCCTTTGTTTATTTAGTAGCGGGACCGGACTTGAACCGACGTCCGGCATCTGCCGGATATGAGCCCAGCGGACTAATCTTGTTTTAATATTTCTTTTCGGATGAAGTTCCTTCCCTGGTGTGATTTGAGTTGTTTTTCCCGCTGGAGCGCTAATGATTTTTCGGAAAATTCTTCTAAGTGTATGATTTTCCATGGGCGAAAGCTTTTTGTCCATCCTTTAGGAAGATTGTTATGGGCAAATAACCGCTTTTCGGGGTTTGAGCTTGTTCCGATATATATTTTATCGTATTCTTCTGAATAAATTACATATACATAAAATAACATAGGGTGAAAAATAAAAAGGGGAACCGATTAACTCTATTCCCCCTGGTTAGTAGCGGGGGCCGGACTTGAACCGACGACCTTTGGGTTATGAGCCCAACGAGCTACCAACTGCTCCACCCCGCAATATATCTTGGTATAATTTACTTCTTAAAGAACGCTCCCCTGTGCGTAAGGGAGGGCAAAGATAAGGTTTGTTTCTCTGGCAGCAAATATTTTGAGAAAATAATTTAACTGATTGAGCCATTGATTCATTGAGCATTCTAGCCAATGTTAACTGCCTTAGCACTTAACTTTCTGTAGAACCAATAAGATATGATTAGCAATACAAGCGGAATGACAGGGCCTATAGCCTTGCCGTCACCAGCATTTAGGTGAGAGAATATAGCCAGCACAAGGTCGAGCGCAAAGCCCAGATAGGCTAAATTTTTAATCAAAGGGATTTTGATAAACCATATCGCTATAATACCACATATCTTGGCTATTGCCAATGGGTAGATTATTTCGGTTGGTACACCTAAGCTGGTAAACATTTCAGCCGTCATTTCATAATTCACAAAATAGGTGATAGCTCCAGCTAAAAGCATTAAACTAAACAAGCCAGTTACAATCCTATAGATAATCAAGTTTCTTTTTTTCATCGTCTTATATTTTTGATTGTGTTTGGCAAATATAATTTTATTGATTTACTTTGTAAAGTAGATATATAAAATATAGTAGTATACTAAAGTATAGTGATATGTCAGGTGAAGGAACGAGGAATGCTAAAGTTCCAATGAAGGAACATTTTGGCAATTACATGTTACCCATTAAAGATGCTCTTGAAATTTTTAGCGGTAAGTGGAAAATACCCATTATTACAGCGCTTAATTTTTATGAAAAATGTAGTTTTAAAGAACTGGAGAGGATTGTAGAAGGAATTACACCGAAGATGTTGTCAAAAGAATTGAAGTTTCTTGAAGAAAATATGTTGATAGCGCGGGAAGTGAAAGATACTCGACCAGTAACAGTGGAATATAGTATTACTGAGTACGGTAAAACATGTAGGTCTGTGATGACCGAGCTTTATAGATGGGGCATAGAACATCGAAAAAAATTCTTTAATACCGAAGAGGCAGAGACTTGGGGCAAGGGCAAGTGCTAGGTGTTTGGTTAGAGGTGTTTTTTATTCTTATTTAAGAATCCCTGGGCTATATTTTCTGCCACTTCGTGATGATTACTCCAAACATTATGTACCTCTAAGCTCCATCTTTCAATTAAATCTTTACATTCGGTTTCATTGGTTAGTTTTTCTTTGATGTCGGTGGTTGTGATGTTTCCTCTTTTAAGCACTTCTGGAGGGGTAAGATATTCATCTCGTTTGTGAAGCTTGTATATATTCAAATAGTCACTAAGTTTGGGAGATAGTTTATAAGTCCACTTGATGTTGTGCTTAAAAATCAAATGCAATCTTGAAAGGTGAAAGTGGTTATTCCATCTACCATGAATTTCTGGATGTTGTAAAGCATGTGAATCAACAATCAGAAATCGGTAAATGTGATTTTCACTAATTGAAAAGTCAATGCTGTAAAACTCAAGATTGAATATTTCTAAGCATTCATGTATTCCCCTCTTTGTTTTGGCACCGCAAAATTGACATTTACCAATGTCGAGAAGTTTAAACCCATTTTTTCTCGCGAAATCAATATAATCTTGCATTTTCTTTTGTCCCGTCAGCAATTCAAATATATCAAACGTAAATAAGAACAAAATAGCGGCTAAAAGTATTACACTTTCAAGTCGCTATATGTAAAAGTTTCAAGTGTTGGCCTAAAGAAGAGCTAATTCATTACAATCTTTGCAAATCCCCTCGACCAGCATTGAAGAGTGAACTTCAGTAAAACCCTTTGGCAAAGGTACCGACGGTATTTCTCTGTCTTCAATACAATAAGTTTGATGGCAGGATGTACATTTAAAATGTATATGAGCATCCTGGTGTTCGTGCTTTGAACATGAGCTATTACACAAGGCGTATTTCACTTGACTTGAAGTGTCCAATACCTGGTGGATAATTCCCTTTTCTTCAAAAGTTTTCAGCGTGCGGTAAATCGTGACTTTATCCAGTTTTTCTTTTACACTATCATTAATATCATTATATGATAACGCAAAAGGATATTTTCTAAACACCTTTAAAATACGCCTTCTGGTGGGAGTGAGTTTGAGGTTTGCCTCTTTAAGTAAGGCATCTGTTTCTTCCAATGATTTCATAGAATAACGTTGCTACAAAGGTAATTAAATAGTATCAATCAAAAATGACGCAACTAGGTTGCATTTGATTATTATTGAATTATATTTGCAACTTAGTTGCATTTAATAAATCAAAATGAACCAAACAGCAAAACTTCCAGTAACGGTATTAAGTGGCTTTCTAGGAGCAGGCAAAACCACTTTATTAAATCACATTCTTCACAACAAGGAAGGGCTGAAAGTTGCAGTGATTGTGAATGATATGAGTGAGATAAATGTAGATGCCCAGCTCGTGGAAGATGGGAATACATTATCTCGCACAGAAGAGAAACTGGTGGAGATGAGCAATGGCTGTATCTGTTGTACCTTGCGTGAAGACCTTATACAAGAAGTTGCCCGCTTGGCAAAGGAAGAGCGCTTTGATTATTTACTCATAGAAAGCACTGGGATTTCTGAGCCACTGCCAGTAGCCCAAACTTTTTGGTTTGATAGCGAGGAGTTGAATGTAAACCTATCTGATGTGAGCAGACTAGATACGCTTGTAACTGTCGTTGATGGACTTAATTTCGCAAAAGACTTTGGTTCTTCGGACACCATATTGGACAGAAATTTAAACGATGACCCAGAAGATGGACGTACAATCGTCAACCTGCTTATCGACCAAATTGAATTTGCCAACGTAGTTATCATCAACAAAATTGACTTGGTTCCTCATGCCAGGGTCGTAGAATTAGGGAAACTCATTAACAAGCTCAACCCTGGTGCCAAGGTTATCCGCTCATCCTTTGGTAAAGTCCCTCTTTCTGAGATATTGGATACCGGGTTGTTTGATTATGAGGTGACTTCCCAGTCAGCTGGATGGATTGAAGAGTTGGAAAACGATCATATTCCTGAGACTGAAGAGTATGGAATATCGTCGTTTGTTTACAGGACTAGAAAACCATTTCACCCAGAGCGGTTTTGGAAATACATCAATGAGAAATGGGATACTTCAATTATACGTAGCAAAGGATTGTTCTGGTTGGCTTCTCGTCCTGAACAGGCATTAAGTTGGAGCCAGGCTGGAGGGTCCTTGAGGGCTGAACCTGCTGGTGTATGGTGGTGTTCATTATCTACTATCGAAAGAAATCAACACCCTGCCTTTCAGGCCAATGAAGAAGTAATCATGTCACGATGGGATAAAAACTATGGTGACAGAATGAATGAGCTTGTTCTTATTGGTCAGGATATGCAAAAGGAAAAGATAATCAGTGAACTGGAGGAGTGCCTATGCACGGAAAAGGAATACCAAGTTTATCAGTTAGGGCTTGTTCATGGCGATAAATGGCCTATTTATGAACATCAAAACGATTAATGAATGGAGAATACAGTTTCATTGATGGAATACGAAGAGTGGAAGCATTGTATTGTTGTTAGATGTAGAATTACCCTGACAAGGGACTTTATAGATAAGAGATTGGCAGAACTTGTAGATAAAAAGCACGAAAAAACTATTCAATTCGAGAGACTATATGGGACGAGATACAAGGAGAGAATAGTAAATCACTTTAAAAGGGCACGTTTAGAATTAAAAGAAAAACTGACATGATTGAAGCGTTGCAAGCAGTAAAAATAGCACATTACCAGTATGTTTCCGAGATTTCATCCTTGGATATCATCAAAGATGAAAACGTAAATATTGCCATATGCCAGAGGCCAGAAGCTGATGGGTTAAATAAGTTTATAAAGCATCTGGCCGAAAGTAATTTCAGTTCATTCAATATGGCCTTGGACATTGCTGATTTTTCAGATTTGTTTGATGAGCATTTTAAGATATATCAATCCGTAGCATCTGGATACCACTTTTTGAAAAGTGACATCAATCAGCTTATTACCCTATTCAGCAATATTTGTGAGAGTTCTAATGTGAAAATCTTTTTTGGAAGAGTAGATACGGATATGTGCAAGCGATTTCATGTAGACATGTATGAACTTAGGATGCTTTGCACTTATACAGGCCCTGGAACTCACTGGCTCACAAATGATAATATTAACCATCAAGCTTTGGGCAGCTTTGAACCAAACAATGAAATCGCTTTGAGAGAAAATGACATTAGAAAGCTGAATTCTAAGGATGTTGCTATCCTTAAAGGAGCCTTAAGTCCAAACTCTAAGGCTGGGGCTTTGGTTCACAAAAGTCCAGCCATTCAGCAACTCAAACAAAAAAGAATCCTTTTGAGAGTGGATTGTAACTCATTATCTGACCACTTATAATAGCGTTGATTTGTAACTCAATGGCATTTATGAAATGATATAAAATGATTCTCTATCGAAAAACAATCGACCCAGACTTTATTGGAGTTGCGGCAAGCAGTTTATGCTTTATCCATTGTGCTGCCACCCCTTTTTTGTTCGTTGCAAAGGTATGTTCGGAGACCTGCTGTGTTGATACCCCTATATGGTGGCAAGTAATAGATTACTTATTTATAATAGTCTCGTTTGCCGCGATTTACTATGCAACAAAAAATTCGACTAAAAAATGGGTGAGAATAGCATTGTGGAGTAGTTGGGTTCTTTTGTTGCTTACCATTTTAGGCGAGACACTCCAACTTGGTTTTATACCTGAAACCTTTATTTACCTGCCTGCCTTAGCGATAGTTGGGTTACATTTTTACAATTATAAATACTGTAAATGTAAACAGGATGATTATTGCATAGAATAGAATGAAGATGGAAGAAGAGATTATTGAACAAGTGGAGGCGATTGGCAACAATCATGTCTCCACCAACGTGGAGACACCCTTGAGGAAAGATGCCTTTGACAAATCTGATGAAGAAAAGATAGAAAGCATCCACCTTCATTTTTCTAAAATAATGGAAGAGCTGGGCTTGGATTTAAGTGATGATAGCCTATCAGGTACACCATATAGGGTTGCCAAGATGTATGTTAAAGAATTGTTCTATGGGTTAAATCCGCAAGCCAGACCTAAAACATCTACTTTTCAAAATAAATACGGCTACCAAAAAATATTGGTGGAACAGAACATTAGCCTGAACTCTTCATGTGAGCATCATTTTTTACCCATTGTTGGTAAAGCCCATGTAGGGTACATTCCGAAAGATAAAGTAATAGGCTTGTCAAAAGTTAACCGCCTTGTAGATTATTATGCCCATAGGCCTCAGGTTCAGGAAAGGCTATGCCTGCAAATCGTGAAAGATCTTCAGGCTACTTTGGATACAGAAGATGTAATTGTTGTGATACAAGCCAAACACCTCTGTGTATCATCAAGAGGGATAAGAGACCAAGAGAGCTTTACCACTTCAGTGGAATATGGAGGTGTATTTAATAACCAGGAACAGCGAAACGAATTTTTCAGGCTGGTAAGTATGCCCTTGTGTGAAAACTTAGGTTAGGAGCAGCCATATAAATAATGTAAAAAAGCGAAACGCAGACTAACCGTGGAAAGAGAGCGGAGTGATATTACCATAATGTAATGGGTTTAAAAGGGATAATAGCAATAGGATTGTGTCTTTTGGCGCACACCGTTTTTGGGCAAGATACCTGTAACTATAGCATATCAGGCAAAGTGCTGGATGTGGACACCGATACCCCTCTGCCTTTTGTTGAGGTGAGGGTGAAGGATACCCAAAAAGCCACTATTACAAATATAGATGGTGAGTTTTCTATAACAGGCCTGTGTTCACCCAACAACACCATTCTTTGCTCTTGTGTAGGGTATTGTGACACTACTTGCAGGGCCTACCATGAGCACGGGAAAACGCACAACGTGTATCTCAAGACAAAAGTTACTGAACTTAATAGTGTAGTTATATCAGCAGGAAAAAATCGTGAACGTGGAACTGTATCTATTGCACAACTGACATTGGATAATAAAGACCTGGACTTGGCTACTACTCCCACTTTGGCTTCATCACTATCTCAAATACAGGGAGTTTCTTTTACATCAGTGGGAAGCAATGTTCAGTTGCCTGTAATTCATGGTCTTTATGGTAACAGGATATTGATTTTGAATAATGGGATGAAACATGGTTTTCAAAACTGGGGTTCAGACCATGCTCCTGAAATTGATATATCCAGTGCCAACAAAATAACCCTTGTGAAAGGTGCGGCGGGGGTTCGTTTTGGTCCAGAGGCACTTGGCGGC
Source organism: Flavobacteriales bacterium (assembly GCA_028281825.1). Taxonomy (GTDB): domain Bacteria; phylum Bacteroidota; class Bacteroidia; order JANQJC01; family JANQJC01; genus JANQJC01. The sequence continues at coordinate 8,339 of JANQJC010000122.1, forward strand.
GCCATTATTGTTGAAAACAACCCTTTGTATCTCAATGAGCCTTTCTTTTTGAACTTGGGGGCAGGTTATCAAACCAATGGTAGGGGGTTTAACAGTTCCCTATCTTTGGGGCAGGGTTTTGAAAAATTCAGCTATTATCTGGGCGGAAGCTGGGTAAAAATAGGTGATAGAAATACGCCAGATTATGTGTTGACCAACTCAGGAAAAAGAGAGCAATCGTTTAATACTGGGCTGCGCTACAACTGGAAAAAAATAGATACCAAGATAATTTACAGTTACGTAAGGCAAAACCTGGCGGTTTTACGTTCTTCTATTGCTTCAAGCGGCAGTTCGCTAGTTCAGGCCATTAATTCTGACAAGCCTAATTTTATTCGTCCCTTTTCTTATGATATTAATCAACCTAACCAACAATTGGAACATCATTTTGGTAAGGCTGAAATATCGTATTGGTACACTGATGAGGCTCGTCTTACATTGAAAGTGGCGGAGCAAATCAACAATAGGCAGGAATACGATGTGAGGAGAAATGCTGACTTGCCAATCATAGACTTAAGCCTTTTTACCAATGATGTGCAATTGGAGTGGAAGCATCCAAAGTGGATTGGACTTGACGGTTTGATTGGAGTACAATGGTTTACACAAAACAATTACAATAATCCAGGGACAGGAACAACTCCATTTATACCTAATTACAAAACAGCACGATATAGCGTCTTTATAACGGAAAGCTTGACCCAGAAAAAAAACACCTATGAATTGGGAGTGAGGCTGGATAATGAATACAATAGTGTTATTGGGCGAGAAACTAACCAGGATATTTTCAGGGATGAGTTTAGCTTCATCAACCTTACTGGTTCTGTGGGATATGTAAGAGAGGTTTCAGATGCAGTTACTTATCGAACCAATATTGGGTCGTCCTGGCGCACGCCCTTTATGGCGGAACTATACAGCTTTGGTCAACACGGTTTTAAATCATTGTATGGCCTATTAAGGTACCATACTGACCATGAGGGAAATTTGAGAACAAACAAAGTAGTTGAATTGGCAAGTAGCGAAATATCCCCTGAAAAAGGCTACAAATGGCTGAATGAATGGGAGTACACGAAGGAAAAAACCACTGTTAGTATAACTGCTTATCTCAATTACATCCAAAATTTCATTTTCAGCAGACCCGTTGCTATAATAGGCACTATCAGAGGGCCAATGCCCGTATTTATTTTTGACCAGGCTGATGCACTGTTTGCTGGCTCAGACATCACATGGCGGCATAACCTACATAAGCGTGTTGAGGGAAAGTTAGGTGCCAGCTTATTGTGGTCCAAAAACATAAAAAAGGATGAGTCGCTTATCAATCAGCCACCCTTCTCAATAGACTATAAATTGACCTACCGACAACATACCAAGGGCATAATAAAAGGACTAACATTTGCTTTAAAGCCAAGCTACACATTTAGACAATATCTGGCGCCCCGCGCTATACACCCTCAAGATATAATTAATGGCACAGAAGAAATAGGTGTTGATTCGGAAATTTTTGATTTTAAAGATGCCCCCGAAGGATATTTTCTTCTTAATGCTTCTGGTGGTTTTTCTATTGGGAGCTTCCAGTTCAATTTGGATATACAAAATGCACTTAATACACGATACAGAGACTACCTGAATGAGATGCGGTATTTCGCAGACGAACTCGGGTTCAACATAGCTTTTTCAATCAATTATAAACTAAACAACAAATTAAAATGAAAACTGAAACCTTTAGAATGTCCAATGTAACAAGAATTGCTATTATACTTTTAATAGGTAGTGTGGCTATCACATCTTGTAAGAAAGAAGAAGTTCCGGAAGAAGAAAACGAAGTAGAGGTAATTACAGATGTGTCTCTTATTTTTACCAATGTAGCCGATGCCAATGACAGGGTAGTAGCGAAAGCCAAGGATCCTGACGGAGAAGGTGTGGAGGAACTGGAGATATTAGACGAAATTGAGCTAGAAACAGGCAAAACTTATACTCTAACTTTCGAGATTTTCAATAACCTGGAAACACCGGGAGAGAATATTGGTGAAGAGATATTAGATGAAGATGATGAGCATCAGGTTTTCTTTTCTTTTACCAATGATGCTTTTACTGACCCAAGCGGAAATGGAAATATCGATAACGCTTCGGACGCGATTAATTACGATGATACAGATGACAATGGTAACCCTGTGGGTTTATCAACTACCTGGACAACGGGAACTAACCATACCCATGATGGTGAGTTTAGAGTGCTTTTGAAGCACCAGCCGGGAGTTAAAACACCGTCTTCAGGTTCTAATGATGGTGAAACGGACTTTGACATAACCTTTGAATTGCACATTCACTAATCACCAACCTTTTATTTGAGAGGAAGGTATCTTATATCTTCCTCTCATTCATTTCAGGATAAATATAGATAAGCTCAATGACAAGAATACTTATAGTCTTTATGCTGTTAATACCAGCATTTGGGTTTTCTGCCCCATCTGAAAGCATTACTCGAATTTTAAATTCAGGAGATGGAAAAAGCTATCATACAGCCTACGAAGTATATACGGTTGATGAAGAGTATCAATTTATAGAGTACCTAGAACTAAACCCGAAAATGCAAATGTTAACTATTATCAATGGAGAGTATTTTGACGTTTTGCAGGTGGGTGATAGCTTAGTTTGGTTCAAGCTGATTACGAAACCAGATACCATGGATACTATATTGTGATTAATAAATCTGCAGAAACCCTTGCAGGGGTAGTGGCTAACATGTAATTAATCCATAAAAGTAACGTCAAGAAAATATCAAATCAAGGTACTTGGTGAATTAAAACTTAATATGAGAACTTTTTTAGTTTTACCTTGTTTCATAATTAAGGTATTCTACAGAATGTAATCGACTTAAATTCTGAAAGCTTATCAAACTAAAGTAAATGCTATGATTAATTTTTTTACGAGATATCTTTTAAAACATTACTCCTTAGGGCGGAATAGTTATTGGGGTTCGTTTCTTCTACTTTTTTTATGTACAAGCTTTGCAGTAGCTCAAATGCCTCCCAGATTTAGTTCAGAAAGAATGAACTCCATACAGTACATTCAGAAAGCCGATGTAGAGGCAAGGTGGGGAAATTGGCAGGAGGCAATTTTTCAATATACCAATGCGATTAATGTTGATCCGTCGAATGGAGAGGCTTACATGAAACGCTCTTTTCTTTATGAAAGGATAGGCAGGACTACTGAGGCCGTGAGCGATTACAGAAAAGCACTTTCACTTAACCCATATTCGGCTTACATTTATGATAGGGCCGTAAAAGTTAAAATGCTTAATGCAGAGTTTAAGGGTGTTGAGAGTGATTTTAATAAAGCACTCTCAATAAAGCCAGAAAGTGATTCCTTATTAGAAAAACGTCTCGATGCATTTATAGCCATGGAAAACTTTTCTATGGCACAAATGGATATTGATACATTGATAGCCCATCACCCAAACGATTTTTATCTGCACCTTAAAAAAGCTTCGCTCTTGTTTTTGGAATATAGGTACTCTGATGCTCTTGAAGAGTTGCAAATAGCCGAGGAACTCAATGGCTCTTCAGCGCTCTTGGAAGATATGAAGGGGCTTATAGAGCATGAAATGAAGAATTACAATAAAGCCATTGACCATTTTTCGAGAGCCATAGAGTTTAATCCTGGTTTTGCAGTGGCCTTTTATAATCGTGCGGCTTCTTATAAGGAAGTAGGAGAGTTCGAGAAAGCTGTAAACGATTTAAACAAGGTTGTTGAATTGACAACTAGTAATGCAAGTGTATTTTTTGCGCGAGCAGTAGCAAGAAAGAGAACAGGTGATTTACAAGGTGCTTTGGATGATTACAATAATGCAATTAAACTGGATAGTAGCTATACTGAAGCTTTTTTTAACAGGGCCTTTACTAATAAACTATTGGGCAATTATCTTGATGCACTTGCTGAAGCAAGGGTGCTTGTTGAAGAAACACCAGATGATAAGGATGCCTGGAACTTATTAGGTAATACTCAAATGCTTTTTGGTGAATATGAAGAAGCAATAGTGGCTTATGAAGAAGCATTAAGACTTGACCCTGATTATACGGATGCTATTGTTAATAGGGGGTTAGCATATATTATGAGTTACAGGCCCATCATTGGTTGTGAAGATTTGTACCATAGCATGAGACTGGGGCATGAAAAGGCCCAAAGCCTTATTGCAAATTTCTGTAACTTCTAGTTTTTAACTAGGTGTAGTTTCACAATGGTCAAAACGTTTTAGGGCTTATTACAAAAAGACGGTCCCAAAGGCTTTAAGCCTTTGGGGCCGTCGGGGGCAAAACACCAATTTTAAGCCTAACGCAGGCTTAAAGTATCTAATTCAAATCAAATCTGTCTAGATTCATCACTTTATTCCATGCTGCTATAAAGTCTTTAATAAACTTTTCTTTAGCGTCATCACTTGCATAAACTTCAGCCAATGCCCTCAATTCAGAGTTTGAACCGAATATCAAGTCAGTTCTTGTAGCAGTCCATTTTACTTTACCAGATTCCCTGTCTTTTCCTTCAAATTTTAACTTGCTATCGTTAGTTGCGCTCCATACAGTTCCCATGTCTAATAAATTGACAAAGAAGTCATTAGTTAGTACACCAGGGGTGGTAGTGAATACGCCATGCTTTGAGCCATCGAAATTGGTATCCAGCATGCGCATTCCGCCTAGTAATACTGTCATTTCGGGAGCCGTAAGTGAAAGCAATTGTGCTTTGTCAATCAGCAGTTGCTCGGTAGCGAGCGTATGTTCTGTTTTTTGGTAGTTACGGAAACCATCAGCCATAGGCTTTAGCACTTCCATTCCCTCAATATCTGTCTGCTCTTGAGAAGCATCCATTCTCCCGGGGTTGAAAGGTATTTTGGTATCAAAACCTGCCCTGCTCGCTGCTTCTTCTATAGCAGCATTACCGCCTAATACTATCAAATCAGCGATGGAAACATTTTTATTATCAGACTTAGCATTGAAATCCTTTTGAATTTTCTCATACACTGCCAGTACTTTTTTCAATCTTTCTGGATTATTAGCCTCCCAATTTACCTGAGGCTCTAATCTTACACGTGCACCATTGGCGCCACCCTTTCTGTCTGAGTTTCTGTAAGTTGATGCAGATGCCCAAGCAGTTGTAACTAAATCACTTGATGTTAATCCAGAAGCCAGGATTTCCTTTTTAAGTTCATTTACATCATTGGCGTTTATCAATTGGTGATTAACCTTAGGAATTGGGTCTTGCCATAGGAAGTCATCCTTTGGAATTTCAGGCCCCCAGTACGTTGATTTTGGTCCCATGTCTCTATGAGTAAGCTTGAACCAAGCGTGTGCAAAGGCCTTTTGAAACTCATCAGGGTTTTCTAAGAACCTTTTTGAAATCTTCTCATAAATTGGGTCTTCCCTCAATGAGAGGTCAGTGGTGAGCATAGTGGGCTTGTGCCTTTTGTTTTCATCAAATGCATCAGGGAATATCTCTGGAGCATCCTTAGCTACCCACTGGTGTGCACCTGCTGGACTTTTGGTTAATTCCCACTCGTATTTGAAAAGGGTTGTCAAGAAGCCGTGACCCCATTGTGCTGGGGTAGGTGTCCAAATCACCTCCAGGCCTGAGGTAATTGCATCTGCTCCTTTACCTGATTTGTGAGAGCTTGTCCAGCCTAAACCTTGCTCCTCGATTCCAGCAGCCTCAGGTTCAGGGCCTACAAGAGCTGCGTCTCCTGCACCATGTGTTTTTCCAAAGCTATGTCCACCAGCTATCAATGCAACGGTTTCTTCATCGTTCATATCCATTCTGCTGAATGTTTCACGAATATCTATTGCTGCGGCTAAAGGGTCAGGGTTTCCATTAGGTCCTTCAGGATTTACATATATCAAACCCATTTGAACTGCTGCAAGCGGGTCTTCCAGGTCCCTATCTTCTGAATAGCGTTTATCATCTAACCATTCTTTTTCTGCTCCCCAGTATACGTTGCTCTCTGGCTCCCAAACATCTGCTCTTCCGGCTGCAAATCCTACTGTTTCAAAACCCATTGACTCTAAGGCAACGTTACCTGCAAGTATCATCAGGTCAGCCCATGATATTTTCTTGCCATATTTTTGCTTGATAGGCCAAAGTAATCTTCTCGCTTTGTCCAGGTTCACGTTGTCAGGCCAGCTATTGAGTGGAGCAAAACGCTGCTGTCCAGTTCTTGAACCACCACGTCCGTCACCTGTGCGATAGGTGCCTGCACTGTGCCAAGCCATTCTGATAAAAAATGGGCCATAGTGACCAAAGTCTGCGGGCCACCAATCTTTTGAATCAGTCATTAATGCTTCTAGGTCTTTCTTCAAAGCAAAATAGTCCAGGCTTTCGAATTCCTTTTTATAATCGAAATCTTCACCCATTGGGTTAGATAAAGAGGAGTTGTGACGAAGCACCGTAAGATCAAGCTGGTTAGGCCACCAATCGGTATTCGTGTTTCCCTCATTTTTGATTACTTGCCCAGTTGATCTTTCTTTATCAAAACCAAAAGGGCATCCACCTTCTTTTTCCATATTTTGTTTGTTTTTTGGTTGCTAAATGATATAAGTGCAATAACTAATGTACTAATTAACAATTTTAGTTTAATACTTGTTTTTATTGTTGGTTATGCAAATGTGATTTTTTATTATCATTTATAAAAACGATATTTTAGATATAAATATTCATTTTGTAGATATTAATTACATTTGTTGCGTTATGAATATTCAACAGTTTCAATATGTATTGGCGGTAGTAGATTTAAGGAATTTTGAAGCTGCAGCAGAGAAGTGTTTTGTGACCCAGTCTACCTTGAGTACTATGATTGGCAGGTTTGAAGATGAGATAGGCATCAAGATATTCAACAGGAAGACAAAGCCTGTTTCCATCACGGTAGAGGGAGGGCAAATCATTGATAGGTTAAGAATAGTGCTCAATGAAGTTGATATACTCAATAACGTAGTTCAGGAACTTAAAGGCGAAATGGTAGGGGAGTTAAGAGTTGGGGTGATACCCACCATTGCACCATATCTTTTACCACTTTTTTTGACTGATTTTGCGGCTCGGTTTCCGAAAGTGAAAATGCTGGTGAAGGAAATGACCACCTCTGAAATACAACAGTCTTTGAAGATGAGGAATATTGATATAGGTATATTGGCTATACCGCTGGATGATGATGAGTTGGAGGAAGTGGAGTTGTACTCAGAACCCTTTTTGGTATACGATTGCTCAGGGAATACAAGTGAATCAAAAGTTTCGGTGAAGAATTTGGATTATTCAAAGCTTTGCTTGTTGCAAGAGGGGCATTGCCTAAGGACGCAGGTGAGACAGATATGCGAGTTGTCCAATCAGCTTTCTGTAAGCGATGTGAACTATGAGTTCGAGTCAGGCTCAATGGATAGTTTACTCAGAATAACCAAAGCAAGAAAGGGGATTACAATTATCCCTCATTTGACTTCCATTGATTTGCCAGAAGATGAACATTGTAGTTTAAAGGAGTTTATGGCCCCTGTGCCAGTGAGGTCTGTTGGTTTGGTTACCCACAAGTTTTTTGTGAAGAAAAGGCTATTGAAGGACTTAAAAAAAATCATTCAAAACTCGGTTGCAGACTTGCTTCCTATTGCTGAGAAGCAGCAAACACTTCGACCATTATAAGCTTTTAGTTTATAGTAATACATATCCTTTCTTGAACTCCTTTACAGGTATATAATGGCCAAATATCTTGCGCTCTTTATCTAAAAAGTTTTTCTGATCTGGAAAACTTCGGTTAAAAAGTAGGGAGTTACAATAGTGTAACTTCTCTCTTTGTGGAATCCCTCGATTATTGCACCTACCTAGGAGTAACCAAACTTTTGTAAAATGATTTTTATTCGGTCTATTATCTCTCTGCTTTTATGCCTGATGTGTTTTAACTCAAATTCTCAATGTAGTAAGTTGTATTATAATCCTCAAGACTCGCTGACTTATGCTGATAGTTTGTTCACTGAAATGGCTAATTGCGTGCATTTTACACTTAATGGTAAGAATAGAACTGAGTATACTTTTATTGCTGGGAAAATGAGAAAAGTTGTTAGTTATCATGAAAACAATACAGTTGAATTTTCATTTGATATTGAAGAAAACGGACAAATTGCCAATGACTCTATGATAACCTATCATGATAATGGAGGAGTTGCCAAAATTGGCTACTACGAAAAAGGTGTTGAAACGGAGTATAAGTTTTTTGATATAAAAGGCCGGCTTCTGGAAGAGAAGAAATACATTGGCGAAAACACTAGTCTTGAGCTAGTACCAACCTTTAACGGAAATATTTTCAGGCAAACAATTACTGCCCCCAATTTAATGTCATCAACTTACCGCTTGAGAGACAACGGTAAAATAGCTTCTATAGATACATGGGTAGTAACTCCGCACGGTATAAGCATAGGCTTTAATGAGAATGGCACGCCTAGCTATATTGAAACCTATGTGTATGGCCAGCGGAATGGGTGGTGTGTTTATTACACAGAAGAAGGAGATTTTAAACAGCGAGATTACTATATAGGCGGTGTGCTACTAGAAACCGAAACTGTATGGCATTAGGGCAACAACATAGCAGTTTAACAATTCAACCATATAACAACTCAACTCAGCATTCCACTCAATCTTTTGGTGATAATGTTGTGAGCGCCTTCCATTATGCGGTCTATCAGCTCTTTACAGGTGGGTATGTCATTTATCAGCCCTACAACCATTCCGCATGACCATGCCCCAACTTCCATATCGCCTTCCATCATAATTTTTGGGTAAACGCCAGCCACTTCTTCAATGATATCCTCAAACTTGATGTCCTTTCCGAGCTTTTGTTCTTTCTCTAGCAAACGCTGTACAGCTGCATTGTTCATCACACGTTCGGTATTTCTTAGCGGGCGCATAACCAAGCGGGTATCCAATTCAGTAGCGTTAAGAATAGCCTGCTTCACGTTATCATGTATTGGCGCTTCTTTGGTAGCCATAAAACGGGTTCCCATGTTCATGCCTTCGGCACCCATAGCCAGTGAAGCCACTAAAGAGCGGGCATCTGCCATTCCGCCCGAAGACAAAAATGGTATTTCCAATTCATCATGGGCCCGAGGAAGCAATATCATGTTCGGTATATCATCTTCGCCCGGGTGGCCGCCACACTCAAAACCATCAACGGAAACCGCATCGCAACCAATACTCTGTGCTTTTAAGGCATGCCTTACTGAGGTGCATTTGTGAATGACCTTAATCCCAGCATCCTTCAAATAAGGCAAAACTTGTTGTGGATTGCGCCCTGCTGTCTCTACAACTTTTACACCTCCTTCAATAATAGCCTTAACATAACCTGGGTAATCAGGGGCTGTTACCGTTGGCAGAAAAGTGATGTTTACGGCAAAAGGTTTATCCGTCATGTCCTTGCATCTTGCTATTTCATCGGCCAGGTCGGCTGGCGTTTTTTGGGTCAGGCCTGTAATTGTGCCAATACCACCGGCGTTAGAAACCGCTGCAGCCAGTTCTGCAAATCCTACATAATGCATTCCTCCCTGCATAATGGGATGCTCTATACCGAAAAGTTCTGTTATCCTTGTTTTCATCATTTTAGTTCAGTTGTTAGTTTGATTTCTATTCCCCTTTTGTACTGGCAAAAAACTTAGCAGTGGAGAAAGCACAGGGCTAATATCAGAAAAGATGTGTTGTCGGGCAAATTAGTGAAGTCAAACGTTTATTTCCCAATTGAAGTTTAATGCCTTGCACTTTGGGCAGGCTACATATTCACCCATGAGTTTGCTATACTTACAGCGATGGCACTCGCCATGCTTATTAATGTGTAATGTGATATACTTTGAGTCCTTTAGGCTAAAAGGAAAGCCTTGTCTCAACGCTTTTACTGCTTGAATTGATGATATTGATTTTAATTCGAGCAATTTCCGCTTTTCTTCTTGAGTAAACTCAGGTATTTCTATTCCTTCCTCAGGCAGGCAGCGTGTGCATTTGACTTTCATATTGTTTAGGTTTGATACAAATGTAAAAGACTTGCCAAGTATTCTAATGCGAAATTAAATGTAGTTTTGCTGGCTCAATTATCGCCATGGCTCATAAAGCAGGTTTTGTGAATATTATTGGTAAGCCTAATGTGGGTAAATCTACCCTAATGAATGCCATGGTGGGTGAGAAGTTGTCTATTGTCACCTCAAAAGTTCAAACCACCAGGCACAGGATAATTGGTATCATTAATGGTGAGGATTATCAATTGGTTTTCTCCGACACCCCTGGTATTATTGACGAACCCAGCTACAAAATGCAGGAAGGCATGATGCAGTTTGTGGATGGTGCTTTTTTGGATGCTGACGTGATAGTGTATGTATCTGAGGTGGGAGAGAAGTTGGATTCACCTTTTTTACAAGGCATTATTGCTAAACTGCAAAAGGCAAAAGTACCTGTATTGGTGGTTGTCAACAAGATTGACCTTACTTCTCCCGAGGGTCTGGAAGAATTTGTAGCAGCATGGAATAAGCAATTGCCCAAGGCTGAGATATTGCCTGTATCTGCTTTACATAAAATGAATGCGGATGTTTTGCTAAAGAAGTTGGTGAGCCTGATGCCTGAGTCGCCACCTTACTATCCTGATGACCAACTTACGGATAAGTCAGAGCGTTTTTTTGTTTCTGAAATCATCAGGGAAAAGATACTGCTATATTATAAGAAAGAGATACCCTATTCGGTAGAAGTAGTGATTGAGGAGTTTAAAGAGGAGGAAACTATCATCAGAATAAGGGCAACCATATTTGTGATGAAAGAGAGCCAGAAAGCTATTATTTTAGGGCATCAGGGCAAGGCGATAAAAGGGATGGGAACCGAGGCCAGAAGGGATATTCAAGATTTTGTTCAGAAGAAAGTATTTTTGGAGTTGACCGTGAAGGTAAACAAGGATTGGAGAGATAACGATAACCAACTAAAGCGGTTTGGCTATTTGAATTGATATGAGCATTGTAGCTATCATAGGGAGGCCTAATGTGGGCAAGTCGACACTGTTTAATCGATTGATTGAACGGCGCAAGGCTATTGTGGATGAGCAGAGTGGAGTTACACGCGACAGAACCTATGGCAAAAGTGAATGGAATGGTCGCACTTTTACTGTTATAGATACTGGTGGGTATATCATCGGTTCTGAGGATGAGTTTGAGGGTGAGATAAGAAAGCAAGTGCAGATTGCCGTTGATGAGGCTGATATTCTCCTATTTGTGGTGGATGTAACCAGTGGTATTCTTGATACTGACCAAACCGTAGCCACTCTTTTAAGGAAAACCGATAAGAAGGTTTTTCTGGTAGTGAACAAGGTAGATAACAATGAGAGGATTGCCGAAGCAGTGGAATTCTACTCCTTAGGGTTGGGGGATTATCATTGCATATCTTCTATTAATGGCAGTGGAACTGGTGAATTGCTGGATGACTTGGTAGAGGCCCTACCTGAAGAGCCGGAAGAAGAGGAGAGAAGTGATATACCTAAACTGGCTATTGTAGGCCGCCCGAATGTTGGTAAATCGTCTTTAACGAATGCTTTACTAGGTGTGGAACGAAATATAGTTACGCCCATTGCCGGAACGACAAGAGATGCGATACATAGCCATTACAGCGGTTTTGGTTTTGAGTTTACCTTGATTGATACTGCGGGAATACGCAAGAAAGGTAAAGTGCATGAGAACCTGGAGTTTTACTCTGTGATGCGTTCTATTAAGGCAATTGAAGAATGTGATGTGGCTTTGCTGATGTTGGATGCAACTGCTGGGCTGGAGGCCCAGGATATGAACATTCTACATGTGATACAGCGTAACCGCAAAGGCTTGGTTATTTTAGTAAACAAATGGGACCTGGTGGATAAGGAAACTAATTCAGCCAAGCAATACACCGAGATGATTAAACAGAAGCTGGCGCCATTTACTGATGTACCTGTTCTTTTTATCTCAGCGCTAACCAAGCAGCGCATACATAAGGCATTGGAAGTAGCGCAAAAGGTGTATGAAAACAGAACCAAAAAAATACCTACCCATAAACTGAATGATTATCTATTGCCTATTATTCAGGACCAGCCACCCCCAGCCACTAAGGGCAAGCATGTGAAAATAAAGTTCGTAAGGCAGCTGCCTACACATTCACCATCTTTTGCTTTTTACTGTAATTTACCGCAATACATTAAAGAGCCATACAGGCGCTTTTTAGAGAATAGGTTGAGGGAGAAGTTTGATTTTAATGGGGTGCCTATTCAGATTTTTGTGAGGAAGAAGTAAAAGGCTAGAGTGGATTCGTGAAGTTTTGATGAAATATCTTTTGCAAGCTATGATGATGAGGATTGCTTTATCTCATTTTTAGCTATACATCGTTCTTATTATTTTGGGAATAGTAGCCTTGATAACGTAAGTAGGAAGGCGGCTTAAAGAAAAACATACATAATAGAAAGAAAAGCGGGCGCTGTAAAGTTGTTCGCTTTTTTGTTATTATTTTGAAATAATAAGGTTTAGGGTATTATTAATCTTAGATGAATCAATATTTAAGATAGGAAAGTATTATAGTTTATTTTATTACCTTGTTATCGAAATTAAAAAAAATAGTAATGAACAAGACGAACTTTTTTTCAACTATCAGTGCTTTACTTGCTGTTTTATTGGTACTCTTTCTAAATGAGGGTTATGCTCAGAGCTATGATAACAAAGAAAATACATCCTACAAAAAGGCAATTTCTCAAGTGGAAAAAGCTACTAAAGTGCAAGAAATTGAAGCAGGTGAAATTATTGGGTTGATGGGCACTGCGAAAATGCTAGGTAGCTATAGGCCAATGAACCAGAAAATAAGAGAGACTTTAATATTGTTAGCAACAGAAGCAAAAGACTATAAAGCAAGAATATGTGGAGTTAATGGCTTGGCCAACATGTCAATGAATGAAGAAGAAGTTTTAGAAGCATATAATTCAACATTTACGGATGAAAAAGTAATGGTCAGATTCAATGCTGTAGCGGCATTATTGCAAAATAAGTTGCCGACTGAGTACTTTACTAAAAGTATTGAGCGGCTGCTTAAGGATGGTTATCCCTTGAATTCTAAATCTTCTGAGGCAGGAGCTTCAATGGCGATAAGGGAAATGGTAGCTTATATATTACAAGGCGATTTAACGAGTGAGTATGATCCTAATTTTAGTCCTCTTAATTTTTTTACCATAGATTTTCAATCCAAAGACACTTTCCTAATTAATGAAGGAATAGAAAGGCATTTGATTGAAAAAGAGACATTAGTTCCGCAATTGATTGACAATATTTCTAACAATCCCTCTCAAACATGGCAAGAGACGAAGCGATCTACATATTCGTTTATCTTAATGGGAACAAGTAATAGGTCTGTTCAAACAATGAATTACTTGTTGGATGAGTTGCCAATTGTAGGTAGAAAAACTAAGCTAAAGTATATAACATATCTAAGGCGAATGGGAAGAGTTGTTCCGGAAACGCTAAGTACATTGAGAAAGATTAAAGAGGAGAATATAGAAGATACTGATTTAACTAAAGAAGTACAATTGGCTATAGATGCTATTGCCCTTAATGAATAACTCAAACACCCATTTCCATTTCCTCACCCATCTTGTTTTGTTCGGACAGGGTCCATTCGTCGGTGTTGGTAGTTTCCAGCCATACCTTGCCGGATTTACGAAATACCTGAACATTGAGCCCATACTTTTCTTTAAAGGCCTCTTCAAGGGTTGAGACCTTTTGGTTGCCATGAATGCTTATTTCACCCGAAGCATGGTTGAAACGTATGTCGCCCAGAATATGATTAGAGGTGATGATGTTATCTTTTGGTGAGCCTTCGCCTTCACTATGGCCTGATTTAAAAAATTCAATTTTAAGATAAGGAAAGTGTTGGTTGAACTTATCCTGTAATTGTTCTATTGATAGGTCGTCGGTAATGAGTATTTCTGTCATGATTAATTTTTTTGCTAAGGTAGGTAGGCAAAAAAGCGTTTTCGATGACCTGGCTCACTATAAAAGGTGTGTTTTTGTCAATCTAAAGTGCTAACCAGCAAAATGTAATTTAATTTGCACTTGCAAACGTGTACTTCTTTATGCTTGACGAGTTTGAAATATGGAAATTTGTTGCTGGGCTTGGTATATTCCTCTTTGGAATGTTTCAATTGGAGCATTCATTGAAAATATTGGCAGGTAGGCCTTTTAAGTTATTTTTAAGGAAACATACTGATACTGCTCTTAAGGCGGTGTTAGTTGGGGTTTTGACTACTGCGATGTTGCAAAGTAGCTCCGTTGTTTCTCTGATGGTGCTAGCTTTCGTTGGGGCTGGTATCATCAAAATGAGGCATGGCCTGGCAATTGTATTTGGGGCTAACCTGGGCACCACTTTTACTGGCTGGATAGTTGCAACCATTGGTTTTAAGTTGAATATTGAGGGGTTTGCCCTGCCTGCAATTGGGATAGGGAGTGTGCTAATGTTGACATTCAGTAATGCGAGGGTATTGAATAACCTGAGTCGCTTTTTGGTGGGTTTTGGTTTTCTATTCCTTGGCCTTAATTACATGAAGGTGAGTATAGAAAACTTTGCTGAGGGTGTTGATATTGTTGGCTTTGCCGATTATGGTCTGTTAGTGTTTTCATTAATTGGAGTAGGCTTAACTGCTTTGATACAATCTAGTTCAGCTATGCTGGTAATTACCCTAAGTGTGTTGAACGCAGGGCTTATTTCTTTTGAGTCGGCTGTTGCAATGGTAATAGGAGCGAACATAGGCTCGACATCAACTATACTATTGGGTTCCATAAAGGGGATACCTGAGAAGAAGAGGATTGCTTTAGGGCAATTGCTTTTTAATTTAACCACAGGTATAATAGCATTTGTGTTAATAGGTGCTTCTTCAAAGGTTATTATTCAAATTTTTGGGGTAAGTGATAAGGTGATAGCTCTTGCGGTGTATCATAGCTTATTTAATTTGATGGGAATTGTAGTGTTCTTACCTTTTATAGGTAAGTTTTCGAAATTTCTTAAAAGCAAGTTTGTAGAGGTTGATGATGCCCTTACAACTTACATGAAAAAAGCAACCTTGAGAGAGCCTATAGCCGCGATACATATTATGGAGCAAGAAGGGAAGGCTATTATTGAGCAAACTATTCAATTGAATATGGTTGCCTTTCAATTTAATGAGAATGAAGAAGACGAGAGGTTTGCGGATAAAGTGAGGGAGACACTAGGTGTAGGCCGAAAGACTTTTGGGCAACTTTATGACAGGCTGAAGCAGCGAGAAGGGTTGATTGTGGAGTTTTACGTGAAGGAACAAAATCAAGAGATGGAAAAAACAGAAACAGCCAGGCTTAACCAATTAATAGCCAGTGTGAGAGGTGCTTTACACTCCGCCAAAAGCCTAAAGAATGTATCTCATAACTTGGATGAGTTCAATAAATCAGCGAATGACTTTTTGCATAAGCAGTATGTGTTTTTTAGACAGCAATCACATGAGTTTTATAATGAGTTAAGAGTGTTGCTAAACACGGGTGATAATGAAACTAGCTTTGAGAAACTGGCTGACATGATGAGGCTAAACCAAAAGCAATATGAAGAGTTCTTGAAGCAATTCTATAGCAAAAAGGAAAAGCTGAGCGAGATAGAGATATCTACCGTTTTAAATGTAAACAGGGAGATTTACTCATCTCGTAAGAATATAGTGAGAGCGGCTAAAAACCTGATGTTAAGCCCTGAGAGGGCAGAAGATTTTAATGACATTCCCAATTATATGCATGGGGTGTATTAGTTTGGGTTCTACACTATACTATCTATAATTATCTCGTGTATCTTTCCATTTGGCAGCAGAAACTTAACTTCAAAAGACACATTTTTATCAACAAAAGTAGTTCCGGGTTTGCGCGAACTCTCTCTGTCTGATAATTCAATTTGAAGGACTGATTCAGTGGTTACAGAGTAATTTGCAAGTTCCTTCTCCAGCTGTTCATATGCCTCGGGATTCTCTATTTTTAAATCATTCAAAGAGATTTGCTTTTCAAACTCTTCTGGAAACATGGAGTAATCATAGCGTGAAAAAATAGCACCAGCCACCCTGTCAATAAAGTTGTGATTCTCTAATGTCCATCGTACCAAATCTAGCTCATACAAATCTCCATTTCTTGAGTCTTGCAAAACAACTTCATAAACATAAGGTTCAGTGATTATAATTCCGTTAGGGGATTTGACTTCAACCTCTCTCTCGATATCGAGCTTAATGCCTCGAATAACGAGGTTGTGTTCTCTTGCAAACCAAGAGGCGGCTTCCCTTATGTCTTTGGGTTCTTCACTTTCTCTCAACACCGTTTCTTCAGAAGGATTGTCTTGCATTTCAACAATACCCATTACACAACTATCATTTCCACATCTGTTAAAGAAGACTTCATTGTGGTCTGACAGTCTTGCTAAAGAATAGGTTCGATGTCTTAATTCTAAATAGGTGAAGCTGGCAATTAGAGCTATAAGAAAGAAGATTAATCCATTTCTTATGGTTCTTACACTTATAGAGACAATGGTTGGCTGGGTTGATGTTTTTTGTGTTTCCCCATCATTCTTTGTCGCTTCAGTGGTGTTTCGATTAGGGAAAACTACTTTGAGAATAGGGTCAAAATTGATATTAATCATGACTATAAAGTTTAGTTAAAATCGAAATCTTGTCCCAAACACAAATAAGTGTTTGGAAGACGAATTTAGAACAGTATTGTTAATAGTCTTTAGACCCTAGATTAAAAAATTATAAACAAATATTCATTATGTTACTCGTAATAAGGGGTGTTTTTAAAAATACTATATTTTTTTGAAAGTGCGTATCTGTATCGAAGGGGGTGCTGTTAATTATGATAAAATTTACTAAGAATAAACGGTTCAGATTGAATTGAGGGGAGGGAAAAACAGGGGGTAGGTAAAAAATTACTGTTTTTTAACCAGCTTGAAGTTTTTTTTCTCTCCATTTTGTTGTGCGGAAAGAATATAGATACCTGCCTTGAAGTTTTCGCTGTTTAAATAAAGGCGATTGGTATTTTGGATGTTATGCGATTGTAGCAACTTTCCGCTGATATCGTATATCTCTATAAGTGTTTGGTCAATTGAAGGGAATTGCAAAATGGTTTGACCAGTACCATTGGTGAAGCCCGCCGAGTTCAAAAGCCTGAAACTATTTGAAGGTGAAACATCATTGACACTAACATCAGGCGGGAGCAGGCCTCGTTCTACCATCCAATAGGTGATGGGCCATGCGTGAACACCACCATAGTAGAGTTCATCGGCTTGCAGGAATATGTGTGCCGCATCACTCATGCTCATATTGGTGGCGTAACTATACATTGATTGCAGCTGAATGGCATCGGTAGGTTCGCGACCTATGTCTTCCCAGATTTGCATGAGAGTGGCCGCCCATATATCAGCATCTAAGTGGATATTGCCGCCAAGATCTTCGGGGTAGTGGTCTGTGGTTACTACTGAGCGGCCATTCCAGAATTCATTGTGGCCATCCCAGGTGAAGACATCTTCCCATCTGAATTCACTGATAGAACGGGAGTAGGAAGAACATAAGTAGTCACCAATGGCTTCGTCTAGTGCCTGACGCTCGAAGCCGTTATTGGTATTGGGTGCTGCTGAGTAAGACAAGGCGTGGCCGTATTCGTGAATAATAACGTCAGCGTCTTCGGCGTCATCCACTCCGCCTTCACCAAAGCTGAGTCTTGGGGTGCCGAAACCTGCATTGAAGTTGGAATTGTCTGAGCCATTCAAGGCATGGCAGTCTACATCTATTGGGTAGTTAGCCAGGTTGTTAAAGCCAAACAATTGAACATAGGCTTGAAACTGATTAATGTGATAAAAGGTATTGACGTCTTCAAAACCATCTTCTGCACGGGTATAATCGAAATTGGGTGAGGTTTTATTGGCTGGTTGTACTGAAGGTGGTGAAAAATCAGTGATGTTGCAATAAGGGCCAGTAAGCGAGAACTCACCAGACTCAAAGTTGGCATCAATAATTACTTCGTGGCGCTCCAGGTTGAGTTGGTTGATGTCTGCATCATTAGAATCCTCATAGGGGGTTCCATAATATTCTTCTGCTGTTGTTAATGGGTCAGGCAGGAAAACCTTTGCAGTGGAGGGGCTATCCAATGCTGTATGGTAATAACTGTTTAAATCCCTTTGGTATACTGTTTCTTCGGTGCTTTTGATAATGACCTCATAGAACTGGTCAACGTTATCAACAAATTCTATTCGCACAGCAGGTACAAAAGATTCTCCATCCCAAAACCAAGTATGTTCGGGTGTAGCTCTCACAAGCTGTTCTCTATCAGGGTAAAGGTTGTTGATGATGTTTTCAGTTACTGTTGCTGGCGGAAATTGTTCCGAAGCCTTTACCGCACCGAGGGAGTTGTCAAATATGGATAATACATTTCCAGACTTATCAAGGTTTACTTTTACCTGACCGCGATATACTTTTACTCCTTCATAGTATTGCTGAAAGAGTAGGTGGTAGGCTTTGGGACTTTCAATGCGATGCAGCAACTCATAGCTATGATTAGGGCCTTTGTATTTCGCAAACTGTTTTACGAATTCCAAAACGGAAGCATTGTCTGTGCTGATTTGTTCCTTTGTATTAAAGTAAGAGCGGGTTAATACCTTGTCAATGGTTTGGATATCAACTGGCTTGTTGCCCATTTTTGAAATTTGGGCCAATGTGCCAAATGGTAGTAATATCAATATGTAGGGCCAAAAACGCATAATACTAATATACGAAGATTTGAGGGAATTACTTTAGCATCTTATCTAGTTCTTTCTCCAGTATGTAGGGTGGGATATCTCTTTTTACAATTACGTTGTTCTCATCCAGGAGAATGATGGTGGGAGTTTTTTGGATATTGTATACTCCTGCGCTGTATGATTCCCATTCTTTGAGTTCTGAAACATTGGTCCATGTTAAGCCTAAGTCCTGTATGGCTTTTACCCACGAGCTGTAATCCTTGTCCAGCGAAATAGCATAGAAGGCAAGGCCTTTGTCGGCATACTTGAGATACATGTCATAAACATCTGGGGTTTCTTCCATGCAATGGGGGCACCACGATGCCCAAAAGTATATTACCTTGGCTTTACCTGCCAACTCATGTAAGCTCACGGATTGGTAGTTGATATCATTAATGCTCAACTCTGGAGCTACATTTCCGGGTTTGAGTTGCTCCATCTTAGCAAAGATTTCACGTGTTTCCTCACTCATAGTAGAGGTGCATTCATCCTTGAAGTTGTTGTTGAGGTATTCCACTATTTCCACTGGGCCATTCTCATTGAAAACGCTTACCAGGTATTCAAAAGTGAAATCCCTCACTTCTGGATTGGCAGAGGCTAGCTTCATGAGGAAATTGACAGCGAACTCAAAGCCTTTTATATCGTGTGCGGTGTAATCATTGAGATATGAAAAATATTTCACTTCTAGTACTGGGTTATTCAGGACTTCAGGTGTGGTGAAATCTATGTAGTCAAAATAATGAAGATGCCTGAAGGAGGAATTGTTGTCGTAATTATCCTTGAATTGTGGGAAATCCTGATAGCTGGGAACCATATACAAGGGGGCAAGCACCTGAACGGCATATGTTTCGAGAAACAGTTGTTCTGCCACCCTAATGGAGTTATTAAATGCCTTGATAATGCTATCACGGGCTGCGGTAACTTCTTTGGTTTTGGTTTCTTTAAAAGGATTGAATGGGTCAACGCTTCTCATAACGTTATTCAAGCTATCCATATGGCTTTGAAAGATGCTGTAGAAATTCATCAACACGCTGTAGGCATCGTTTTCTTGAGAGTTTTCTATTGCGAATCCATTACCAACAGGTACTCCGAAAGTACCTCTCAATTGAACAACGGGTTCACTGCCAAGCACAATCACCTCACTTTGATAGTCTGCAGCCTGTATCTCGTATAAACCACGGTCAACACCATCAAGCTCAAAACTGAAATTACCTTTCTTGTCGGTTTCAATGGTTCCTACCAAGGGTAAATCGTTTCCGTAGTATTTGTATAGGCTAATTGTTGTGGGATGGCTTAGTGGGCCATTGATAACGCCTTTTACTTCTACTTTTTGGGCTTGGGTTACACCAGCCAATAACAGGGATAAGAAGAGGAGAAAGATGTTTTTCTGCATGAAGACAAAATTACGAAATAACCTTTTGTACTTATATTTTTCCTATTCAGGGTCAGCCATTCATTTATCCAAATGCTATCATAGCTATTGCGATAATGGCAAGAATTATACCTAACCAATTCATTCGGGATAGTTTTTCCCTGAAAATAGCTACTGAAAGTAATGCTGAAAGGGCTACAATACTCATGCTGTTTACAGGAAAAACAACAGAGCTTTGAATACCGGGGGCATTCAGTGCTTTATATAAATAATAGAAAGAAAAGAAGTTTGGAATACCTAATATCAAGCCGCCTACAATACTTGAAGTGCTTATTTTGATATTACCTCTTAACGAATTGATAATTAGAATAATAACTCCAAATGTTCCTGATACAAAAAAGACACTGGAATTGAACAATTCAAGGTCGCTTTCTGGTAAGTAATGTTCTTTGGTAAATTCGTAATAGGCATCACAAAACCCACTTCCCAGAAAAAGGATGAATGGGAGAAAAAGCATTTTTGGGTTGAACCCAGGGCTTTTCTTTTTTAATGAAGTAATTGTTACAGCAACTAACACCAGTAGGATGCCTGTTATCTTGATAAAGCTAAACGTATTACGCTCAGGGTATAATACTCCAGTGGCGACAACTGGTATTACCAAACCCATCTTAAATGCCACGGCTGCAACAGATACACCTATTTTGCGAGCTGAAACAGCCAATATATTAAACAGGAAAATGAAAAGGGAGCCCAATAACAGGGCTGCAAAAAACCATTCTTTTTGCGGGATTGTTTCAAAGTCATTGACATGACCACGTACTATTAAGCCAATGAATCCAGCGGTGAAGTAGTTTACTGTAATGGCTAAAAGGTTGTCAATATTGTATTTCTCAAATGCCCTGAAAACCAATACTATGGCTACGGAACTGATTATACAGAGCAGTAGATCAAGCATCAGTTATAGTTTCGATAGAAATACAATTTGTCACCCGCTACCTCTTTTTGGGATTGGGGTCTACACTCGATTTTTGGGGCATGAATGCCATTGCCAAGCATTTGCGGTGAAGCGAAAACCCTTGCCTCATCCCACAAGTTTTGTTGTATGAAACTATTCAAGGTCATGCTACCACCTTCGATAATGATGGATTGAATCTCCCTTTTGTGCAAGGTTTCGCAGAGTTTGGTGTATATAACTTCCTCTTTTTCAACGAATATGTACTCCAGGTTTGCAGCAGGTTTTACTTCTGTTTGATTTTCCGCATCAGAAAAAATCAGGGTAGGAGTGGAGCCATCCATCAATTGGAGGTCTTTTGTAAGGCGATTTTGTCTATCAAAAACTGTCCTTAATGGGTTTTTACCAGCTACTAACCTCACTGTTAGTGCAGGATTGTCCAGAATAGCTGTATTGGTGCCGACCAATATCGCTTGCTCATCGGCCCTCCATTGATGTACCAAGCGATGCGAGGTGGAGTTGCTAATAGTTGCTGGGCCTTCTTTTCCTTCATCACGGATATGGTCTATAAAGCCATCACTACTTTGTGCCCATTTTAAAATGATATAGGGCCTGTTTAGATTGTGATGGGCGAAAAAGCGCTTGTTGAGTTCCAGACTTTCTTTTTCTAAAACCCCTGTTGTTACCTCAATACCTGCACCTTCCAGCTTTTTTATTCCCTTGCCGCCCACAGCTGGATTAGTATCCGCACAACCGATAATGACCCTTGGTATTTTATGCTCAATAATCATATCAGAACATGGTGGTGTTTTACCGTGGTGGGAGCAGGGTTCCAGATTTACATATAGGGTAGAGCTTCTTAAGAGGTTTTTGTCTTTGACCGAGTTAACGGCTACTACTTCGGCATGTGGACCGCCATATTGGTGGTGATAGCCTTCACCAATAATCTTATCCTCGTGAACAATCACACATCCCACCAATGGATTAGGAGCCACCAAACCAAGCCCATTTTGGGCTAGCTTGAGGCAACGTTGCATATATTTTTGGTGGGAATGCATTAGTTGCGAAAATACGGGAATTATGGTTGTGAATGTTTAGAAGGTGTAAAAGTTTGGAAAGTTGATGAGTTTGAGTACGTCTAAAGTGGAAAGAGTATTTCATCATACTTTTTTTGTCAAGAAAAAAGTATGCAAAAAGTCAAGGCTGTCTAAAATAACCTTGAAACACAACATATCACCAGCTATGGATGTATTGAAGCCGTCCACTTCGTGAACTTCGGTAATCCTTCCTTAACAATACCCTGCCATGTGTGTCTGCTACGTTTATTTCAGAAATGCCAATTCCAGGAAAGGGAATTCTAATATATTTAGGCTAAAATTGAAACGTATATGTAAAAGTTTTTTGCGGCTCGACCTTAAAGTGGGAAGTGTGCATGGTGTTGAGGGATGTGATTAACAAAGTTTTATCGAAACCCTCGAGGGACTCACGGAAAATCTTAAGTTGCAAATAACATTGTATATTTTGATGGTTTTTTGATGAAAATAACGTGGATTTTTAAAAGCTTTGAAAGCCTTACCCTGGTTGAGTTGTACGACATGATGGTTTTAAGGCAAGAGGTGTTTATAGTAGAGCAAGATTGTCCTTACTTAGACGCCGATGGTAAGGACTTTCAGTCGTACCACCTGCTAGGCCGCGATAGTAAAGGGCTTTTGGTGGCATATACTCGTATTGTGAAGCCTGGGGTGAGCTACAAAGAGCCATCATTGGGAAGGATAGTTACTTCACCTGTTGTAAGGCGCACTGGTGTTGGTAAACAACTAATGCTGGAAAGTATAAATAGAGTAGTGGAGCTCTACGGTAGCGCAGAGTTGCGTATTTCAGCGCAGTCTTATCTTTTACCTTTTTACAGTGAGTTTGGCTTTGAAGCAGTAGGTGAGGAATACCTTGAGGATAATATTCCACATACCCAGATGTACCGTGCTGGTTAGGTTTGTTGGAGTTCAGCCACTTTTTCTTTAAGCACCTGTAATGTGAGGTTGATAGTACTCAGGTGTGTCCTGAAACTCAATACAGCCAAGCGAATGGTGAATGTACCATTGAGCATGGTAGACGATAAAAATACCCTACCATCTTTTTGAATGGCCTCAATCAGTTTTTTGTTGAATTCGTTGGCATCACTTTTTTTAGGCACATAGCGGAATGTAGCTACTGATAGCTCAGGATAATGCCCTACTTCAAAGCCCCCTATCTTTTGTATTTCTTCATAAAAGTACCTGGTTAGCCAGAGCTTTTCTTCCAGGCATGCCCTGAATGGTGCCAGCCCGTGGACTTTCAATGGTAACCACAATCTCATTCCTCTAAAATGCTTCGTCAGTTCAGGTGATAAGTCAGCTGGGGATAGTTCTTCGTTAGCTTCTACTGTATCCTGCATGTAGTTGGCTAAGTAGTAGTGTGAATTGAGTAAAGCTTCCTTGTTCTTCACCAGTACTGCCCCGCTGCCATAGGGCAAGAATAGCCCTTTGTGTGGGTCCATGATAACCGAGTCGGCTTTCTCAATGCCTTGAAGTTTCTTTTTACCCTCTTTAACC
Organism: Flavobacteriales bacterium; assembly: GCA_028281825.1. GTDB lineage: Bacteria > Bacteroidota > Bacteroidia > JANQJC01 > JANQJC01 > JANQJC01. The sequence continues at coordinate 32,100 of JANQJC010000122.1, forward strand.
AACACGAAAAAGCCACCATAGGCACCATCAATGTGATACCAGAGATTTTCTTTTTTAGCCATATCGCCAATATCAGAAAGCGGGTCTACTGCACCTACATCTGTTGAGCCAGCTGAAGCGATTACCAGGAAAGGGTTTAAACCATCCTGTTTATCCTGGGCAATCATCTTTTTCAGTTCGCTCACCTGCATTTTGAAATGAGCATCTACTGGAACTTCCCTAAGAATAGACTCTTTAAGTCCCGCCACCCTGATTGCCTTCAATATACTATGGTGAGCTTGCCTTGTAGCATATATCACACTCTTAGCAATATTAGTGCTATTGATTTTTTTGGCGTCTCTCGCAGTTACTATGGCTATTAGGTTAGCCATGCTGCCTCCTGAGGTAAGGTTCCCAACAAAACCAGGTTCCCAACCGATAATGTTTCCCATCCAGTTGATGAGCATATTCTCCATCCTTACGGCGCCCGGGCTTGCAAAAAATACACCCGAATAGCGATTGGTAACATCAGCCATATAGTCCCCTAATGCCGAAGTGTAAATACCACCCCCGGGTATGTAACCCAAGTGTCCGCCACTAGCTGGGTTCAGGCTGGGGTAGTCTATATTTTTCTCAACACTATCAATAAGTTGATTGATATCTGTTGGTTCATCTGTAATTGGAAAATCAAGTATGCCTTTTCCTTTAGTGTCTTCCAGGTTATAGGCATTAATTTCATTGACTGCATTGAGGAAATTTTCAGTGTAGTTAAGCACACTGTTGCGTAATCGCTCGCGGGTGGGACTATCTGGTTCCAACAAGCGAGACTGCTTTTCCAGTTGGGCTATTTTGTCGAGCACGGGAGTAGCTTTTATCCTAGACCTAATCCGCCAAGCATTCCGCCAGCTACGGATTGCATTTCTCTTTCAGCAAGGCGCTCAGCGCTCTCGAGGGCTCTGTTGGTGGCAATTGTAACCAGGTCGCCTATTTGCTCTACATCACCAGTTGCTGCCAGCTCTTGTGAAATGACAACTTCTTTTATTTTCCTGTTTCCCGTTGAGATAACTGTTACGCCTTCAGCTTCGCCTTTAACGGTGGTATTGTCCAAGCGCTCTTTTACTTCATCCATCTTTTGCTTCATTTCCTGAAGCTGCTTTATCCTATCAAACATGTCAATATCTTATTTGCTACAAAAGTAGTAATAGAAATGTGAGGCGGGAAGAGAAAGGTAGGGAATAAATTTAGTTATTGATTACGTCTTGTGTGGCAAGCGTTTTAATGCTATCAACATATTTGGCAAACACTTCTTCCCAATCGATATCACCATCTATGTCAGGGTTTAACTGTACTGTAGTGTTCTCAACCGGGGTTTCAGGATAAAAGTCTTTAATTATTTTCTTTAGGTCTTCTATTTCACTCATGATTGCCTGTGTTTGGTGCATTTCCCTGTTAAGGTATTTTTATTCTGCACATCAATAGTATAAAAAAATATTGTTCGCTCCGTCCAAAGTTATTCACAATTAGTTAACAACCAAGATATAATCGATTAACGAATAAAAAAGCCGACTTGATATTTTCAAATCGGCTTATATTGTAGTTCAGTAATTGTGGTTATTGAACTCTCATTATTCCAATTTCAGCCAGTTGTTTTTGCAAATCGATGCGCTCAGCGTCTGTTATTGCGTCTTCAATCACGTCAAAACCTGAGAGTTTTATTACATTTTCATTGCCTTTGCTCAGCACTTGCACATAAAACGCAAGTACACTCATTTTCTCAGTAAGCTCTTTCTCACGCCTCGGCATCATGGCTTTGAATGCTGCGCTTCCGCTAAGCGATTCTAAGTAGGCTTCAGAGAGTGCATCTACTGCATCGGCTGCCTCACTTATTTCATGCTGGTAGGGCATAAACATGTCATTGGCGCTCATTTTGATGATTACATTAGTTGCTGTTGCCAGTTTCTCGGCTATTGATTTTTCTGCAAAGTCGATTTTTATCTTAGTCATGATTTCCAGATGTTGTGCCTTCGGCTCGCGAAGACTGGTTAAACTTCTTTTAATTTCTATTAGTAGATTTTCGTCATCACTATTAACCTTGTATTACTGGAGACAAATTTTGTGCCAAAAACAGAAAATGCTGTAAAATAGAACACCTGCCTTGAAATTACAACGAAACGAGATTACCAAAAATTGTGGCTTTTGTAGAAAACTTTTCAAAAAGAACTTCTCTTGAGTATAAACTCTATTTTTGTCCTATGTTTAGATTTTTGGCCTTCTTGTTATTCTTTGTAAGCACTTTGGTAGGTTTCTCACAGGATATCAAACAAATCAACCAAATAGAGCCGGTTTACCAACAGTTGGATACGATGCCACAATTTATCTGGGGGGCAGATTCATTGCAAAGCCTTATCAAGGCTACCCAAAGAGAAGTAAAAGATAAAGATGGGCAAAAGATTACGGGAATGGTTGCTATAAATTTTGTAGTAACCAAAGCTGGTCTTATCGAGCAAATCCAAGTTTACCGTAGTCAAGACGAAAGGTTAGATGCAGAGGCGCTAAACGTAATCAGCAATATAAGGGACTTTAATCCAGGAATAAAAGATGGCAAACCTGTAAACACCAGGTTAAAGAGCGTGTTGCATTTTAAGTGAGGGCTATCTCTTTACAAACTCCAGCATTCGTTCCTTTTTCTCTCCTTGGCTATCAATACCGCTTAGTGTAGCAATAAATGTATCATCAGCTACTTTTTCATACCTAATCACAGAGGGGAAATCATTCTCAGGAAATTCCACTTCAAAAAAGCCGTCTTGTAATTCTGTGGTGGCAAACTTGGCAATATAAGTCTCGCTAACTTGGGCTATGTAGTACAAGGTGTCGTTGGATAGCTCCAACCACAGTTTTTCACTAAAGGCGGTATCACCATTTTCATGCAATACCCAGGTTTCACCAAAGTATTTCACATCGCTTTCTTTATACCATTTCTCATTCAATTCTTGGCCACCAGGTTCGGGTGTTGCTATCCATCGTCCCAGTAGCCATTCATACTGTTCAAGGGTTTCTTCTTGCTTTTGATTGCATGAAGTGGCCGCAATCAATATAAGTAAGGGGAGAAGCCATGCAAGTCTTTTCATTGGGTACTGCTTAAAATTAACTCACTTTTGAGCCATTTGGCCCGGTTTTGTCTGTGTTGAGTAATACCACACCTTCTTTTGTTTCAATACCCAACACCAGGCATTCACTCATAAAAGTGGCAATTTGTTTGGGTGGAAAGTTAACAACCGCCAATACTTGGCGATTCAATAGGTCAGTTTTGGTGTATAAGTCGGTTATCTGTGCGCTGGATTTTTTAATTCCCAATGGCCCAAAATCTATTACCAATTGATAGGCAGGCTTGCGGGCTTTAGGAAAATCCTTTACCTCAAGTATAGTTCCCAGTCTGATATCAAGCTTCTGAAAGTCGTCAAATGTTATCATAGCTGTGTATAATGACAAATGTACATGAAATCAGAAATACAAAAGGAGTGCGAGGAACTATTCCTCAGGTTTTTCAGTAAAGGTAAACTCCAGGCCTGTCAAGTTCTTAAGGTCTTCGCCAAGGTCTTGCATGTCTTCGTCAAACTCCTCATAAACCCACTCAATACTTAGCTTCTTGCCTTTGCGGTTCATTTCGCCCAATGCAGCCAATACTTGTTTAAGCCATTTGGTTGAAGCGGTGTTCAGATACACTAAGTCAAGTTGCAGTGTCATGTCTGATGAAGGGTCTTTAGCAAAAGCTTCAGCCCATTCCAATACAGGGCGATACATTTTTTCAGGGTTCTCAGGCAGAGATTTCCCCCAAATCTTATACTCGTTAGTAGTTGGATTAAAAATTACTCCTGGTGAGTATTGATCTTCTTCTATAATTAAGCTTTCTGGCACGGGCTCAAATCGGTTTACTATTCTAACTTAACGATATAAAACGGACTTGGGTTGCAAAGATAGGATTAATGACCAGTTTTCAACTATTATGTGAGATAGTTTTAATAACTTTTGTTATAAAACAGGTTCTAACTCAGTTGAATATGTTCTTTCTCGCCCAGAAACTTCGGTTTCTTTTTTAGGACATAAATATCCAGTACCGCTTTAGCGCGGGCAAGATATTCTCTCAAGTAGGTAACTTTGGAGTAATCAAAGCTTACTGCTTCAGCATTAAAAGCAATAGCGTTGATACCGCTTTTAGATGCCAGAAATACAGCGCGCTCATTTTGAAACTCTTGTGAAATAATAGTGTAGCTGTTTTGCCCGAAAACTTCTTTACACCTTATTACAGAATCAAGTGTTCTAAAGCCTGCATAGTCAAGAGTGATGGCTTCAGGGGGCACACCTTTTGCTTTTAATGCATTCATCATATCCCGTGGCTCGTTGTAATATTTGATGTGATTATCACCACTAACTATGATGTGTTTTATTTTACCTGCTTTGTACAGTTTTGCGGCTGCCTCAATTCGATATTTAAAGAACAGGTTTTCATTGCCGCTTTTTGAGCGGCTACTGGTTCCCAATACAAGCCCAACATCATTGGTCGGGATTTCGTCCATCTTACTGAATATCTTATTATGTGAAGTGTTATGCACCAGGCCATTTGAAAATAATATCATCAGGAAAGGCATTAGTACAATGATAACGGCAACTATCAGGAGGTGTTTGCGGCGTTTCTTTTTGCTATCGGATGTCATACCTTAAACCAAAATCTATCATTCCTGATAACCCAAAATTTGAGTTCCCGAAACGAATAGAATTTCTCGAACCTATATATTCATTAAGGTGGGTTATTACTCCAACGCCAGCACCAGTGGTAAAGTATAGCTTGTCTAATAATTTTTTTCTCAAGTTGATACCTACAGCTTGGTCTAGTGTACTAATCATCCTGGCGGTATCTCTGTATTTTACTTCATTGAGCTCAAAAACCACCGACTGTTGTAAAAGCATCCTGTATTGCAGTGATAATACGTTGATTTCATTTTTGTTTATTCGCCTATTATAAAAACAATATAAACCTGATACAAAACTGGAGTATTCACTTGGCCTTACCACTTCAGGGTTAGTGAACGCTTTTTGCTGAAATACCAACCCTAAGCCAACTTCCGATTTTTCGCCCCTAACAACCATTTTTGGTGTTAAGCCAATGCTGTGAGGTATACCAACCGAATATAGGGCTGAAAATTCAAGGCCAATCATTACTGAAGAAGAATCTTTCGATCCACCAAAAGCAAGGGTGCTAATAGTCAGGAATATCAATGTAAATAACTTCTTCATGATGAGTTTTGCAGCTAAAACAGCAACGTAAGATACAATTTATTATTATAGCTCACTATCTGCCAAGAGACAATTATAATGCCAGGTAAATGTCTCCAATAACAAATGCGGCAAAGATTACACTAGCAATACCGTTGGTGGTGAAAAATGCCATATTTACCTTACTCAGGTCATCAGGCTTTACAATGAGGTGCTGATAAATAAGCAATCCACTAAATACCGTTACACCAGCCCAGTAAAGAGTTCCAAAGTTGGCAGACAACCCTGCCATTAAGATGAAAGCAAATACAAACAAGTGTAAGACAGTTGAAAGCACTAAAGCGTTTTTTCTCCCCATAAAAACGGGTATGGATTTCAATCCCATACTTTTATCAAAGTCATCATCTTGCAATGCATATATGATGTCAAAGCCGCTTACCCAAAACAGTACGGCAAATGAAAAGAATAGAGGTAGCCAATCAAATTGACCTGTTACAGCAAGGTAAGCGCCAATTGGTGCTAGCGACAAGCCTAGCCCCAATATTAAATGACATAAAAAGGTAAAACGTTTGGTGAGACTATACCCCAAGACTACTGCCAGTGCCACTGGAGATAAATAGAAACACAACGGATTAATAAAATAAGTAGTGCCAACAAATAGCAGGCAATTAATCACTATAAAGCCCACCGCTGATTTTTCGCTGATGATTCCAGATGGTATTTCTCTTACCGCCGTTCTTGGGTTGGCCTTATCGTACTGTCTGTCAATGTATCTGTTAAAAGCCATGGCTGCGCTGCGCGCGAATACCATACAGAGCACAACTAATCCCAGGGTCTGCCACTCAAAGCCATGCTCTGTGTAATTCACGGCAATAAAAAAACCAATCAGGGCAAAGGGTAGCGCAAAAATGGTGTGGCTAAACTTTACCAGCGACAAGTAGTTAGAGATAGAATTACTTTTAGTGGTCATTCAGGGTGTAAAATTATAAATTCATTGGTCATTTCTTATAAGCACTATCTTTGAAGTTTGCCGAATTAAGCATGCCAATAATTCACAACGCCATTTTGTCTTTTTTTGTTCTTGCTTTAGTTATAAGTGTGGCATCTTGCAACACAAGCCAGAATGTTAGTGAATCGAATGGGGTGCGTCAGAAAGGCGGTCCATGTAAGTACCAGATAAGCCCCTTCAAAGTTGAAATTGCAGAAATAATCATTACACCAAGTGGAATAAAAGATTCCATAAGAGGGGATAAAGACTTACACACCATTTATCTCAATTACCTTGAGGGTGCTTATCAAGGCCCTCAAACCCTCAATGAGATTTATCAAACCGATTTTGATTCAGCATTTGTCTCCAGGAATAAGCTGGTAAAAGGAACAGTACTGACAGGTAAAGCCAAAACCATCACACAAGGAACCTGTAAACCCTATGTGGTCTGGTTCGACAGGCACTTTAGCAAGTAGGCTTTGTACGGGCTGTTTAGAAGCCTATATTTGCAAAAAATATTACCAATGGAAGAGATTAAGGGATTAATAGAAAAAGCCTGGGAAGACAGGGAGATGTTGAAAAGCAGTGACGTTCGCGATGCTGTGATGAATACGGTTGCGCAGTTAGATAAAGGCACGTTGCGTGTAGCTGGGCCAACAACAAATGGCTGGCAAGTGAATGACTGGGTGAAGAAGGCTGTAATTATGTATTTTCCATTGCAACAAATGGAAACAATAGAGGTAGGCCCATTTGAGTTTCATGATAAAATACCTCTAAAGAGAAACTATGCAGAGCTTGGAGTGCGCGTGGTGCCTCACGCTATTGCGCGCCATGGTTCTTTTGTAGCTAAAGGTGTGATTATGATGCCATCTTATGTGAATATTGGCGCATATGTGGATAGTGGCTCAATGGTAGATACCTGGGCAACGGTTGGGTCATGTGCACAGATTGGCAAGAATGTGCACCTAAGTGGAGGTGTGGGTATAGGCGGGGTTTTAGAGCCTGTGCAAGCCGCTCCCGTAATTATAGAAGACAATTGCTTTATTGGTTCGCGCTGTATTGTAGTTGAGGGGGTTCATGTTGAGAAAGAAGCCGTTTTAGGAGCTAATGTAGTACTGACACAATCAACCAAGATAATTGACGTTAGTGGCAGTGAGCCTATTGAAATGAGAGGTAGAGTGCCCGCAAGGT
>JANQJC010000136.1 GCA_028281825.1 Flavobacteriales bacterium
CGATGGCCCCTGGGCTTGGTTTCGCCTCCAAGATGATGCCAATTTACGCCAAACCGACAAAGCCAATGTATACCTCGCTACCTTTTCAGTGACTGAGGGGAATCGCAACAGCGATCACAAAATAACTTATGAACTGAAAGCCAAAAGCGTCAACAACCCCTTTAGAAATAATTTGTTGGGTTCCTTTGTGTGTCCGGAGACCCTATAAGGTATTACCCATGAATCAACCTAGGCTCACAGGACTGTTCGGCAAACTTCCCGCTCACGGTGATTTTGTGCATCGAGACCTGCCGGCAAACTTCACTAACTTATGGGATGAATGGCTGCAACGTTTCGTTGGCGGTTCGCAAGAACAACTGGGTGAAAACTGGTTGGATATATACTTAACCAGCCCCATCTGGCGCTTTGTTCTATCTCCAGGTGTTATAGACGAGCATATGTGGGCAGGGGTTTTACTGCCCAGTGTAGATAGAGTAGGGCGTTACTTCCCTTTTTCCGTCGTGACAAAAATACAAGTGCAGACCAATCCACTGGAATTTATATCTTTGCATATGCCGTGGTATGAAGGCGTAGAAGAATTGTGTTTGCGAGCCCTGGACGGACAAATTGCCATTGATGCCTTGCTTGAAGAGGTTAATAGCCTTGGCTTTAATGAAGCCAGCCCCTACTATCGTAGTGGCTCAATTGATCCTAAAGCGGGAATAATTGTAGATATGGATTTTGAAGAGCAGTCGCCAGCAGCCGTATTTCCCTACATGCTAGAAGCCTTTATTTCCAGTGCCTTAGCAAGCTACAGCGTATGGGCCACCAGTGGTTCCGAACGTTTAAACCCCTGTGCTTTTGTCTGTCAGGGCTTACCTCAAATACGAGGTGTTGCGGCGATGATGGATGGTCAGTGGGAACAGTGGCATTGGCAACAGCCTTATAAATTGGATAATTTGTAATAAACAGCTTTATGGCTGTAAGGAAAGCAACATTGGAACAGTTTAAAACACTAGAAGATTTGCGAGAGTATATAAAGCGGTTTGATAAATACTATGCTCGACCTGTAGTCCAAGGAGAACACCCCACTCTTTACTTGAACCCTGGCAGTTCTAATAAAGAGGTGATTTGTGGAATTCAACGCGATGATTATATATTTTCAACTGATGGAAAATGGATTCTTCCTTCTGAAGCACATGGTTTATCTTTCTCGGGTCATTGGCAACATCTGAAAGGTATTTATCGTATGAAGTCTAAAAATAACCCCGGCAAGGCCGTTTCCGTTTTTTGGGTTCTTGAAAGAGCTGACATACCTGAAGGCTTAAAGATTGTTGTTGACCCAAGAGATCGAAAAAAGCAACATTATTTGCTCTGTGCAACTCGACGTATGAGAACAGATGAGCTTAGAAGGAAGTTAGAGTGGGTTGCAGACAGAATGTCTGTTATTAGAGGAGCGCAAGTGGCATTATGATTGAATTCAACCATGAAAAAGAAAAGGAAATAATATTATATTTTGCGAATAGATTAAACAACTCAATCGTTTTGGATTTTATTCATTCAGGTAAGGTAAAAGA
>JANQJC010000079.1 GCA_028281825.1 Flavobacteriales bacterium
CGTAAAATATCTTTATTCGTCCACCAGCACCGCCGCCGCCGCCTTCTTTGTCATCACTATCTCCGCCTTTTCCACCCCTCACATCCAGGTTTCCATTACCAGTAATGTACCTTCCCTGCAATAGGATACCACCTCCTGCGGCGCCACCAGCTGCTTCAGAAGAATTGCCACAGCAGCAATATTGCCCCGCCTGACCTAACATGTGTATGTTTCCTGTCACTTCTACTGCAGTTCCCACTGCTCTAAAAGCCGCACCGCCTCTTGCAGTTGCCCCACAATCAGACCCACCAGGACCAGAACCCATATTGATATCAGTACCATTAGCTGTACCATAAGCGGGGCCGCCATTATTGCTACCGCCACCACGACCACCAGCACCACCGTAGCCGCCGCCACCACCACCTTGACCTCCGCCACCACTGCCGCCAGCGCCTGGGCCAGCACCTGGGCCAAAACCTAAGCCGTCACCATTTACAGTTCCATTAATTTTAACCTTATCAGCATTAATCGTGAGAATTTGCCCATTAGCAATGTTCAAGGTAGAACCTGGTGTTACTTCAAACCAATCATAGTTTTGTGTTCCGCCAAGGGTTTGAGTGCCCACTACTGAATATGGATTAGTGAATATATTTCCAAAATTGCTTTGAGGAATAGCACCTGGATTGCCGTAAAACATGTAAATCGTTTTAACAGCGTTGGCAGGTATATTAGGCACAATAACCCACACATAAGTTGCAGTAGTTTGTAAGCCTGTTTCTACCCAATAAGGAAGCTCATTACCGCAGTTACTATCCTTGAACCTGAGGTCAGAGCAAGCCCCATCCATTTTACCTTGCGATATGGGCGTTTGGCTATCAAATACAAACAAAAACTTATAGTTGTTGTAGGCAGGTCCCCCAGTGTTGTCGATAGTTACTTCACGGGAATATTGCCAACCCGACATGGTACAACATGACTGAGCAGAAAGACTTTCTACACCAGCCACTACCAAAAAAAATCCCGCCAACAAGAACAGGAAAAACTTATAGATAGGGTTTTTAAGCATTGGTTTCAATAACGTTCAAAGTTAACTAAAAAGTCTTGACTTTTTACATAACACGTAATACACAAGCGATAGGTTGGTATTGGGTCAGGGTGTAATTATTTGTCTATATTACCCAGTCGTTTCAAAAAAATCAGTTACTATAAGTGTCGAAGCCGCAAACCAACTTAAGATGGAGCACGTCATTAGTATTGCTGGTATCGGTAATCATTGCCTACTTTGATCGTCTCAACATCACCCTGGCATTGCCTAAAATTGCAGCTGAGTTTGGCTGGACTACTGAACAACAGGGCGAATACGGCGGAATGCTATTTGGCATATTTTACCTAGCCTATGGTGCTGCCAACATTTTGCTAAGTGGGTATGGAGAAAGAATTGGCCCCAAAAAAAGTTTACTAATAATTGCAGTGCTTTGGTCAACGTTTACCGCGATGGGGGCCTTTTTTGGACAAATACTGTCACTTTTTATCGCCACAAGAATTTTCCTGGGCTTTAGTGAAGGTATTCATTTCCCTATGATGAACCTTCTTACCAAGAGCTGGTTTCCAGATAGTGAAAGGAGTAGGGCTAATGGACTTTGGATATCAGGTGTTTTTGTGGCTACCATATTATCTCCCATCATACTTGTTCCTATAATAGAAAGTTATGGATGGAGAACTATGTTTTACTTATTGAGTGGTGCTGGAATAGTAATCACATTACCTCTCATTTATTTTTTCATTCACAATTCACCAAGAGAGCATCCCAAGATTACAAAAGAAGAAGAAGAATACATCACGAAGAACCAAGAAACAGAATTGGATTCGGATGTTTCTTTGTCTAAACTCTTGAAATCAAAAGTTTATTTACTTGCTTTTTTAGTAGGCATATTTAATAATATGGCTGCACACGGATTGACCAGTTGGCTGCCAACCTATTTCACCGAAGGGAGAAATCTTCCGTTTAGTGAATTAAGTTATGCCATGTCTGTACCGTATATCTTTTCAATTTTTGGAATTTTGATTTGGTCATACCTGGGTGACAAAACAAACAAACGAGTAGTTTTAGCTTCGATTGGGTTTATAATGGCAGGAGTTTTTATCTACTTCGCCGTTACAGCACAAACTATCAGTGCCACAGTTATCATACTTAGCGGAGCTATTTTCGCTGTAACCGCTTATACCACTTCAGAATTTGCGATAGTACAAAAGATATTACCCAAACAAGCACTTGCAAAGGGTGTTGGTGTATATAATGGCCTTACTACATTAATTGGTGGTGGAATTGGCCCCGTAATAATTGGTCAAGTTGTTTCTAATACCGGAAGTTGGACCAATGGGGTACTTTGCCTTGTAGTATTCTGTATATTAGCCTCGCTTACATTAATAGCATTAAATAGAATTTTGAAATACTAAATAAGTAAGATGCAATTACCTAAAATAGGAAGAAAACCTGAAGACATACTGAATGACCTTGAGAGCTTTAAAGCTAAAGATTTGCCATGGGAGTCAGGCAGAGTGTTTGCCTATGTATACGACCCTGGAATAGAAGGGAAAGATATTTTGAAGAAGGCATACTCGTCATACCTCACTGAAAATGCACTTGACCCCACAGTATTTCCCAGTACTTTGAAGCTAGAGAACGATATAATTAGTATGGCTGGTGGACTAGTCGGTGCTAAAGAAGATTTCGTAGGTAATTTCACAACCGGGGGTACAGAAAGCATAATGCTGGCCATAAAATCCGCAAGAGATTATTTCAGACATATAAAGCCAGAGATTAAAACACCTGAAATAGTAGTGCCACATACTGCACATGCTGCATTTCACAAGGCATGCCAGTTTCTGGGGCTGAAAGCAATTGTTGTTCCTGTTGACAAAACAACATACAAGGCTATACCAGAAGAAATGGAAAAGGCCATCACCCCAAATACCATTTTACTGGTTGGCTCTGCCCCATCTTATGCACAGGGTGTTGTAGATCCTATCCCTGAAATGGCAGCCATCGCCCATAAGCATGGCATCCTCTTTCATACCGATGCGTGTGTAGGTGGTTTATTTTTACCTTTTGCGAAAAGAGCCGGATACGACATCCCAGATTTTGACTTATCAGTACCAGGCGTCACCTCACTTTCAATGGACTTCCATAAGTTTGGATATGCAGCAAAAGGCGCCTCCGCGGTGCTTTACAATGCGAGAGACCTTAGACGTTTTCAAATATTTACACACTCGGGCTGGGCTGGGTATACAGTGATTAATACCACTGTGCTTTCTACCAAAGGCGGTGGCCCTCTAGCTGCTTGCTGGGCCATACTTAACCTGCTTGGTGAAGAGGGCTATACCAAAATCATCCGAGACTGCAGAGAAGGAACTGAAAAGATAATTAATTGGGTAAAGCAAGAGGAAGGATTGAAAGTTCTTGGTGAGCCAGTAGCTAACCTAGTGGCTGTGGCCTCGGACAAATACAGCGTTTTTAGGATATCAGACCTGATGCGTAAAAAAGGATGGTTTTTACAACCACAATTGGCAGGTAGCACTTCGCAAGAAAATATTCACTTTTCCATAGGAGCAGGTAACGTAGAGCATATTGATTCCATGCTGAATGACTGGAAAGAAATAATGCAACAGATAAGGGATGAAAACAGACCCGATATGGTGCCTGATATGGAAATGCTGATAGGAATGCTTGAAAATGCCACCCCAGATACCTTTACACAAATGGAAACTGCATTGGGCCTTCAAGGCGCAGACTTACCCGATGAACTTGAGCCTATAAACCAAGTACTGAATAGACTGCCGGTTGACCTAAGAAATCAACTACTAACAGAATACTTCAATCGTCTTTATAATAACTAGCCTGAAAGGTTCATTGTGTTTACTTTTGAAACCCAATGCGATTAACATTCTTTGTAGCTTTCGTTTTTGCAGCGCTTTCAGGACAAGCCCAGGTCATTAATATGAAATGGCTGGCCATGGTTGAGAAAGACGGCGAATACTGCTACATCAACCGCAATGATGAGATTTCCTATTGTTTCAAGGGGGAAATGGTGGCCAGTAAATCCAGTGGCTTAACCAAAGTAAAAAGGAATGACTCTACCCTATTCATTAATGAAAGCGGGGAAATAGAGTTAGTCTTCCCGAAAAGATTGGTATCCTCTTATAAGGAGGGTTTTGCAGTATACATAGAAAACGCCAAAGAAGGATTTCTGGATAAGAAAGGCAACATAGCTATTCCAGCTGAGTACCGCTATGTATGGGGCTTTAGTGAGGGGCTAGCTGCCGTAAAAACCAATATCAACTTCGGTTACATTGATACAACCGGAAAATTGATAATTACATTAGATGATGTAATGGAGTGTGGCCCTTTTGTAGAAGGCCTTGCCAAAGTGAGGAAAGACAGCCTGTGGGGTTACATTAACAAAAAAGGAGAATGGATTTGCCAACCACAATACCATACAGCAGAGAACTTTAGTGAAGGCCTTGCAGCAGTGAGATATCACAAGCTATGGGGATTCATTGATAAAACTGGTACCGAAAAAATAAAACCACAATACCAATATGTGAAAAGTTTCCACGATGGATTGGCACCCTACAAAAAGCTTGACCAGTGGGGCTTTCTGAACAAAACGGGATACACTTTCATCAAGGCGCAATATGAGTGGGCTGATAGATTTCATGAAAACATAGCTATGGTAATGATAGAAGGCCGCTATGCCTACGTAAACAAGTCAGGCAGAAAGGCATTTCGCCCCACCTTTGACGCAGCCCAGCGTTTCAGCAATGGACGGGCCGCAGCCAAGGACAATAGCCTGTTTGAGGGCAAGTGGGGTTACATAGACAGAAATGGAAACTGGGCCATAAAACCAAAGTACGATTACGCCCACGAATTTCAAGAGTAAAAAAATAGACGATGTTACACGTCACCCAAGATTTTCCGTGAGTCCCTCGGGGGTATCGATAAACGCATTTTTTGGACTTTTTGGCAATTTTTTAGCTTGTTATTTGTGGGTGTATACTGTTAAAAGTAGCAGTGCAATGCTAGTGTAATTTTAGCATAACACACTCAAAATCAACACCTTAATTGTCAAAAAGTTCAGTAAAGACGCAAAATCTTGCGTCTAATAGACAGGAAATTTAACCACAGAGGGCACTAAATAGCTAAGACCCAAGGCCCTTGACCTAATACCTATTTAGAAGAATGCTCCACCACAAAACTCGAAATCACCTCATTATCTTCATCCACAATCGATAGGCGAACGAATTTATCACCCACGATATCAATCTTACCGAAGGCATTTTTAAAGTTCTTATTGCCAATACCGTTACCACCCTGATTCCAAACATCTTTTTTGAGATTATAGAGAAACAACCACTTTCCCATCAGCTTGAGGTAGTAAGCCAGTTCGGTGCCGCTAACACTTAATCCACTGGCATTAAGTTCAGGTAATCCAGCATTTTCGCCATCATCCATCACATTATGGTGAGTATCCCCGCTGATTACAATTACATCTTTAATGTCATTATCCTTCAAGAATTGCATGAAATCGTTTTGCTCAGCGGGGTATCCTGCAAAGTAGTTGGCAAAGCCCGTCGCCATATGGAAACCGCTATATCCCTTGGCGTGTAGGTTTTGTATTTTCATGCCCTTATCAATTAACTCACGGCAAGCCATATTAAAGGGTACTCCACTCACTATAAATTTCCAGTCGGCATCAGAGTTTTTCAAACCCTCCTTCAGCCAATCCATTTGCTTTTTACCAAACAACACTTGGTCTTCAGGCGGGTCAAAATACCAGCGCTTTTTCTTCTCATTCCATTTAAAACTATAAGCGTTGGGGTGCGGGCGGGCGGAACATCTGTCTACAAAAAAGAACTCCGCATTGGCAAACTTAAAGCTATGGTAAATCCCCTCGCTGGTATCTGCCATCTCATAACCAGGAAAAAATTCAATATAGCCTTTGATAACGTTCCTGCGCCAGAAAGCTGGGAAGCTATCCACCACAAATTCATGACTCACTTTGCCTTTTAATTTGCTTCTAAAGTCGTTCTTGTTGTATCTTCCACCACTGCCACCAACGTAATCGTTATCATCATAAATGTAATCAATAGGCACAGTATGCAGCATCTGCTTCATCTGCTTTTCATCGTACCGTTTTCGATACGATAGGGCCACAGTAGGATAATCCGCAGAATAGTCAGGCCTTATTTGGTAATCGGGATAAGTGTAATCTCCCGTGTGTAGCATAAACCAGGGGTCATGTTCGGGAATCACATCAAACACTTTCATGTTCTCAGTTTCTTGGCATGAGCCAGCCACAAACGTGTAACTCCCTTTGGTGCCCACCTTAGGAAAAGTGCGAAAGTGCCCTGTAATGGTATCGGTATGCTCCCCTTTCTTGAAGCGATAGTAATACTTGGTGTTAGATTGCAAACCATTGATATCAGCTACTGTCATAAAGAAGTTTTTAGCTTCCGTTGTAACCAGATAAGGTAGGGTATTGGTAAAGTTACTGTCAGTAGAAAGCTCAATGCCTATTACGCTGCGGTCACCAGTAGCCAGGTACATCCTTGCGCTGGTTTCAGTCACTCCACCAATGGCAGGGCCATTTGTAATAAATTGGGCACTGGATAGTAGGGAAAATAAAAGGCATACAAAGACTACTCCCCCAACCTTTTTCACCTATTTTTTAGTGTTTTTGTAGATAGGTACAGTGGAGCAAGCCTCACCATACATGATGCTTTTGGCAACGGGCTTCAATAGATTAGTGAGCTCAACATAGGCCGACTCAGGTACAGGGTATTTGCTACATCCCTTGATGATAACCCTCTGGTCGCGGTAATCTTCGGCATCAACTTGTTTCAGGGCATCGTTGTAAAGCACGGTTTCCAATGTTTCCATGTTCCCAAAAACCACCTTTTTAGCGTTTCCTTCAAGGCTGGCAGCCATCAGCATATAAGCCCAGGTAGGCACTATGGCATCGGCAGTGCAAGTCACCGCTACAAACTTATCCTGGTAAGTAGTCCAATCGGTAGACTTTATTTTATCTCTAAAGTCTTTTTCCTTCAGTATCAAGCCCTCAAAAAGAAAATCGGCCACGTCAAGCAACACTCTATCTCCCTTAGGGTAATACTCCTCAAGGTCAAAGTCGATTAACCCACTTTGCGCTACCTTATTTTCTATAGTCAAATCTTCATCCATAAACTATTGCAAAGTTAAGAAAATTACGCCCCATCATAGCTTGATTATCCCATCATTCTCAGCGCAACACCTCTCAAGAGGAGTTGTCAACAGAAAATATTTGAAAGACAAAGAGTTTTGAGGGTGTAAAGAGGGCTCTAGTAGACCACCATCACATCTTCTTTGGTTTTTCTTTTCAAGTCGGGCACTTTTACCCCTTTTGCAGGATATCCAACAGGTATCAGGAGAAAAGGTTTTTCATTTTCAGGCCTTTCCAGCACTTTTTGCAAAAAATTCATAGGGCTCGGTGTATGGGTCAGTGAAACCAGGCCTGCATTGTGGATGGCAGCCAACAAAAAGCCACTGGCCAGCCCAACAGACTCCGTTACATAGTAGTTGTTTACCTTTTCACCATCTACCACGTCATAGGGTTTTTTAAAAACCACTATCAACCAAGGGGCAATTTCTAAAAAAGGTTTATGCCAATCAGTTTCAAAAGGCCTGAGGTCTTGCAACCATCTCTCAGGCATTCTGCCATGATAGTTTTCATACTCCTCTTTTTCAGCAGCCTCCCTTATTTTCTTTTTTATTTCAGGATTTTTTATCGCACAAAAAACCCATGGTTGCTTATGTGCACCCGACGGTGAAGAAGACGCTGTCATAATAATGTTTTCAATTACTTCTTGCGGCACTGATTGGCCTGAAAATTCCCTGATAGTACGCCTTTTGTTCATTCGTGCATAAAAATTTCGGCTATTGATTGCCACCTCATTAGGATTTGTTATAACATAATCATAAGAGATAAATGGTTGTTTAGTGTTATCCATGATAATCTTTAGTTAACAAAAATTTATAAGTGTCTAGTTGTCAGAGTATTATGTATATCTTATATATTTGAGGCTACCTCCCGCCTATGAATGATAGAATTGAGATAGTAAAAGGCGATATTACAAAATTCGCCGTGGATGCCATTGTAAATGCGGCCAACACCAGTCTATTGGGTGGCGGCGGTGTGGATGGGGCCATCCACAGGGCAGCCGGGCCGGGCCTGCTTGAAGAATGCAGGAGCATAGGTGGGTGCCCTACTGGTGAGGCCAGGATAACCAAGGGATACAACCTGCCTTCGAAACATGTGATACATACCGTTGGCCCTGTATGGAAAGGCGGGAACAATAATGAAGCACTTCTATTGAGAAGCTGCTATGCTAATAGCCTTTCACTAGGCGAAGAATATGAATTGGAGAGCATAGCATTTCCCGCCATTAGCACAGGGGTATATCGATACCCAATAAAAGAGGCTACCGAAATTGCACTTAACGAGGCAAAAAAGCATTTGAACGAAAGTAATCGGTTTAAAAGAGTGCTTTTTGTTTGTTTTAATGACGAAACATATAACACCTATCAATCTTTGCATCAATGACCAAGCATTACAACATAACCATCAGTGGGAAAGTGCAAGGGGTTTGGTTTAGAAAATCTGCCGAGAAAGAAGCCAAAAAGTGGGGCATTACGGGATACGTAATGAATGGAAATGATGGTACTGTGTACATAGAAGCTGAAGGGGACGAAAAAGCCCTAGACCTTTTTGTGAAGTGGTGCAGGCAAGGTCCTGAAAAAGCCCGTGTGAGCGATTTGGTAGTACAAGAAGGGGAAATACAAAACTTCCCGGATTTTCAGGTAATGAGATAGCTTCGTTTTACCTAGAAATTATACATTTACGCCCGCAACGAGAAGAAGGAAGAAATGAAATCAGGAACAAAAATGGTGCATGCAGGTGTAGAGCCTGACCCAACTAGCGGGGCCATCATGACCCCCATATATCAAACATCTACATATGTGCAAACAGGCCCTGGCGACCATAAGGGCTATGAGTATGCCCGAACACAAAACCCTACTAGGGATGCCTTGCAAAAAAGCCTGGCCATTATTGAGAATGCCAAGCACGCTGTTTGCTTTGCCAGTGGCATGGCAGCTACAGATACTTTAATGAAAACCCTCAACCCCGGTGATGAGGTGATTTCAATAAATGACTTGTATGGAGGCTCTTACAGGTTAATGACCAAAGTATATGCCAAGTATGGTATCAAGTTCACCTTTGTGGCTATGCACGAGGCGGAGCAAATCAGGCAATATGTAACTGACAAAACCAAGCTAATCTGGATAGAAACACCAACCAACCCAATGCTCAATGTAGTGGATATCAGGGTAGTATCAAAAATAGCTAAAGAGCATAAGGCATTGTTAGTTGTGGATAACACCTTCTCTTCACCTCATTTGCAAACCCCAATGGACTTGGGAGCTGATATAGTGATGCACTCCATTACTAAGTATATCAGTGGCCACTCAGATGTGATTATGGGTGCACTCGTTTGTAATGACAACGCCATAGCAGAAGAGTTACTTTTCTTGCAAAACAGTGCGGGTGCTGTGCCAGGTCCGCAAGACTGCTTCCTGGTATTGAGAGGAATTAAAACACTACACTTGCGAATGGAAGCCCATTGCAGGAATGCCGAAACGGTAGCCCGCTTTCTTCGTAATCACCCAAAAGTAGGTAAAGTGGTGTGGCCCGGTTTCGAGGACCACCCCAACCACGAGATAGCCAAAAGCCAAATGAAAGGCTTTGGGGGCATGGTATCTTTCTCATTGAAGGATGACACATTTGAAGGCGCAGTGAAAGTGATGAAAAAAACCAAGATTTTCTCATTAGCAGAATCGTTGGGAGGGGTTGAGTCGCTTATCGGCCACCCAGCTAGTATGACACACGCCTCAATACCAAAAGAAGAAAGAGAAAAAACAGGAGTAGTAGACTCACTAATTAGGCTTAGCGTGGGCATTGAAGACCCTGAAGATTTAATCAACGACTTAGAACAAGCACTTGGCTAAACTATGAACGCAATTTTTATTACAGGCTCAAACAGGGGGCTAGGCAGGGCAATAGCCGAAAAGCTACTGGAGAATGAAGAAAATCTTGTAATAGGAATTGGCAGGGATTGGTCAATAGACCACCCTAATTATAGGTTTTTATACCTCAATTTAGATGATATTATAGAAGTGAAGGCCTTCGCTTTCTCGGTGTTTAATGAAGAAATTAAATCAGTGGGCTTAATCAATAATGCAGGCATTCTGGGCGATGTAGGCTTGCTAGGCACGCTTGAGGACAGGGTAATCGAACAAGTACTCAACGTAAATCTAATTTCGGCTTCTATATTGATAAACAAGTTTTTCTCAGCCTTCGGAGAACTAGACGTAGAGAAAAACATCATAAATATAAGTTCTGGTGCAGCCCAAAACCCCTATGATGGATGGAGTGCATATTGCACTTCAAAAGCGGGGCTGGATATGATAAGCCGTGTAGCTGACGAAGAGCAAAAGCTGCATGCAAAAGTGCCCGCGAGAGTCTTTTCCATTGCTCCAGGTATTATTGCTACACGCATGCAAGAGCAAATAAGGGAAGTTGATGAAGCTAGCTTCTCGCGCAAACAGAAGTTTGTAGACTTTTTTGAGCAAGACCTTCTGGCTACCCCCGAGGATGCAGCAGAGAAAATTATTCGTATTTTTGAACTCAGGAACAAGCTTGATAAAGTGGTTATTTCAATGAAAGACCTGGAATAATATCCACTTTTCTGTTTTAAAAATAATGATGAGAAATTTACTACTAGTCGCTGCACTCTTGTGTGGCGTTAATTTTGCGCATTCACAGCAAATAGTGCCCTGCTATACGGATGAGGTACTACAAAAAAAAATAGAGTCAAACCCACAGCTTAAGGACGAATTCAGACAGTCAAGACTGACTATCCTTGAGAGTATTAACCCTGACCAAAGGGGTGGCGCTACCAGGATAATCCCCGTTGTTTTCCATATCATTCACGCAGGCGGCAGTGAGAATATTTCAAAAGACCAGATACTCGACCAAATGAGAATATTGAATGAGGATTTCAGTCGCACCAATCCTGATACCAGTCTCACGAGAAATATCTTCAAGCCTGTGGCAGGAAACCCTGATATTGAATTTCGCCTGGCCCAAAAAGACCCTGAAGGCAATTGCACCGACGGGATAGTAAGGGTATACTCCACTCAAACCACTGGTGCTGATGATAATGCTAAACTGCTAAGCTCTTGGCCTCGTAATAAATATCTCAATGTGTGGGTAGTGCGCTCTATTGATGCTGATGGGCAAGGCGTTATTTTAGGATATGCTCAACTACCCGGCTTTGGTGATGCCGAAACGGATGGCGTAATTGTAAGGCATGATGTTGTGGGTACAATTGGCAGTGCTAACCCTTCATTTAAAAATGCAGGAAGAACACTTACCCATGAGGTTGGGCATTGGCTGGGCTTGCTGCACACTTTTCAAGGTGGCTGCGGTGGCGGCTTTGGTGAGGGAATTAGTGATACACCTCCAATTGCACAAGCTACTACTGGTTGCGACACTACTCAAAACACTTGTAGCAATGATAACCCTGACCTGCCCGACCAGATTGAAAACTATATGGACTACAGCGATGGTGTTTGTCAAAACATGTTCAGTCAGGGTCAGGTGGATGTAATGGATGGCGTTTTGGGTGGCTTTAGAAGCAACTTGATAACCTCGGGCAATTTGGAAGCTACAGGAACAGATGGCACGCCTGCCGATACTTGCATTCCCGTAGCAAATTTTTATACCACCTATAAGGTGACTTGTGTTGGTGATGATATCACCTTTCATGATGATACTTACAATGGTGTGCCAGATACTTACTCATGGAGTTTTGCAGGGGGCAACCCAGCAAGCTCATCAGATGAATCTCCAACCGTGCAGTTTAGTCAGCCTGGTTTTCATGACGTATCTTTAACAGTTTCAAATACTTCTGGTTCTGATACTCGCACTGAAACAGATTATATATACGTATTCCCAACCGATGCCACTGTGAGTAGTTGGATTTATGTTGAAGACTTTGAAGGAAGCAACCCAAACTCTGAGGATTGGGTAGTGATAAATAATGAAGGCTTAGGTAGTGGATGGCAGCAAGTATCAACAGCCTTTAGCGGTAGCAAAGGCATGAAGCTTAATAACCACTCTGGCAACCCGGGTGGCGCGATAGATGACCTTATTTTACCGCCAATTGATTTCACCCAGTTTGGCAGTGCGTCTCTTACCTTTAAGGTAGCTAATGCCCAAAGGCCTGGCGGCACTTTCTCTAGCCCAAGTTCTGATAACCTGAGAGTATATGTATCCACCAATTGTGGCACTTCATGGCAATTGCGCTACAATAAATCAGGTAGCAACTTAGCAACGGTTTCTTCTACCAATTCAGCATTTACGCCAAACTCAGAAAGTCAATGGAGAGAAGAAACCGTGAATGTGAGTTCATACCTCGGTAGGGAACACGTGCTTATCCGTTTTGAGGCCCGAAGCGACGGTGGAAACAATATTTATCTGGACGATATAAACCTTTCTGGCCCTACATCTGTTATGGATAATGATGACATAGTTAAGTTATCATTGGTACCCAACCCAGCGCATAATCAGGTAAGGTTATCATTTGATATAAAAGACAGAACCACCATGAAGGGAGAAATTATTGATATCACAGGTAGAAACGTGCTTACAGTTTTTAACACAACTCAACTACAAGGCCCCCAAACCTTTGATATCAATACCCAAAATCTTGCAAAGGGCATGTACTATGTGCGCTTAACGGGGTTAAACACCCAATATGTCGAAAAACTGATACTTAACTAATCAAGAATCACGACATTTGCAACGCTTTTTTAAACAGAACAGTTTTATTATGAAGAACTTAGTTAGTGTTTGCCTACTATTAGTTTTTGGCATTACCACTGGTATTGCTCAAAACGAAGTGCCATGCTTCACCAACGAGATGATGGCCAAAAGGATAGCAGAGAACCCCGATATAGAGAGAATTAATCAAGAGTCTTTTGAATTACTGAATACCCTTGGTGAGAGCCAATCGGCAAATAGGGGCGGTACTGTAGTTATTCCCATGGTATTTCATGTGATACATGTTAATGGCCCTGAGAATATTTCAAAGGAACAAATTGAGAGTGGTGTTACTGCACTTAATGAGGATTTTAGCCTGCTAAACGCTGATGCCGCCAATATTGATGCCCTATTTCAATCAAGGGCTGCTGACACACAAATCGAGTTTCGTTTGGCCAATAAAGACCCTCAGGGCAATTGTACTGACGGTATTGTTCGTGTCTATTCTGATTTGACCTTTAATGCTGATGATGATGTAAAAGACTTAAGCGGATGGCCAAACAACAAGTATTTAAATATTTGGGTGGTTGAATCTATTGAAGATGATGACCCAAATTCAGTAATACTAGGATATGCTTATTTGCCAAACGTGGTATTATGGGGACCTGATATTGATGGCATCGTTATAAGGTCTGATAGGGTTGGTACTATTGGTACCGCATCAACCAGCAGAACCTTAACTCACGAAGTAGGTCATTATTTAGGCTTATCGCACACTTTTGATGGTGGGTGCAATGGTGGCGATGGCGTTTCTGATACTCCTCCTACTGCCAATGCTAATCAAGGATGTAATGTGAATCAAAACACTTGCAACAATGATAATCCTGACATTAAAGACAACGTTCAAAATCACATGGACTATTCCAGTTGCCGTTTGATGTTCACCAATGGTCAATCTGATAGGATGCACGATGCCATAAGCACTTACAGGACAAGTTTAGTGTCAAATAGTAACCTGGCAGCTACTGGTGTTATTGGCACTCCAGATATTTGCGCACCTATTGCTGATTTTACATCAAGCACTTATCAAATCTGTGCAGGCAATACGGTAAGTTTTGCGGACCAAAGCTGGAATGGTACACCAACACAATGGAGTTGGACATTTCAAGGAGGGTCACCTCCCACGGCTACTACGGCTACCCCAACAATCACCTATAATACTCCAGGCGTATATGATGTGACCCTGGTTGCCTCTAACGCTACAGGTAGTGATACCGAGACTAAAACAGCCTTGGTATATGTAAGTGGCGATGCCCAGTATTCAGATGCACCTTTTGCTGAGGGTTTTGAAAGTGCAAGTAATTTTAGCAATGACTGGATTGTTGATAATGCTTCAGGTGGGCAAACATGGTCTCACTTCTCAGGTACATCATATTCGGGTAATTCATGCGTTCGTATGAGCAATTTCAATTCTGATGACGGTAATATAGATGACTTGATAAGCCCTTCTTATGACATGACTTCTACTTCAAACAATACCATGAAGTTTAAGTATGCCTACGTACAGAGAAATACAGACAATAGCGATAAGCTGAGAGTATTATTCTCAACCAATTGCGGACAATCATGGATACTGCGTTGGTCAAAAGCAGGTTCGGTTTTGGCTACCAGTAACTCTCAGCCTTCTCCATTCACGCCAAGCTCACCTGATCAATGGAGAGAGGTAACCTTAAACCTTCCTTCTACCATTTCATCAAGTGATAATGTGAGGGTGAAGTTTGAGTTCACTTCAGGCGGAGGAAACATGCTTTACGTAGATGACATCAATCTTGGTGGTACTGTTGGTTTTGAGGAAATCTCAGCTGAAACAATCGGATTGAAATTGTATCCCAACCCAACTGAAAATAACTCAATGCTTTCATTTGAGCTTATGGAAAGTGAAAGAGTGGCTCTTTATGCTACTGACATGATGGGTAAAAGAATACAAATCACGAACGCTCAACAATTGGCCCCAGGCCTACATACGATAGAAATAAGCAAAGCACAACTAAGCGCGGCTGGCGTGTACATGCTTACGCTTGAGGGAGAGAACATGAGAGTGGTTGAGAAGTTGGTTGTTTACTAAAGAGAAATCCTACATAGGGTTTCTACTAAAACATAGTTTCATCACATACCCTATGAAGAGTATAGCAAGCCTTTCATTACTAATCATTTTCGGGATTATTTCAGCAATGGCACAAATCAATGTGCCTTGCTACACTAATGAGATGATGGCTAAGAGGATAGCCGAAAATCCGGAGATAGAAAGGATACATCAACAAGTCAATGATATTGTAACTGCCCACAGTGAAAACTATCCGGCAAGTTCCAGGGGCGGAGCTACTGTCATTCCAGTGGTTTTTCATGTAATACATGCCAATGGCCCTGAAAATATATCTAAGGAGCGCATAGAGTTGCAGATAGAGAAGATGAACGAAGACTTTAGCTTAAGCAACCCTGATACAGCCAATATTGAATCGATTTTTAAGCCAGTAGCAGCTAATGCAGGGATAGAATTTCGCTTAGCCAATATTGACCCAAACGGTAATTGTACCGATGGGATAGTAAGGGTATATTCTGAACTCACATACGATGCTAATGATAACGTTAAACCATTAAGCAGGTGGCCCAATACTAAGTACTTGAATATATGGGTGGTATCTTATATCGAGTTGGAGGGTGATGACCCCGACTTTGTGGTAGGCGGATATGCTTATTATCCGAGTGTAGTGAATTGGGGGCCTGAAATTGACGGGATAGTGATACGTGCAGACCAGGTTGGAGCTACTTTTAATAGTCGCACTTTGACCCATGAGGTAGGCCATTATCTCAATTTAGCCCACACTTTTGATGGCGGCTGTTTTGGAGGGGATAATGTAAGCGATACCCCACCTACAGCTGAGCCTAATTATGGATGCCCCTTGAACCTAAACTCATGCAATAATGATAATCCCAATATCAAGGATAACGTCCAAAACTACATGGACTATTCTGACTGTGGTGTGATGTTTACCCAAGGTCAGGTTTCAAGGATGCTTTCAGCCATTAGTAACTATAGGCTGCAACTAGTTTCTTCTGGCAATCTGGCTGCTACAGGAGTTAACAATAATCCACCAGATTTGTGCAAACCAACAGCGGATTTCTTGGCGAGTAATTACCAGGTGTGTGCAGGCAATACCGTCACTTTCACAGACCAAAGCTGGAATGGCCAACCAACCCAATGGAGTTGGACATTTGACGGTGGTTCCCCACAATCTGCAACCACAGAAAATCCAACCATTACATATAACACACCGGGAATTTACGATGTAACTCTTGTTGCATCCAATTCTTCAGGAAGTGATACTGAAACTAAAACAGCTCATGTGCAGGTTTATGGTAACGCATTGCTTACCAACGCCCCCTATGCTGAAGGCTTTGAGGATGTGTCATTTTTCAATAATAACTGGGAGATTGAAGGCTCACAAGGTGGACAACAATGGAGCCGTTATTCAGGGGCAGCATACACTGGTAGCTCGTGTGTGAGGATAAACAACTTTAACTCCAGTGTAGGTGAGATAGACAATCTGATAAGCCCATCATATGATATGAGTGTTGCACCCAACACTACCATGAAGTTTAAGTACGCCTACGTGCAAAGGGATGAAGATAGTAGTGATAAGCTAAGGGTATTATTTTCAACTAACTGCGGTGCCACCTGGATATTAAGATGGTCAAAAACAGGTTCAACCCTGGCTACTGGCAATCCACAATCGTCACCATTTATCCCAAGCTCTACCAGTCAATGGGAAGCGGTGTCTATTAATCTACCCTCTAGCATATATGAAAGTGATAATGTGAGAATGAGGTTCGAGTTCACTTCCGGCAGAGGCAACATGCTGTATATAGATGATATCAACCTTGGTGGAACTGTCGGGATTGAAGACATAACTGCAGAGACCATCAGGCTCACCTTGTCACCTAACCCAACTGAAAATAGCTCAGTGCTTTCATTTGAATTAATGGAAAGTGAAAGAATTGCCCTTTACGCTACCGACATGATGGGCAAAAGAATGCAAATCACGGGCGCTCAACAACTGGCTCCGGGGCAGCACAGGATAGAAATACACAAGGAACTACTGGGCGCGGCTGGCATTTACATGCTCACTCTTGAAGGGGAGAATATGAGAATAGTTGAGAAATTGGTCGTTTACTAAGAACTTTTCTTTTCGAAATAATCTTTCACAAGGGTTGCTTTAGCCTTGCCTATTACAGTTGCAAGCTCTTCCAGGCTGGCTTCCTTCACTTTTTTCACTGATTTAAAAGTAGAAAGCAACTTTTTGGCAGACACATCGCTGATACCTTTGATATTGGTAAGTTCTGTTTTTACGGTGGCTTTGGCTCTCTTCTTTCTGTGATGGGTAATGCCAAATCGGTGTGCTTCATTTCGGGCATGCTGTATCACCTTTAGTGTTTCCGACTTCTTATCAATATAAAGCGGAATCGAATCGTTTGGGAAAAATATTTCTTCCAGTTTCTTAGCAATGCCGATGATGGTTATCTTTCCCCTTAAGCCAAGTTTTTCCAAACTGCTCACTGCGCTGCTAAGTTGTCCCTTACCTCCGTCAATCACTATGAGTTGGGGTAATGGGGCATTTTCATCCAAAAGGCGCTTATATCGCCTGTAAACAACCTCTTCCATGCTGGCAAAATCATTAGGCCCCTCTACCGTTTTGATGTTGAAATGTCTGTACTCACTTTTGGCTGGTTTTCCATTCTTGAAGACCACCATCGCCGCGACTGGATGAGCACCCTGTATGTTAGAGTTGTCAAAGCACTCTATATGGGTAGGTTTTTCACTCATGCGCAAATCCTTTTGCATTTGCTCCATAATACGCTTGGTGTGCCTGTCGGGATCCACAAATTGTATCTGCTTCTCTTTGTCGCGCTTGTAGTAACGGGCATTTCTTGTGGAGAGGTCTAGCAGGTTTTTCTTATCTCCCCTTTGTGGGATATGAAATTTTACGTTTTCCAGTTCCAAATCCTCTGGCTCAACGGGAACGATTATCTCCTTGGCATCACTGTAATATTTCTGGCGTATATCATTGATGGCAATGGTCAATAGTTCGGCATCGCTCTCGTCCAGGGCCTTTTTCATCTCAACGGTCTGCGACTGAATTACAGAGCCATTAGCCATCTTCATAAAGTTGACATAAGCATAGCTATCATCACTCACTATGCCATACACATCTATATTATTGATAGAAGGGTTAACAATTGTAGTCTTCGCCTGGAACTTGACCAACCTGTCCAGCTTTTCTTTTACCACCTGGGCTTTCTCAAACTCGTAATCGGCGGCCAGTTCTTTCATTTTCCCCTCAAAGTGGCTAGTTACTTCACGAATGTTCCCTTTCAAGATACTCTTTACATGTTCAATGGACTCGTTATAATCATCTTCAGACTGCAAACCCTCACAAGGCCCTTTGCAGTTGCCCAAGTGATACTCCAGGCATATTTTGAATTTCCCTTTCTCGATATTATCCTGACTCAATTTCAGGTTACAAGTGCGCAACGGATAGAGCTTTTGTATCAACTCCAGCATGGTATTCATAGCCTTAACAGAGGCATAGGGGCCAAAATATTGTGAACCATCCCTCACGGGGTTGCGCATACCATACACCCTCGGAAAGCGCTCATTGACAATCCTAATCCACGGGAAGGACTTGTCATCCTTGAGTTGAACATTATAGCGGGGTTGATACTTCTTGATAAGGTTGTTCTCAAGAAAGAGGGCGTCCATTTCCGTCTCAACTACCACATAACGCAAGTCCTCAATCTTGCGGACAAGCATGGCCGTTTTATAATTCTCATAACGGTCTTTAGTAAAATAAGAGCTTACCCTTTTTTTAAGGCTTTTGGCCTTACCCACGTATATTACCTTACCGCTTTTACCCAAAAACTGGTATACACCTGGCTTATCAGGCAGTACCTTCAAGGCAGTTTTTAGCTTCTCACCTATTTTTTCTTCACTCGCCATTGGAAGCACAAAGGTAGTAAAGGAAAAAACCAGTATTAAGTAAATGTTATTGATAACAGTGTTTATTTTTTGATTTAAAAATTGACTTATTGTATTGTTTTCGAATAATTTTTTTGTTATCACATAATAAATTGAAGATTGTCATGTTTACTTATTATACTAACCACAAAACAATTAATTATGCAAACCACCATTACACTCGTATCAGGTTTCCTGGGGAAGTTTGGTATGCGACTCTTTGGTTCGGTTATCAAAGGGGAACTGGAAAGAGCTAATCACTCAAAAGAAGTTAACGAATTAGTTGATAGGGGTATAGATAAACACCTTAGTGAACTATATACAGAAGCAGTTGACTTGTATGAAAAAGCGATTGAGATTGACAATAAATGTATGCGTGCCCGAACCAACATGTTAAAAGCCTTAAGAGCAGATGGCAAAAGCTTGGAAGTTTTTATTTGTGGTGGAGAGGCGCTTTCAATGGCGAAATCTCCTGAAGCAAAAGTTAAAATTTACAATTACATGGGAAGAACTGCGGAGGAGTTATTTAAAGCCGAACCCAAAAAGAGATATGTGGATTTATCCATTAAGCTTTATATGAAGGCTCACAATTGTAATCCCAAAGATATTATCCCGGCTTGGAACTTATTAGAGATGAATATTTTGGCTTCAATTAAGCTAGAAAACATAGATAATAAAACAAGGTTGGTCTATGAGAGAGAAGCCGTTAAGCGTTACAATTATTTAATGCTATTACTGAAGTCAAATGCGCGCAACCCTCAAAGTAGTTGGGTTAAACTATTAGAGTATTCCATAAACTTTTTGGAGGAAATAGAGGATGCCGAATGGAAAGAAAAACTAGAAGGGGTGAAGAAGGAATGCCATAAAGAATTAAACAGAAGAGAAGAAAGAAGAGAGCAAACAGAATCAATTATGAACTCAAAAACAATTGCAATTACAGGTGCTGCTGTTATATGTATTATAATCTCAGTGCTACTTAGCTTTCAGAAAATTACCGCAAAGCCCGAGGGCGAAAGCGCTAAAGAACTCCCTGCAATGAATAGCAACAAATGTGTGGGAGAAGTTTCCAATATCAATGTTCTGAAATGTGCCACTTTTGGTAATACAACTGATAAATATCAAGTGGACTTAAGCAATAGCATAGAAAACAGCAGAGAGGGGCATGGATATAAGGGTTTAGAACATGATTTTGACCTCGCTGAAAAAGGCCTAGAGCATGAGTTTGATTGTGCATACAAAGGCCTAGAGCATGAGTTTGACTATGCCTAAGAAACAAAAGAAAGAGGTATACTAAATGACAATAACGGGGCTGAATTAGCCCCGTTTATTGATTTAAACAACTATTAACCTTGATAGTTGTCTAAACTATCTCACCACACTCACCTTTTTCACCACAGTCTCATCACCGATGGTAATGTGGCAATAATACAACCCGGCAGGGTAGGCGCTGGCATCCCATGATACTTGATGCTTACCGCTAGTGTAACTTTGGTCCCCCAACGGTGCTATCTGCCTACCCGATACGTCATAAATAACAGCAGAGAAGTCGTTTTCTTTGTCTAACTCAAAACTGATGTTTACTTCATCACTAGTAGGGTTAGGGAAAATGGTGAGGTAATTAGAATTGGTTATTTCCTCTTGGCCAACGGTAACCCAGTAGGATTCACAGAGAACATTATTTGAGTGGTCATCATCAAGATATGACGCACTGCTAGCAAGCAGACAGAGATCAAATATATAGGGTGGGCTCAGAAATACCTTATGCGTAAGCCAACCGTAATATATCAGGGTATCTTGGTTAGGAGAAATGTTTACATTAAAATGTTTGTCCTCGTGAGTAAAAGTACAGGTGTAAAATGGCACAGGGTTGGTATGACTGAGAGAGACCCTTTTAATATCTTCACTCCCATTGTTTTTGACCCTGACACTTACTTTTAAACTTACTTCATCTGGAAATCCTAAGCTAGCAACGTAACTGGTATCTATTAGTATTTCTGTTATTGCGACATCGTTTTGACGCTCTGATTTAGTTAGGTCACTTTCAAAACCTTTTAAAAAACCTCCGTAAACCTTGTACGGCAAGCCATAACTGTGGTGAAAATCTTCTTGTCCTGCTGCTAAAAGAGTATCGCCATCAACAGCCAAAGCCTTAATGGTAGTTTCTTCAATACTAGTTGAAGAGATAAAATTCAGGCTATTGTCAAAATGAATGATACTACCAGTATTACTCTGACTTGCTAGTTGTCCGGCCACATATATACCATTGCTATTAATAGCTACAGAAGACACTTCATCAAAATTAGAGGAGATGTTCTGTTGGTTTATGATTCCAAAGACAGAATCCGTTTCGTAAATATTATCATCATTAAAAAAGACATATGTTGATGGTGGAGCGGAATATCCAAACTTTGGGACGAACCCTAAGCTAGGTTGACTGATAAAGTTTCCTGACGCATCTAAAATTTCAATACCGTTAATAGTACAAAGAATTATTTCACCGTTTAAACCTTCGAGTATTGATTGATAATGACTAGAAGGAGAATACCTTGTTTTCCATATAGCATTACCTAATCCATCAATGCTTACCGCTGTATCTCCTGCGAATATGAGGAAATTACCATTTCTTAAGCGCATCATTTGTGCTTCACTAAAGGAATTAGGAGAGCTTATTAGGCCATTAAGAATATTTTTTTGCTCTATGAGAAGTGAATTCGATGCATTAAAACGAGTAAGTGTTACTGCAAAATCAACAGGATTATCACAATCTGAGAATTGATAATTAAAGCACCAAATTTCCCCTTGTCTTTCATATATTCCTAACATAATATTTGCCTCCATACCAGGTAGTTCAGCTGTCCATATTAAGTCACCGCTTGTACTAAATTTAAGAACTCGATTTGAAGGGTCACCAGGGCTATTTGGATAATAATGACGTTCAGGATTGCTGCCAACATAGTAGAACTCGTCATCCACCAATATTTGTGTAAACTCCATCAAGTAGGCAGACTGATAGGCAACTTCCGTGGCGTTCTGCGCTATTAAACTGGCACTTAGTAAGAAAATGGATGTGAAAGAGAGTAGATGTTTTATCATATACGTTTTTGAATGTTATATAAAATTAGGTAAAAAACATGAGGGTTATGGTTTAGTTAATAAAAGAGTGATTTGAGGGAATGAATTACAGTTTCTTTATATTGCCATTCGATATGGAGATAGTAATTATTTGTGCAGTCGCGCTTTTCGCCTCCCTGCTCACCTTTTTCTCTGGCTTTGGTTTAGGCACTATTTTGCTACCTGCCTTTGCACTTTTCTTCCCATTAGACGTAGCAGTGGCACTCACAGCAGTAGTGCACTTTCTCAATAACCTGTTCAAAACAGGCTTGATTGGCAAATTAGCCAACTGGCGGGTGGTAATCAGGTTTGGTGTTTTTGCGGCGATTGCCGCAGTCGGCGGTGCCATGCTTTTGGAACGACTAGCCCGCATGGAGATGATACTAGGAGAATATTCCATCGCGGGAACTACTTTTCAGATAACTATTCTGAATATAGTTATTGGCTGTCTGCTGATATTCTTTGCACTATTTGACATCCTTCCCGTTTTCCAAAAGATACAATTTGATAAAAAAGCGCTTTGGCTCGGTGGCACCATTAGTGGGTTTTTTGGTGGGCTATCAGGTCACCAAGGAGCATTGAGAAGCGCGTTTCTTATTCGCCTTAATTTGGGCAAAGAGAGTTTTGTGGCAACGGGTATCATTATCGCCTGCGTGGTGGATATCTCACGCATGGCAGTATATTTTACCAGTGGCAAAGATTTCCATTTCAAAGAGAACTATCCAATACTCTTGGCAGCTGTTTTTGCCTCCTTTGCTGGGGCTTACTTCGGCAGGCAACTCCTCAAAAAGGTCACTATTACCTTTGTGCAATACCTCGTTTCAGGCTTGATAATTGTACTTGGAATACTGCTCGGGTTGGGTATTATCTAAAACTTAATCACGGCTTCAACAGCATAATGGTCGCTCAAGTCCTCGTAGTCATCACTCCACCTATCGGTAAATTTCATAATGTTCCTCACCAGTTTTTGAGGCTCTTTACCATTGGCCCTGTAAAACACGAAATCAATCACTCTGTCTTTCTTCTTCTTGGTTGACCTACCCTGACGGATGTCGTTATCGCTGCCAGCAGTATGTTTTCTGTCACTATTAGCAATATATTCAGGTATGTCCAACGTTTTTATCATGGGTTGAAAACCGTCTCGGTCAGGACCCATATTAAAGTCACCAGCCAGTATCTGGGGCACTCCTTCTTTCTTGTGTTTGTCAATCAGCGCCCTTATCTCTCCATATTGTGATTGCTTGATAGAATCATGTCCTGCCGCTTGTATATGTGTTCCCAACAGTTGAAACTTTTGGCCTTCCCACTCCCCTTCAACAAGCAAGGCACCCTTTTTTGCCCAGCAATCTACTCCAGTGCATTCCTTATACTTAATAGCCTCAAGTTTAGTAAGGGGAATTTTACTTACTATCCACACACCACTGCTGGTTTTCACCCAAAAAGGATTTCTATTAGCTGGGCCTATCCTGTAGGGATAAGTTTTCTTCAACTTTCTTTTGAGTATCCTTCTTGCATCACCATGAAAGGCCTCCTGGAAAACAAAAATGTCATAATCTTCTTTTACCATAGCTTCGGCAATCTTTCTTGCCCTTTTGCGTTTACCCGTGTGCTTGGCAAAGCGTGGTAACATGTATATGTTCCAAGAAAGCATCTTCAATTCACCTTCCTTTTTTGGCGCAGAGATTTGTCCCAAACCTTCCTTATTAGGGATCAAAAAGGCAAGTAGGGTAATGAGCAAGGCTAGTTTTTTCATGGTCAAAATTTAATTATTGCTTCAACAGCGTAGTGATTGCTTAAGTCTTCATGCTCATCGCTCCATCGGGCAGTGAGCTTTCTTATGTTTCTTTCCAGTTTTTCTGGTTGTATACCATTAGGTTGATAAAATATAAAGTCAATCAACCTGTCTTTTGGGTTCTTTTTTCCCTTGGTCAAGCGTATGTCGTTATCCACACCCAATGAGAACTTACGTTCGCTGTCTGGTTCATATTCTGCAACACCCAGTGCTTCTATCATGGCTTTCCAGCCCTTCTTGTCCGGGCCCATATTAAAGTCTCCACCCAGCATTTGAGGTACACCCTCTTTTTTATGCCTGTCCATTAGCTCTCTAATCTCTTTGAATTGCGTCATTTTTATGCTATCGGGAGCACCAGCCTCAATATGGGTGCCCACAAATTGAAAGGGCTGTCCCTCCCATTCGCCTTCAATCAACACAGCCCCTTTCCTGGCAAGGCAATCCGCGCCTGTACATTCCTTAAAATCAATCGCTTCCAAAACCTTTAAGGGCAACTTGCTTACTATCCAAAGCCCACTACTTGCCTTAACCCAAAACCACTTTCTATTTACCGGGCCAATCAAGTAGGGATGGGATTCCTTCAGTTCTTTTTTGATGATGCGCCGGGCACCTCCATGAAATGCCTCTTGAAAAAGAACAATATCATGTCCCTCTTTTAAGATTATTTCAGCAATTTTTTTGGCCCTTTTGCACTTGGCATAAGGGTTCACAAATCTTGGAAGCATAAAAATGTTCCACGATAGTATCTTCAGCTCAGTATCGCTCTTAGAAATGGAAGCCTCTTGAGAAAGGCTTAGCGCGCTGTCAAGCAGTAATATAAGTGAAAGAAAGACCACAATAAGCTTTTTCATGACGATTCGGCGAAAATAAGACAATCAGAATTAACACTTTAAAGACAGTACTAAGACAAGAATATTTTTACATTTGTGTGGCTTCAATTAAAATAACCTTTATTATGAAAAAACTTTTACTTGTATTAGGCGTAATCGCGACTTCACAGTTTTCTTTTGCACAAATTACTTTAACAAACAGCAATACGGCAACTGTCGGTGATGCTTTTTTCCGCGCTGAAGAAGAAAATCCACCTGTTGGGCTTCAGTACCAAAATGCTGGGGCAAACCAAACTTGGAATTTTGACATGTTTCTGGCTTATCCAGAAACTTTTGCCACTTCCAGTGTGGTGAATGCACAAGGTGTACCTGAATATGGCTCTTCATTCCCGAATGCGGATTTCGCTGTTTCCAATATCACATCCATTGATACTACTAATTTGTTCTTCGAAAGTGATGCTAATAAGTTGGAGGCCGTTGGTATTGGTGGCCCATTCGTAGTGCAAAGCATTCCATTCAAAGTTACTATGCCTTTTCAGGACTATCAAACACTACTTGAATTCCCTGCTACATACGGCACTACTTTTGACGACACCTTGTTTTTTGACGTGTTGATTAAAGACCCTTTATATGCCCAGTTTGTGGATAGCGCAAGAGTTAAGCGTTTCCAAACAATTACAAGCGAGATAGATGCTTGGGGTACTGTAACCCTGCCAAGCGGCACTTACAGTTGCTTGAGGGAAAAACGCGTTGAAATAAGCACAGACTCAGCTTGGGTTGAGTCGGCATCTTTTGGTTTTTCATTTGATACCCTAGCTTATACTCAAGTTGTGGAAGAGCATGTATACAATTGGTATACTGAAGACTACAACCTGCCAGTGGTGGAGATTAGAACTGAGGCTGGTGGCGCCTTCAACTCTATTCATTTCCGTTCTGCCCAGTCAGAGTGTTGTGTAAGTGTTGAGGAAAATGAATTGGCTCATAAGTTCAATGTATATCCTAATCCAGCTTCGGACATAGTTACTGTATTGACAACTCTTAATGAGCAAACCTTCATTTCAATGTTTGATATGACTGGAAAAGAAGTGTTGAATGAAAGCATTAATCAACCACAAAGCAGATTTGATATTAGCAGCCTTGCTAACGGTATGTACATATATCGCATTCAAGACACAAAAGGCAATCTACTCAAGTCTGAAAAGATAATGGTAGGGAAATAATAAGCCCAATAAACAGGTAAAATGAAAAAGATACTTTTAACGGTAGGCGGGCTTGTTTGTGCCATGCTTACTACTCAGGCACAGATAACCATTGAGCAGAGTGATTTTCCAATGGTAGGTGAAACCATACTTAATGGTAGAGACACATTGGTGAGTTCTTCTATTTCAGTTGGTTCGGGCGGTGCTAACCAAACATGGGATTTCTCAGCATTACAGGTGTATACCCTTGATACACTCACTTTTGATGATCCAGCGAACGTTGTGAATGGAGATTCATTCCCTAACTCTTTCATGGCGATTTCTCAGTTTGGAGGGTATGGTTTTGTGGAGCAAAACAATAACGACATTGATATTGTGGGCTTCTCAGGAAGTTTTATGGGATTTGGTGATAGTTTGGTTGTGAGGTTTGATGACCCACAAAAAATCATAGCCATCCCAGCCAATTTTCAAGATGCATTTGTAGATACTTCAAGCATTGATATTGTATTGTCAAATGACCCTCCTATTTTCCCATCACCAATACCAGGTGTAGAGATTGATTCTGTTCGTTTCAAAAGGACAGCTATAACGGATAGTGAAATTGATGGTTGGGGTACGGTGGTAGGCCATAAAGGCAGCTATGATGCTTTAAGGCAAACAAATCACGAAATGAGTACGGATTCTATCTGGATATATATTCCCAACCCAAGTTTATTAGGCCAAGGTTGGGTATTCCCAAGTTTTCCAGGCTTTTTTGACAACCCACGTGTTACTGACCAATATAGGTACAACTTTATCACTAAAGAGCTTGGATACAACTACGTGAGTGTTGTGACAGACAATCAGGGCACGATAGAGTTTGCGACTTTTGAAACAGTGCCAGACTCTTGTTGTGTAAGTGTTGGCGAGTATTCTGTTGCTGACTATGTAAAGGTTTATCCTAATCCAGCGACAGATTTGATAACCGTGTTTACTGGCATGAATGAAGTAACCAATTTCGAACTGTTTGACTTGACAGGAAAGATGGTGATGAGCAGAACAGTTGGAACAACTACCAGGATAAACATTGATGGCCTTGATAAGGGTATCTACTTATACAGGCTTTCTACTGATGACGGGGATTTACTGAAAAGTGGAAAATTGAGCTTTATTAGATAAAAGCTTCTTTTTTCATATCAAGCCATTCGAGCGCAGCACCATGCAGGAGTTGCGCTCTTTTTTTGTCACCGTAGCCCATACTATGGATTAGCTTTCCAGGTTCTAGTTCTCCTAAAGGAAAGGGATAATCAGTGCCCAATGCAACACGATTGTCACCTACCAAATCAACAATATAGTCTAGCATTTCCTTGCTGTGCACCAATGAGTCTAACCAAAACTTACCCAAATAGTCACGTGGATTGTTTGGGTTATCAATAGCCACCAAGTCAGGACGGCAATTATGCCCATGCTCAATGCGGCCTATGGTAGCTGGGAATGACCCACCACCATGTGCAAAAGCAACCCTAAGGTTAGGGCAGCGCTCAAACACACCGCCAAATATCATTGAGCAAATGGCCAACGATGTTTCAGCGGGCATACCTACCAACCAGGGCAGCCAGTATTTCTGCATTCTATCATGTCCCATCATATCCCATGGGTGAACAAAAATGGCAGCTCCCATTTCTTCAGCGGCTTTGAAAAAATCAAAAAGGATAGGCTCATTCAGGTTCCAGTCATTTACGTGAGAACCAATCTCAATTCCTTTTAAGCCTATTTTCATGCACCTTTCCATTTCTTTAATGGCAAGGTCAGGTGCCTGTAGGGGAACGGTTCCCAAGCCGATAAAGCGCTTAGGATATTTCTGAACAATACCAGCTATATGGTCGTTCAGGAATTTTGAAACTTCCAGTGCATCCAACGGCTGCGCCCAATAACTGAACATTACAGGAACGGTAGATAAGACCTGAACATGAACATGGTGCTCGTCGCATTCACTCATGCGTGTTTCTGCCGACCAGCAATTGTCCTGCACCTCACGGAAAAAGCGGTCGTCAATAATCATACGGGCACAACAAGGCTTGTGGTGGTCTAATCTCACAAAGCCGCCATAACCAAATTTCTCCCTGAAATTCGGGATATTTTCAGGCAAAATATGCGTGTGTATGTCTATGGTGAGTTCGCCAGTCATTGCGCCTTGAGAATACTACAAAGGTCTAAAATCCTATTAATCTACAAACCTTTCATCGGTTTCCATTACGGTGCCACAATTCTTGCAAGTTCTCAGTTCTTTTGAGGCATAAAATTCCCTGAAACGGGGCAGG
This sequence comes from Flavobacteriales bacterium, assembly GCA_028281825.1. Taxonomy (GTDB): domain Bacteria; phylum Bacteroidota; class Bacteroidia; order JANQJC01; family JANQJC01; genus JANQJC01. Next base: position 28,205 of record JANQJC010000079.1, read on the forward strand.
AAATCCTTCTCAATATTATGAAGTGTAAAGTATGTCTCGTGCAGTTTATGGTTGCAATTATCACAAAACCAAAGCAGCCCATCCTGCATGTTTTCACGCTTTAATTCTACCACTAAACCCACAGAGCTTTCAGAACGCATAGGTGAGTGTGGCACCTTGGCAGGAAGCAGGAACATCTCTCCTGCTTTTATTGGAATATCAACCGCCTTGCCATCTTCCTGGATGCGCACGTTGATATCACCCTCTAGCTGGTAGAAAAGTTCCTCGGTTTCATTGTAGTGATAATCTTTTCGGGCATTTGGGCCGCCCACTATCATCACGATGTAATCTCCTGCATCGGCATACAGGTTTTTATTGCCCACTGGTGGCTTTAATAAGTCGCGGTTATCCTCTATCCACTGCTTCAGGTTAAAAGGTCTTCTTATGGCCATGATATCTACTTTTAGTCTTGCTCACAAAATAATAAAAATCTAACTTACCTTTAGCCTCATGGAAATGAGTTTAAGAAACAAAAATGCCATAGTTTGTGGTAGCACTCAAGGCATTGGCAAGGCAGCCGCAATGGAGCTGGCAAGGTTGGGTGCCAATATCATTTTGGTTGCCCGAAATGAGGATAGCCTAAGGGATGTACAAATGCAGTTGCCACTTGAGGGTGGGCAAAGGCACGACCATCTTCTGGCTGATTTTAACGAACCTGATGTGTTGAGGGACAGGCTGTCAGTTTACCTACAAGGCAAACCACCGGTGCACATTTTGGTGAACAATAGTGGAGGCCCTCCAGGAGGCCCATTGATAAAAGCCGAAACCAATGAGTTTATATTGGCCTTCAATAGGCACCTCATTTGTAATCATATACTGGCGCAAACAGTGGTTGAAGGCATGAAAGCAGAAGGCTATGGCAGGATTATCAATGTAATATCTACCTCGGTAAAGCAGCCTATACCAGGTTTGGGTGTATCTAATACCATCCGTGGGGCTGTGGGTAGCTGGGCCAAGACCTTAGCAACAGAATTGGGTGGTCACGGCATTACTGTAAACAATGTATTGCCTGGTTTTACAGATACTGAAAGGTTGAAATCTATCTTTGGTAAAAAGGCAGAAAGACTGGGAAGTACCTATGAGGCAGTTCTCAAGGAAGCTATCAAAGAGACTCCAGCCAATCGCGTAGCAGAGCCAGAAGAAATAGCAGCTGCCATTGCATTCTTGGCTTCACCCGCAGCAGGTTATATCAATGGCATCAATGTACCCGTGGACGGCGGCAGAACGATGAGTTTATAATTAACTCAGTAGCTTGAAACCCTTACCGTGAACATTGACTAATTCCACGCCTGGGTCTTTTTTCAGGTATTTACGCAACTTGGCGATGTATACATCCATACTTCTTGAGTTGAAGTAATTATCGTCACCCCAAACCTTGTTCAAAGCAAGGGCTCTGTCAAGCACATCATTCTTGTTGGTACAAAGCAATTGAAGCAAATCAGCTTCTTTGGTGGTCAATTTTTGTTTATCCTCGTCAATGGTCAGCGTCTGGTGGTCATAATCAAAGTGGTAGCGACCAATGTCATACACTTTTCTCTCCACTTCCCTGCTTTCTTGTGGGTTCACTCTTCTTAGTATGGCTTGGAGTCTTAATAGCAACTCATCCATGCTAAAAGGCTTGGTGATGTAGTCATCGGCACCCCTGTTAAAGCCCGCTATCTTGTCCTCCTTCATGGACTTGGCGGTAAGGAACACAATAGGCACTTTTTTATCCGTCCGGCGTATCTCTTCAGCCAGTGTGAAACCATCCTTCACAGGCATCATCACATCTAATATACACAGGCCATAACCTCCTTTTTGGAATGCCTCATAACCAGCTTTACCATCTGTTTCCAGCGTGGTGTCATAGCCTTTGGCATTTAGATATTCTCTTAATAATAAACCCAGGTTGGGGTCGTCTTCAACTAATAGCGTTTTTACGTTGTCGCTCATAATGATGGTTAGTATGGTAAAAATAATTCGAACTTACTCCCTTTCTTTAGCTCACTCTCAACGGAAACAGTCCCGTCATGGGCTTCCATGATAGATTTCACGTAACTCAGTCCAAGCCCAAAGCCTTTTACATTGTGGACATTTCCTGTCGGTACGCGATACAACTTATCAAATATCTTTCTCTGGTTTTCTTTGCTGATGCCCATCCCATTGTCCTGCACAGTTACCGTTATTCCATCTTCATAGCTATGGGTCTCTATTAATATTTGCGGCTCCCGTTTTGGGTCAGCGTATTTGATTGCATTATCTACCAGATTGCTGATTACGTTAGTGATATGAGTGCGGTCGGCATTGATACTGAAGCGGGCAGCATCCAAGTCTTTGAGGATACGCCCATCAAGCCGCTCAACACGTATCTTCATGTTAGTCACCACATGGTCTATAATGTCATGCACGTCAATCCTCTCTTTTTTCAGCTTCATTTCACCCTTGTCAATGATAGCCGTTTGCAACACGCTTTCCACCACTCGACCAAGGCGTTTGTTTTCGTCATCAATAACACCCACATAATTCATCACTGTGCCTTCATTCTTCTTAAAGTCAGGGTCTACCAATGCTTGGCAAGCCAATGAAATAGTTGAGATAGGCGTTTTCAACTCATGGGTCATATTATTGATAAAGTCATTCTTTATTTCTGAGAGTTTCTTCTGTTTAAAAATGGTGTTCACACTATAGCTGAAAGAGAAAATAATTACCAAAATAAAGATGGCTGATGTGAGCAGCATGCCCCACATAGTCCGTAATAAGTATTGCTGGCTATCAGGAAAGAACACAGTAAGGTAATTGGGGTCGGCAAATACATTGCCCGGAAATAGGTTCACCTTATGCTCAGAGTCTATCAAATCAACAATTCCACCTTCTTCACCTTGATAGTAAAGTGCATTCTCAAAAGGGTCAAGTACCCCAAAAACATATTTGGTCTCGATGCCTTTATCGGCAAGTTGTTCATCTATTAGTGAGTCCAGTAATTCGGGGTCTAGTGGCTCAGCTTCGCCAAAGGCATCTACGGTCACCATTTCCTCAAATATCTCATTGAACATTTCGTTCTGCTTCTCAATCCATGCATGGTTAGCCGCTTCAAGCATGGTACTTTGCTCTTCGTCCAAAAAGAGCACCTTCTTTTTCACTGGCTTAGGAGCTATGGGTTGCAGCCGTTCTTCTTTAGTTTGCTTAATGAGATAGCCATTGCGTTCTTTTGTGTACTCCACCTGCACCTTCACATCAAAGTCGGGCGTGGGTTGAGAGACGAATATATTGCCAATGGAAGAAGCAAGGTCTCTAATGGAATCATGATACGCCTTAGCCGCCCTGTTGATGGAATCTAGCTTCATCAGCATTTTTTGCTTCTTGATTTTCATGTCCATCTGGCGGGTGATACTCTTGGCAGCCCTTTGCTTTTCATAGGTATAGGCAACATCACCCAAAGCTTCTTTTACAGATTGCTTAAAACGCTGTTCACGAAGCGATATGGCATTATTTATCCAGTAGACCTGAATGCCTACAAGCCCAATAAGGGCCACCGTCATCAGAAAGATGATAAACTGGATTACGCCTTTGTTCATTTAGAGCAAAAGTACTGCTTTGCCGCGTGTGCCCTGAATTTCTTAACTTTTTTTAACAATCGTTGGTCGAAAGTGAAAGCTGCGAATCACTTCTCTAAATGCTTTTTTCCAGTTTAAGATTTAGGGTCATTCTGTCAAATGTTAATGGCTTAAATGTATAAAAAGCCCCGCACTATCATCTGGGACAATGCAGGGCAGGGAAACTATGAAAAGGAAATAACTTTCGGTTTTAAAAGGGTACACGAATAAAGAAGCTTTGAGGTTGGGTTGGATGAACTCAAGGATAGGCAATGGCTATAATTGCGCTACCGCTAATGGACTTCGATTCCCCTTGATGATAGAGGACACAATGGAATTCTACATTTAGCTTCTTGGTTTTTGCGCCGAGTTCGTTATCAACAAAATCTTCGATACTCAATATTTCAAAATGGCTGGAGGATGGTTGCGTGTCACTTTTTGAAGTGAACACTTTACCGTTTTCATCGGTCCATGCAAGCTCAACGGTGGCCAGGTTCAGTGGGTTGCTTAGAACAGTGGTGTCAGCGAGATAGTCAACAGAACAGGTATTGGCATTATCCGTGGCGATATTTTTACAAATGCTGCTGGTACAGTTATCAGAGCTAGTTGTAGTGAGACATACCTGATAAACTCCAGGAGAGGAATAGGTATGCGAGGCTCCTTGCGTGTTGGTAGTTGTACCATCCCCAAAATCCCAGGCATAGGTAAATGGCCCATTTCCTGTTGGTGATGCCGTGAAAGCAACGGTGTTGCCATTAGGGGTTGCGGAAAAAGAAGCATCACAGTCAGCACCAGGAAGATTATTATTGAGCGTATTGCATATACTTCGGTTACACCCATCAATATAGTTTGCTGTGAGACAAACCTCATAGATACCGGGCACAACATAGGTGTGTTGCGGATTAGCTTCAATAGAGCTTGTTCCATCCCCGAAATCCCATAGCAGGTCAGAGGCTTGACCTCCCATAGTTATTGCAATGAAATCAACCTGCATGCTTGTTGGTGTGCCCGAAGGGGAAGAAAAAACATTATGAGGGGGTAATGACATACTTTGACTGAAAGCAGTAGCTTGATTAGCGTCAATTTTATAATTCCTGAAGGTAATACTTAGGCTATTATTACAAATGGTGTCGCAGTCTACTGTTTTAAAGGAACCGTTAAAGGAAAAAACATTGCCAGTATCCAGGCTGTAATTGGTAAACATATAGTAGTCAGACACTCCGGCAGTGATACTAAAAGCCTGTCCATCAACAGTGCCCTGGGTACTAAATATCGGTTCACCCTCAGCTGGGGTATGTTCTTCGGGTTTGCAACCGAAAAGGGCAATGGAAACAAAAATGAAAACAGGATAGCAGCGCTTCAACATACTGCGCTAAATTAATCAATGCTTGAATAGGTCATACCTAAGCATCAATTGAACTCCCAGGTTTCTATCAAATGCATTGGCAACTTCACTGTCATTATTAAACTCACCATCAGTTTGATAACTGTCATCAGTCATATCATTGAAGCCGAAATGAACTTGAGCGCTAAGCTTTAACCTGTCGTTCAGGTTAGTTTCATAACCAATAAATGAAATGATGTCCCAATTATTAAACCCGGGATGTTGGGCAAACTTTTTCTTAGTGCCTTCATCGCGTGTTTCAAAAGGCGTCTCAACTACTTTTTTCTCCGTATAGTAGGTGCCAATCAAATAAGTGTATGAAAATCCACCAATCACGTGATGCTTGTTGGTAAAGCTGTAGCGGGCATATAAAGGTACGCTCGCAAAATGTAGGTTGGTAGCTTCAACAATAACACTTGTTTTTTGGTATCCAAAATCATAATTCAAGTTGCTGTTGAATACGCGCCTATAGTTGAGTGCACCGCGTGAAGTATACAGGAGATTAACACCAATAGCGAATTGCTTATTGAAGGCAGCTTCATATCCAACACCGAAAACGGGGCCTAAAATGCCATTGGCAGAAGGCTTACCTAAGGTGCTTGAATACATATCCCACACACCAAGGCCACCAATTATGCTAAAGCTATTCTTGGTATTAAAACCCGGAGGTGATTGCTTTGGCTTTTTAGCAGGGCTTGCTTCTTCGTCTTCTTCCAATTCTTTTTCAACTTCTTCTTCCTCACCTGGCTCCATCACACCTGTATCACCTTCTTCATCAGCATTTATGATGTTATTGTCAGCCAGCTCATTTACATTAGAGGAAATCACATCTTCATCTTGAGGAGTGTCCTTTGCTTCCTCAATTTCAGGATTATTGGTTTTGGCTGAAGTTGATTGAGACAAATTCTCGTCATTGCTATTGCCAATAGTAATTGTATTATCAATATTGCTCTCAGCCAATGGATTGTTGTTTACAGTAGTCTCAGCTTCAGCTGCGCCAGCTAACTTTGAACCTTTGTTGGCTAGTTTGCTGGTCCCGGTTTTACTTTCACTTGTATTTGTCGCAGTGGCAACTGGTGTTTTGCTCACCTTATTGCTTGACTCAGTGGTTGGGTTTGAAGATTGAATAATGCTTGCTTCTGCCAACTCACTCGTTTCAGCCGCTGTCGGAGTTGGGGGAATTGAATTGTTATCTTTTGCAGTTTCAGCACTAGCAGGCAGAGCGCTGCCATCCTCCAGTGTCGAAGTATTGTTTTGGGTGTTTTCATCAGCCGCAATACCTGACTGTGCTTCGGCCAATGATGTATCCTCATTTGATGGCCTATTGGTGCCAAACCAGATACCCGCAGTACCTAATCCCAGTAGCAAAAAGATACCAAGTAACCAAAGTATCTTTTTCTTGCCACCACCTGCATTTTGGGCTGCTATCAGCGCTTCCGCCTCTGCCCATGCGCCTTCATCAAAGGCAAATTCGCGGCTGTCGAATTTCTCCTTAATGATGTTTTCAGTGTTAATGTGCTTGCTCATTGTCTTTTATATTGTGGTTGGCTTGTTCTAGCCTAAACCGCTATCTTTTTTTTTACTTCTACTGTTTCTCCTAATATTGATTCTCTCAGCTTTTTCTTGGCTGTAGAAAGGTGCCATTTTGATGTTCCCTCACTCATGCCTAGCATATCGCCTATTTCTTTATGTCCATAACCATCAATCACAAAAAGGTTAAACACCTTTTTGCTTAATTTGGGGAGTCTATCGATGTGCTTTTGTATCTCTGCCACATCCATGCGTCTTACAGCGTCATTCACATCTACCAATGAGTCATCGTCTTGCCTGTCAGTGAAATCATGGTATTCCATCATTTCTTTCTCGCGCTTGTTTTTACGATACTCATCTATAATACTGTTAATCATTACCCTGCGTGCCCATAGGCCATAAGGTATTTCTTCACGTCGCTTCTCAAGATTTTTTAAAATCTTTAGGAACCCAGTGTTCATCAGGCTGCGTGCGTCTTCGCTTGAACCAGCATAACGGATACATATACCCATCATAAAACTGTAAGTTTTTTTATATAGCAGAAACTGCGCCTTTCGCTCGCCCTTAATGCATTGCCGTATGAGCTTTTCCTCAATATTCATGGCTGTTGGTCATTGCTAATGACACATTAAAGATAATAAAAACACCTCAATGCGCTCATTTCTGCAGACACATACACGGAGGTTTAAAGGGTAGAGTTGGGTGAGTTGGTGCTTAAAAGTAAAAAAATGAAGAATCTCGATGAACGACAGTCAGGAACTTGTAAGTAATGCAAAAACCTTCCTTCGCTATGCTTCCTTAAAATGGATTTCATAAGTTTTCCCATTAAAGGTTGTTTCTATCCAAAATTCCTTTTTGGTCAGGCGAAGTATTCGCCAAACCGAGTGGGTTTCCAAGGGGTGCTGTGGATTATCATACAGCCTCAATGTTAAGCTCAGTTTCTGGTTTTTATCATTCAGTAACCACCAACCGCTTTGCACCGGGCCTTTGCACCCTGAAATAACAGTGGTATAAATAGATTCAGATGCATGATTTACATCAGTAAACTCATATTGTGAGCAATACAGGGGCTCACCCTCAAAATCTTTGAAACGGTCGGCACCATTCTCATAGTAGTTCTCAACGGTCCATTTGCCACAAATTCTAGCTTCTGCTGTTCTGAAACTTAACCACGGGCTTTCTTCATACTTTTTGCAAGCTGTGAGTGAGATAATAATAACGAATAAAGAAAAGTAGATACCAGTCTTCATAGAATTAATGCATAATAATAAAACGAGGGAATAACGGACATCGCTGAGATTAATTGCTTTTTGTGCTTTTATCGAGTTTGGTATGTTCACTCCAATCAAACTAATATCTTTGCCACCTGAATTTTAAGTAGACATGGAAAACAGAGAAGTAAGGGTTCGTTTTGCTCCCAGCCCCACAGGGCCTCTGCACATAGGTGGTGTACGTACCGCTTTATATAATTACCTTTTTGCGAAGAAGCATGGCGGCAAGTTTTTGCTGCGGGTGGAAGATACTGACCAAACCCGCTTTGTACCCGGTGCCGAAGAATATATTATCGAGGCTCTTAACTGGTTGGGTATGAATTACGATGAAGGGGTAAAAATTGGAGGGCCTTTTGCTCCCTATCGCCAGAGTGAGCGCAAGGATAGTTATCGCCAATATGCTGAACAGCTGGTGAAGGACGGTTTTGCCTATTATGCCTTTGACACACCCGAGGAACTGGATGAGATGCGCAAACGCATGGAAGCAGCTAAAATGACCAGTTCATATAATGCCGTTACCCGCCAAAATATGAAAAACTCCTTGACACTTTCTGAAGATGAGGTGAACAAGAGGATTGAAAGTGATGAGAACTATGTGATACGCCTGAAAGTGCCCCGCAAGGAAGAAATCAGGGTAAAAGACATCATTCGTGGATGGGTATTATTCAATTCAGCGCAGGTGGATGATAAGGTGCTCTTCAAGAGCGATGGTATGCCTACCTACCACCTAGCTAATGTAGTGGATGACCACGCGATGAAAGTAACCCATGTAATTCGCGGTGAAGAGTGGTTACCATCAGCACCTTTGCATGTGTTATTATATAAATACTTGGGCTGGGAAGACTCAATGCCTGAATTTGCGCACTTGCCTTTGATATTAAAGCCTGATGGCAATGGTAAGCTCAGCAAGCGCGATGGCGATAAGGGAGGTTTTCCTGTATTTCCGCTGGAGTGGAAAGCGCCAGACACAGGTGATATCTCATCAGGATATCGTGAGTCAGGCTATTTCCCTGATGCAGTAGTGAATATATTGGCATTCTTAGGATGGAACCCGGGAACACCGCAAGAGATATTTCCATTAGAAGAGTTAGTGCAAGCTTTTTCGCTAGAAAGAGTTGGCAAAGCAGGAGCAAAATTTGACCCTGACAAGGCTAAATGGTACAACCAACAATATCTGCGAATGAAAAATGACGGCGAGTTGGCTGAGATTTTCATGCAAGACCTTCAAAGCAGGGGTGTTGAAGCGGATAAGACCTATGTAACCAAAGTAACGGGTTTGATAAAAGAGAAAGCCTATTTTGTCAGTGAGTTTTGGGATTTGGGTAGTTTCTTTTTTCAATTACCTGAAAGCTACGATGAAAAGGTAATCTCTAAGCGATGGAAGGAATTTGTCCCACAGTTCTTGAATAAGCTGGTAGAGAATTTTAAAGCACTTGATGGTTGGAAAGCGGAAGACTTGGAAGCAACTTTTAAGAACACGGCTGAAAGTTTGGAGATAAACCCTGGTCATGTGATGCAATTGTTTCGGGTGGTGCTAAGCGGACAACCTGGTGGGCCCGTATTGTTTGAGATGACGGAGCTTTTAGGCCAGGACGAAACGATAAACCGGATAGAAACGGCATTACAGAAACTACCATAATTCGTAAAAACGTAAAATTTTTGCGTCTCTAATTAAGATTACAATGGGACAAATAGCTGTTGAGGGAATAAAACTATACGCTTATCATGGATGCCTGGAAGAGGAAGCCAGGATTGGTGGCCACTACCGCGTGGATGTATACATAGATACAGATTATACAGAGGCTGCCCTTACAGATAAGCTAGGTGATACTGTTGACTATGTACAGGTTTATGAAATAGTTAAGGCTGAGATGGCCATCCGCTCCAAATTGATAGAAGACGTAGTGCGCAGGATAGGCAATGCATTAGCGGAAAATGTCACCAAAAAAGCGAAGTATAAAGTGAAGCTCACCAAGTACAATCCACCTGTGAATGGCCCTGTTGGGCAATGCAGTGTAACCTGGGAAAGCAGAAGAGAGTAAAAAGCCGCGTTGGGTAACGAAAATATTAGTATTTTCGCAGCCTCAACAAAACTGGGTCGCGTGGCCGAGCGGCTAGGCAGAGGTCTGCAAAACCTCGTACAGCGGTTCGAATCCGCTCGCGACCTCAACACGAAAAGTAAAGCCCTTGTAAGACAATAACTTACAGGGG